>NZ_LQAQ01000036.1 GCF_001583495.1 Flammeovirga sp. SJP92 | reverse complement strand
AAATGATTTTCTTGTTTGAGCAAAGCGAGTTTAAAATCATTTAGGCGAGTGGAATGAAATTTAGCTTTTGACTTCTAAGCCTAGATTTTTTGCTTCGTTTTTCATCAATGGAAAAATGAAGAAGAAGGAAGGTTGAAAGTAGAACTTTCAAAGCTTGTAGAAATGTTGAGTGAAAGTTGACGATAATTTAGTCAACATGGGAGTTGTAAAGTATCTACACCACATCAAAGGCATTGAAAACAGATAAAATGCTATTTGGAAGCAAATAAAGTGGGCAGAGTGTGTACTTCTAAATTATACCCCCGATAACTCGTGAAATATTTTTCTTAAAGCAATGTAACATCAAAAAAGTAGGTCATTAAAAAATAACTTTATCTCCAATAAGTTTCAGTATTTGTTTCTGAATTGATTTACAATTATGATTTCTTCTTTAGTGAATAATTCACCCCCGCTTTATGAGTCAGTTTAATCTAAGATTTTGCAAATGCTCTACTATGTTTACATTATTCGCTGGTCGTTGGCGAATTTTTTTAACTCTAGAAGGTGAAATGAAAAATGATGATTCTATTTCTTGTCCATGAATGAGTGTGGTAAGTAATACATCATTTTTCCTTCTGTTTTTATTACTTCAATGTATTGTAAACGATGTGGACTTCAATTTCCATCATTTGATTTTGATTAGAAATTGATTGTTGAAGGCGTTGAAAAACCTGTTAAGGTGCAGTTCTTTCTTGGACCTTGACTTCTGCTCTATTTTAAGACAATAATAAAGAGGAGAGGAGATTGGAAAAGGCACTCCAACAGCCGAGTTACAATACAACGAGCATTATGAAATGAAAAGTAAACAAAAATAACACTATATAAGTATGAAATTTACTGCACTTCTATTTTTTACTCTATGGTCCTTTTTGGCAATAGGACAAACAAACTTGCTACCGGACGGAAGCTTTGAAGGTGGATCAACCTCAGGATCTAATGATAGTTATTATAACTATGAAGGAAAAACACTTTGGAGAGGTTGGCCGTTCACTGGTTTTGAACTAGACACTGAAGTCAAACGAAGCGGAGCAAGGTCTTTTAAAGTGGCATTCCGTAATTATGGAAGCGGAGTTCCTACATTCCGTACAGAACACTATCCTGAGTTAGGAGCAGGGAAATATGAATTTTCTTTTTATTATAGAACAGATATTGACCGAGCTGGTGAAAAAATTACCATTGATGTACACAGTGGCAAACAAGGGAGTTCACAAAGCGTTAGTCAACATGAAGTAACTTTGATTAGCGAGGCAAAAGATGATTTTGTGCAGCTATTGATTGAGTTTGAAGTTGATGATAATTTTACAACCTTCCTTCCTTATATCAGAATTCCTTATTTAGAAGAAGGAGCTTACCTGAATATGGATGATGTATCTTTGGTAAAGGTCTCAACAGAATCAAAAGCGACTACACCAACTCCTGCAGACAATGCTACATCAATCAACACTAGTGATGTAAGTCTTCAATGGTTAAATGGTGTAACTGCCGTCAAAAGAAATGTATACCTTGGTACAGACTCAGATGACTTGGAGCAAGTGGCGACAGAGATTACAGCTACAAGTATTGTTATCAACGATTTAGAAAATGATAAAAAATATTTCTGGAGAGTAGATGAAATCGAAGAAGGAGGCAATGTGATTACAGGTGATGTATGGGCATTCACCACAAAGTCGTTCTTTGATGAGTTTATGAGTCAAGTACAAACAGGCAAAGTAAAATCGGATACTAAAATTAAATGGACGCAATTTGGTCCTGGTAATGCCGGTTTCTCTAACTTCCTTCGTTATCACCCATTATTGCCAGACTTTTGTGTGGAATCTCCAGATATGGGAAATACATACCAAACTGAAGATAATGGTAAAAGCTGGAAAACGATCAAAGATGTTGATGGAGAAGGAAACTTCTTCCGTTTATATGAATTACAATATTCTACAAAAACAGCTAAATACGCTGTAGCAATTGAATCTTCGCGTATTTACTTCAGTCAAGATACGGCACGCAGTTGGACAGAAATCAAAAATTGTCCTTGGTATTCTTTCGAGTTTGATGGAGGTAGAGATGGTAGATCTTGGTATAGAAAAGTATCAGCAGTGGCAATGGACCCTAGCAATGATTTTACTTGGTACGTAGGGGCAGGGAACTTCTGTAGAGGTCAGCAACAACTTTGGAGTACAGTTCAAAACCCGACAGCTTCTAATCCGAGAGGAAATGAAAATATTTATGATAATATAGCGTATCAAGGTAAGATCTGGAAAACTACAGATGCGGGTAAAACATGGACAGAATTAACGCAAGGACTTAATGACAAAGCACAGTTCTCTCGTATCATTGTTCACCCAGCCAATAGTGATGTGGTTTTTGCTGGATCTCAATACGGTATCTTCAAATCTACAAACGGTGGTGCTTCATGGACCAATATCGGTGAAGGAAAGTTGGACAACAACACCATTATGGATATGGATTACTATTATGATGCAGGTTCAGGAAGATTTGTATTATATGTAGCGGATCAAGTGCGTTACCATGCCAATGGTACAACTACAAGTTCTGATGGCGGTATTTTCAAATCGGAAGACAATGGTGAGACTTGGGTAAATATTAATGGAAATTTAGGATTAGATATCAACCGATTGACAGGTGGAGTTTCTACGAATTATTATCAATACATCGCGAAATGGTTTGAAATTTCTGAAGCAGAAGCAAAAAGTCAATATCCAGTATTACCAACAGCAGCTTTGCAGTATTTTAATTCTTTAAATGTAGATCCAAGTGAAGAAAATGGTTTGTATGTAGGATTCTATGATGCTCAAGTTCAAAAGTCAATCATTCCGGGCCGTTTATGGAAAACTACTAACGGCGGTACGTCTTGGATTAATACAGCACGTGATTTTGGTCCGGCTTGGGAGAATGATAAGGAGTATTGGATGGAAAGAAACAATCCTTATAATGATAATATGGAAGAAGGCCATCAGCTTTCTAATCAGCAATGGGGACAAAATTATCCACTGCGTTCATTGCGTTACTGTTCTGTCAATGCTCGCGGTGATGTGATGTTGATTTATGCGCACAATACTTTTGTGAGTACAGACAAAGGAGAAACATTTACGCAAGTAAACGAGACGTATACTTCAAACGGCAATATCATGGGTACGGGTGACAGTAATTTACCAGGACAATGCTTGTTCCAAGATAGACGTTTAGGAGAAGGTATTTTGTATTTAGGTTCGGGCGAGCACCACTTATGGAGAAGTACTAATGACGGCGAAAACGGAAAGCAAGCCGTTAAGTATATTCCTGAAACACAAGAAAGTGTCTTTGCTATTTCAACGCACCCTTGGGATGTTAACACAGTTTATACTACTTCTATGCGTCAAAAGGATCTTGATAGAATCTTCAAATCAATAGATGGAGCAGATACTTTTGAGGATTGGGGTAAAGCCACTGAGGCAGAAGAATGGATGTGGACAAACAGCATCATTATAGACCCTATCAACCCCAATTATATGTACTTTGGCGTAACACAAGTGGCCGGTTCTGGTGGCGGTAGTGGTACAGATGGCCCAGATAAAGATAAAGAAGGTGGTTTCCATATCTCTACCAACGCTGGTAAAAGCTTTGAGCCGAGCAATAATGGTATGCCGACAAAAATGTGGATACAGGATATAGAATTTGATCCAAGAGACAGTACTTATGCATCAATCTTTGCCGCTTCTCCATGGAACCAAGAGGTTAGAAAAAATGGTGGACTATTCCATACCACTGATCGCGGTAAAACATGGAAGGAAATCAAAGTAGCCGATAACATTGAAGGCATCAATAGTGTCACTTTTGATCATACAGGCCGATTATATGTAACGGCAGGACGAAGAGCGGCAGATGTAAAAAGCGGCGGTGCATTCTACTCTGATGATTATGGTGCAACATGGACCAAAATTTTTGAATCACAGTATATTGAATTCTTTGATGTTTCACCATTTGACAGAAATATGTTGGTGTTGACACAAGGTGTAATCACTGCCAATCCTGGTGTTTATTTTAGTTATGATGCAGGTGAAACTTGGATCAAAAGTAATCACACTATAGGTCAGCCTGACAATATTAATCAAATAGAGTTTGATGTAAATGACCCAACTGTGCTTTGGATGGCCGTAATGGGAAGTGGTTTCTACAAAGGAATTATTGAAGACGGTGAGGAAGCTCGTAAAATCATATTGACACCTGGTACAGCCAATATCAAAGGTGATGAGACATTGCAATTAGAAGTGGAAACTTTGGGTATTGAAGGCGAAGTGAAATACAAATCAGCCAACAACACTATTGCCACTGTTTCTGAAGATGGAAAAGTGACAGGTCTGAAAAATGGAGCTGTAAAAATATGGGCCACTTCTGAAGATGACCGTTACTCTGATTTTGTTTACGTTGTTGTTTCAGGTAATGAGGATACTGATCCTCCATTAAGCATTGACGATCTTGGAAAATCAGGTATTCTAGCTTACCCTAACCCCGTAGAAGGTACATTATTCCTTAAAGGCGATCATACAAATCAGCCAATGGTATTCAATGTCTATACTACCACAGGTTCTTTGGTTCTAAGCCAAACAATTCAAGGTACAGCGAGTGTGGATGTTTCCAAACTGAGAAAAGGTTTGTACATCTATAAAGTAAAAGGCAACGACATTGAGGCAGTAGGTAAGTTTATCAAAAAGTAAGTACTAGGACAAAAGTAAACGGACATTTTATCTTACCTTTTTTATCCTACTCTTCGTTAGATTTTTATCGCGTAACTAAGGCTATGCTCTGCAAATCTGCCTCGATTAGAATAAAAAATTTTAATCTGAAATTATCCCTTTTCTTCTGTCCTAGTACTTAAGCTTTTCATTTCAATTTCATTTCATAAAAATACTCCGCTATTGTTAGTTATTCTGACATTAGTGGAGTGTTTTTCTTAAAGGGAAGAGCTTTGTTAATCCCATTTAATTTTAAGATGGTCAAGGTATTCTTTTACATTAAACCCTATCTCTTCTTTTATGATTTCATTATCATCTTGATCAAACATTTTAAATGTCTTTACTTTTCCTTTTACGATAGGAATTACATAAGATATAAATGGGTTCAAGTGATAAAAATCTGATTTTAACTTTCTATTCAATTCATCAATTGAATCCATCTTGTATGCAATTGTATCTGAATCGTGTTCATAATGAAGTATCAAAATTACCTTTTCACTATCAACACTCCAACTCTTTAAGATTTGGGTCATGATATTATCAGCAAAGCTTCTATCTCTTCTTACTTTTTTTATTTGATTTTCAATTTCATATTGATTGACTTCATCATTTAATTGATAACTTATGAAATCGATAGATTGCTTTATTATTTCGCTAAGTGAAACCATTTTGATGTTGATACTTTAAAGTAATTATTTGCAGTATTACGAATACTTTGAAAGATGATGAGCTTTTTTATGAAAATTAGTGATGATGATTAACATTGTACCTACACTATTATATCCTCCAAATAAGATTGAAGGTAGGCTTTGTAATATTCTAAATACTCTCTAAAAGAATTGTATTCTATAAAACCAGGAATTGAGGCATTATATCTATAATATGACACAGTTCCTTCAAACTCTGATAGAAACAATAATGTTTCTTCGTAAATCCCTCCAATGATTAAACTACTATTAAGCCATTCATATAATCCATCCTCATTATCTTGCTGATAGATCTCTATTAAAGCAGGATTAGCTTCATAAGTATATCTAAATTCATTTAGCTTAGAAAACGAAGAATAGTCTAGGCCAGTACAAAAACTAGACAACCCATTAATATGTAATAAAAACTCCTTTAATTCAGTAGAGAACTCTATATCAAGGTCTAATTCTGCACTCTTAATTTCTTCAGGACTTGCACCATATATATGCAATTCTTCGTTGTTTTCTAACCGATAAATTTGCTTTGAAAGAGAAATAATATTCTCAATGCTATTTTTCATTTTATAATTTGCTTGAAAGTAGTTTTCAAAATAGTGAAATTTTTATCGAATGCCACTTTTAACCAAAAATAGTAAAAGAAAGATAATAAATGTACACTAACCCACCTACTCTAAATGATTTGATTAATTTTACTCAAAATCAAAATTTAATCGAGAATGAAAATTATTCATGCATTGTTTTTATCTGCATCTTGTTTTTTGGCAAGCTGTGATAATTCAGATCAAGCAAAATCATCAGTAAAAACAGAAGCTACAACGAGTACAGAAGAGGTATTAGATGCAAATACACATAAAATTGTGGTCAATGAGAAAATAGCTTCGGGTGGATATGTATACATTAAAGTAACTGAAAAAGGGAAAGAGTATTGGATGGCAGTGCCTGGAAGACCTATTGAAATTGGAGCGACTTACTATTATGATGGAGGGATGGAAATGCAAAACTTCGAAAGTAAAACGCTAAACAGGACTTTCGAAAGTGTCATTTTTGCTGAAGGGATTCGTGATCAAGCCCAAAAAGTGAATAAGACAGTGAAAAAGAGTGCTCCACAAGGAAGCCCTCAAGTTAAAGATATTGATAAAGCTCCTAACGGAATTCGAATCGCTGAACTTTTTAATAATATGAATGATTATTCTAACAAAGAGGTGATCATTAAAGGTCAAGTGGTGAAGGTTAATAATGGTGTGATGAATGTGAATTTTGTACACCTGCAAGATGGAACGATTGGCAATGGTCAATATGATATTACAGTGACAACTGACGATAATTTTTCTGTAGGTGAAGTAGTCACTATCAAAGGTAACGTAATCCTAAATAAAGATTTTGGTGCCGGATATACTTATGATGTACTCGTTGAAAAAGCAGTGAAATTATAATTGTAAATACCCGCCTTTTTATTGGCGGGTAATTTTTACTTTTTCTTCAAAGAAATTACTCTGATGGCAAAAGTGTTTTCATCAATTCAAAACTCATTTTCTCGACATTGACCATATTTGGATTGTAAGCAGAAACATTCGATAAAACGATGATTCCATTTTTTGAGACATCATCAATGATCATGGTTGAAGTATACCCTCCGGTTCCTCCCATATGATAATACCAATTATTGTCAGCTTGAGATTTTAAAATATGCCAACCTAGACCAATATCCATATCATCATTGATTTCAAAGGTTTTCCCTTTTGTCAATTGAAGTGCTTTGTTGGTTTGGTCAAACTGAGCAATTGCAAAATTTGATAAATCTTCCACGGTTGAAAAGATACCGCCGGCTCCAGCTAATACTGAAAATTCCCAATTAGAAGTTTCCTCTCCTGCTGTATTTAAACCTGCCACTAAGTCTCCTTTAATATTATCCAAAACTGACGTTGAGTTCCTCATATTATAGTTAGAAAATATCTTTTTCTGGAGAAGATGCTCATACGTGTCATTCTCAATTTCACTTAGTGTATAACCGAGTAAACCTACTGCTAAATTTGAATATAAATACTCTCCTTTATTGGATAATTCAAGCGATTCTGTTAGGTATTTATAAAGCTCTTTCTCTCGGTATTCTTTATAAGGATTTTTGGGGTTTACCTTTGTAAGTTCAAGGTTGGAAGGCAATCCTGGCAGTCCTGAAGTATGGTTGGCCAAGCGTAAAAATGATATTTTTGTATTATTATTTATTGGTGTTTTCAGATAATCATTGATGTTATAATTTCACT
>NZ_LQAQ01000035.1 GCF_001583495.1 Flammeovirga sp. SJP92 | reverse complement strand
GATTGACTTTTGAAATGATGTTATTCTCTTTCTTAATCCCGTAGTAATTTACTTTTCCATTCTTGATAAGAGCGAATGCCATTTGTGTTAGGTCTGGAAAAACCTTTGCGTTGTCGAATATTATTTCGGTTTGGGCTTTAGTTATTTTGCCTTCTTTATAAGTTAGATTATTGATTGCCTCTTTGAAAGAAACGTCATCTTCAAACGGTTCAATATAGAATCCGTTTATTTTAGAATTATCATCAATAGAGAGATTAAGAATAAGAGTTTCATTATCAAATACCGTTTTATAAGAAACGAATGCACCATTTTCATATTCAATCAATTTTTGATTAGTGATATTTCCAGACTGACCTTTTATCTCTTTTAACAGATCCGTCATTTTATCCATGGGTAAAGTATGTTGCAATACTCCTGAAAACATAGCGAAAATTCCATTGTAATCATCACTGTTATACTTTTCAATAAAATTCTCGGTTACTTTTCTATTCTCCGGTTTTTCTTCTTGTCCAAAAGAAAGGTGAACAATTAAAGTTAAAATTACTAGTATAGTGTATTTCATTCTTTGTAAGTTTTAGATTTAGCTCTGATAAAAAATTGTTGATGTAGATTTAGTTTTTCACTTCAAGACGAGTGAAGCACTACCAAATTAAAATAGTTGAAATCCTAGAGGCACGAATGTTAAGTGATAGCGACATTCGTGCCTTCTAAAACCATTAATATTAAAAAATTAGTACTTTGTAAACTAAGTTTTCGTTTTTTGAGGTATTTAGAAATCAGGAGATTTCTTATGATCTGAAGGAACGAATGAAGCTTACGCTTAACATTCGCACCAGTGGGCTTTCTACCTAATTCGTTTTTCATCAATGGAAAAATGAAGAAGAAAGAAGGTTGTAAGTAGGACCTTCAAAGCTTGTAGAAATGTTGAGTAAAAGTTGACGATAATTTAGTTACAGTGTAATCAGTCCAAGTACTCAAAAACTCTACAACCCAACTTCTTTACTGTTCAGCATTTTATAAGAAAAGCCTCCAAGTACGATAATAATAACAACCATTACTGCCCATATCCACCACTCACTTTCAAAGAGAGGTTTCTCTTTCTCTACCTGCTCTTTTTGTATGATGAAGGTCTTTGAAAGGGAAAGTTCTTGTAAAGAATCGGGTATGTTTTTAGCAAAATAATTGATATCATAGCTCGCTTTCCTAGGATATTTAGTATTAAAATAAATGCGGTAATTTGCATCATCTGTAAACCTCACAAAAAGCTCATTGATGATCTCATTTACGGTGAGGGAACTAATCTTTAAAGGTGTATTTTGATTGTCTTCTACAATGACTTTCAACTTACGAACGGTCTTCTGATCAAAGTGAAAAACATTTTCTTTTGATGAATTGACAATGCCTCTAGCAAGCGTTTTATAATTATATCTCCAACCTTTTTCAGTCTTAAAACTATCTGCTAAATATTGGATACTGACGGGTCTGTAATAATCAAACTTATCATCAATATTTAATGCTAGGCTATTGATTCGACTTACTTTTTCCAAGTCAACTTCAATTTCACTTTGTGTCTTTTTTCCTTTCAGGTATTTTAGATTTTTTACTTCAAAAGTATTGAAGGCCCCTGAAATGTTCTGACTTTCAAGAATACTTACTTTGGTGAGTAAGGGATCCTTTTTGGATTTAATTTGAAGGCGGTAAAATTTATATTTTGATTTAGGAAAATGGAGATCCGTA
Source organism: Flammeovirga sp. SJP92 (assembly GCF_001583495.1). Classification (GTDB taxonomy): domain Bacteria; phylum Bacteroidota; class Bacteroidia; order Cytophagales; family Flammeovirgaceae; genus Flammeovirga. The sequence goes on along the minus strand of NZ_LQAQ01000035.1, from coordinate 189,040 downwards.
AATCGATAATCTGTGCTTTTATTTTTGATAGATAAAACTCTATAATCATCAATAATAGTAAACCAATCTTCTTGATTTTGACTTCCTTCTAAATTCAAATACCATTCAAAATTATCTTTTCTGAAGTCGAGATTGATTTGATTAATAGCCGCTTTGGAAGGTGTTTCAAATGTATAAAAATACCCTTCGTCATTATGGGATTCATTAATTCTTTTAAAAGCAATTCTATTGATGATCGTTTTATTTTCCTTTGCTTGTAAAATATATGGCGCCTCAAGTGTATCACCTTCTGATGTGAATCCATAAATTCTTATATCATGAAGGTGCTGTGACGTTTTAGCATATATATCGTCAGTCAATATAATCTTGTGCCATTCATCTTGAACACCCTCAATATCTTTATAATAATGATATTTCTCTATTTGACTAAATCCACTATGAACCATTAAGATCCCTACGATGAACAACAGGTATCTACTCATCATTATTTTCATTAGAAATGTTTGTTTTAAATTTGTTGTATAAAAAGGAAATGATTAATAAAAGGACGCCCAAAGAGACAAAGACAATGGTTTTGGCGATTGTATTGAGGTGGACAATATCATAGAAGAAGAGTTTAAATAATGTAATTCCAAATAAAACGATAGCACCAATTCTTATGTGTTTTTTCTTCTTCCATATCCCTATTCCAACCACGGTTAAGGCATAAATACCCCACAAAATACTTAATCCTAATTTATCTGATTGAGTAGATTCGCTTAAATCCATCCAATGTATAAGCTCATTGCTGAGAATACATAAGACTGTAAAATACATTAGAGAATCATAGATCTTAATGTAGGCAGTTTTCTTGTCAACGAAGTTAAGATTTCGATTTAAAATAAATAAGGAGATTCCAACCAATGCAATTGAAACATATCGGATGGCAATATTCATAATTCCGATATTGTAATATTCTCCATTGTACTGAGAAATGTAATGTGCTCTTAAACTTCCAAGTTCTTGTAAACCAATAAAAAGGAAAAAGAAAATAGAGAAAAAGACGACTGAAAGATTGAAATAAGTAAGGACTTTGCTTTTAACTTTAAAGTAGTTGACGAAAGAAATTATTATTCCGAAAAGGACAGTATAGTTGATAATCCAAACATCAGCAAATTTTTTCAAATCGTAATTTCTAACTGTTTTACCTTCAGAAAGCACAATTTTAGAATCAACATACAATTGATCCCAATAGTTTTGTATCTCCAATACTACTGCCATATAAGACACGATAATCAAAATTGCAGGTATTCCTATTGTCACTGCTTTGGACAAGAAATTCTTAGATGAGTTTACTTTTTGAGAAAGTGTTTTAATATGGATGAAATTGATAAAAGAAAAACCTGCAATGAATAAAACGGAACTTAAGAACTGTACATTCAATAAGAAGTTGATTCTTAAATCATCATTTTTCTCATAATAGTGACCATAAGTCGCTTCATAATCTTCAAAAATGCTTATAAATGCAAGAAGCATCAGTGGGTAAGAAAGTTTTTCGTAAAAATAGATTTTTTTACTTCTTCCAATCCAAAAAAGAATAGTGGCTTCACCTACCCATAAAAGTGTTACTCCATTACCATCGAATTGTACAGGTATGGCAATCGTAATAAAAATAAGCACTAATGCCATGGCAAGGTGGAACACATTTTTATCAACTTCTTTCTTAGTGTACAATAGATATCCCACTCCAAAGTGAATACTTGCATTTAGGAGTGTATACAGACCTAGATAACCGTCAGCTTCATTTTTCTCGATAATACCAAACCCTACACCGTAGAAGATAAAGGCATTACAAAGAATGAGGAAAATATCTGTTTTCTCAAATTGTTCTTTATGGAGTAATTTATATGCAAGAAAAGCAATATAAAAAGTCAAGAAATAAAGGATTAGAAAAGTTGATGCTGTAACTACTTTTGCTTCAAAGTTACCGCCGCCAAAAATCCAGTAAAGGAAAATGAACCATGTAATGCAAAAGGAAGACTTCTGCAGGAGTGTCCAGTATTTTTTAAATGCAAGTAGTAGCATACCAATATTGATCACAGCCACATAAGAGAAAAATACATTAGCATTTCCTTTACCTGTACTCAATAAAAAAGGAACAGCATAAGCACCCACTAATCCAATAATTGCCAATGCTTGTTTATTGTAATGCAAGGAGGTAATGGTGGTGAAAATGGTGAAAATAACCATCATCACAAACGTAACACTTATAGGAATGAGCCCATATAAACTGTGTGCCATATATGTCATAAAATACATTACGGCAATGGCCCCACTGACAAGTATAGCACTATAATTGGTGTATTTTTTCTTTAGCTTTATACCAAAACCTAAAAGACCAAAACTGGATAAATATCCTAAAACAATTCGAGTGACAGGGCTTATTAGATCATTTTCTATGGAGTATTTTCCACCAATGCCAATACCAATAATAAGGATTAGAATACCAATTTTATTGATAAGGTTTTCACCTATAAACTTCTCTAAGTCAGATTTCCCCTTTGGCTTAGCAGGCTCCTTCACTTCCTTAGGTACTGTAATCTGATTTTTTGAAAAGGTAGGTTGTGGTTGACTTATGACTTCTTTTTCTTCCTTAATGCTTTGGATAGGTTGCTCAACCAAAGAAGTTTTTTCAGTCTCTGTCTCTGACGTATTGATAGAAGTTTTTAGCTGTTCAAGTTCAAACTTTAAATGTTTAATATCAGCAGCAAAAGAATCCTGCTTTTTCACCAGTGATTGTAATTTGACCTGAAGCTCATAAATTCTTTTTTGGTCGTTAGTCATAGTTTGTCTTTTTATTAAAAAATAACTCTTAGAAAAGAGCTAGTACACTATAAAATTAGTAAAAAAAAGGAATAGATGATACTACTGGAATAAATGTATCCATTTTAGAACTTATGTTTGCTGTCATTTTATATTGATTGTCACTTTCCTTCACTTGGAACAACTCTTGAGGATAGAAGTTGTTAGACTATTTTTAGAGAGCGATGATTGATAGGTTAATGATAATAATTGTATTTGAGAGAGATATTTAGTTCATCATATCTGCGATATTTTTTATAATCTAATCCAATTAGAAAATTCCGGAGTGTCTTTTTATTTTTGAAAAACTTTTGATACACAGCAATGCTATATTCTGAATAGTCAAAGAAGTAGGAGTAATTGAAATACCAACTTTGATTTATTTTTGATACGACATAATTAAGGCCCATATACACTCCAAACTGCTGATGTTCTGTGTCATATTGTTCGGTTCTATAAATTACGCCAGGTGATATTCCTACAATAAAGTTTTCAATAGAATTATCAAAAGTTAATTGATAGTCTTTGATTTCATTTTTTTTAGAATCAATCTCTATTTGTCTACTATGATATTGCCCCCAAATATGAAGCGTATAATATTGACTTCTTATAACGTTAGACTTATTCAAGTAGAATTTGAAATCATAATTTGTATTGAAATCTGTTTTGTAATTTAATTGTCCAGAAAGTAAAAAGGTATAACCGAAAAAGGAGGGTCTAAAGTAATGAGTAGTTATACCAAAAGGCATTCTAGAAAAGTCACCATAATACCCAAAGGTAAAGTTTTTTGAATATCCCCAACAACTGAGAGCTATCTCTTCAACTTGCATATCCATTTTTAGGGTTATAGTTTCCCCTTGAACTTTTGAGGCTTCAATAAGCGTATCAAGATAGCCAATATATGAGATTTGTATCATTGCAGTATCGGAAGTGTAAAACTTAAAATCACCAGCTTCATTAGCGATACAAATATTATTTGTTCCTACTTCTGTAATAATCGCTCCTGCTAATTCATACTCAGAGCTATCGACTACTTTTCCATAAACTTCAATTTGGCCAAATGTGAAATGACACTGGAATATTAGTAAACCAAAAGTGAAAATTAATTTCATAGCCTAGTTTTTTATTTGCGTAAGCTCTTTACGTTTTTCAATCAGATCAGTAATCAATTGATCATACTCTTCGAATTCCTTTAAATAGTTCTCTTTTTTAAATTGATATCCTTTGTGATACATTTCTGGAAGGTGCCACTTTACCCAATGTTCATTCTTTTCTATATCAATTGGCCAATAACCACACTCTCTATCAAGACATTGGCAACATCCATACAAAGTAAAGGATAGCTTTGCATCCTCAAGGAAAAATTCTACATCTTTCTCATCCATTCCCCAAGCTTTCAAGTCTTCAGCAATAATTTTTTCTCCCTTTATACCTTTAATAAAATAGGCGATATTTCTAAGGAAGATTTCGTTTAACCAATCTGACTTTGACAATCCTTCAGAAATATATCTATTCCAATGATATGTCAAAGAATTAAAATCACCACCAGGGGCATCAAGTGCTCGGTGTCCATAGTAATTCAAATTCATATAGTCTGCGAAATCCTCTCCATTAATGATGTATCGGATGGTGACATAATAATCATTTTCATAGGACTCTCTCAGGAACTCTAATAGATTTTCATCTGGCTTTTTTTGGAGGTGAAAATGGAAATATTCTTTATGGAAAGAATGTCCCTGAACTTTTCGTTCTCTTTTTTCGTATTGATGCCAGCGAATTTCGAATGTATCCATATTTATTAGAGGATAGAATGGTTTAAATGAGAGGTTAATGCTTCATCATCTTTAAATAATCTTCTATTCCTTTCATATTATTATCTTTTTCAGATACATGAAGATTAATATTACTTAGTTTAGTCTAACTTATTTAACTCACTTATAATCTTTAAATGGTCAATTATTTGGTTTTCAAATTCTTTAATGTACTTTCTTCTTTCAAAAAAATCAAAATCATGTTCAATATTCTTATAAGTACAATTTGAATCATAAAATGCTTCATAAACTAATTCGGTATTTGATTGATCCCATTTGGTGTGAAGTCTAACATAATGAATTAACTCCTTAGATTCTACTGCGTATTTCAGATAAATTTCATAATCATTATTTATCTGTTTATTAACCCCATCTACAAATGATTTCTGACAATTTGAAATTGGAAACTGCAACCTACTTTCATTCTTTACTTTTGCAATCATACTAAATAACTCACTTGAATTGCACTTGAAATAATATACTTGTCCTCCAGGAAATTTACTGCCTAAATTTCTAATAGAATATATATTATGAAACATAATGGTTATCACTCCAACAAATAAAAGAAAATATAAAACATTAGACTTTAGCACGGTTTAAAATGTGTTTGCTGTTATTTTTTTACTTTCTCAAAATGTAACATGTATTATCTATAATTTTATATTCCCAGCCACCTTTCCATATTAAATAAGGTATATCGAAATCATATTTTAGTCTACTATAACCACTCATTAAATAGTTGGTAATAGTAAAATTAGCTGCTATTCCATAACAGGCTTCATTAACATCATAAAACCAATCTTGCTTATTATTATTACGAATTGATGAAGAAAGAATATCATTAATTGTTTCCATATAATCACCTGGCCATGCATTTTTTAAATTATCATCAGGATTCTCTTCTATTTTAAACATAATACCATTTAAAAATTTTGAGCCTTTCAAGTTTCTTTTATTTTTTAGTAAAGTGGCTTTTTGTGAAATATCATTTTTTACTAATACCTCAACTTCTGAATGAGAGATTTGATTTTCGCTTTTGGGAATTACATAACCAAACATTTGATCACCCTCTTTTTTTAGTAGATAGCCGTCTTCATAAGCCATATCTTCATAGAAAGTTTTGAGCTTAGCCAAAAAAGGTTCTACTTTAGGTAAGTTTTTAAACATGTCATTACATTCATCAAATGATGAATCTTTAATAAGTGATATAAAACGACAAGTTTCATACTTTTTTTCACCACTTAACTGTTGCCTCCATAATTTAATAATATCATCCTCAATGTCAGGGTGAGGAGTATCAAATAAATTTTTCAATTGAGGATTCAAGCTTGAAGAAACATAAAAATTGGCTTGTTCATAACCATTTTCACCTACTATAGGGTCAGCTTTTTTAGGCCACCAGTCTGTTTTAAATCGAATTAAATCTGGTTCCATGATTTGATCCAATGTTTCCCATATTTCATGAAGCCTTACAGTTTGTTGTCTCCATTCAGAAGTAAACATTTCCAGTTTGTCCTTTTCAAGTAAAAGCCCCCATGCCTCAATAGTTTGACTGCTGCCAGAATAAATACTGTCACCAATTGTACCATGTCCAACTTGTACTATGCCTTTTTCCCATTTACCAATAATCCCATTTAGTAAATGATGTTTTTTTCCTTTGGGTGCCCATTCACCGTAAACTACTAACCGTTTTGCTCTATTATATTTATACATTATTTGATGAATTCAATGCTTTCCTTATCAAGTTGAAAAAATAATTTGCCTTGTATTTTATTATTATTCATAACGTTGGCTAACTATACAAGAAAATATTTCCAACTTCCATACAGTCTGCTTTTTTATTGAAAGATTAATCGAATCTACATATTTGTGTATTACAAAACAAGAGTTAGTTTTTCCTAACGATATAAAGCTTCAATTTATGTGATAAAAATTCGAGACTATAGTTTGCGGATATTTTAATGCAACATGTACACAACACTACAATTTAGTAGATTATTACAAAATATATCTCTTTTGATGCGTAATCAAGAAGGTTTAAAAATAAATCATAGAAACTTTGTAGAAATTACGATGAAAAATTGAAGGGAAATCAAGTGCATTGTAAACTAAGTTTTCGTTATTTAGAAATCAGGAGATTTCTGATGATCTGAAGGACACGGATGACGCTTACGCTTAACATTTGCGCCAGTGAGTTTTCTACCATTATAGTTTGGTAGTGCTCCCCGGCCTTGAAGGGAAAAGCGTTAAAAATTTCATGAATTGAGCCGTTAAAAATGATTTTCTTGTTTGAGCTTTAGCGAGTTTAAAATCATTTTGGCGATAGAAATGGAATTTAGCTTTTGACTTCAAAGCCTAGATTTTTTGCTTCGTTTTTCATCAATGGAAAAATGAAGAAGAAGGAAGCTTGAAAGTAGGGCCTTCAAAACTTGTAGAAATGTTGTGTGAAAGTTGACGATAATTTAGTTTATAGAGTATTATGTTTACAATATACTTTCCTTATTAAGTGACTGTTTAATGAATTACAAGCTAGTTTTTCCACAAATTCATAATTAAAAACATCATTGTGTAAAAATAACACAAAGAAAAATAGGTAGATTGAAATTAATTACCTTCCTTTGTGTATGATTAACACAATGAAAGAAAAATGGATACTCAGAAATACTGTTACGAATACCCTAGACCGGCGCTCACCACTGACTGTGTGATCTTTGGTTTTGATGGCATTGAAATCAATGTCCTACTTATTGAAAGAGGTATAGCACCTTTCAAAGGAAAATGGGCTTTTCCAGGTGGTTTTGTTCGAATGGATGAAAGTACTGAAGAGGGTGCCAAAAGAGAACTGTTTGAAGAGACAGGAATTAAAGATGTCTTTATCGAACAGCTTTATACTTTTAGTGATGTTCAACGTGATCCGAGAGGACGAGTGGTGACTGTTGCTTATTTTGCTTTAGTCAAAACTTCTGACTATCAGCTTTTAGCAGGTGATGACGCGATGAAAGCACAGTGGTTTAAACTAAAAGATGTTCCCTCACTCGCTTTTGATCATGATTTGGTTTTGCGTAAAGCACATAATAGGTTGAAAAGTAAAATCAGGTATCAACCTATTGGATTTGAATTATTGGATGCAAAATTTACAATGCCACAGCTTCAGTTACTTTATGAATCCATCCTTGAAATCAAATTTGACAGAAGAAACTTCAGCAATAAAATAATGAAAACGGGCCTGCTTATTCAGTTAGATGAAAAAGTACCGAATGTCCCGCATAGGGCTCCGAGGTACTTAATGTTCAATAAAAAGAAATACAACGAACTGCAAAGCAGTGGCTTCAACTTCGAAATCTAAAACAATGAAAAATCTTATTATCTTACTTCCATTTCTGTTCTGTTTGTCTGCCTATTCACAAAATGATACTTTACAATTCCTTCAGAGTGCCGATACCATCACTTTGGAGGAAATCGTGATTCAGGCTTATAGGGCAAACACAACGACACCGGTGACTTATAAAAATGTAACCAAAGAAGACATTGAATTGATCAATTCAGGTCAGGAGCCATCGGTAATCCTAAGTACTACTCCATCCGTCAATTCATATTCTGACGCGGGTAATTACCAAGGTTATTCGTATTTCAGATTGAGAGGTATTGACCAAACTAGGATCAATATGACGCTTGACGGAATTCCACTTAACGAACCTGAAGATCAAGGGGTGTACTTTTCTAACTACCCTGATTTTTTCAACTCCATTCAATCTTTACAAATTCAAAGAGGTGTTGGAACTTCTACTAACGGTGTGGCAAGCTATGCCGGAAGTATTAATTTTCAATCGCCAAATCTGACTGATGATTACTATTCAAAAATTGGTGTCAACTATGGCTCTTTTAATACTTATCGCGTATTTGGAGAGTACAATAACGGTTTGAAAAACGGTCAAGGGTTTTATGCGAGAGTTTCACACCTTCACTCAGACGGTTACAAATATCACTCTGCCAATACTTCCAATTCCGCTTTTTTAAGTTATGGACTATTTAAGGAGAATCATCGATTGAAATTCACTGGTTTTATTGGTAATCAGAAGAATCAATTGGCATGGATTGGTGTGCCGATGGAGGTCATTGATCAAGACCCTAGAACCAATGGAAATGCTGATGAAAATGATGCCTTTTTACAGGCTTTGGCGAGTGTTCAGCATTCATGGAATCTTTCTGAAAATGTTGTGCTCAATAACACCGCCTATTATAATTTCTTGGATGGTAATTATGATTTTGACCTCAACAATTTCTTAGGTTTCCCTTCTACGGATGAAATGTATAATTATGATTTTAGACATAACTTTATGGGGTACTTCAGCAATATCAATTGGGATACAGGTAACCTCAACCTAAATGCTGGAATTCATTTCAACACCTACAACAGAAGACATATTGGTTCTGAAAGGACATTGGGTGAACTGTACGAAAATACTGGTTTTAAGAATGAGTTCAGTACGTTTGTAAAGGCTAGCTATACCCTCAATCGTTTTGTATTATTTGGAGATTTACAATACCGATACGCTGATTTTGATTATAGTGGTGCTGTCCCATTTGAGAAACAACAATGGCATTTTATCAACCCAAAAGTGGGGATCAATTATTTTATTTCAGACAAAGCTAATGTTTATTACAGTTTTGGAGTTTCAGGACGCGAACCTACAAGAAATGATTTATTTAATGGTGAAGATGACCTTCCTGCTGATGAGCTTGGTAATCCGCTGTACAATGATGTCAACCCAGAACAAGTGGAAAACCATGAACTTGGCACAAGACTCACTTTTAATAAACTACATTTAACGGCGAACGTCTATTTCATGAACTTCACCAATGAAATTGTACTTAATGGTCAGTATGGCCCCAATGGATTGCCTCTTCACAGTAATGTTGCTCAAAGTTTCCGAAGTGGTATTGAAGTTGATTTAAAATGGGAATTTATGCCTCATTTCTATTACCAAAATAGTTCTTCCTATTCTTACAATCAGATCACTGAAGAAGACGTTACATTCTCTCCCATCTTAACGCCAAACTTGATCATTAATCAAACATTGGGCTATAAGAAAAAAGGGTTACATATTGGTGCAAACATTAAGTACCAAAGTGAATCTTATATTGATTTTAGCAATGAAAATACAACACCATCTTTCTATAGTGTAGATATTTTTGGGAAGTACCGATACAAATCTTTAGACTTTAAAGTAGCTGTCAATAACATTATGAATGAACAGATAATTGCCAATGGATATATTGGAATTGATGGAACGCCACTTTATTTTGTTCAAGCACCAATTAACTTCACGGGAGGAGTAACATGGAATTTTTAAGTTCAATTATTGATATCAATTCAACCTTCTTTGAAGTGCTCGGTTACCCCATGAGTTATATTGAGTTTTTTGGTACTCTTTCGGGTTTGATTTCAGTTTGGCTCGCCACCAAAGCGAATATTCATACATGGACCATCGGGATAATAAATGTAATCGCTTTCTTTCTTATCTATTATCAAATTCAATTGTACTCAGACATGTTCCTTCAAGTATTTTTCTTTGGAACTTCAGTACTCGGAATTTGGCAATGGCTGAAGAAAAAGCCCGTTGAGAACGACAAGAAAATACGTTTATTACATCAAAGAGATCAAATCCTTTTGTCTGTATTGATGATCGTGACCACTTTAATCCTTGGTTATATGGTTTCACAAATTCACCTCTACCTTCCGAAGTATTTTACTGCTCCTGCTTCTTATCCGTATGCGGATGCTTTCACCACTGTTTTAAGTATTTTCGCAACATTTCTAATGGCGTATAAAAGGGTTGAATGTTGGGTATTGTGGATTTTAGTAGATGTAGTTTGCATTGTCTTGTATTTTCAAAAAGGTGTAATGTTTATTTCTTTAGAATACTTCATTTTCCTATTTATGGCAATTAATGGTTTAATACAATGGTCAAAATCAATTCAAAATGAGAAGAGGGTTAGTATTGGGTAAATTTATGCCTATTCATAGTGGACATATCAATTTGATTGAGTTTGCAACTACAAAATGTGATGAAGTAATGGTATGGGTTTGCGTTTCCAATAAAGAAACAATGACGGCTGATTTACGCTTCAAATGGGTGAAGGAAATTTTCAAAAATCATCCTAAAATAACACCAATTCTTTTTGAGTATGATGAAGCTCTGTTTCCTAATACATCTGAGTCATCCACATCGGTTTCTGAAATTTGGTCAGAAGCTATCAAGAAGCATTTACCAAAAATTGATATCATTATAAGTTCTGAAAAGTATGGTGATTATGTTGCCGAATATTTAGAGATAGAGCACATCCATTATCCCCTGCCTCGACAGATATCAGCAACCGAAATAAGACAAAACCCCTACAAAAACTGGGGTTTTGTCCCTGAAGTTGTGAAGCCTTACTATTTTCGAAAAATCTGTATTTTAGGTACTGAATCAACAGGTAAAAGTACACTAACAAAAAAGCTAGCTGAGGTTTTTAAAACTGAATATGTGTCAGAAGCGGGAAGAGATATTGTAGAAAATTCAAACACCTGTAATGCTCATGATTTGAAGGATATAGCACAAACCCATGCCAATCTCATCCTTCAAAAAGGTAAGAAACTAGACCGCATCCTTTTTATTGATACTGATATTAATATCACTAAGTCTTACTCCAAATTTCTTTTCAATCAGGAACTATATGTTGAAGATTGGATTGAAGAAGCCAATCAATGTGAGTTGTATATCTACCTTGATAATGACGCTCCTTTTATCCAAGATGGTACAAGGTTATCAGAACCCGATCGTAATAGACTTGATGGATTTCATAAGGCTCAATTAAAAAGGGCTGGGGTTGATTATCATCTGATTCAGGGAGATTGGAATGAAAGGTTTGAGAAAGTGTATCAATTGGTTTTGAACTGGTTTAATATTAATGAAATAGAGTAAGGTAATTATTGAAGTTTTCTTTCTATAAATATGACCAATAGTGCACCGATAGTATAGGCGATTAAATCATTGAAATCAAATGTGGTACCTATTACAATTCGAGCCATCCTATTTCCTTCAAGCCCGAGTATTTCAACTACATTAAGGTATTGTAAAAACTCTACGGAATAGGCAAATAGCAAGACCGCTAGGCACAGTGGTAAAGGTTTCGTCTTCAGAAATGTTTGTAATACACAGTAGATAAGTCCCACTACAATCACATCACCTAAGAAACCTCTAATCATAGACTGATGACTAAAAAACATGACAATCAGAACACAAATAACAAACAATGTAATTGCTGTGATGAAGTAGTACATTCTCTTTCCCATCTTTTCCTTTTTACTTAAAGCGTTGTTGAATAGTTTATAAAGTCAGACCACAAATCAGGCTTAACATGATGACTAACTTAGAGCAGTTGTACTTTTTAAATTGATATTTAATAGGGTGCAACTGCTACACATCTAAAGATAATTGATCTGTTGTAATTCTTAAAAAGTAAATACTTATGTAAGATGACACACTAAGACATTAAAATGTAAGCATCTTACAATAACCACAATTAATTACATTGTAAACTAAATTACCGTAAACTTTCAGTCAATTATTCTACAGGCTTTTATGTCCTACTTTCAAGCATCCTTCTTCTTCATTTTTTCTTTGATGAAAAACGAAGCAAAAAATCTAGGCTTCGAAGTCAAAAGCTAAATTTCATTCCACTCGCCTCAATGATTTTAAACTCGCTTTGCTCAAACAAAAAATCATTTTTAACGGCTCAATGCATGAAATTCTTAACGCTTTTCCCTTCAATCCCAGGGGGACCACTACCAAAAGAATTAGATAGAAAACCCACTGGTGCGAATGTTAAGCGTTAGTGTTATTTGTGTCCTTCAGATCATCAGAAATCTCCTGATTTCTAAATACTATAAATAACGAAAACTTAGTTTACAATGTATTAATGTCTTCGAAAGCTTTTAAAAACAATATTAAAATTGATATAACTAGATTTATTTTCCCTTGTTTTTTATTTGATTCAACTCTTCCTCAATTCTTGCATTGATATCTATTTTAGAACCCTCAAAAACAAAAATGATAGTACCGAATTCTCTTGCATATTTATTTGTCACAGAGTCAAGAATGACAGAAGATTCAAAATATGGACTTGTCTTCATGAATTCCTTTATCCTGTCTCTTCTATTTTTAATTCGAATCAGGTTGGTATAATGCGTTTGTAAATCGAACCAATTCACATAATCAGCATCTAATGAAAAGGCCTTCACACCACTTCTTGAATAATAATTAATTGCTCCAGCTTGACCATAATTGTCACAAAGTACCAACGTTTGCTCAGGGTTTTTCACACTTTGGTAGGCACTATCCACCTTTATGGCTAATTCATTCCAACCTAACATATCAGCATAGTCTTGAGGTATTTCATGGTTTCGTCCATCTTCCCATCTTAACAGGCCAAGTGCTTCGTATTTTTCTTGATGTTGAATAATATACTCTGGATTTTTATTTGGAAATGCAATATCAAAACTTAAGATCAATACAAAAATGGGCAAAGCAATAAGAATGGGTTTGATCACTTTGCCGAGTTTATTATCCAAAATTTGAAAGAGATAAACAGACCCTAGTGCTATATAAATAGGGTATAAGCCAATAGCATAGTAATCTTTTGCTTTTAGATATGTGTATATGCCTAGCGTAAATACAAATGACCAAAACAAGAATCTGAACTTGCTAAAGTTTTTTGAAAACAACAATCCAAATAAGGCACTAAGAATAACAAACAATGCCCCTGTAAAGAATAACAACTGATTTTTTAGAAATGACATTCTCTCCACATTTACAAGTTGAGAACTGGCCAACTCTTTCATATGTCTGAATACAGGGAAATCATTCTCAATTTGCCAATAAAGGTTAGGGGAGATCAGAATAAGCACAATACCCATTGCAATATAGACTTCTTTACGAAGAAACAATTTTCTCGCATCGGTAATGAGTAGGGCAGGGATCAGTCCAAGTACTAAAAACGCGATATTGTATTTATTGAGAAAGCCAAGCGCAAAAACTACAGCAGTCCAATAGATCCATTTACTCTTATCGGTGTTGATGTATTTAATGAGGAAGAAAAATACAGCTGTCCAGCTTAGCACATCAAATGAATTAGGTTGGTAAAGAGTGTTCAATCGAAGTAAGGCAGAGCACAAAATGCATGTTGCACCCAAAACTTTAGCATATAAGTTCCCTTTGAATTCATCGATGGTGAACCAAACGATAACCATAGTCAAAGCACCAAATAAAGCAGGGAAAAACTTTACCCAAAATACTCCATTTCCTAAAAGTTGAATAATAGATGAAACCCAAGAGGTAAAAGGCGGTACGGAGGTAAAGCCTAACGCTAAGTGATTGGCCTGATCTAAATGAAGAAACTCATCACGTTGCAAATCATACCCTGCATCTATAAGAAAAGACTGAAATAGAAATTTCAACAGAATAAACCCTAGTAATAGTAGTATTTCTTTTTGTCTCATTTGTAAGCTTTGATTATGGTTCTCAGTTTGTTTTGCCGTTCTATTACTTTAGCTCGACATTATTTTCTCATATTAACATCATTAAATACGAATCAAAAATTATTGACCAATAATTCTTCATTATTTTTTGAACTGTACTTAAGTACTGTGACAAAAGTAAAGGTACATTTTATCTTATCTTTTTTATCCTACTCTTCGTTAGATTTTTATCGCGTAACTAAGGCTATGCTCTGCAAATCTGCGTTAGATTTTTATCGCGTAACTAAGGCTATGCTCTGCAAATCTGCCTTGATTAGAATAAAAAATATTAAACTAAAATCATCCCTTTTCTTCTGTCACAGTACTTATCTAATTCTAAAATAGAAAGCGGATTAGTTACAAGTATCTTCCTCGTCTTTTGTAATGACAATTTTTAGGTTATTGATTTCATTCTTTTTATCACATATCACCTGAGGAATACTTGTTAGAGGATTACCCTTAACATTCAGCGTCATCAAATTAGGTATATTGGCTAATCCAGGATGAAGTTCACTGATATTATTATTGTGAACATCTAGACTCAAAAGACTGCTCATCTGTTCCATTTCTATTGGAAGAGCATCGAGTTCATTTTCTTGTAATTGAAGTATATTTAATGATTTCAGTTTTCCAATTGCAGAAGGAAGTGAGGTAAGTTTGTTGCTGTACAGACTCAATATCTCTAATTTTTCCAAATCACAAATTTCAACGGGCACTTCCTTCAAATCAGTTCCAACTATGGTTAAACTTGTGAGTTCAGATAATTGTCCTATACTTTTAGGAATTTCGTTCACATAAATTACAGATATGATAAGTCTAGTTACTCGGCCATCTTTGATGGTTACACCTTGCCAATCTTCCATAGAGTCAGCCTCTAAGTCCCAGTCTAGGTAAGTAAAGAGTGTGTTATATTGTAAATTAGCATTGTAAAATTCTTCTAAAACAGCTCTATCGTTTTCCAAAGAAGTTAAAATAGTGATGTTGACTGTATACTCTTGTTTACTGCCATCTTCTGCTGTAACCTCGTAGTTTACGGTATTTGTAAAGTCTTGAGCAGAATTGTTTGATGGGTTAATAGTTGCTTTCTCGCTAATTTCAATAATTGGAGTAAGATTACTTAAGTCAATAGTATTAGGTAATGAAAAAGTAATTTCGAAATTGTCTTCATCAATCTCACCTTCATACATAGTACCCTCAATATTGAATTTAAATGATGTGATTTTCTTTTCACTACTCAAGGTATTGATCTGTACAGTATATTTTTGTTGACTGCCATCTTCGGCCGTGACTTCATACTCTACAGCATTTGTGAAATCTTGAGCGGTATTGTTTGATGGATTGATACTTGCTTTTTCACTGATTTCAATGATGGGAGTAAGATTACTCAAGTCGATGGCATTAGGTAATGAAAATGTAATTTCGAAATTGTCTTCATCAATCTCACCTTCATACAAAGTACCCTCAATATTGAAATCAAATGATGTGATTTTCTTCTCACTGCTCAGGGTATTGATCATCACAGTATATTCCGACTTTTCTTTGCCATCTTGAGAGGTAACCATATATTTTACTTCTTTAGTAAAGTCCATCGCTTGATCCTTTGCAGGACTAATTGAAGCACCTGAAGAGATCTCAATAGAAGGAATCAAAGCTGTTAAATTAACGGTGCTTGAGACTTGAACTTTTATAGTTTCACCCTCGATCTCAGCAATTATATTGTCTTCTAAATGAGTATTTTCACTTGCTAAAAAGCGAAATGAAATAATACTTGCTTCATCGCTTTCCATTGTGGAAGCACTCACAGTATATTCCGTTGTGACATATCCTTCACCACTAAGGCTATAAACTTTCGGAGCAGTAAAATCCTGCGAAACATTACTGTTAGGAGAGATATTGATTCCTTCAGCAACACTGATGGTTGGGGTTAAATCAATGAGGGAAGTATTTGCAGGGAACTGAATATTAATGGTCTTATTCTCTGAATCAATTACCCCATAGATGTCTTCTGATAGGGTATTGTTATTGGTCACTTCAAATTTAAATTCTTTGATGGACGGAATGGAGGTCCTTTCTAGTTGTTCATCTTTTTCACAAGAAAACAAAAGGATTAATAAAAAGATCAATGGAAGTTTGATGCTCAGTTTCATATTGATTTAAAATTGTTTAGTGATACATTATTGAAATAAAAAATGTATCCGTTTTTAGGATTTGAAAGAATTGGCTATGAAAGTACTGTGAAAAATCATGTAGTGGAGTATAAGCCTGATACATGAAATTTTTCTGATTTTGAATAAAAGTGACACTAGCTCAAGTTCATAATCTCTTGCCTTGTTATCTTGATTGATTTGGTTATTTATGATGTGATAAAGGTGAAAAAGAGATAATAGTTGAAAGAGTGAAGCTTGTTATTCTAGTTTTCCGAGAAATGTTTTGGTGAAGTCAACCAAAACATTATTCTCAATGAAAAGACAGTTTTTTCTCTATAAAAAGATCCAGTCTGAACTTTCCGGCGGGCAAATTAATAATTATCTATTTTATCACAAAAGAAAATATAACACTTTGCACAATGTTTATATTCAAAATAGTTTTTGAGGTGTAAAAGGGAGTTTGTATGAACTAATAAGGAGGATATTTAAATCGATTTCTTCAAGCTTTGATCAAAGTTTTACTTAGATTTTAATTCAAGGTGTTAAATTCCGTTCTTCAAAATACCTGATAATGGCCTCTTCTTCTGAACTATTGATAAAAGTTGAATATTTTCTACAGCTATAATAAAAGTCCTCAAAAGAAAGCCAGCCAATATTTTTAGCAATAGATCTCCATTCTGAATCTTTAAGATTTCTATGAGGTAAATTCTGTTTTAAATATTGATAGTTAGAATATTCTTCCATCTTATAACAGTAAAATCTGCTTGAATTTGCACCAAATTGATTCAGTAGAGATGTTTTACTAAGCCCAAAGTTCTTTGATTTAAAAATTTGAGGGGTCAAGAGCAAAAAGTAAAAGTCTTTAAAATCAACCTCAGATTTATTTCCGTTTACATAGTCAATGCCACAATCAATATTTCTTATGATTTGATCTCTTACAGGATTGTAAGTAGTTTGATAGGAGATGTCTGAAAGAAACTTTGCCTCAATAAAGCATGTGATTTTTCTATTATTTGACATTCCCTCAATAAGTAGATCTAAATTTGTATTGCCTTCAAATGAAGCTGTTTTTGTAATGATTTTTTGATTGATAGATGTACGTCTGTCTGGATATAAATGGAAATTGTCTTTAGTGAAAGCTTCTTTCAAATAAGCACGATACTCTTTTATTTCAGGAAGTTTTTCTTCAACTTTCACCTTAGTTATAGAATTGAACAATACTGTTTTTTCTAGTCCACTACGCTGAAAAATTTCATTTAAAGCATCAATATTATCTTTATTTGTATTCTTCCAATTTCCTAAAACAGCATAGCAAGCTATAAGCGTCAGCCAAGGTTCATCATGATCAATCTGCTCTATTTTTTTCTTATACTTTTCTTTCCAAGCATTGGCCGAGTCTGAAGGAAAGTAATTTTTGATGGTATTCTCGAAGTTTTCAATTAGGTAATTTGGAAGCATTGTATTAAAGTATTTTATCTAAACTTGGTATTAAAGTTATAATTATTGGAGGCTCTTACAAAAAAGAATTTACCCAACAGCGTTTAAGGCCTTTCAACCCCAAAACGCTGTTTTTACTATAATTCAGCTTCAAGTTTTAATTGAGTTCTTAAATAGGAATTTAAATCGTTGTGTTGAACACCTAAAAACTTTTCGATGGCATTATAATAGTCTTCATTTGACGTTCCACTATTCATAAACTCAATTAGTAGACTCCAGCTTCCTTTTTCCATTATTTTCTTTGCAATTAAACCGCCTAATACATAATGGTAAGTTGTTATAGTATCTAAGTTTCCTAAAGAAAATAAATCACTCAGATCTACTTCAGGGTGATCTTGTAAATAGGTATTAGTTCTATTGATATGCCATTCTAAACTTTCATCTCTACTTCCTCCTAGTAAAGTAGCAATTCCCTCAGAAACCCAATAATGCTTATTTGGGTAGTGTTTATCTATTAAAACATGGAATACCTCATGAAAATAGAACTCTCCTAAACCTCCGCAATAGGCTTTACCAGTTGCAGCCTTTCCACTTGGTTTGGAATATCCACCCATACCCAAATAATAATCGAATCCTTTAAGGTTTTGAATTTCATCAAAATCATTGGCAAGGTAGTAGTTAAACTCTTCAGGAGTTACATTGAAGTGAGCACAAGTCTCATTAATGAGGTCATTTAGTTTATTGGCTTTTTCATGGTTGAATTTATGATAATGAGGGTAATAAAAATTTACAAGACCTACTTTTGTAGAAAGCCACTTTTCTTGATTGAATGATAAAGCATTAAAGAGTCTATATTCTCCATTTATTTTTTTGGCTACATAATTGACAATGGCAAAAACATAGGGAACCCCGTCTTCTTTACAGTAAGAAAACTGTGCTTTTATGTTACATATATCATCACGAAATTCAATACTTAATATATGGACTGGAAGACCCATATATAATGAAGGCGTGAACTCATCTTCTAAAAAGTCGTATTTTTCGAAATTCTGCTGATCTATTTCATTCCAATAGGAATTTTTCTCTTGTTTTCAGGATTTGACTTTAGATAATTTTCAATTAGATTCATCACTTCCTTTGTATCTTGATCGGCTGAATCTAAAATCAAATTGTAGGTAACTCTCTGAGCATGAGAATTAAAACTTAAGAGCATTAAAATAAGAAATTGAAAGTATTTCATTGAAGTATGTAGTTTATGTATTACTAAAATAAGGTCTATTTGGCAAAGTGAGTAGAAGAGATACTCAACCACTTCTAGATTGTAAAAATTATTCTATCAGTTTATTTTCTAAATCGAAGTCAGTTTTACCCAGGTATTTTCCGTTTGTGTCATAATTATAGATAGATTTTCCTACACCATTTCCGTCGGTGGTTCTCTCACCATATCTATCATAGTAAGTGATACTTTCTCTGGTCATATTAAGGCGGTATTCGATTACACCGTAGGCTCTTTTTTCATGTGGATAACCTAGTCCATCCATATAATAGATCCTTGAAGGCTTTCCATATTTATTAAAAGCTCTCCAATTGATTTTGGCTAAATCAAACCTCGGGTGCAAAAATAAATCATTGTTTTCGTCCAAAAATTGCTCCTCGAAGAACATTCCATTTTGGTCAAATTGAAAAATCACTGTGGCATAACCTTGACTTCCATTAATGATTTTGCCCTTTTCATCTCTATTTTGACGATACAAAGTCAGTCCATCCTTATTATATAAAAAATGAACAATCTTGAACCCATTTCCATCAGGAATTGTATCTCCTTGAGCAGAAAATTGAATTTCAGTAGCCATCTCATTTTTCTCATTTCTTGTTACTTTTGAGAAGGCAACACCCTCAGGCAATAGTTTCCCATTATGATAATTTTCCTTCTTTATCCAATAGCCATCTGAATTCAAATAGTATTTCTTTTCATGAATTTTACTTGAATTTTCAACCCACTTCCCTTCAGTATTCTTGTACTTTTCAATTACATAGTCTGAATGATATTCTCTCACTAATTCAAAGGCTCCAAAGTTACTATGATTACTAGGCTGACCAGAAAAATAATACTTTACGCTGACCAATCTATTATCGTTATCAAATTCGACATAGTAACAGTTGATGGTTTTGGCTTCTTCGTTAGAGATAGGAATACTTGGTTTCACAGAAGTTTCAGCATGATTCATATCCCAATTGATATAATAACCTGATTTTTCCTGTGCATAAGTAACAAATGGAAGAAGAAAGATAAGGAGGAAGAGTAAATTTTTAATTTTCATTTTATCTCTTTTTTTAATGGTTAAAGTGGTGTAAACCAAATGGTACTTACACATACAGATTGTTGTGAATTATACCATGAAATTTATCTAATAGTAGAAGATACTTTCAATCAATTTGAAGTTTGCTGTTAGATTGTTGAAAGATTTTTCAATTTAAGTATTTGTGTATTACAAAACAAGATTCCTTTTTTTGTAAATTTTGAATTGAAGCAATATTCTAAATTATGAGTATGTGTGCCTGTTGAGTTGGATAAGTAGCAAGAGGACAAATTACTTTAGTGGTTTGTTAAAAATCTTCTGTTCTTTATTGAGTTCAAAACCAATTTTCTTATAAAATAGATGGCTTTCGGTACGTATTACATTACACCTCACTCTAATTTTTTTACAGCTATTCAGTTCAGCCCATTCTATTACTTTGCTTACTAATTTTTTACCGATTCCATTATTCTGAAAATTCTCATCAACAACTAAACCACCGATTTCTACAAAAAAATCTGACTCAACTCTCATTGTGTAAAACCCATGAATCCAACCAACAACTTTTTCATTTTCTGTGGCAACATAGATACAGTTTTCAGGGTGCTCCAAAATTATTTTCAGTCGATGTTCGATATCTGAAATCAGTGCGTTATAACCCAATTGATTTGAAAGTTGTGCAATTAATTTTGAATCTTTTAGTGTCGCATTTCTTAAACTTATCTTCATTGTGATTTTTTTAAGTTGTTGATAATGTTGGATATAATACGTATGTGTATTGCTTTTTAATGAAGAGTAGGAGGGATTGCCTATTAAAGGCTTTATAAGAGGCTCACAAACTCAATTCCACCTATTCTACCATCTTTGAGGATGTCGAGTACTATCGTTCCTTCGGTTTCACACTCTAAGACAATATTTTCATCAAATTGCCATTCAGAATCTTCTTGATTAGGATTTTCTGCCTCAACAAAGTATATATAGGGTTGCCGAATCCACTTTTTCTTTTCTGACTTTTCTAATTTTTCAATAACGTCAAGCCTTTCAGGTTCTTGTTCTCTAACCAATGCTATGATTTGTTCGATATAAAACTCTTGTTTCTGCATTTTATGTTGCACAACGAATGTATTAAATTGTGATAAACGCTGTGTGACTCGAAATTGCTGTTTTTTGTTTTTGGAGACAACAATGTCTTCGATTTTTTACAAATAAATGATCATTTCATCATCTTTTTATATTCTTCTACAGAATGAAAGTACTCGAACCCTTCTATCCAATTTACTTTCCATTGATTGTCTATGAATTCTGCTTTTACTTTATATTTAAAAGGGTATACATCTTCTGATTGATTCCAGGTCCACTCTACAATTACTTCTGCATTGTTTGAAGTAAGGTTTTGAAGAGATAGGAGTTTCCAATAATTCTCTGGAGAATCTTGACAGCCACACCAAATATCAACCTCTGGGTCCCAAAGTAAAAAGACACCCTCTATAGTTCTCCATTTTTGATCGGCGGCTTTCATTGAAATGTCAATGTTACTTGCAATTGACTGATGTAAATTCATAAAGGATTGAGAAAAGAAGTTTGTAGCTTCAAGTGTTTTGATGTTTTCATTATATTGATTCCAATCAATACCCGTAACGATGTTGCTGTTTTCGGAATCGTATTTATAAGGAAAATCATTGAATTCATTATTGATGTGCCATTTATATATCTGTTGGATCAAATTTTTTAGTCCTGTGGTATCCATGCCCGGTAGAGATGCTTCTTTGTTTTGATTGCTGTAAATACGGTCTTCAGTAGTAATTCTAAATCCTATCACATACGTTTTTTGAGGACTTTTAAAGCTAAATAAAGTGCTAATAAATAGAGATAGAATAAAAAGAGTTTGCTTCATATTTTGATTCAATTTTTGCGGAAAATCTGTAGAGGCTAAGATATTTTGAAGAATCTTAATTGACAACTAAACGGAGGCAAGTCTACACTAACAGTTGAACTGAATCTTGTGTAAAATGAGGGTGTTGTAAGTTGTATTATTCTATAATGTCCTCTTTTGAAAACAATTCATCCAGCTGACTTATTGAGGAAGATTTGTGTTGATTTAATTCAATTTCAGGTATTAATGAATATTCTTTTACAACATCAGATTTAAATTCCTTAGTTGTATATGCTCTCCTTTTTAGTTTTGATTGATTATTTTCTAAAGTGTAGATTACATCTTCTAAAAAGACATCTTGATTATTTTGTGACATACCAAAAGATGATAGTTCTTGACGTAATATTAAAACTTTATCGACAAATAAATATCTATTTACGTAGAATCCATTATCTCCACAATCTGTGAATTGCTCATATAAAATGCTGTCAGCCTTTTGATTTTTAGTGACTTCTGTACAGCAATCGACTTCACAATAGTTATGTTTCTTATAGTTTGAATGATGAGTAAATAGATTATTTACAATTGTATTAAAGTCCGGTAAAAAGTATTTCTTTATCACTTGAGGTATAAGAACCTTAGAGGGCGATTGTTCTTGATATTTTCTATCGGTTACAATTTTTTCATTATTCAAATTTGAATAATCGTCTCCTATCTTTATTACTTCTTTTTTGATAATTATATTGTTAACTTTTTTCTCTTTTAATTCATTTTTACAACTAATGAAGAGAATGAAAATAAGTAAATAGAGTTCTTTCATAATTAATGGAATCTTGATTTATATCTTATGAAAAATGGTGGTATCACTAGTTTGATTCCAGTACAACAATAAAAAAATAAGCTTAAGAAAAATAAAATTATATGTCTCATTTAAAACCTTTTAATTTTTAAAATCTTCTATAAGTTTTGCAAGTTCTGTCCAATTAGGATCTTCATAGAATTTGATTTTTATCGGATACCTTTCATGGGTAGCTAATATTGAATTGAAAGACTCCATGAATTGTGACTGACTTGATATATAAAAGATAAATTCTTTTAGATTATTTCCAGTTCTGTTATAAGCCCAATGAATATTTTCTGAAGGTTCGAAAAAGGAGTCAATTGCCTGTTCGAACTTAACCATTTTCTTATTTTCAAACTCGTTTGGCATTCCGTTATTTGTTGCTCCATTATACTGCCAAGATATAACGGTTAAGAATGCATATTTATTTCTAATTCTGGTATGAGGTAAACCATTTTCAAAACTAACGATAACAGGTTGTCCATTCTGATAATACCTGCCAATGACCCCCTTTTTCTTTACGTTGTTTTTTTGCTCTTTTTTTAAATTCATGAGATTTTAATGTAGAAGTTGTGTTTGTTTGCTTTTTTCATCTCTTATGGCAACTTATTAAAAAGGCCGTTGTCAAAATTATTAATAATGTTTTTATGATGGATTTGTTTAGTTTCATTTTTGATCATTTTTAATGACTTTATATGTGTATTATGTCTGGATACCGGCTATGAACGATGCTTTATAAGCGACAATTTTTTATAGTTCTCTAATATATTCTTCATAACCACTTTCTTTTAATACGTCTTCAACATTCATCTCATAAAGGTTTTTCCAGCTATCTTTTCCATTTTTCTCTACATATTTTTCAACGATTCTAAACCCTATCCAATACGCTAAACCTTGAGGTGCATCTGGGAAAAGTTTGAATTTATTGTTTCTCAATATTGGATTATCTCCACTTTCATCGTCGAAATACTTTTTTAAGTTTACAAAAATTGCTTTCTCGTTATTTATAAACCAATTCCAATCATCTTCACTCATATTTGAAACGGCTTCGTATTTAGAAATTCGACCTTCAAAGAATAACCATGCAAAGTAACAAGCAAACCCTTCGTCAATCACTTGTGCTAGAGCGGTTTCTATTTTTGGGTCATTCTCTCTAAGTGGTTCATAAGCTAGATGATTTAATTCATGAGGCAAGCCTATTTCAATCAAATAATCAATTTCATAATCTGTATTGTTGAGTTCTATACAAAATTGATCTTTGTCGCAACCACCAAAACCAATGCCGACTAATGGAGTAAATAAAATCCCTATTTTTGATTCTACTTTATAAGGAACTAACTCATTAAATTTTTTCAAATTTGTCTTTAATAATGAATCTAATTGTAGATTGATCAAAGTTTTAGCTCTTTCATCAAACAAGCTCTTATTTTTAGGATATAGCGTTCTGTTCCATTCTATCATTCCTGTAATAGTTTTGAACTTATAGCTATTTTCTTCACCGAAGATCATTCCATAACAATTGTCCCAAAATGCTTGATGGCTTTTATATACTTTGTCTACAATTAAAGCACTGTCATACCCATTTTGATGAGCTAAAATTTGATTTTTAAAGAGGTTTCTGATGGTAATTCCGTCTACATTAACACTGTCTGGTAGGTTATTGATCTGATCAAAAAATCCCATTGGTGTTTCTGTTTCTTGGATTGTTGTTGTGTCACTTGTACATTTTGAAAAAAGTAACACAGACATGATTAAAAAGGTGTAAGTGTATTTGTACATAGTTATAGCTTTGAAAGTTTATTTATTGTATTCAACGGTTTGCTAATGAACAACAGAAGTTTGTATATATCTGCTTTTCGAGCTACAATATACGTTTTTTAAATGATAAAAACGGTTCGAGTGAATACCCAAACCGTCGCTGTTCATACATTGTATTTTTAAAGTATTTTCTAACTTCTATTTATCTGTTTTTGATGTAATTGTTATAAAACGAATCGTTTACATACCATATCAAAAGCTAAATCTGTAACTCAAAATAGCACTGGCCAATTGAAAAGAGAACTCATGGAAGGTATGAATACTAAAAATTAGGATTGAGAAACGTTTCATTTTTCTTTTATAAATATGTTATTTTCTAGACAGACTTACTTTCCTTGAAGCAGTTATTGCGATTATAAAAAGTTGCTTCTGATTTGTTCTAACTGCTTAGTTCCATTAGGGTCTGCCTGCGTTTTTAAATTACAAAACATCTCTGCCCATTGGGAGGTTCTTATCCTTACTGGTGGGTTTTCTGCTTTTGCTACTTCAAGCAATACCTCTGCTACTTCAGCTCCTGTTTGATAGGTCTGAGCTTCGCCTTCCTTTGCACGTTTTTGAATACCTGCCATATAAGCCTGGAAAATTGGTAAATATTCACCAGTGGCTAATGCTCCATCTACCGCAGTCTTGCTTACAGCTGAGTTCATAAATTCAGTTTTTATTCCACCAGGTTCTACACAAGTGATTTTGATATTGAAGGCATCTGAAACATAAGTTGCCAAACTTTCCATAAACCCTTCCACCGCGAATTTAGCTCCGCAATACAGTTCATTGAAGGGTTGTCCTACTAAACCACCAACGGATGTAATGGTGATGATTTGTCCTGATTTTTGTTCTCGCATAAAGGGTAAAACCGCCTGAGTGCAAAAAACAACACCATGATAGTTCACATCTGTCACCCACTTTATTTCTTGTTCAGTAGCTTGCTCAGTTGTTTTTGCAAAACCGGCTCCAGCATTATTAACTAGCACGTCAATTTTTTTGTCTTCATCAATGATCGTTTTTACAGCAGTATTAATTGATTGCGGATCGGTAACATCCAACTGAAGGATTTGAATGTCCAGGTTTTCATGCTCTATTTTTTCTTTTAGAGCATCTGCTTTTTTTAGATTACGCATGGATGCGTATACTTTGTAGCCATTTTGTGCAAATAAAACGGCACTGTCAAAACCTAAACCAGATGATGTTCCTGTAATTAATACATTTTTTTTCATAATACTTAATGTTTAGAGTGAATATTCATTCCAATTAGAGTTGAAATTTTTTATTCCCTAATTGCATCCCAAACCAAGTCCATTTGATTTTTGAGAGAAGAATTTTTTGTTTCGGTTTGATTAAAATACCATCTCAGATAAGATAATATCGCTCCTCCTATAAATGTTAATAATTCGTCGGTCGGAATATTTTTGATTATTCTCTGTTGCTGACCATTATGAAGAAGTTCAATGACTGGAGTGATGGATTTTTTGCCTATTGCCTTACTTTCATCTGTAATCACAGGTGATGCCTGTAATTGTTCCATAAACTTAAAATACAGAGGGTTATCTGTAAAAAAAGAAATGGCAGACTTAAAATAAATTTCAAATTGAGTACGAATAGGTTTTTCAGTATCAAAATCTGAAAAAATGGAAATTTCTTGTACTTTAATGTTTACATAGACTTCATTGATAAGGATTTCTTTAGTGGGGAAGTAGTTGTAAATGGTTCCCATACCAGTCCCTGCAACTTTTGCAATTGCAGACATTGGTGTATTATGCACTCCTTTTTCAGTGAGGAGTTCAAGAGCTGATGCTATAATGTTTTCTTTTTTATTCACTCTGTAAATATATAAAATGGAATGATCATTCCAAAGTAATTGTCAGTAAATGTATTGTGTGTGTTGAGTATTCCAAAAACTTTCTACTATACAACTTGTTTGATAACTTCTTTATTATTTCTGCTTTTTAGTACCCCAATAAGTAGTAAAATGACGTATGCCCATAAGATCCAAGCTCCAAGTATTACTGATTGTTCAAGCGTTAGTTTGGGAAAAATAAGAGCATGAAATTTCAGACAAGCAACATCACAAAGCATTCCTGGTATTGCCAAGAAAACTGTACTTTCAAGCCTTTGATGCCCCGTTAATTGATATTTCTTAAATACCCATTGTGATAAAAAAAATAAAATAGGAACTGTTCCAATAAAGAAAGAGATCAGAAGCAAAGCGTTTTCTACGAGAAAGAAAAGATCTCCCCACAAACTGAAGGTTAAAGTGGCCATAAACCACACTGAAAATCCGAATAATAAGCTAAATTTTTGATAAGTCATAGATTTCTATTTTTTAATTGAAAAACAAAAATCGATATTCTATTAGTGGGAAAAATTGACTTAAGTTAAGAAGTCTTTCTGCTTATACGTTTTCTTATCCTACTCAGACTTTCCGCTTTAACGCCAATGTAACTGGCCAAATGATAAAGCGGTACTCTTTGAAGTAACTCAGGCTGTTTTTGCTGTAAATTGAGGTAACGTTGTTCGGGGTTTGATATAATAAAAGACGATAAAATCTCTTGATAATTTGCTAATTCTTGTTCCAAAGAAATGCGGGCAAATGTTTCTAATTTTGGATATTTCATCAATAACTCTTTCTCAACATCATAAGGAATCAAGGCCAAAACGCAGTCTTCAATGCATTCTAAATAATGATTGGAAGGAGCTCCTGTTGTAAAACTTCGAATGGAAGAAATAAAACAATTTTCAGTATAGAAAAAGGCCGTTTTTTCTTCACCATCAACCAAATGATATAATCTCACACACCCTTCCAAATTAAAATAGGAAACCGTAGAAATATCCCCATCGCTAAGCAATATATCTCCTGTTTTATACTTCCTTACTTGAATTTGGTTAGAAATGGCGTTGATTTCTTCTTCATCCAATTGAATGAACTTTGATATATGTTCTATTAATTTATTTGTTGACATTTTCTTTGATAGAGTGAGATGTGAGGGCTAGATTCTGAGTGAAGATGGATAATAGAAAATCATATTTATAAAATGAATTTCCAATTCTTTAAATAAATTCCATTTACCTCATTTTAATTTGTATTGGAATTATTAAGCTTGTTCTGACATTTTTTCCTTTATGCATGGCAGGAATAAAAGTTAATTTTGAGAGTGCATTATAGACTTTTGGGTTTAGTTCTTTCGTCTCCCCTGTAATAGGTGTTATATTCGAAGTTTTCCCATTTTTTTCTATCACAAAGCGAACATATATACGGTTTTTCTGTTGTAATTGCTCAATTGATAATTCTTCAGAAAGAAATTCAAAGAGTTTATTCATACCTCCTGTGTATGTTGCCGATTTTTCAATAATACCATTATTATATATTGGTTCTACCGCTTGACCTTCTTTATCTAGATATTCAATGATATCAATAAAACTATTATTGGAATAAACATACGTTACACTATTACCAAAATCATCTACTTCCCAAAATTTACCATCCTTTATTTCTGGACTTATCGATTTAAGAGTGCCTCTTTGAACCAAACCTCCATGAGACATCTCTGTGGTAAGCCATTCTTCATACTCATATCGTTTTGATATAGAGTCGTAATTAATGTATCTCACCGTAAAAGCTGAATCAATAGTTGACACTATTTCGTCAAATCCATAGAATAGTGTATCAATAGAGCTTGATTGTCCATAAATCAAACATGGGAATAAATATAAAAGTAAAACTATATGCTTCATTTTTTGATTATTTTGTGACGACAAAAGTAGTAACTTAGATTTAAGCATTTCGATTTCAAATATCCAAAAATTTACGGTCTTTGCAGATTTAGATATTTACGCTTTTCAAGATCCATAATACCTGTTTGGGTCACGATAATATCTACTCATTATCCAACCGTTGCTATTGTCATCTAACTTCTCCCAATTCTCAACAGTCAATGTATCATAATCCATTATTAAACGATCTCTAAGGTTCTTATCGAGGGCTAGTCGAGAGTTATTGCAAATCAGTTTTTAAATCGAATATTTTGCTTACACCTCAAAAAATTAAATTTAAAAATAAAAAAAGCAACCAACAATTTTACTTGCTGGTCGCCTCTATCATCATCTATATAAAAGTAAGTAACTTAGATTTTTTTCGTTGGAGTGGTATTGTATGATAGTTTAAAGCTTCCTTCTGCGACTTTTCCGTCACTGAATGTTACTTTATAACCATAGCCAGGAATGACTTCGCCCTCTTTTGTTTTTTGATCAACAGGACCAAGATTTACTGTCACTTCTGTTCCTGATGAGAAGTTAGAGCGTTGTACTTTAAAGTCATCACTGAGGTATTCGTGATTTGTCAATTCTGCAAAGAAAGTCTCGCGGTTGACAGGACTTACTACTTGGTTGGCAATTTGAATCATCTCCTTCATTCCGTCAAACTCATAAGGAGAGAAGAAGATGGTTGTCCCCATTCCGAAAAGAATGTTTCTTAGTGATTTTACTCTGAAGTCACCATTGATAGAAATTTGGTTATCTGGATCTTGGATTTTACCAAAGATGGCAATCGCATCATGATAAACTAAATTGAATAATGGTGCTCTATGTGAGAATTGTACCAAGTTCGGGTTAGGCAGGTAAGTCAATCCTTCAAACATATCAAAGTAAGGAATAAATTGCTGTTGGCCATGTTCTGTACCGTTGACCAAGTTTAAAGAGTCAATGTATTTAGCCAAATTGAATAAGCCAGTATTGTCTTCGTCTGGGAAAGTGGCGAAGGAAATATCTGTAATATCAGCTTCTAATTTCAAAGCGGCAATTTCTTTATGTAAGCTTTTTTGAGCAAGACCTAATTGTTTGTTTTGGTCGATATTAGCCCAACGACTGCCTGTGTTCTTTAATTTACCGTCTTTATCTCTTGCAAAAAGGTCGGTATTGAATTCAGGATCGTTTTCAAGCGTTGCAGAGTAGGCGTGATAAGATGAATATAAGTAACCGTATTTCTTTGTTAAGTCTACCGCTTTTTTCAGTTCTTTTACACCGCCAAGGTTCTCGTTGATAGGCCAGCAGTTCGGCACAAAGTTAGAGAATACCCCCCAAGCATGGAAGAATGCATTATCAACACCCAATTCATCATGCGTGGTTTTAATAATATCTTGTAACTCTTTAAAAGTAAACGCCATGCCCGGCATTTCAACATAGTGAGGATAGCCACCATACACACCCATATAAATGGCACCTTGCAGTTTGTTGACGTTTGGATCTCTCTTCGCTTTATCTTTCAGAGAAACAAAATAACCATCTTTGATTGCTTGCTTTCTGTAAGATTTCGCCATGTCCACATGATCACCTTTAGGAATAAACTCATAGCTGATCAGTTTACGCTCGTTCGTTCTGTTTAGCTTCCAAACTGGGTCTAAAAAGGCAATTCTCTTGTAAGGTGACATTACACCTTTGCTGTTAAATAAATACTGTCCATTGTTGTTGATATTATAAAACATATCAGGTCTCGCTGATACATCCACAATCCCAACTACAGCAGTCTTTTCGGTATGTGTTCCCCACCAAGGCATTGTCAAGCCAATTCCATTATTAAAAAGAGGCAGTTTCCCACTTGTCTTTCTATAATAAGTAGCATCGTCCCACATACAAAAAGAACCACCGTTCATTGGAGAAATATAAGAAGGGCAAATTACACCTTGCTTTTGTGGAATTACGGCAGCGCCCTTATCCACGTCT
Source organism: Flammeovirga sp. SJP92 (assembly GCF_001583495.1). GTDB lineage: Bacteria > Bacteroidota > Bacteroidia > Cytophagales > Flammeovirgaceae > Flammeovirga. Next base: position 158,701 of record NZ_LQAQ01000035.1, on the reverse strand, counting down.
GTTTCTAAACTAAATGCTCTTGTTGGGTATCTCAATTCCGTCAAATTGTAATCCCCTTTTTCTACTGACATCACTTCAACATCTAAAACATTACTTTGTTCAGTTAAACGTAATTCAGTGTTGATGACCACACCTTTTGCTACTGTGCCGTCCTCGAACACAGGATCAGCGAAAGTTAATTTAACTTTGGAATCACCATCTTTCACTACGCTTATTTTTTTACTGGTTGAGATGTTGATGTTTTCCATTTTCCCTTGCTTTTTGACCGTCAACAGACCTGCCGCTTTTATCCAAGGATCATCTTTCCATAAGTGATTGGTTTCTTTTTCAAGCACTGTAAATGAACCTGTTTTTTCATCTACCGTTACTTTGATTTTATTATTTTCAATGACTGTTTTATCAGCCGTTGTAATAGCGTTAGCATACGTCATAAATGTTCCTAAAGTAAAGAGAAGGGCCATCAATAAGCGTATGAAATTATCATTTCTTTTCATAAGTATTGAGTTCAATTATGGTGATTGTAATCGCTTTATCATTTTATATTTCATACATCATAAGCCCTTGACTGTAACCATAGGCTTATGATGGGAATTATAGGGTGTTAAAGGAGTAACAAGTCACGCATTAGACTTAAATTAACGGTAGTAAAATTAGTTTGAGAGAGAAAATTTGATGTTGCTCTAGATATTATTAATATTTCTTAGAATACGTTTCTATGTTAAAAAGGGCGTTTTGCTCATGAAAACAACATTTTTTGGACGTATTTCTACAGTTCATGTGTATCTCTACGTCAATAACTAAAATGATTCGGAGATGAGGTGATGGATTGAGTTGAATAACGCTTTTTTTATGCCTTGATTTTGAGTAATGAGGAGGTGAATATTTATTTTATTCCATTTTTATAATTACTTGATGGTTTGAATGACTGTTGTATTCCAATGCACTACATGAACAGTAGTGATAATTACGATAAGAAATTGTAAAGCTTTAATTATCTATTCATTTTAGAAGATTTCACTGTTACCATTTTATTGAGTATTAGTATTTCTACAGGTGAATAAAGCAAGACTTTCAAAAATCTAATACTAACATCAAATACAACACATTGTAATGCAGAATATAATTTTGAATCTACCATCACACTGATTAATTTTACAAGGTTACTGTACTTTAAACTATTTTCAAGCAAACGACTTAAATCATATCTTTTTTAGTAGATAAGTGATGTAACTTTTAATGAACCAATTATTAAATTAATCATGCAACCATGAGACTAAAACTATTATTTTTTTGTATTCCTCTTTTGTACATATTCATTTCATGTGATACAAATAAAAAGGAAGAAGAGGAAGAGACAGTGGTTATCATTGAGGAAAAAATTCTTCCTCCAGTAGTTGAAATCTATTCTAATGAGGAGCTTTTACAGTTAAAGAAAAAAGAAAAAAAGCGACCTACTCCTAAGGCCGCGTATCCATTTGATGTTCCTTCTGTTCATAAGTATACTAAAAAGGCGAATGAGGCAACAAGGAATTACTACAGGATAATAACAAAAGTTATCTCTGATAATTTGAATATTGGAAGCCTATTTAGAAGCAGGCAGGAATCCAATAAAATGTTTGTGGATGTAATCAAGAAAAATTACGGTTTAAAAAAACTCCCAACTCTAACAAAGGAAGATTTTGAGTTATCAGTTTCAGAACAATTGAAAGTATGGGATGAAAAACATTTTGATTTTGTGAGTTTGGAATTGGAAAACCGTAGGGTAGTTAGAGTGGGTGATAAATACGCTCTTGCAGATAAAAATGGTAAACTGATTACAGACCTAATCTATGACGAAATATCTATTCCATCTGAGAGTAGGGTGGCTGTTAAAACTCAAAAAGGCTGGACGTATATTGACTTGTACGGAAAGCAATTGATGGATCAATACTTTGAAACTGCTAGTCCTTTTCATAAAGGAATGGCCATAGTGAAGAAGACAGGAGAAAGAGGACGATTCTTGATTGATGCCAGTGGAAAAAAATTAGGAGACAACAGTGAAGATGATTTGGCACATCATACCAACTTTTTGGTTCTTAATGTTACAAATAATGGTAATCCAATATTGCTGATTGCAGATACCGATAATAAGCCTTTGAAGTACATTGAGTATGGCTTTTTAACCAATAAGGGCGATGATGATAACTATGCTGAATTCAAGGAAAATGGTCTAATAGTAATCAGGAATAAATATTTTCTTGATCAGAAAGGACGTCTTGTGGGGTATTTTGGACCAAGAAACAATACTGTTTTTAAGGCGAGTGAAAGAGAAGCAGATTTTTATGTCAATGCTCTTGGTGAATTTGTGGATGTATATGACACCTTGGCTTCCAAAGATTTTATGAAGTATAGAGTGAGTGATAAATCGGTTTACAATTTCAGTACACTTACTAAGAGGCCTAAAAGGAGAATGCCTTTTTTGAAAAAACAACTCAATGCCAATACTTTTTCAATTGCTGAAGGGGGATATGAAGTCCTATATGATGTAAAGGGAAATCAGATGGATGAGGAGAAGTACACCAGAACTTATGTCCAAGAGGAAGAGTATGGTAATGATTATATCTTTTTAGAGAAAGACACCTTGGTAGGTTTAATGTACAAAAGGAAGAAAACATTAGAAGTTGAGTTTTTGGATTACCGTGAAGCTTCAAAAGGTTATCTTATCTGTAAAAAAGGTAATTCTTATAATATATATTCCATGAAAGATGGACAAAAAATGTTACCGGAAAGCTTCGAATATATTACGTGGTCTGTATCTGATAATAAATATGAGTTACGTAAAAATGGAACTTCAGCAAGTTTATCGAAAGACTTTTCAGATTATGAAAAACTAGATTTCTCTTTTGAGTATGCAGGCTTTTTATTTGAAGATAGAAAATTGATTGCCTCTAAAACAGATGGAGGTATAAAAATGGGCTTTACGGATGCTGAGGAAAATATGGTCATCGTACCTCAATATGAATATGCTTTTCCTTTCAAAGATGGCTTAGCAAAAGTGGGGAACAATTATAAATTCTGGTATATCGATCAAGATGGAAAGGAAGTGTTGAAAGCGAAGTATGAATCCATTGCAAGATTTGGCACAGATTATTTTTATGAATTCAAACAAGATCCCAAAAAGAAACTGAATACGCTTAATATTTTTGACCGAAACGAGAAGTCAATTTATAAAGCAACGAATGTAAAAGTGTTAGGTTATGAACATGACGTGGTTGTGATTGGTAAACGATTGAAACCCAAAAGCTATTCAGACATTGAGCAAATTGATTTTGTTGATTTAAAAACAGGAAAAACACTTTATACCGCCAAGGGATTTGAACAATACCGTGTAAATGCTGATCATTTTATACTGGAGTATCCTCAAAGTCCTGAGAAAATTAAACATTTCCAAGTGCTCAATAACCTTCCTGTTAAAGAACTCTATAGCTCAGACATTGATTTGGATAATGAAGTAGCGGAAAACCTTAAAGATCCTGATGGAATAGTAAGAAGATTGTCTCAATCAGATTATAATTATACTGCTTATATTAATCCTATCAGAAAGGTATTTGATCTCAAAAATAAAAAGCTATTAGAACTCCCACTTCACAATATTAGTTATTATTATAAAAACAATGAGCTGTTTAGAATATCAAAAAATAACCTTTTTGGATTATTAGATCCTCAAGGTAATATTGTAAAGGAGGTGAAGTTTAAAGAGATTAGAGTAGAAGGTCCATTTATTTATTATGAAGACACAAAGGGTAAAAAATGGGTAGAAAGTGCAGAAGACTTTTCTTTGATCACAGATAACGTACATTCTATCATTAATAATGCTGATGTAATGATGGAATACGTATTCAAAAAGGAAAATGATAAATGGGTTGTTCAAAGTCTGACAGATAAAAAAGTGTATCCAGTGGATGAAGATTTTAAAATGCAGGAAACAAGTAGTAGAATCCGTATTCAAATGCACCGATACCTTTTAAGTGAGTTCGATGAATTCACTCAGATTTTTGATTTAGAAAAACAAAAACTCTATAAAATCAAGCAAAAAGAAGACAAGTATTTATCTTCTTTGAGAACATCAAACATGTTTAAGTTTGCGGATAAAGGTTCTAGAAATAATTTTAATTTATTGAACTTGGATGGAGATAAAATTACTCGCAAGAAATACGAAAAAGCGTTGGGTAAACTTAACAATGGTGCCATTTTAGTGAGTTATGATAACGATGACGACGATGGGTATTTTTATAAATTCGAACTTATTTTTCCAGATGAAAAGGTCAAACCGATTGACTACATCATTGAAAATGATAATTATATTTTTGAGACTTCTTTCTTTATAGGAAGTAAAGGAAGTGGAGACCGTTGTATTCTTGATAATAAAGGCGATTTGATCACCAATTATCCTCATGAAGTCAAAGTGAGATCTACTTCAAAGTTTAAAATTAAATACCCTGTTTATATCAATAACAAAAGAAAAGAGCTATATGCTGTAGTTGATCTCAATGAAGGATTGATCACAGACAGTGATGGGTATTATGATGGTATTTAAATCCTTCTGACTTCGTATTTTAAGTAAAAAGGGAACGGAACATCATAAATTCCTAAATCTCTTTAAACTTGAGGTGATTGGTGGAAGGGAAATTTTCAATACTAAAATATATATTCCAAACATACTCTAAAAAAAGGTGAGCACTATATCTATTCTAATGGTATAAGTTGCTCACCTTTTATTTGAAGTGCTGTAAATTTACACTTCAATCAAAAATATCTTCTTATAAGAATTCTACTTTACCATCTTTTAAGTGATAGTAAGCAGGTACGATTTTCACTTTTCCGCTGTTAACAGCATCAGCAATAATTTTTGATCTTTCAACCAATTGCTCTGCGTTTAACTCAGCATTTTTTTGTACTACAGTATTAACATCAGCGCCTTCTTCAGAAGCTTCTACCGCAGGAGTAATTTGACATAACAAGTGGTTTAGGTTATAGCCATTGTCTCCACCGTTTACCGCAGCAGTTACAGCACCACAGCTTTCATGTCCTAATACTACAATCACCTGAGATCCTAAGTGAGCTACAGCGTATTCAATAGATGCAATACTGTCTGTATTGGCAATATTTCCAGCCACACGAACCACAAACAATTCACCTAAACCTTTATCAAAGGCTAATTCAGGTACAACTCTACTGTCAGCACAACTCAAAACGATAGTGTCTGGATTTTGGCCTGTAGTTAGTTCCTCTACTCTTGCTTTATTTCTTAATTTCCCTTCAGCTTTTTCAGCAACAAATTTCTCGTTCCCAGCAATAAGACTATTGATGATCTCTTGTTGTGTCATAATAAAGTTTTTAACGGTTGTGTATATTAATAACGGACTAATATAATATTATTAAGCATCTTTATCAAAGATTGGCCAACTAAGAAACCTTTGTCATAAAATTAAGCGGTTATCTTATAGGTTTGGTTCGCCATTTTCTGAGAAAAGATAGAATTATTATCAAATCGACATTTGGCTTTCAAGATTATTACTTCTAGATTGGGAGTATAATATCAATCAAAATTATGAACAAACTTAACGCCTTAAAAAAGCAACTGATCTGCCTGCTAATCGTTGTCATCGCCATTTTATTTGTAGAATTAGACTCTCCTTTCTTTGATAAAGCCAAAAGTGATTTTGAGATACAAAATAACAATCATCAGCTTCTTTATTTTGACCGTGTGTGGTAAATAAGGATATTTTGAGCTTTTAGGGTAAACTTTTGAACATTTAAGTAAAAAAATAACTCAAGGGTGGGCGTATATATATCTAAACAATAACTCGTCTTAATACTTTTGATTATGATTACAGATAGATACCACTTAGATGTTCATCCTGATTTATTAGAATCAGTTTTAGATTACTTAAATGAAAAAAGAGTTGAAGACCATGCAATTTTTTCTTACGTAACTGAAGAAAAGAAGCTGTTGTCTATGATAAATGAAATATTATTGAATAAACAAACGGATGCAAGTTCTTTGTTGAATGAGAAAAATATTAAAGCTCGTGCTATAGAGATGTTGGATGTGATATATGATTTTTCAAAAAGATTAGATCAGCCAAACGACATCTTTATTTACAAAGAATACTTTCAAAAGATGTTTAGATAATTTGATTCCATATATGCAACCACTGCTTCTGAAGTAGTGGTTTTTTTTTGTCCTTTCAATTCATGTTACCGTCAGTTAAAACAGTATTTATGATTGAAAGTAGAACATCAAAAGCTTACTGAAATACCATTTTGATAGTTGATGAGAATTTACACAAGGTAATAACAAAGGATAGCATGTGGTTATTTGGTGTGATTTTTCTCTTAAATTAAGAGAACATGAATGAAGTGAAATTAATGTGACCGAATAGAAAACTTTTTTTTAAGAATTAGGGTTTATTAAGATGAATTATTACATACGTAGAAATAATCCATAAAAAACATGTAAATTGAATATAAATTAAGTCAACCCTATACAATCACTGTCAATTTTTACAATCAAGACCCATCGATTACTAAATGAAACCATTCATAATTGCTTCTCTTCTAATGCTTAGTACTTTTGCTTATGGCCAAGAGTATAATCAAACAAAAGAAACTTTACAAGATCCAAACCTAGTAGATAAGGTGCTGGATTTATTGACACATAGAAATAAAAGCTTCACTTCTGTATTCTATCCTATTGGTGGATTTAGCGAGCAGGAGGGCATTTCTTTGGGGGTGATGCCAGTGGTGACATTTAATGAAAAAGAGTCAGAAGATAAGCCTATTTCCAAGTATAACCGACCAACCACTCTGATACCTTCTTTGTCAGTTTCAACAAAAGGGTTATTCAACTTAGATGCCAGCTTAATTATGTTTGGCAAGGGGAAATTCAATATGTATTTCACTGGAGTTTATCAATATGTACCTAATACTTATTATGGTATTAATGAGGAAATTCCTACTGATACAACGTCGTATTTTAATAGACGTTTTTCAACATTTGGAGAGGTGAGCTATGAGCTGACGGAGACATTATTCTTTGGTTTACATTATGATATTCAGAATAATACGATTGAAGAAGTGGAGAGTGTGCCTCATTTATACGAGACCTCAGAAGGGATTGAGGGTGGCTTTAATTTTGGATTAGGGCCGATTTTAAAATATGATTCAAGAGATGATATTGTTTATCCCACAAAAGGAGGATTACTAGTAACATCGCTTACGGCTTATCCAAAACTTTTAGGAAATGATTATGTCTTCTGGCATTTTTACACGGAATACAGTCATTTTATTAAGCTGAAAAATGATAAAAACATATTGGGATTCTTTGGGGCCTTTCATATGAAAAGCGGTCATGTACCTTTCTATTATCTCAATGCATTGGGTGGCTCAAAAAAGATGAGAAGCATTGCACAACCCAATCGTTTCATTGATAAAAACTATTATTTAGCTCAAGTGGAATACAGAAGACATCTTTGGTGGAGAGTGGGTATTACAACATTTGCCAGTGTAGGAAATGTCTACGGTTCAAACGGGACCAATGCCTTTGAAAATATAAAATACACTTTGGGTGTTGGTTTTAGATTCCAATTGGTCGAAAATATGAAACTGAATTTCAGAATGGATTATGGTATTGGTAATTATGACCAGCAAGGTCTATGGTTAACAAGCCGAGAAGCTTTCTAAACCTTGCTAGTCTATTGCTTCTTTTTTATATCTTAAATAAAACGGAGGTTTCAATTGTGGTATCCGTTTTCTGTGTACCTTCTACTTTAGCCACACATTCAAACGGGAAATATTCAATCATTTCATCCATGGAGGTAAAGTAATCATTGCCATATTTTTGAGTGCCTTTGTAAAATACTTGATTTACCATCAGGTATTTTCCAGAAAAATGCTCCTTCATCGTTTCAAAAAGTTGCTTCAATTCAGGTAGAATATACCATATGATTTCACTGAGTAGTATGCAGTCATATGACTTATAATCCTTCAAACTCTTTGTAATATCACCTACCTCAAAATCAAGGTGTGGGAATAATGCATTAGCTCTTTCAATTGCTGTTTCAGAGATGTCAATACTTTTTGGAATAACACCGGTTTCTCTGTAAACCCATTCTGCATAATACCCTAAACCACAACCGCACTCTACTAATGAATTAATATTGAAATTCCTCATGTGCAAGATACCTGATAGTCTGGAGTAATTATTCGGTTGGGTAGATTGAGTCCAAGGATCTTTGCATTCGCGGTACATGGTTTCAAAATCACCAATAAATTGTCCTTCCTTAATCACATAGTCGTGGTAGCTTTTTTCTGTTTTCATAATATTTAGTAGTTTAAAAAGAATAAGTCTGTTCTGGTTTTGAACTCAAAATAGTCGCTGAATAAACAAATCAAGTTGCTCATTTGTAGTACATAACAACTCTCAATATAAAAAGAAGGTGTTGAACTTCCTAAGAATTATCTGATCATCATTGGTGTATGGGAGTTTATAAAAAATGAAAAAGAAGTATTAATTGAATTCATTGAAAACAAAACAAATCAATTAACTGTTCCTTTTTTGTTAACTTGTTTTAGCTTTGATTAGTTATTACATTAATATTGAAAATAGACTATTTGATGCTGACCCATCTTAAACTTTAAACAAAAGAAATGCTATGAGTGGTTATAGATTTACACAATATATCCCACCAGAAAATAATCAAAATAATACATTTCAAGATCTGCTTAAGATATTCTTAGAACTGATCAATATTACATCAGGTAACGTCTCAGAAACGCTTTCTTGGATGAATGATCTTGATAAACAATACAATCTGACCAATGATGGATATGGAATGGGAGACTTCTATGATGACCTGAAGAAAAATGGTTATATCAAAGAAGACCCATTAACCAATGGAGATGTGACAATCACACCTAAAAGTGAGCAAAGCATCCGTCAACAGGCATTGGATGAAATTTTTGGTAAGCTTAAAAAAGGTGGTGCAGGTGATCATAAAACGCCCTATTCTGGTAATAAAGGAGATGAGTTTACACCCGATAAAAGGGCATTTGAGTTTGGTGATGCATTGAGCCAAATTTCAATGACAGACTCCATCAGAAATGCTCAAGTCAATCACGGTATTGATAATTTTACAATCAATGAAGATGACCTTGAAGTGGTTGAAAAGGAGTTTAGAACCCAAACTTCCACAGTATTGATGATTGATATTTCACACTCCATGATATTGTATGGAGAAGACAGAATCACGCCAGCCAAAAAGGTAGCAATGGCCCTAGCAGAGATGATCAAGAGGAAATACAAGAAAGATACACTAGATATTATTGTGTTTGGAAATGATGCCTGGCAGATCAATATCAAGGATCTGCCTTATTTGCAAGTAGGTCCCTTTCATACCAATACTGTTGCTGGCCTGGAGTTAGCCATGGATCTTTTGAGGAGAAAAAAAACAACTAATAAGCAGATTTTTATGATTACAGACGGAAAGCCTTCTTGTATTAAAGAGGGAGCGAAGTATTATAAAAACAGCTTCGGTTTGGATCGTAAGATTGTCAATAAAACACTCAATCTTGCTTCTCAGGCAAGAAGGCTCAAAATTCCAATTACCACTTTCATGATCGCCTCAGATCCCTACTTGCAGCAGTTTGTACAAGAATTCACTCAAGCCAACAATGGAAATGCTTATTACAGTGGCTTAAAAGGACTTGGTGATATGATTTTCAGCGATTACAATAGAAATAAGAAAAAAAGATAAACGAAAAATATATGAAAAATTACACTCAACTCACTACTGAAGAGAAACAGCAAATACGTACTCTTGGTGAACTAAAAGCGTCTGGCTATCAGTCTAAATCTATCAAACAAGAACTTAGAGATAATTTAATAGAGAAATTAAAGAAGAACGAAAACCCATTTCCAGAAATCTGGGGATATGAGGAAACGGTTATTCCAGAACTGGAGAGAGGTATTTTGTCTATGCACAATATCAACCTACTAGGGTTAAGAGGGCAGGCTAAAACAAGGATTGCAAGGCTTTTGATTAACTTATTGGATGATGTGATTCCGGTGGTAAAAGATACAGAACTGAATGATGATCCCTTGGCACCGTTGTCTTATAAAGCAAAAGAACTTATCAAAGAATACGGTGATGATACCGCTATTGATTGGTGGGTGAGAGAAGATCGATATACTGAGAAATTAGCAACACCAGATGTGAGTGTGGCAGATTTGATTGGTGACATTGATCCTATTAAAGCAGCTGCAAATAAATTGAGTTACTCAGACGAAAGAGTGATTCACTATGGATTGATTCCAAGGTCGCATAGAGGTTTATTTGTTATTAATGAATTGCCCGATTTGCAACCAAGAATTCAGGTCTCTCTTTTTAATATCTTACAAGAAGGCGATATTCAAATCAGAGGCTTTAAACTGAGATTGCCTTTGGATATTCAGTTTGTTTTCACAGCCAACCCTGAAGATTATACAAATAGAGGTAGTATTGTAACTCCTCTGAAGGATAGAATTGAGACACAGATCATTACTCATTATCCGAAGGATTTACAAATTGCGAAGAAAATTACTGAACAGGAGGCGGCTATTAAACCTTCGCAAAAAGAAACAATCACAATCAATGATATTACTAGAAACTTAATTGAGCAAGTGGCTTTTGAAGCGAGATCAAATGAGTTTGTGGATGAGAAAAGTGGTGTATCGGCAAGATTGACCATCTCCGCTCTTGAAAACCTATATTCTGCTGCCGAACGCAGACTTTTGATCAATAATGAATCTTCCACCTTTATGAGAGTAGCAGACCTAGTAGGCACAATTCCGGCTATCACGGGTAAAATTGAGTTGGTGTATGAAGGGGAGCAAGAAGGGGCTGGTGAAGTAGCACAAAGTTTGATCAGTAAGGCCATTAGAAAACAATTTACGAATTACTTCCCTTCTCCAGAGCAAGCTAAAAAGCAAGGAGATAATATATATCAGCCTGTTGTAGAGTGGTTTGGTGAAGGTTATAAAGTAGATTTGATTCATGCAGCAAGCAATGAGAAGTTTAGAAAAGTACTGGATTCTGTACCTAATCTTCGAAAAATTGTTGAGAAGAAATACCCTAATGAATCACCAGATGAAATTTACTATCGAATGGAATTTGTATTGCACGGATTGGCTGAGTTCAGTCAGCTGAGTAAACATAATCTTACTTCAAGTATGAGTTTCTCTGATTTGTTGACAGGTATGATGAATTTTTCAGATGATGAAGACTTATAGTTCAAAAAAAGTAAATTTGGACAGATTGGTATAATTTAAGACCTTTTAAGGCAAATCGTGAGACATAACATACCGTTATAATAAATGAGTATAAAAAAATAGTAGTTGTTAGATATAACAATTATGATAATCATATCAATTTAGTTGTGAAACAGTGATAGGTTTATGACCTATCACTGTTTTTTTATGCGGTAAATTATAAATTGCAAAACAAAAAAGATCCAATCAGTCTAAGCAATTATAAGATGTCAGATTATTTTCAGTACGGAGAAACAGAACTTGAATTTTTGAAAAAAAAAGACAAAAAACTGAAAGCAGTTATTGAGCAAATCGGTATGATAAAAAGAAGTGTCAATCCAGATTTATTTTCTTCCATCATAAAAATTATCATCGGACAACAGATATCAACCAAAGCACAAGAAACAATTTGGGCAAGGTTGCAAGAAAAGGTAGGGATGGTCAATGCTGAAAACATTGATTCACTTTCGGATGAAACTTTGCAAGGTATTGGTATTTCTTTTCGAAAAGTGAGTTATATCAAAAATTTCACTTTAAAAGTACGTTCCAACGAATTTGATATTGAAGCTTTGAAAAATCAAACAGACGATGAGGTAATTCAAGCTTTATCTTCTTTAAAAGGAATTGGAGAATGGACAGCAGAGATGCTGATGATTTTTTCAATGCAAAGAAAAGACATTTTATCCTATGGAGATTTGGCCATTATAAGAGGTTTGAGAATGCTTTACCGACATAAAGAAGTATCAAAGGAGCGATTTCAGAAATACAAAAAACGATATGCTCCTTATGGCTCAATTGCTAGTTTGTATTTATGGGCCATAGCGGGTGGGGCAATAGAAGGATTGGAAGACCCCATATTGAAATAAAAAAAACACCTTAACGATAACATCATCAAGGTGTCTTATGAACTTAACTCTCTCAATTTTTTCACTTATCTAATAAGTCTATTCATCTAACTTCTAATTACTTATACTCTTGTTTTTCTTTTTATGTTTCAATTTAAACAAAATAAAAATTAAATAATTGTTATTGAATGGGTTGTTCATTTCTTGATTGATGCAAAACAAAAAAGGTTTGATATAAGATACCAAACCTTTCGTATTACTTTCTAGCTTAATTTACTTCTTGTTTGTAGTTGCCTACAACTCATTACTACTAATTTTCTATCACTTTCACTGTAACAATGTTACACATGTAATAATACGATATATACTTTGTTATCGATGTTAAAAATGGAGGAAACTAATTAATAGAATGTTACATGGTTGTAATTCAGTGTTTTAAAAAATAAAAAATACCATGCTTATATCATCATGATGTCTACACTTTGAGGAAAGTACTTTGATTTCCTCATAATTAATAGTGCTGTAATTTATTTCAAAATCAAAACTATCAATACCATCGGTGGAAATAATTACAGATTGCTCAAAAGTATTCTGGACTTTTAAAACATGGTGATCAAACCAATTTTGAAATCGATCTTGAAGGTGATAGCAGAGAAAATCAGGTACATTATTCTGGTTTACCTTCTGCCATTTATTATCGACAGCAAATACTCCATCTCCAGAACAATAAACTGTACTACTTTTGTGCTCAGTGTCTATTATATTTAGAATCAATGTGCTTGCTAGCTCATCGTAATTCAGTTGCAGAAGTTTTTGGGTAAGCTGTACTTGAGTGAAAAAAGTGTGCAATAACTCTTTTCCTATGACAGAAGCTTCGATTTTTTTTGACTGCTTCCACCGTATCATTAATCGATTGCATGATTTGTGCAGGATTTTTTTGAAGAGCATAGATGCAAAATGACTTTCAATTGCAGAAGAACATCCGTCCATCACAGCATTTACAATAAACCGCTCATTGAAAGTGAAATGGTAAAGGGCGTCTTCGTTACAGTCATGAAAATGCCCTCTTTTAGAAAAAGTTTGGATAATCATTTTTCTTTTAAAAGTGTTTTTTTTCAGTGATTACCCTATTACTTGTAGTTTTTTATTCTTCTAAATCCAAATAATCCTCGTCTTCTTGAGATAATGCTTCCCCCATGTCATTCAAATGTTCTTGTAGACCTTTTTGTTCCTCTAGTTCCTTTAATTTTTTCACTACTTCGGCATTCACATATTGTCCCTCGTTTTTTTGAATTACATCCGTCAGGTGCTCATAGAGGTATTTATATTCTTGAGAGTCATTTTCCAAGGCGTCCAAGTGCCTTTTGATGGTCTTGTAATCATGACGAATAGCTGGTCCAGTCTGTCCTTCAATTGGTGAAGGAAGTGAGAAAGCCTTGTCAATGGTTTCTTGTACCAAAGGCTTTAATTCTTGAAATGAAAGACCAGAAGTTTCAATAATTTGAGAGGAAGTTTCTAAAAGATAGTTGGTGAAGTTGCAGGCAAAAACAGCGGCAATATGAAGTCTTTTTCTTTCCTCGCTGTTAAGGTGAAAAACTTTAGGAGTAAGTGTTTCTGCAAGTAAGGCCAGCTGATCTAACGCAGATTTTGAGGTGGCATCAATACAAATTGGAACCTCGCTGAACTTTATTTTTTTCTCAAAAGAAAAAGTCTGCAATGGATAGAAAACGCCTGTATATAAGGTGCTTCCAGATAAAACCTCTAAAGGTGTACCTCCAGATGTATGTACTAATATGACTTTGTGATTTGGAAGTTTTATACTGTCAGCGACTTCCTGAATCGCATTATCGGCCACTGCAATAATAAATATTTCGGAGATACTGTTTGAAAAATCCAATTGATCAGTAGGGTGGGCGTCATAAAATTTCCTTGCTAGTTTTTTAGCGTGTTTTTTATTTCTGCTGTATACTTCCTCAATAACTACACCTTTATCTTCCAAAGCCGTCCCCAAGTGTGTAGCTACTTTTCCTGATCCTATTAAAGATACCCTCATCATCTATATTATAAATTCGTGTCCCTTTTCTGGGATCACTACATTTTCATATCCTAAGTTTTCAATTCTCTCCTTAAAAGCTGTCATAGATTCTTCTTCTCCATGGTTTAAGAAGATTTGAGTGACTTTATTTTTATCCTGTTGCTGAATAAAGTGCTGAAGATCGTTGACATCCCCATGTCCGCTGAATGAATCAGTCTGTTCAATTTTACAATTGACTTTTAAATCCTCATTTCCAATTCTCAAGTACCCTTCATTATCACGAAGTCGAGCACCCAGTGTTCCATCAGCCGAAAAACCGACCATCAGCACAGTGGCATACGGGTTTTCCATATTAGCTTGAATGTGGTGTTGAATACGGCCACCCTCCAGCATTCCAGAGGAAGAAATAATGATATAAGGTTCATTGTAATTGGAGATGGCCTTACTGTCATTTTGCTTTTGGGCATACTCTATATTCTCAAAGTTGAATAATGAGTCGTAATCCTCTTTGAAATCTTTTGCTTCTTGATTTAGCAAATAAAGAAAATCCTCATAGATTCTATTACTCTGCATTGCCAAAGGTGAATCTGCAAATACTTTTATTCTTGGAAGTTTTCCAGCCTCAAAAAGTTTATGCAATTCAAAAAGTACCGCTTGAGTTCTGCCAATACTAAATGCAGGAATGATCAGTCGTCCAGGAATATCCACACAAGCTCTTTTGATAACATCTTGCAACTCTTTAGTAGAATCGTCAATCTTGGTGTGTTCTCTATTACCATAAGTTGTTTCACAAATGACATAATCTACCTGTGGCAGTTCAATAGGGTCTTGTAAAAGTGGATAATTTTTTCTCCCTATATCACCAGAGAAAAGGAATGACTTTTGAATTCCATTTTCTTCTACCTCAACAAGAATATGTGCCGCACCCAGAAGGTGTCCTGCAGGCAGGAAAGTAACCCATAGTCCAGGTTTGATATTGAACTTTCTTTTGAACTGAATAGGTACTACTTCTTTCATGGTTTCATTGACCTCTGAAGTAGTATAAAGGTTTTCTGGAATAAAATTGAAGTGATCCAGGCTCAAACCTTTCGACTTTCTTTTGCTGTAAGCCTTGAGTTTTCGTTGATTGATTCTAGCAGAATCATCCAGTAATATCTGTGTTAAAGAAGCAGTGGCTGAAGTACATAAGATTTGTCCTTCAAAACCTTCTTTATACAAATTGGGAAGTTTACCGGAGTGGTCTAAATGGGCATGCGTTAATAAAACTACATTGACTAATGAAGCATCAAAAGGTAAAGCTGAAGTAGGGTATAACGGATCAGTTTCGGTCATATTTGCCATATCTATTCCGCAATCAATTAGTATTTGATATCCATCATCCAAAGTCAGTAACGTCATACTTCCTGTTACTTTTTTGGCTGCCCCCCAAAATGTAAGTCTCATTAAGTTATTATTATTTATAATCTAAAAGTCATACAAATTTAACATGAACACCCACTTATAGAAGTAAAATCCAAAAATTATTTTACAATCTATGTAAAATAAAAAAGACTATTTCCTTGTAGTATAACCTTTATGGATTGTAGTTCATTATTTTTCAAACAGTTAAAGTGAAGGTGTATTACATTTATAAAATTTAGTAGAAATGTGCTTTCAATAAGGTTGTTGATGATGCAGATTAATTTCTGATAAAAAAAGGTAGAAACTACCCTTTTGGGTAGTAGAAGTTTGTACTCTACTGAATATATTTGCTTTGTTATAAAAATAACTACTAAGATAATTTACGTTTTATCTTAGTGATTACTGTTAGCTAAGTATATTAGAAATTACGATTCTTTACCTTATTGGAGAGCAGAATGCTTATTGTAAAAGTATTCTGTTCTTTTTTTTTGTTAAGAATGTAACGATGTAACAAAAAATTATTATAAACTAAGAAATTTTGACAGTATGAACTGTGTTATCTATTTTTTACTTCATTCTTAGTTTACATTTTTGTAGCTTATAACTAAGTAAATGATATACTACATCACATGTTTAGAGTTACAAAGAACTTAACTTTATCAATAATCTTACTACTATCTATTTCTTCTTTTTATACTCAACGAGCATTTTGTCAAGATCAAGTCAAAAACCTTACAATAGGAATTTTGTATGATGCTCAAGTATACAAAGAATCTAAGTTTATTGATATCCTAGAGAAGGAGGTGCCCGCAGTCATGGGATCGTCCTACAACGTCACTTTTCCCGATAAATATCAGCTTTCTAGCGATTGGGATAACACCAAAGCCAAACGGCATTTTCAACTTTTACAAACGGACAAAGAGGTCGATGTCGTCATATGTTTGGGTGTTTTGGGGTCGACTATTGCAGTGCAGCAAAAGAATTTAGTAAAGCCTACACTATTGTGGGGCATTATTGATCCTAAAGGTCAAGGGGTGCCGTTGACTGAAGAAGGAACAACAGGAATTAACAACCTCAATTTTATTTTGACTAGTTCATCATTGAAAACGGATATTATTACTTTTCATGATGCTATCAAGTACAATAAAATTGCAGTCCTATTTGACAATTATATTCATCAGGTTTATTCTCCAGCAAAACCTTTAGACCGAATTGTTGAAGAAATTGGCGTGGAGTACAAATCGTTTGGGGTAGGTGATGATATTGACTCATTAATAGCACAGGTTGACACCACTTATGACGCTGTTTATGCATCTTTCATGTTTAAACTTTCTAATGAGAAGAAACGGCAATTATTTGAGGCTTTCGCTGAAAAGGGGCTCTATGTTTTTACTGCTGAGGGAGAAGAAGGCGTAGAAAATGGAGCATTAGTAGGTTTGAAAACGGAAGACAAGTATGATATAGTTGCAAGAAGAATCGCATTGAATATTGAATCGATTTTTTATGAAAATACTAATCCAAAAGACTTGCCTGTAAGGGTGGATTATGAAGAGAAAATAGTGCTGAATGCATCTGTTGCTGGACAACTTTCTTATCTCCCCAAATGGAATGTAATTTTCAATGCAGAGTGGGTGGATGCTTTGCCTGATGAAAGTGAACAGCTAAGCCTAGAAAATGTATTGGATGAGGCAATTGCTGAAAATATGAATTATAAAGCTTCTCAATATGGAGTTTTGAGCGGTGATGAATTACGAAAAGTGGCCAATTCCTCTCTGATGCCAAGTATTAATGCGTCTATGGCAGGGACTTGGATTGATCAGCCTACAGCGGATCGAGCCTTTGGTACTCGTGCAGAAAGACAATTGATAGGAACTCTAGAACTGCAACAGGTCATTTATTCTGAAAAAGTATTTGTCAATGCCAGAGTTCAGAAATACTTGCAGCAATCCAGAGAAGCAGGAAATGAGCAAGTTATGCTGGATGTAGTTTATCAGGCCTCTATTGCTTATTTTAATTTATTATATGCGAAAACACAAGTTCAAATTACCAACAGATATTTAGAGTCAACAAAACGTAATCTTGAAATTGCTCAATTACGTGAAAATGTTGGGTACTCTGGTAATTCAGATGTCTATCGTTGGCAATCCAACTTGGTACAATCAGAACAGCAAGTAATTGATGCCAACCTCCAAGAAAGACAGCAGATGCTGGTGTTGAATAATTTGTTGAATAGAAACATGAGTTCACCGATCTATGTAAAAGATGTTGAACTGACAGATGGTATTTATGGAGGGTTAGCTTCTGAAGGAATGGCTAATTTAGTAAACGACCCCATCTCTCTGTTAATAATATCAGATTATGTAGTGGACAAAGCAGTAATTCAACGTCCTGTGGTACAACAATACGCAGCACAAATGCTGGCAATACAGCGTCAGCAATCTTCAGATAGTCGAAATAGATTTATTCCTGAAGTAGCATTACAAGGTTCTTATAACCGATTTTTAGCTAGAGGCGGAAGTGGCACTGAGTCCATAACAATACCAGGAGGAGGAACAGGTTTGAGTCCATTGGATCAAAATTGGAGTATTTCTGTAGTTGCTTCTATTCCTTTATTTTCTGGGTTTCAAAAAGCAAGAAATTATCAGAAAACAAAATATGATAAGCTTCAGCTAGAGGCACAACAACGACAGGTAAATCTTGATGTTGAAAGAGAAGTAAGGGGTGCATTGTATGAGTTAGCCAGTACAAGTACAAATATCACCAACTCAAGAGAAGCAATGGAAGCCGCCCAAAAAAACTTTGAAATTGTAAGAGATAATTATTCAAAGGGTAGAGTTTCCATTATTGAATTGATTGATGCACAAAACAATGCTTTTGAATCAGAACAGAATGCCGCCAATGCAGTGTATCAATTCCTGCAATCTTCCATGAAAATACAAAGGGCAGTGGGTACTTTCAGCTTATTGCAGACGGATGAAGAACGGAAACAGGCCAATGAAGAGGTCAATGAATTATTAAAAAACATAGATAGATAATATCGAAATGAAAAATATCATAACAAAACTATTTATTTTCTTCTCCATTGTGCAGCTATTAGGAAGCTGTTCCAAAAAAGAAGAACAACAAGAAGAAGTAATCAGACCCGTTCGTTACGCAGAAGTGTATTATTCTGGTGGAGAAGCTTTTCAAACTTTTGCTGGAGTGTCAAAAGCCGGAACAGAGTCTCAACTCAGTTTTAGAGTAAGCGGAGTGCTGACGAGTATCAATGTGGTAGAAGGCGATGTCGTAAAAAAAGGACAGTTGATTGCAACAATTGATGATTCCGATGCTAAAATTGCTTTCCAGCAGACGGTGGCGCAAACACAAAGTGCTAAAGTACAATTGGAAACCATGAAGGCGAGTCTGGATAGAACAAAAAAATTATATGAAGCCAATAACGTTTCTCTATCAGAATACGAACAAGCTAAAAACTCCTTCTCTTCTGCAAAAGCAGCTTATAAGAACAGTCAGCAAACGGAAGACTTGAAAAGAAGAGAATTGAGTTATTATAAGCTTTATGTTCCGATGAATGGTATTATCGCGGAGAAAATTGCTTCAAGAAATGAGAACATAATGGCAGGGAATCCTGTGGTAAAATTTGCTTCTGGAAATGACCTTGAAATTAAAGTAGGCATTCCAGAAAAGTACATTTCTAAGATAAAAGTTGGGGATAAAGTTGATGTTAGTTTTACTTCTGTAGCAGGAAAAAAATTCAAAGGCAAAGTAACAAAGCTTTCTTATGTATCAGATGTTTCTTCTACTTTTCCAGTCACTGTTTTATTGGATGCTAAATCTCAAAATGTGAGACCAGGCATGTCAGCTAACGTGACTTTCCAAGTACAGCAAAAGTCTTCAGAGCCTTATATGATTGTCCCTGTAGATGCTGTGGGTGAGGCAGTGGATGGAAAGCGTTTTGTATACACGGTAGAACGATTGGATGATAAAACTGGAATTGTGCACTATAAAACCATCGAAATTGGAGAATTGAGCGGGAAAGGTTTTGTGGTGGAAAAAGGGTTGAAAGAAGGTGAAATGGTGGTGACGAGTGGCGTCACAAAAATAAGTGACGGTTTGAAAGTGAAATTCCTTACAAAGTACCAACAGAAGATCTAGCACATGAATATTACCGAGTTTTCAATTAAATATAACGTTCTTACCCTCACGTTGGTGGTGCTTTTAGGCTTTCTAGGTTTTCAGACCTATGAAACGATGCCAAGAGATAGTATGCCTCCATTTACAGTGAGATTTGTTTCGATCATTACAACTTATCCTGGAGGTTCTCCAGAAAGGGTAGAAATGCTGGTGACAGATAAGATCGAGAAGCAATTGCAGCAGGTTTCTGAATTGAAATCCATCAAATCAGAATCAAGAAATAATGTATCTATCATCACCTTGGAAATCAAAGAGATGTATACGAAAATGCAACCTATTTATGATAAAATTAGGAGAAGGGTGGCTGAGGTAGAGCCTGACTTACCGGATGGTTGCAGTGTTCAGATCAAAGATGAGGATATTGTAGATGTTTTTGGTGTGATTTACTCTATTACAGGTGACGGTTATACCTACAAAGAGCTTTATGATATAGCCAAAGATGTTAAAGATGGATTGATTAAACTTCCCAATGCAGCTCGAATTGAAATTGTAGGAGAACAAGTGGAAAATGTCTTTGTGGAGTTTGATAATGCAGCGGTCTCCAAATATGGATTGACAACCAATATGATCAAAAATGCCATTGCCAATACTAATATTATTTTCCCAGGGGGAGATGTGAAATTTGGTACTGAAAGAATCATTTTGGAACCTACAGGTAGCTTCGAGACAGTTAGTCAAATTGAAAAGGTGGTGATACCACTTCAAAATGGACAATCTGTCCATCTTGGAGATATCGCCAAAATCAGAAGAGGTTACAAAGATCCAACAGAGAGCATCGTTACTGTTTCTGGGCAACCTGCCATTTCTTTAGGTGTGAAATTGAAAGAAGGGGGGAATATCGTACAACTAGGACAGGAGATCGATGAAAAGATAAAATATTATCAGCAACAATATCCTTGGGGCATTGAGTTTACCAGAACTGCTTCAGCTGATTTATACGTGGAGTCTTCTGTAGATGATTTTGTAAGTAACTTGTTACAATCTGTAGCAACTGTATTGGTTGTAATGTTTTTATTTTTAGGTTTAAGGACTGGGCTAGTTGTTTCTGCATTAATTCCTTCAACCATTGTTATCACATTTGTAATAATGGGATTGTTGGATGTTGGCTTGAATCAGATTTCATTGGCAGCGCTTATTATGGCATTAGGGATGTTGGTAGATAATGCAATTGTTATGTCAGAATCCATAATGGTGAAGATGGAACGAGGTGCTAAGGTTTATAATGCTGCAATCGATTCAGCTAAGGAATTGATGGTGCCATTATTGATTTCTACCTTAACAACGTCTGCGGCATTTTTAGCTTTCTTCTTAGCCAAGTCAACAATGGGCGAAGTGGTAGGACCAATTTTCGTAGTAATAACTATTGCGTTGATTAGTTCATGGGTAATGTCCATTACGTTGATTCCTCTTTTAGCTATTTATTTGATTAAGGTAAAGCCAAAAGACACATCAAATGAAACGAACCAAAGTAACTTTGATAAATTATTGGGCTATTATAAACCTTTCTTGATTTGGAATTTAAAGAGGCCAGTATTGTTTTTAGGTATTATTGGGCTTTGTTTTTTATCCATGACAAAAATTGCCCCTCATGTACCGTTTATTTTTATGCCTGATTCTGATAGAGCTTTAGTAACGGTCAATTTAGAATTACCAATGACCTCAGATATATCGGTTACTAAAGATGTAGTAGCTAAAGTAGATGAGTACTTAAAGAGGTTCTTGCTGACTGCAGAGCAAGCTCAAAATGAGGAAGAAGGAATTTTGGATTATACTTCTTATGTAGGGGAAGGTGCTCCAAAATATGACTTAGGCTACCAAGCGCCTGAGAAGTCCTCTTACACCGCTCATATTTTGGTGAATACCACTTCCAATGAGTTCAATCAAGTGGTAATTGATAGTTTGGACTGGTATTGTTTTAATAATTTTCCTGACCTTCAGCCAAGAATCAAACGACTTGGAAGTGCAGGTGGAGCAGATAACCCTATAGAAGTTCGTATTTCTGGAAGAGACCCAATGGTACTTTATCAATTGGTCAATAAAGTGAAAGCAAAACTTGCTGAATCTCCTGGCACGAAAGATATAAATGATGATTGGGGAGTGAAAACCAAGAAGTTTATTATCAAAATTGATCCTGATAGAGCGGAGTTGGCAAGTGTGACAAATCAAGATATTGCTATGTCAATGCTCACAAGTATTTCAGGTGTTGAATTAGATCGCTACAGAGAAGCTGATGAGTCTATTCCAATCATGATGAAAGACAATCATGACGGAGAATATTCATTGAGAGAACTGGAATCTATTAATATTTACTCTCAGATGAACGGGAATAATGTTCCATTGAAACAAGTGGCGGATATTATTACAGATTGGCAGTTTACAAAAATCAAAAGGTATGATCTATTTAAAACCATAACTGTTACTGCAAATGTGGATAAGAATACCACTTCAAGTGAAGTTATGAATACAATAACTCCTTGGCTGGAAGAAGATCAGAAGGAATGGGAGACAGGTTATTTTTATGACTTTGGCGGTGATATTGAAAAGACGCAGTCTGGTATAGGTTCTGTTGTGGCATTCTTGCCTTTGGCGTTTTGTATTATTGTATTACTATTAGTTGGACAGTTTAATTCCATCAAAAAATCATTAATTATCTTATTTACCATACCAATGGGTGCAATTGGTGTTTATTATGGGCTTTTCATCGCAGATTCCTATATGGGCTTTTTTGGGTTCTTAGGATTGGTATCTTTAGCAGGTATTGTGATTAATAATGGTATTGTATTAATTGATCGGATTGAGATAGAACTGACCGAAAATAAAAGGACACCGGCGGATGCTATTGTGGCAGCAGCAACTGAGCGTTTTAGACCGATTTTACTGACTACGGCAACGACAGTTTGTGGTTTAATTCCCTTATGGTTAGGCGGAGGTATAATGTTTGAACCCCTTGCAATAAGCTTGTTGTTTGGGTTGTTGTTTGCAACAGTTCTTACCTTAGTTTTAGTGCCCGTTTTCTATAGTTTGTTTTACAAAGTGAAGTTTAAAAATTACGACGGTTCTAATTTATAAATTGCATTTAAATCATATTAATTCCCTTGACTAATCGTAAGAAAAATTGAAAAAAATACTTATGATTTAAGTTGAGGGGATTTTTGTATTTCACTATTTATTCTGAGATTTTAAAGAATGAAATGTGTAAGAATAATGAGAGGTAAGTTATGTATTTACTTTTTAAATACATTCATATAACACATTGTATGAGCTAAAAAGATTAAAATCATTTTTTTTGACGAAGAGACTATGTCAAAAAACTTGGATTTAGCTAAGTATTTTTATAATTTTAAGATATAAGGCTCTATTCATATACACAAAACTCTTGCTGATCGATACCTTTTATACAAAAAAGTTTGGTTCTAAACTTACCCTAATCATAATACTGTTGTCATGTATTATTGAGTATGCTTCTGCAAAGAATACTCCTCAGATCGATATTGCCAATTTAAAAGAGAAGTCAATAAGACATCTCAATTTATTGACCGATTCAACGCTTTATTTTACAGATAAGATGAAAAAAATTGCGTTGGAAATAGGTGATAGAGAGGCGGAAAGCTTTGCCTATCAGATTAGTGGGAGTTATTTGATTAAAAAAGGTGAAATCACAGAGGGATTTGAAAATACCATCAAGGCTCTTCATATTTCAGAAGAACTTAAAGACTGGCCAGACGTATCCACCATTTGTAATAATATTGGGGTGTTTTATTTCAGAAAGAAAGATTATAAAAAGGCTTTGAAATATTATTTGAAGGGATTGGAGTCTATTCGTAATGGCATGTATGAATCTGATGAAATTACCTTGGAGCAAAGAAGGCACGAAGTCAGCATGTTGCTCAATATTGGAGAAGTTTATATGAAGTGGGGGCATAATCAATTGGGGTTGAAATATGAAGATGAAGCTTACGTCAATGCGATAAAGTATAATTTTGAAGAAGAAGAAGCGTATGTATTGGCGATAAAAGCTCAGATTTATGCGAATTTGGGTGAAATGGAAGAAGCCTCTTCCTACATCAATGAAGCCATTCAACAATTTGAAGTATTCGAAGATCAATACGCCCTTTGTGAATACAAGTTGATGTCGGCAGAGTATTATTTCATTTCTTCTAATCTTAATATGGCGAGAAAGCAGGCCGTGGAAGTATATCATATTGCCAATGCTTTGGAGGCGATGTTTTTTAAAAGAGATGTTTGTGAGTTGCTGGCTAAGATTGAAAAGGAAGATCAAAATTGGAAAGCGGCGTTTGATTATGTGACGGAATACAATGAAGTAAAATCTAAAATAGATAATATAGAAATTGAAACGAGGGTTGAGAAAATCAAATCTTCGTATGAATCTGAAAAGCACATTTCAGAAATCTATTCATTAAAGTTAGAGAAAGAATACAACGAAAGAGTGATGAATGATCAGGAAAAGTTCATTTATGTTCTGGTATTCATTTTTATTGTTAGTGGTATTTTCATTTACTTTTTATATCGATTCTACCGCGACCTCAAAGTAGCTTATCAAAAGATTTCTGATAAAAACTTTAAGATTGAAATTCAGGCTGAAGAAATTGCAGCTCAAAGAGATCACCTTCAGGAATATGTAGAATTAATTGATTCAAAAAACCGAAGAATCTCTGCTGGAGTGAATTATGCCACTAGAATTCAAAATGCTTCATTGCCAATTAGATCAAATATAGAGAAGCTTTTCAAAGAATTAATGCTTTTCTATAAACCAAGAGATCTTGTATCTGGAGACTTTTATTATTCGTCAGGTATCCTTGAAGGTGAGGAAGATAAGATGTCAATTATTGCTTGTAGTGATTGTACAGGTCATGGTGTTCCAGGTGCATTTATGTCGCTTATTGGGACAGGACTTTTAAATGAAATCATTAAGGTAAAGCATATTACCTCCCCAAAAGATATCTTAGAAAATTTGCATACTCAACTACAAATGACACTGAAGCAACACGAAAGCTTTGGCGTTCAAGATGGTATGGATATTTCGATTGCTTTGATTAATTACACGAAAAAGAAAGTAATCGTAAGCAGTGCAAAAAATTCTTGGCTTTATTACCAAAATGGAAGGCAATTTGTAATGAAAGGTGATCGAAGAAGTATTGGAGGAATGGATTTAAATAGTTCTGCCTTTGTAAATCATGAGGTTGATTTCAGTGAGGAAGAAACTTATATATACCTGTATTCTGATGGTTATCAAGATCAGCTTGGTGGACCAAATAATAAGAAGTTCTTAGTAAAAAGATTCAGGGAACTCATCGATGAAATTCACCATCTTCCTGCCAAAGAACAAGAGAAGGCTTTGTTGCATCGTTTTGAACTTTGGAGAAAACAGCAAAATGAATCCCAAACAGATGATATTCTGGTGATAGGATTCAAGCTTTAAATAAATCGGAATCAATTTTTTTAAACATATTCGAAAGTGAATAAATTTTTACTGCTACTAACTTTTCTACTTTTTACCTTTTCATCTTTACTAAGTCAGACCCCTAATTTTAGTGAAGATGGTGGAGATAAGTATGTCAATGCTAAAAAGTATTTAGAAAAGGCTAAATATAGAAATACACAACATACCATAAATGTGATCGATTCACTGCTTTCTGAATCGGAGATTGAAAGTCTGTCTGAAGAAAAAATTGATTTGATAGAGATCAAAGGAAGATCTTTTATGATTGGAGGAAAACTGGACAGTGCAAAAAAATACCTTACCCAAGCCAAAGAATTGAGCTATGAATATGATTATTTGAAGGGTAAAGGTAAGAGTAGTGTATGCCTTGGTACAATAGAATTTTTTATGGGTAATGATTCATTGGCTTTTGTGAATTTGCTCACAGGTTTTGGCTACTTGGAAGATCTCCAAGATTCTCTTGAAATTGCACATGGTTGCAATCATCTCGGTTTATATCTAAAAAGTAAAGGAGATTTCGATCAAGCAATTCGATATTTTCAGCGTGCGAAGATTATCTATGAGGAAAATCAAGACTACAAAGGACTTTTTAAAGTGCTGAATAATGAGGCTTTAATCTGGAAGAATAATAGTATTGATGACGATATTGAGTTAGAAAGAGAGAATTATACAAAGGCTATCAACGCCTTTAAGGAAGCACTAAAAATTGCAGAAAAACTCCAAAACAATCATTTTAGATCATCTGTAAGGATTAATTTGTCAGGAACCTATTCTTCTCTGAATGAAACATTAGATGATTCTGCTCTCATTCACAAGAACTATCTCAGAGCTGTAGCTATTGCAAAGGAGGCACGAGAAATCCTCATTTCAAATAATTATCATGAAAAGCTAGCACCTGCTTCTACTCTAATCGGTATTGGTTTATGGCATCTAGATGAGTATGATTCTGCTGAATATTATGTTCATGAGGCATTAGACATTATTGAAAAATACGATTATAATTATTCAACTCAAGCAGCTGCTTTTGAAGTTTTGGCACTTATTGCAATCGATAGAGATGGTGATATCAATAAGGCTGAAAAGTATTATTTAGAAGCTTATGAGATTGCAACAGAAAGGAGTTTAATCCAACGAAAATATAAGATTCTATCTCATTTGATAAAGTTTTATGTGAATACAAAAGACTATAAAAAAGCCTTTGATTATCAGCAAGAACTACTAAAAGTAAACAACGAACTGAACAGTAAATCAGAGTTTAGAAAGCTTACTCAGTTAGAGGCCAATTTCAATAACAAGAAATTACTCAAAGAGAAGCGGCTTAAAGATGATTTGTTAAAGTCTGCACAAAAAGAAAGGA
Source organism: Flammeovirga sp. SJP92 (assembly GCF_001583495.1). Taxonomy (GTDB): domain Bacteria; phylum Bacteroidota; class Bacteroidia; order Cytophagales; family Flammeovirgaceae; genus Flammeovirga. Next base: position 132,082 of record NZ_LQAQ01000035.1, on the reverse strand, counting down.
AATTATGGTTTGGTATTGTCATTTTGGTATGTGTTTTAGCATTGGTGGTTATCGTATTATACTTCATTAATATCCGATTGAAAGAAGCGCAATTGAAAATTTCGGAAGAGCAGAAATCGAATGCAATAGAGAGAGAAAAAAGGTTGGAAGAGTTGGATGAATTTAAAACCAAATTCTTTGCTAATATTTCTCATGAATTCAGAACCCCACTTACATTAATGATTGGTGCAATTGACCATTTAAAAGAGCAAATGGTAAAGAATGAAAATTTACGTTCTTTGGAATACCAAACCAAGCAATTACTAGAACTGATCAACCAGATTCTTGATCTTACAAATATTGAGTTGCAGAATAGCAATATATTGAAACTTAGTAAAATTGACTTGAAAGAATCATTATCAGTGAGTGTGTCATCATTTCATTCCTATGCAGAACAACAAAATGTACACATCGATTTTGAATTTAAAGGTCAAGAACATCAAGGGTATATCGATAAAAATAGCCTTGATAAAGTAGTGAATAATTTGATTTTCAATGCTATAAAATTCTCAAAAAACGAAGGAAAGATTACTGTGAAGTCGAGTTTGGAGGATGGACTTCTGAAAATGTCTTTTCATGATAATGGTAAAGGAATTGCAGCTGAAGATCTTCCACATATATTCAATCAATATTATCATTCCAATGTGGGACTTTCTACTACAAATGGAATTGGTTTAGCTTTAACGCAGGGAATTATCAATAAATACTTCGGTAAAATTGAGGTTGAAAGTGTAGAACGTGAATGGACAAGATTTGATATTGAAATACCCGTAACATTAGCATTCTTTGAACAAAAAGATGTCGAGCTGGAAATCATTGAGTCTGACGTGGCAGAAAAAGAAACTCTATCTCACAACATTCCTGTAGAAAATACTGCAATTGAAGTGGTCTCAAATAAGGGGCAAAACTTCCCGTCTATTTTAGTGATTGATGATAATGAGGATATCAGAAATTATCTTCATAAAATACTAAAAGAACAGTTTGAGGTAAGCTTGGCAGAAAATGGACAAATTGGTTTGACTATGGCAAAAGATCTCATTCCAGATATTATTTTATCAGATGTGATGATGCCAGAAGTAGACGGTATAGAAATGACTCGTTTACTCAAAGAAACTTCTCAAACCTCGCATATTCCAGTCATTCTTTTAACGGCAAAAGCTGATCCATTGACGGTTATGAAAGGCTACTCAACCAAGGCAGATGCTTATATCACTAAGCCATTCAATAAGCAGGAGTTATTGGTACGTATCCATAACCTTCTTGAAAACAGGAAAATACTTCAGGCTAAATTCAGGGAGCATTTTATGGTGAAAGAAGATGTGGTAGAATTCTCCAACAATGATGAAAAACTGATTAAATCATTTACATCAATTGTTGAAGAAAACCTTGATAACACCGAACTGAGTATTGAAGAGGTTGCTCAGAAATTATTTATCAGTAGAAGCCAGTTACATCGAAAAATTAAAGCGTTAACAGGAAAATCATCTAGTGTATTTATGCGTGATATCCGACTAAGATACAGTGCCGAATTATTGAAAAACTCCGATACAAGTATCTCAGATATTGCTTATCAGACAGGATTTAACACACCAGCCTATTTCACAAAGTGTTTTACAGATCTTTATAGCGTTTCTCCTAAAAAATATAGAGAAGGAACGGTTGAGAAATCAAAAAATTACAATTAATTCTTCAAAAAATATTGTAATGAAAAGATCTAATGATTAAATTAATACCTTTGAGCAAAGTGTTGAGGTATCACTGACAAGCTACCAATCTGTAAGTCTCAGCACCTGATAGTTATTAAATCCTTTAAACCAGTTTATATTTTTTACTATGTTTGATGATCTTATCAAAAATAAAAAAGCAAGACCTGAAGCTGAATTTCAAGAAGAACAGTTTATTACTGAAGATTTTTTAGTTCTAGATACTGAAACTACAGGTTTGGATGCTGGTGTAGATGAAGCTTTGCAGATAAGTATTATCAATGACAAAAAAGAGATCCTATTAAGTACTTATATTAAACCTAAGTACAGAAAAACATGGCCTGAAGCAATGGCAGTGAATGGTATATCTCCAAAAATGGTAGAAGATGCACCTGTATATGACTTTGCAATGCAGGATATGATCAACGATATCGTAGAAGATCAAAATATAATTATCTACAATGCACCTTTTGACATGAACTATATAGACCTTAGAAATGCTAAGGGTATTTATTGTGCAATGAATGTTTTTTCAACAGGCGTCATTAAAGAGTGGAACGATAAATACAACAATTATACTTGGCAACGTTTATCTACTGCGTTCAACCACTTCAAAAATCATTTGACATTAGAAGATAAAATACTTTTAGACAATGCTCACGACTCTCTGTCTGATAGTTTTATGACACTTTTTGTCTGGGAACAATTAATGCAAGCTGGTTTTGAAAAAGGAAAAAATTATCTTAGATAGCCCTTCGGTATGCTTGAGATGCTAACCAAGCTTTCCACTTTCTGTAAAAATCAAGTTCTTGAGTTGCTATTTTTCCGTCTGCTTTAATAGTAAGTGTAATAAGGTGGTCAACCACTTCCCAAGTGTCTTCATGCATTTGACCTACAAAGCTCATTGCTGTATTGAAATTTAAGAAAACCATGTTTTTAATGGCATCTAATTTATCGTAATATCTTTGAGGTAGTTCACTTTGAGTTACGAAATCAATAAACTGTCTGATTTCAACTTTTTCTTCTTCTACAATTCTACCGTCACAACGAGCTACTGCCATTCCCACAGCAAATAACCCTATAACGTAAGGTTCGTAGTGTTCTGTATTATACAATTTTTCTGAAGTACGATGTATTAAGTTACGCATGTACTCGTCCGCAGCCAAATCATTCTCCTTTAATAAAAATAACTCACTTTCTTTTAAGATTGTATTTTCTGATACTGTGAGTTTCTGGGAAGAAGGAGTAATTAAGACCGCATTTTCAAGAGCTTTCCAAATTGACATGTTTTAGAGTAAGTTTTTCTGATACACATTTAAAAAATTTAGTCTTACACAAATTTAACATTTTACCTTATAAACCAAAATTGATTTTTATTTTTTTTGACATTCGTTAGCTGTTTTTTATTTGTAGCTAGAAGATATTACTTCCCTTTAAGAGGCTGTTTCAGTCGTTTTATGGCGGATTACAGTGCATTATTTTGCCGTTTGGGTGGTTGTGTAAGTACAATCGAAACGCAATGGAGTATATAGAATAAGATTAAAGCGATTTATCTACACAATCATTATCATAATTTTTATACTCACATAATTACTACCTAAAATGAGGCATTTATTTCTGTATACAATATTAATTGTATTCACTTCTTGTGGTGGAGGAAAAATTCAAGAAAAACCATCTAAAGATCAATTGGTTAAAGTGGTTCCTGTAATTGAAGAAGGAACGAATAAAACCAATATTGCAACGGGCGTTTCTATACCACAAAAAGAAGTACAATTGTCCTTCAGAGTAAGTGGTCCCCTCAAGTACTTTGATTTAGAGGAAGGGCAACATGTCAAAAAGGGTGAAGTGTTGGGGATTATTGATCCAAGAGATTATAAGATAGATCTACAGAAAGCAAAATCGTCATTTCAATTGACTAAAGCAGCCAAAGAAAGAGCCGAAAAACTATTTCAGAAAAGTAATATTTCAGAGCAAGCATATGACAAAGCAATTCTTGATTTTGAACAAGCTTCTTCTAATTTAGAATTTGCAGAAAATGCCTTAAAAGATACAAAATTAAGAGCTCCTTTCACAGGTAGAATCAAGAAGTTATCCATTGAAAAAGGAGAGCATGTCACAGCATCCAAAACAGTTATTACTTTACAAGATTTTGAAAACACAAGAGTGAGATGCACTGTTCCAGAAGAAATTGTCAGACATGTCAAAGAATTAGATAAAGTAGCAGTTGTTTTTGACTCAAATCCTAATAAAAAATACTGGGCAAAAGTGATTGAAGTGTTGCATGACACAGAACAATTGAATTATGCTTACCCAATGTTGTTGGAAGTTCAAGATGTGGATGAACAGTTTTTAGCAGGGATGACAGCAGAGGTTTATTTTAACTTCAATAATCAAGGAGAAGCTTCAGTGATACTGCCTTCCAACGCAGTAATGGGTGAGGCCAATGGAGAGCATTTTGTTTGGTCAGTATCACCCAAAAATCACAAAATTCATAAAGTTAATGTACAGTTGCTTCATCTAAAAAATGACAGCAAGGTTGAAGTGAAAATGCTGGGCAATGCCGAATGGGTCGTGGCCACTGGTGGAACACTATTGGTGGAGGGCCAGAAAGTGAGAGCTAACATTGGAAATTCAACAATCACTAAGAACTAAGAACTAAGAAACCAATGAACTTAACGAAATTTTCTATTGAGAATAAATCATTTACTTGGTTTGTTCTAGGCTTGGTCATACTTGGTGGTGTAATCGCCTATCAAAAAATTGGTAAGTTGGAAGATGCTCCTTTTACTATTAAACAAGCTGTAGTTTTGACCACTTACCCAGGAGCATCAGCCGAAGAAGTTGAGCAACAGGTAACAGATAAGTTGGAGGAAGCAATCCAAGCCATGGACGGACTGGATTATTTAGATTCTGATAGTAGACACGGTGTTTCTAAGATTTTGGTGGTACTTAAAAAGACAGTGCCAGGTGATGATATTCCGCAGATGTGGGATATGTTGAGACGAAAAGTAGGGGATGTGCAACCACAGTTACCCAAAAACGCCAATACTTCTATTGTAAACGATGATTTTGCAGATGTATTGGGTCTTTTCTATGGGATTTACGGAGAAGGGTACACTTATAGAGAGCTTAATGATTATGCAGATAACATTAAGAAAGAGCTGTTGAAGGTCAATAATGTAGCCAAGGTATCATTGTTTGGTAAGGCTCAGGAAAGCATCGACTTAAAGTTATCTTATACTGCAATGAATCAATTGGGGGTGTCATTAGAAAATGTAATGTATGCACTCAATCAACAAAATAATTTAGTAAATGCGGGTTTCGTCAATACGCATGAACAGCGATTGAGAGTGAAAATTGGCGGAGACTTTAACGATATAGATGAGATTGGGAACTTCTTAGTTACTAATTCAAAAGGTAACCAAATCAGGTTAAAAGAAATTTGTGCGATTGAGGAAGGGTACGTCACTCCCTATACCTCCAAAATGAAAATACAAGGTATCCCAGCTGTAGGTTTTGCTGTTTCAGCTTCTACGGGTGCCAATGTAGTAGAGGTAGGGGAAGATGTACGTGCTCAATTGGAAATCATCAAGGAGAATCTTCCTGCTGGTTTATTTATCAAAAATATTTACGACCAAGGAAACGAGTCCAAGGTGGCCAATGACGGTTTTGTCTTCAACCTAATTGCATCAGTAGGAACGGTTGTATTAATTCTTTTATTCTTTATTGGATTAAAGAACGGGATCTTAGTAGGCTCTGGATTGGTATTCTCGATTCTTGCTACAATCATTATCATGTGGACTTTTGGAATCAATATGGAAAGGGTTTCATTAGCGGCGCTGATCATTGCCATGGGTATGCTGGTGGATAACTCCATTGTAGTGATTGAGTCCATTTTGATGAAAATGAAGATGGGTATTCCTAAAAAGCAAGCTATTATGGAAGCGGCAACAGCTTCAGCTTGGCCACTTTTAGGTGCTACAATTATTGCCATTCTTACGTTTTTGCCAATTAGAATCTCACCTGATTCAACAGGAGAGTATTTATCATCTTTATTCAGCGTTTTAGCCATTTCACTGTCATTAAGTTGGATTTTTGCCTTGACACAATCGGCTTTGGTTTGCGACGTTTTTCTTAAAGATGAAAAGAAGGAAGAGGGCGAGGCAGAAGCGTTATTCCAAGGGAAATTTTATGATAAATTCAGAGCTTTTTTAAGATTGGGAATCCAATATAAATATATCTCATTAGGCATTTTTCTAGGATTATTCGCTTTCTCATTGTTCACGGCTAAGTACATGTCAGTTGTATTTATGCCTGAACTTGAGAAGAACTTGTTCAAAATCAATGCTTTCACTCCAGAGGGGACAAGAATTGAATATACGGAAGAGCAAGCAGATAAAATCTATGAGTGGCTAATTGCTCAAGAGGAAGTAAAAGAGGTGACTTTAACTTTAGGAAATACACCTCCAAGATATTTCTTGGCCTCTTCTTCTTATGGGCCACAATCCAATGTAATGCACTTTATAGTGGAGTGTGAAGACTTTGAAAATGTGGATAAAGTATTTTCTCGTTTAGAAAAAGAGAAATACGCCAACTGGCCAGACATCTTTATTCGTCCTGAATTGTATTCAGTCATGTCACCACTTGATGGTAAAATGGAGGCTCGTTTTATGGGAGATGATATTCGAGTACTGGATTCATTGGTCAATGAAGCAATGGTAATTATGAGAGGCAGTGAGTTGTCAAGACATGTTCATAGTAGCTGGTTCAACATGGCACCTGTATGGACGGCAGAGTTTTCGAACAATAAAGCCGCTAGAGCAGGAGTGACAAGAGCAGAAATTGCTAATTCATTCAGAGTAGTGAGTGAAGGCTTACCTGTAGGTACTTATAGAGAAGAAAATGAGCTGATGCCAATTGTATTAAAATTGGATGAAGGTGAAATTCCAAATATTGAAAAGGTAGAAAATATGAAGGTGATTTCAGGAATGAAAAACGTTCCTCTACCTCAATTAACCAATGGGATGTCACTTGGTTATGAATATCCAATTATTCAAACTTACAACCGTCATAGAGCACTTTCAGCTTTATGTGATCCAATTGAAGGGGTGACAACAGCGGAGTTACAGAAGGATATTGTAAGTAAAATTGAAGCCATGGAATTACCCGAAGGGTATACTTTCATGTGGGATGCTGAGAAGAAAAATCAGAAAGAAGCAGTTGATGCAATTGTAACTTTCTTCCCATTAGCCTTCTTATTGATTATTGCCATTTTGATTGCTTTGTTTGGAAATTACAAACAGCCATTGATTGTAGTAGTATTACTTCCTTTCTCACTGATTGGTGTCATTTTCGGTCTGGTAGGATTAGGAAAGGCCTTTGACTTTATGTCGTTCATTGGTTGGATAGGACTTTTGGGAATGGTTATCAAAAATGTTATAGTATTGTTGGACGAAGTGAATATCCAAAGGAAAGAAGGACAGTCGCACCTTGATGCTATTATTTATGCTACTATTTCAAGAACAAGACCAGTATTAATGGCGGCCATTACAACCATGTTTGGTATGATACCATTGATTCCAGATTCAGTTTTTGGAGCCATGTCTGTGACCATCATTTTCGGTTTAGGGTTTGCTACATTTTTGACTCTAATTGCAGTACCAGTCTTCTACGCTATTTTCTACAACATTAAACTAAACAAATAATATCCATGGAAAAATTACAAAAACACTTCGTATTTCTCCTGATATGTTTAGGAGCAGTTCAAGCACATGCTCAAGTCAACGATCCTTATTTGATGGAATATAGAAAGGAGGCAATTGAGCACGAGCAACTGGTGAAAATGGCTGAAAATAGGGTAGAAATGGGTTATAAAAACTACAAAGCAGCCATGTCGAATATGATGCCTAAAATTGGTGCAAGTGCCGATTACTGGTATGTTCAAAATCCATTGCAGATGGCTTTGCCTGATGATCCAAGGTTTGGTGAATTAGCTGGGCAAACTATGGGGCAAGGAGCTCAAAATCAATACGGTTTATACACTTCATTGACACAGCCAATTTATAGAGGTGGCCAGCTGAAGGAAAGAAAAAATAGGGCTGAGATCAAACATAAAATGGCTTCTGAACAATTGGAAATTACAAGTCAGGATGTCATCATGGCAACAGATCTTCAATATTGGCAATCGGTGGCTCAAAATGAGCTTGTATTTGCCATGAAGAATTATAAAAATGACTTATCAAGAATTGCAGGTCTTGTTGAAAATAAAGTAGAGGTGGGTACACTAGATCAAAGTGATCTTTTGATGACTGAAGTAAGAGTGAATAGAGCTGATTTAGCTGTTATTCAAGCTGAAAATGATTTGAAAGTTTACAAAATGTCTTTGAATAGAATACTAGGAAGACCTTTTGAAGATGAAATTACTTTAATTGATTCTATTGAATTGGAGCATTTTCAAACACACGAAATGGAAATGTCTGTACGTCCTGAGTATAAAGTAGCAGAATACAAAGTAGAGGAGCGTATCAAAGACATGAATATAGTGAAGAGTACTTACCGTTTACAATTCAGTGGTGTAGTAACAGGATCTTATTCATCTCCAGGTTATAATTTTCAGCCAGGTGCAGTACCCAATGTTCAAGCGGGTTTGATGATGAGTATTCCAATTTTCCATGGTGGAAGAAAGCAACACCTTGTAGCAAGTCAGCAATTGAAAGTACACAATGAGCAATTGGCTTTGGAAAGAACTAAAGAATTACTGGATCTGGAAATTGCCCAAAAGAGAGTGGCTTGGCAAAATAGTTTAAAAGAGAATACTGTAGCTAAAATGTCTTTGGTGAAGGCAAAACAAAATGCAACGGTAATGGAAGAAAGATTCGAAGAGGGGGTGATTGATATTTTGGAAGTAATTGATTCACAGTTATATCTAGAACAAGCCGTCATTGAATATATACAATCAAAGTTAAAGGCTCAGATACAATGGACTTATTATGTTCGTTCGATGGGAAATTTAACAGCTAACTAACAACTAAAACAATTACGAAAGAGGAGAAAGAGGGGGAGATATTTTAATATATCTTCCCACTTTTTTTATAAAAGTAAGTATACTTTCAAATGCTATTCATTAAGTTTATAAAATGGTATTAAGGTATAAATACAAGGACAAAAGATAAATACTAATTCATAGGTTTGTTTTGAGAGCACAACGTATTAGAATGATTAAGAATTAAGTTATACTCTATTTTGGTTTGCTGCTTACTACAAATAAAACACTTCATCAATGATTCTACTTGAGAGAAACTATAAATGGCTTACACCTGCATTAAGTATCACATTATCTCTATTATTGTTATACTTCACTTATTGGTCAATAATTGAGGATTTTAAAATTATAGATATTCTCGGTTATGTGTCAACTTATTTGTATTTGATTTGGTTTAACGGAGTAGTGTATTTGGGAAGGCACCTTTCTAATTTTTATGAAAATGTATTGCCCTTCAAAAAGAACCCTGGTTACCGTCTCACGTTAGAACTAATTTCCTTGTTTGTGATGGCCTTTTTGTTCTTTTATGTGGTCTTGATAACATTGAATATTCATTCCAATAAACCTTCACCTTATTTAATTGAAAAGAGTAATTTGATCCTTGGCGTGATTCAAAGTTTGATTTTGTTACTGTATTGTTCGTTGACTATTACAGATGATTTCTTAAGAAAATGGAGAGATGAGTCGATCAAAGCAGAGACAATGAAGCAGGATAAATTAAGGGCTGAAAATAGAGCGTTGCAAGCTCATTTAAATCCTCATTTTTTATTCAATAGTCTGAATGTCCTTATTTCGGAAATAGATTATGATCCAGCGCAAGCTAAAAAATTTGCCATGGATTTATCCCATACTTACCGATATGTTTTACAAACCAAAGAAGCCACAGAGGTGACATTTGAAACGGAATGGGAAGCAATGAAGCACTATCTTGATTTGCACCAAGTGAGGCTCGGTGAAGGTTTGCATCTGGATATTGATATTGAAAATGAGCATGCACAGGAAATTATACCACCATTGAGTATTCAATTATTATTGGAAAATATCTTCAAACATAATTTGGCGACTATCCGGAAACCTCTCACCATCAAGATTGTGATGAAGGGGGGCTATTTCACCGTTGAGAACAACAAACAGTTGAAAAATAAAAAACAAGAATCTTATAATATAGGACTTACCTACTTGAAAGAGAGTTTTGTGGCGTTGGATAAAGAAGCGGAAGTTCAACTCGAAGAAACTGATGATTATTTCTCGGTGACCATTCCATTATTGAAGAAAACAGCTTAAAATGAAAGTATTAATTATAGAGGACGAGGTACCTGCACAGCGTTATTTAAAAAAAGTAATTCAAGAATTAAGACCTGATTGGGAATTTATTTTTCCATTACAGTCAGTGGAAGAAAGTGTGGAGTTTTTTGAAGGGAAGGAAACGAAACCTGATTTGATTTTCATGGACATCCAACTCACCGATGGATTGAGTTTTGAAATTCTGGAGAAAGTAGATGTGAATATTCCAATCATTTTTGTGACTGCCTATGACGAGTATGCTTTAAGGGCTTTTCAAGTCAACAGCATTGATTATTTATTGAAGCCAGTGGAAGAGAAATGGGTGTTGAAAGCGGTAGAAAAGTTTGAAAATCAAAGTACTGCTGTGGTATCAAAACAAGAAGTAGATAACATAAAAAGTCACGTCTCTGAGCAGTCAAAAGCATATAGAAAACGAATTTGGGGGAATACACCTGTGAGCATGGAAGCCTTGAATGTAAAGGATATTGCCTGCTTTCATTCTCAAAAAAAGACCACTTATGCACAGACAGATCAAAAAGTAACCATTACCGTAGACTTCACTTTAGATAAATTGGAATACGAGCTGGATCCTTCTATGTTTTTTAGAGTGAACCGTCAGTACATTGTAAATATTAATGCTGTAAAAAGTATTGAGCCATTTTACAATGGAAAATGGGTATTGAGATTAAAAACAATGGAAGAGCAGGAAATTGTTATACCAAAGGAAAAAGCTCCAAAGTTCAAGAAGTGGGTAGTAGAATAAAAGTTTTATTTAAAGTATGTTTGCATACTCTTAAGGAAATGAATCATTTTTAATACTTCATCATTACTCAAAACTCTACTCAAAAACATTCCTTACCAAAAAAATAATTGGAATAGTTTGATACCTTATTTTCAACCTTTATTTTAGCGTGTTTTAAAAATTAACATCAACAAAATTTAAAAAAGATAATGAGTGTTCAACTATCTTTTCCAAGTAACGCTTTATTTGTAGGGCATAAAAACCCTGATACAGATTGTACATGTTCTGCTATTGCGGCAGCAAACCTTTGGGGTGGTACTCCAATTGTACAAGGAGAATTAAACCCTGAAACTGAATTTGTTTTAAAACAATTTAATGTTGAAAAACCAGCATTTGAAGACAATTTCGCAGGAAAAGATGTTGTTGTTGTAGACCACAATCAAACAACTCAATCAGCCGCTTCAGTTGTTGAGGCTAATATTTTATCAATTATTGATCACCACGCAGTTCAAGATAACTTCTTCTTCCAAAAAGGGCCTATCCACATTGATATGCGTACTGTAGCATCTTGCTGTACAATTATCGCGGATTACTATGCCGATATGAATGTTGAGATCTCAGCGCAAATGGCAGGAGTAATGTTGGGTGGTATTTTATCAGATACATTAGGTCTTACAGTTCCTCATACTACTGATATCGATAGAGAAGTAGCGGCAAAATTAGCAAAAATTGCAGGTGTAGAAGATGTTGAAGCTTTTGCTCAAGAAATGTTGATTGCAAAGTCTGACTTATCAAAATATACTGCTGCTGAAATCTTAAACTTAGATTACAAAGATTTCATCTTCGGTGATATCAAAATTGGTTTTGGTGTTTGTGAAAGTTTATTGATCGATAAAGTGATTGCAAAGCATGATGAGATTTCTGCTGCTATGCAAGAAAACAAGAAGAACGGTTATGAAGCTATTTTCTTCGCTTATGTTGATTTAACAACAAACAACTCTGTTGTAATTGGAGCTGACGATGCTGATTTTACAGTATTGGAAAAAGCGTTTGGAATTTCAAAAGGTGATTTAGGTGTGAGTTTGGAAGGTAAAATCTCTCGTAAGAATGATTTCATTCCTCCAGTTTCTGCTTATTTCAACAACTAATAATAGTATTGAGGTGGAATAAATCAAATTTGTTCCACCTTTCTTTTCCCATTCTATGCATAAAAATAATTTACATAAAAACGGTTATTCTTTTCCCAAATTAATCACTGCTTATCCACCTCTTGCTGAATTTATTATTAAAAATAAAATAGGTGAAGATACTATTAATTTTGCGGATTCTGATGCAGTAATTGCTTTAAATAAGGCATTGCTCAAGGCATATTACAATGTAAATTATTGGAGTTTACCCAAAGGATATCTTTGTCCTCCAGTTCCAGGAAGAGCCGATTATATTTTGGCTATCAAAGATTTATTGTCTGAAAAAACAAATCTGAAAGATAGTCAAATTAAAGGCTTGGATATTGGTACCGGTGCTAACATTATTTATCCGTTATTGGGGGCTAGTCTTTTCGGTTGGGGCTTTGTAGGTTCTGAGATCGAAACAGCTTCTATTGATAATGCGGTTGGTATTTTGAAGAAGAACAAAATAAGTCCCAAAAAAATAGGGATCCGCAAACAGAGTTCCAGCAAAAGTATTTTTAAAGGAATCATCAGAGAAAATGAGAGATTTGCTTTTTGTATGTGTAATCCTCCATTTCATAAAAGCTTTGAAGATGCACAGAAGGGAAGTAGGAGAAAAATCAAAAATCTTACTGGAAAAAGTGATGTAAAACTTAATTTCGGTGGTAAAAGTAATGAGCTGTGGTGTGAAGGAGGCGAATATCAATTTATTCAATCTATGATGGATGAAAGTGTAGCCTACAAAAACAACGTCGTGTGGTTTACCTCATTGGTTTCAAAACAAGAGAATGTGGTGCCACTTCTTAAACATCTCAAAAAAATAAAGCCTAAGTCTCATCAAATCATTGATATGGGACAGGGACAGAAGAAAAGTAGATTTATTGCTTGGACATTTATTTAGATCATGACAAAAGAAGAATTAAAAGAACATTTACTTCAAGAGCAACTAAGAAATATTTCAAATGCGTTATTGAATATGTTTACTAGGACAAAAGCATTTTATTTTCAAGTGACCACCACACTTACTGTTGCAGAAGATGGCCGATATGAGGTCTCTACTCCTGATAATTTCCCTGTTTTTACACCCAAAGGACAAGGTTTTTTAGAAGATGGAGGTAATTATTTTAGAGGAGAATTGAAATTGAGAAACCTGGAAGAAGAAAACCCATCTGATATGGCGAAAGACTTGATTGAGAATACTTTCAAGATATGATGTACTGTTTGTCAAGCTTTGATAAAAATATAACTATAGTTGGTTATCGTTTAATTTTGTTTGAGTACTAAACAAAAAAATGTATATTGTTTCAAGACAATAGTATAATGATAATTACTTTACTCATTATGAGTTAGTTGTCTGATTTTGTAATGCTTCGAAATAGCTATTTTGTTTTACACAAGTATTTTAATTACCATATCAAACTAACTAATAAAGGACATGTCAATTTTTACTACACGATCTAAATTAAGTAATAAAGAAATTGTTTACTTCATTTCTATCAATGAGCATCTTAAAAAGTGCGTAAAACTTTTATACAAGGATAATTACAGTGCCATTGAAGCAATGATTTTACAAATGCAGGGAGAAAAACGTGATGCTGAAGATGTATTCAGGTATTCTCTGTCAAAAGTAATTTGGCTTATCCAGGAAAAATACATAGATGATAAAGCGGACATTAAAACTTACATTTACACTCTCTCTAGATGTTTATGGGTGAGCACTTTAAAAAAGAAAAATAACTATACATATTATACTTCAGATTCTTACCATAAAAATTATGATCCACAACTGTTGGAAAATCTTCCATTCAAAGAAGATGATCTCTTTTTTCATCGTCAATTTTCAAATGCTTATTCAAAATGCAAACCTATAACTTTTGAAAATTTAAAAAGTATTGATAAGCTCAGTCGATACTGGAATACAATCTCATCAAACCTTTCAAAACTAAGTGTTTAAATCTTTCATATATGGAGATTAAAGAAATCAAGGACAGAGTTAAAATAGAGCATAATAGGGAACTGATTGATAAAGTAAAGGAACAATTACATAGAGAAAAGAGGATGAGACAGGTGCTTTCCATCTTTGCGAAGTCATTTTCTATTTTTTTGTTGCTTGTCTTTTTTCATCTGGCCAATCAAGTGAAAGTTCATCAATTTATACTTGAACAAGTTAACAAAGCGTACATTAATGTGGAAACAATTGAAAGGTCACGTTTGATCACTTATTCTTTACAAGGAGTTGCTATGGAATTGAAACAAGGGAATTACAGTGACGCTAAAGAAATTCTAAAGGAGTTGCCTCAGTCTCATCACAAAGATTGGTTTGTTTCTTTGACCTATTTAGGGCTAAAAGATTTTGAAACCTCTCAGGAGTACCTTGTGAAAATTAGCACACAAACGGATCATCTGTACCATGATAATATTGATTATACTTTCTGTATGAAATATCATGTGATTCAAGTGAGAAACTTTTACGATCAAGAAGGAAAGAAGTATTTAGGTAGAACTGCCGAATAGACAAATAGTGACAAATGTCATATTTTTATCTGTCAAGGTTTGTTTTTAATATTTCCAAATCATAGTTTTGCGTTGCAACAAAAAATGATGTATTGAAAATAGAACGCTTACATATCGTCTTAAATTTGATCTGTGCAGGAGTTATCCTATTCAATGCATTTTCTGTGTCTTTATTGAAATTAGATCTCGAATTACAAAGAGATTTTATTGCAGAGGTATTCTGTATCAATAAAGATAAACCCGAAATGTCTTGTCACGGACAATGTTTTATCAATAAAGAACTCCAAAAAGAGTCTGATAAACAACAGGAAACTTCTGAGACAATGCATAAAGAAGTTGTATTGGATATGCCGGTACAACAAGATTTTTGTCTCCATGAAGAGAACATTTTTGTTGAATACACCACATCTGTCTTTGCTAATACTGAGCGAATGAAACCCCTTAATGATGTGGGACAATTATTACGCCCTCCAATCGTTTAGATTTATCTTTGATGGAAGCACATATGCTTTCAATTATTAAGACCTAATTTTTCAGTGCTTTGATCTTGAAGTACCTAGGTTTTTACAGCTTATTTTTTGGAGACCTACTCCATTTCTTAATTTTTTCAGAGATAACTTATTAAGTATCACTTTTTCAGTGTGTTAAATCACTTCTTGATTCAAATGAGGAGGAATACACATAAGGATTAGTAGGCATGCTTATATCTAAACTATAACAAAAATGAAAAACGTTTTTTTAGTACTATTTTTATCAATTATCCTATTCTCATGTAATGATAACGATGATCAATCTAACATCATTCCAGAGGAAGAACCAATTTTAGAATATACAATTGCTTCAGAAAAAGATGAAGCGAATCTTTATACCTTAAACTTACTTTCAAGCAAATCTAATTTACATGAAGGGGTGAATAATGTTGCTTTTGTGACTGAAGGAGATACTTTGCCAGCAGGTGGTGAATGGAAAATTCTTCCAAAAATGCACATGCAAATGGAAGGAGTGACTCATGTACACTCGACACCATTTTTAGGTTTCGAAGATGCAGATCACAAATCTACAGGTATTGGTCAAGTACTTTTTGTAATGCCAACGGTAGAAATGGGTGCCTGGACACTTGAAGTGACTTATCTATTGAATGACGAGATTTTTGCCAATTGGATGTTTGAAATTCAGGTTGATGCCATCAAATTCTTAGCAGAAGATCCAGCCTTCAAAACGGTAGTTATGGTTGGAATTGAAGGAACAGAGGATCGTTTGATTATGGGATATAATTTCCCTTCAGGAAGTCCAGAAATGGGAAGTAATGAATATGAAGTTTTAGCCTTTAGAAGAAAGCCATCAATGGGGCATGGTCATTTGGAAACGTATGAACCACTAAATGCTTTGACTATAAAATCTACTCCTCACATGCCATCAATGGGTCACGGATCTTCTAATAATACTGATCCAAAATATGTATCTGAAGGGAAATACATGGGTACTGCCAACTTCACAATGACGGGTGACTGGCAATTATTGCTAAATGTTTCAGAGGGAGAACAAATCTATCTAACAGAAGAAGGACAGTCTTTTTATTTCGAATTCTAGATGAAAAGGAATTTATTCATCAGCATACAAACGTTTGTAGTTTGTATGCTGATTTCATATAATGTTGTTTCCCAAGACAAGCAAATGACGACCTATCACCTTCAAGAGGTGACTATCAATCAAGATACAATTCCTTCAGAAAATTATTTACTTACAGTAGATGACTACATGAATCAAAGAAATGATTTACAGGTAGTCAAAAGAGGTGGATTTGCATTTGAACCAATTATAGAAGGTTTTACTGATGGGCAAATTGCAGTGTCAATTGATGGAATGCGTGTTTTTGGAGCTTGTACGGACAAAATGGATCCTGCTACTTCTTATCTCGAACCTGTTAACCTGAAAAAGCTTTCAGTTTTGAAAGAAAATGAGTCACAGATGTATGGTACTGCATTGGGAGGTACACTGATGGCAGAAATGAAATATCCGGATTTCAAAAAGCCTTTAGAAGTAGGAATACAGACAGCGTACAGCAGTAATTCTAATGGTTTTGATGGGAATGTTTATGTTGAGAAAAGCATTTCCAAAAAATGGGGAATCCGTTATTCAGGTGCATACAGAAAGCATGATAGTTATTCAGATGGGAATAATGAATTGGTAAAGTATACTCAGTACGAAAAAATGAATCATACTTTTACATCAACTTATAAATTATCCGCTGATGAAAAAATTTCAGCTTTAATAATGTATGACCAAGGGATGGATATTGGTTATCCAGCTTTGAATATGGATGTAAGTTCCGCTAAAGCAAGTATGGCTAACATTGCATATTCTAAACATTATCATAATGGTTTTTTCAATCACTTAGAAGCAAAAGTATATTATAACTCTATCAAGCATGTGATGGATGATACCAAAAGGGAAAACGTGGCAATGCATATGGATATGCCTGGTGAAAGCACAACTTTTGGGGCTTGGGCTTTGGTAAGAAAAGAAACTAAAAATCACCGTATCAGCTTGAAGGGAGACTTTTATAATAATCATCTTTTTGCAGATATGACAATGTATTCTCCGTCTGGAGGCATAAATATGTACATGCTGACTTGGGGTGATATCAATAGAAATTCTTTTGCTTTGAACCTTCAAGATGAATGGAAGTTGGATCCAAGGTTGACATTACTGACAACAGCTCGATTGGAAACAGCATCAACAGATCTTCAGAATGAAGTGGCTAGAAAGCAGTTTGAAACATTGAATTATTTTATTGATGGGCCAAGGAGTGACCTTTCGGGTTCTTTTTCAGCCCTTTTCAAATATGAGTTAACTTCAGCAATTGAATCAAAATTCGGTTTTTCTTATACCTCAAGAATGCCTTCAGCGAGTGAACTTTATGGGTTTTATTTGTTCAATGCCAATGACCGCTTTGATTATGTAGGTACACCAGACTTGAATAATGAGAAAGCTTCTTCAATCGATTTTTCATTGAGATATCATAGAGAAAATTGGCAAGTAGGTTTTAGAGGAAAAGCAAGTTTTATTGATGACTATATTGTGGGTGTAGTAGATGAGGATTATGATCCAATGACCATTGGTGCGTTGGGTGTGAAAAGGTTCCAAAATGTAGCCACTGCAACTACATCACACATGGATTTTTTTGCAGGTGTTACACTTTCAAATCAGTTGGAATATAACTTTAATTTGGTTTATGAAAATGGCTATATTGATGCTATTCATTCACCAATGCCTTACCAAAAACCGCTTACAATTAAGAATCGCATCAATTATCAACTTTATAAGTTGACCTCTTCTCTTTACTATGAATATAGTGTGGGAATGCAATCTCCGAGCGAAGCATTGGGTGAACAAAAAACAGATCCATATCACCTTATCAATATTGATTTATCTTACCCGGTTGAACTGAAAAACACAAGGTTGTTTTTAGAGTTGGGTGTTCATAATGTATTAAATTCTTATTACGTAGATCCGTTTGCTTGGAATGGAATTCCTAATAGCGGAAGAAACATAAAAACTAGTATTCGGTTTGTGATTTAGATTTGATATTATCATTAGACATGAAAAAAGGGATGCCTATCGCATCCCTTTAGTAATTTAATTGAAGAAGTTTCCTTTGCTAGCTCATATTACTAGTTAATTGAAAACAGCAGGGTTTTTACGTTTACGTCTATAACAATAAGTAGTATTAGTAATATTAAAGTCAAGTAGTCATATGAAATTGTCAAGTATATATATAACTTATCTATATGACGCTTTGCAATCGATCACCTTTCCTGTTGATCTATCGAATGTCACATAAATATGGGCGTCTTCGTTTACATTCATGCTTATATTTACCAAGCTTGATGTGTAGGTCAATTCTGTTATTTCTGCGTTTCTAATGCCTTTTTCAAACTTACAGAAAAAAGCTTCTGTGGATAAATCATAAAGGTACGTCAACTGATTTTCCTCATGTATTCCTACCCACTCCTGCAGAATATCCCTTGCCTGAGTCTCATCCAATTCATAATTCAGAATCGGTTCCAACTTCATAAACCACTCATCACTTGCAATCAAATTGGAGCTGGTGAAAAGAAGAGAGAAAAACGCTAATGAACTAATCAAGGCTTTCATAAGAATCAAGGTTAGGTTTATTGAGTGTTGTACCTAGATAACACCGGTTGTAAAATTTTAATTCTACGCTGTAATGTTTTTCTATTTTTGGAATGAAAAAAGTTGAATTTTATGTAACCTAATTGAATAATGATGTGTATTTATTTGAATAGTACAATAAATCAGGGTTACATATCATGTAATGGAGGTTGTTATTTTGATGTATTTTGGGTTGTTTTCTTCGATTTAGAATGAAATATGACATGCTTTGATGCTTTTGTTATGAATTTATAGCATTGAAATCAGGAAGTTATGTCTTCTGTTGCATCATTTTTTTCTCATAATCCTAATTTTGAAGGACAACTTCTTATTTTTACAGCAAACAATTGAGGAGGAAGACATGCCACAAAGAATAATTCCAGTAGAAAAGATCACAGTGCTTTTAAATAAGTTTGAGAACAAAGAGGAGATTGTGCACCATCATAGTGTCCAGTTATCCACTGTCCCCAACTACTTACTAAGGTTGCCATGGCATTTGAATACAGACTTGACACTCAATCAATCTGTGTATGTGATTTGTATTATACAAACTGAAAGTGCCTCTGTAGCATTAGTCAAAGAAGGTAAGATTGTAGATCATAAGACTTTTTCAACTTATGCTGTTAGAAAAAAACAAGGGAAGAGCCAAATCAAATACTTAAAGACAAGAGGTAAATCTAAAGCAGGATCAAGGGTTCGTCTAGCCAATACCTTAAACTTTTTTGAGCATATTAATGAGCGCCTTGAAAGTTATTTTAAAGAAAATACAATCGACAGAATTGCTTTTAGTTGTTCCAAAATTCTTCTTCCTTATTTATTCACTTCTAAAGTGAAGTGTCCTTTTGAGAAAAAAGATGAGAGGATTTATAAAATTCCTAAGCATATTCCGAATGCTAATTTTGAAGATTTGCAACAGATTCATAAATCACTATCTAAAGCGGAGCTGATTTTTGAAGAGCAAGATCTTGAAGAGACCAACCAATTATTAAATGCCATTTTTAGTAAGGATGATGAATAAACTATTTTTTTTATTACTTATTGGTATAGCTACTGTTAGCTGTGCACAAACTAACAACGACAATATAATGGATCAATTGACTTTTGAAGGGAGAGTAGAAAAAGCTGAAAACCAAGTTCAACTTTATTGGCCTGGAACCTCTGTTTCTTTTCAATTGAAAGGGAAATATCTTGATTTAATATTAAGTGACGATTTGGGTGAAAGTGAATATGCTTTGATCATAGATGGAGAGGAGCAGGAACGAATCATTACTCCTTCTATCGAAAAGTCAACAATCAGGATTTGGGAGGCGGAGCAGTTAGAGACGCATTCTTTTACATTGCATAGAAGAAATGATTTTTCAAAAGGAACGACCATTTTACATGGTATTGAAACGGACGGTGTAATTCAGAAAGTTCCATCAAAAAACAAATCAATTGAGTTTTATGGGAATTCAATTACAGTAGGGTATGCCAATGAAGATCACACGGGGTCAGACAATCCACTTTATACTAATAATTATAAAGCGTTTTCAGCTATTACCGCAAGGCATTTTGATGCAACTTTGACTTGTATTGCAAAGTCGGGAATTGGTATTACAGTAAGTTGGTTTGACTTGGTCATGCCAGAACTTTATGACCGCTTCAATCCAAATGATCCTTCATCAAAATGGGATTTTCAGAAGAATATACCAGACTTGGTTGTAGTTAATCTATTACAGAACGATAGTTGGCTTTATTTATATAGAGATAATGAAAACTATAGAAAAAGAATAGGGAATATTGTACCTGACAAAGAATTTATCGTTGAACATTATGCAGCTTTTCTTCAGCAATTAATCAATAAATACCCACAGTCAAATATTATTTGTGTTTTAGGTTGTATGGATATTGTAAAAGAAGGTTCTCCATGGCCAGGTTATGTACAAGAAGCCATGAAAAAGACCAAATCTCCTAATCTTAATTTTTTAAGGATGCCTTACCTTGCCAAGACAGCACACCCAAGTGCTAATATGCATCAAGAAATGGCCAATACATTGATTGAATTTATTGAAAAAAACAATTTGCTATAGTAGTACTTTTCAAAGCTTGATTAATACTGTTTCCATATCGATTCAATCCCTTTTTTTGATCAAAATAGTAATTATTATTAAGGTCTTTCATTGAATAATAATTAGATAATCAGAGTACTTTTATAAGATTTATTAGAAATAAATGTCTTAACATTTTTTTTCAACCGTATATTTTTTTAGCTTCTGTTAGTAATATAAACCCTTAAACTTAGCTCTCTAATGTACGGTATCGTAAACAAAGCCATTGAAGGTTTAGTAACAACTAACTTCGGTGAAGAAAAATGGGAAACAATTCTTGAAGAAAGCGGTGTAGATCATGATGTATTTTCAACCAATGAAATTTATGATGATAAAATTACTTTTGATTTAGCCATAGCTGCATCCAAGGTGTTAGGTATTTCTGTAAGTGACGTATTGATTGCTTTTGGAAAATATTGGGTATTAACAACAGCGAAAAAACATTATGGTTCTCTGATGGAAACTGGGGGTGAAACTCTCAAAGAATTTTTTGTGAACCTACCTAATTTTCACAGTAGAGTGATGCTTTTGTACCCGAACATACAACCTCCAGAATTTGATGTGGAATACATAAGTGATAGTGAAATGAAGCTCAAGTATTTCTCTCAGCGAGAAGGTTTGACAGATTTTGTGCACGGTCTTATCCTAGGCTTAGGAGAAGCATTTGATATTGAAGTGGATACACATCTGATACAAGGTAGAAAAGACGGCTTACAATATGATGAATTTTTAGTTAAGTGGTAATTCATGGAGATCAAAGTAGGGAAAGCAAATCTGGATATTAATCTAATATCTCCTTTTTATTTTATTGTTGATAAGGATTTAAAAATCATATCTGTAGGGAAAAGTTTAGACAAGCTATTCCCTAATTCTCTTAATAAGAAATTGGAGAGTGTATTGACAATGGCAAGACCATGGAGTATAAAAATGGAGTTTGAACCCATCTGTACTCAATTAAAAAAGGTCTTCGTTTTTCAAAATAAAGAACGGGAATTAGTATTAAGAGGACAAGTGATTTTATTGGAGGAAGAGAGTCAGTTGATTTTCTTGGGTTCACCGTGGATGAATACTACGGATGAATTAGTAAAGCATAAACTAGCCCTTACAGATTTTGCCTTAAATGACCCTACTCCAGATGCCATTCAGCTCTTGAAGATGAATGAAATCAACTTGAATGAGTTGAAAGAAATGACAACCCGCCTTAAGGCTCAGAAAACTGATATACAAAAGAAGGAGGCACTTTATAGAGGACTTGTTGAGAACGCTTCGGAAATGATCTGCCGATGTGATTTAGAAGGGAAATTACTTTATGTAAACCCTGCTTCTATGAAAATCACTGGATATACCGAAGAGGAACTGAACGGGAAAGTGTTCTTTAACTTAATATCGTCTGACCAGAGAGCGGATATCACTAGGCAGTTTAAAAGGCAGATTGAAGAAAAAATTTATAAAGATATTTATGAATTTAGCCTAGTGAGCAAAACCGGTAAAAAAGTATGGATACTTCAAACGGTGATTGCAATTTTGGATGCTGATGGGGAAATTCAAGGGTATACTTCTGTAGGCGTTGATATTTCCTTGCGTAAAGAAATGGAGGAAACCCTTGAAAATGCCCGACAGAAAGCCCTTGAATCAGCAAGAATCAAAGAGCGTTTTATAGCCAATACATCGCATGAGTTAAGAACTCCAATGAATGCCATTATTGGTTTATCGAATTTGTTGATTAAGACTCCATTGCTTCCCAAACAAATGGAGTTTATTGAAGCTATACGCACTTCTGCTGAAAATCTACTGGTTGTTATTAATGATGTATTGGATATTTCAAAAATTGAATCAGAAAAGCTTGAAATAGAGTTCATCGAATTCAATTTGAAAGAAAAGATCTCGCTATTTGTAAAATCCCTTTCGATCAGAGCAACAGAAAAAAATATTGTTTTAGATCACAAATGGGATGACAATGTGCATCCTACAATTTTGGGAGACCCTTATCGTCTCAATCAAGTTTTGACTAATTTAGTCAGCAACGCAATCAAATTTACTACAAAAGGTGAAGTGAGATTAGAAGTGCTTCTTGATAATGTGGAAGACAATAAACAACTGGTAAGCTTTAAAGTAATAGATACTGGAGAAGGTATTCCAAAAGAAAAACATGAATCTATTTTTGATGGTTTTTCACAAGCAGATGCATCAGTCACACGTAAGTTTGGAGGTACTGGACTTGGACTTACTATCAGTAAAAGTTTGGTGGAATTGATGGGTGGCTCTATCAAAGTAGAAAGTGAAGTAGGAGTAGGCTCAACTTTTACAGTCAGTATACCATTTGAAATGTGTGAAGATGTGGAAGTAGAAAAATCTGCTTTAGATGTGCCGGAAGAAGTAGATTGGAGTGAATTCAAAGTGCTTGTTGTTGAAGACAACCAATTCAATCAATTATTAGCAGAGAATATTCTGAACCAATGGAAACTTCAAATAGAGATGGTCAACAATGGAGAAGAGGCGATTGAAATTTTGAAGACACACACCTTTGATATCATATTGATGGACATTCAAATGCCTGTGATGGACGGCATTGAAGCAACAAATTATATAAGAAACACCCTTCAGATTGCTACACCAATTATTGCATTGACTGCCAATGCAATGAAAGATGATTTGGCCTATTACAAACAGATTGGAATGAACTCTTGTGTGACAAAACCTTTCCAGCAAGATGATTTGCAAAATGAGTTGTATAAGTTGTTGATCAATAAGGATGTAGTGGATGAGCATGAAGTGGATTTATCACCTTGGAAAGGGAAGAAAATTCTGGTTGTAGAAGACAATGAATTCAATCAGCTTTTGGTCACCTCAATTTTAACGGAATGGGGGTTAGAAGTATACAAGTCAGATGATGGTTATCAAGCGTTGGAAGAAATCGAAGAGATTGATTTTGACCTGGTGTTGATGGATATTAAAATGCCTAAAATGGATGGTATTGAAACCACTAAAATCATTAGGGATAAATTTGAAAAACAAATTCCAATTATTGCTTTTTCAGCTCATTTGACTGAGGAAATTGAAAAGACATTTTTAGATGTGGGAATGAATGGATGCATACCAAAACCATTCAAAGTTGGACAGTTGAAGAAAATAATCCATGATGTATTTTCATTGAATAATGAAGACGAAAATGTCATTCAGAAACCAAAAGAAGAGTGGCAGGGCAAAAAGGTACTGGTGGTAGAGGATAATATGTTCAATCAGCTTTTGGTTGTGAATATATTAGAAGGATGGGGAATGGAGATAGTCACTGCAGAGAATGGAAAAGAAGCGGTAGAAAAATTTGAAGAGCATACATTTGATATTGTACTGATGGATATTCAGATGCCAATCATGGATGGTATTGAGGCTACAAAATTAATCAGACAGAAATTTGATGAATCACTTCCTATCATTGCATTGACGGCGAATTCTGGTGCGGAAGACCAAAAACTCTACAGAATGAGCGGAATGAACGCCTGTGTGGCCAAGCCATTTGATTTAGAGGATTTTGAAATGACCATCAAGAAGTTCTTGACCAATGATAAATTGATCAGCGAAGAGGCTGTACCAGAACCGGAAATAACTCAGAAAAGAGTACTGATTGTAGAAGACAACCCTTTTAATGTTCTACTTCTAAAAGGCATTCTGCAACAATGGGATCTTACAATTGATGAAGCCGAAAATGGTAGAATTGCCGTGGATATGGTGAAAATAAATGATTATGATCTTATTCTAATGGATATTCAGATGCCCGAAATGGATGGTGTAGAAGCTACTGAAATCATCCGAAATGACCTGAAGATCAAAAAGCCAATTATTGCCATAACAGCGAACTCACAACCTGATTTAGTGAAGAAATATTTTAAAGCAGGAATGAATGGCTGTATTCCAAAGCCGTATGGACAAGAGGAGCTTCAAAAATCTATTATGAAATACCTTTAGGTTTATGGTGAGTAGTTTACACTTTTTTCGATACTTTTTCGGTTAAAAATCAAATAAATTTAAAGATTCAACATTATTCTGAAAAAAGGTATAGGAAAAGCTTTTTTTTGTACTCGCTATTTTAGTAATTTGTGGGCTAATTGAGAATTGACTATAATCATTTTCTTGATTAGGCTTTTTCACTTCATCCAAAAGTGAAAAAAATAGTTCGTTAAGAATTAGTTTTGAACAGGAATATAATTTCAAAGTAGAAAAATAAATATGTCAGTACTATCTTTCCAAAAGCCAGATAAAGTAGTAATGGAGAAGACCGATAATGATAATAAAGGTCTTTTTGAATTTAAACCATTAGAGAGAGGTTTCGGAGCAACGATTGGAAACTCTTTCAGAAGAGTACTACTTTCATCTCTTGAAGGATATGCGATTACGGGCGTTAAGTTCCCAAATGTCGTACAAGAATCATCTAAGATTAGTGGTATTATCGAAGAAGTTGCTGAAGTTGTACTTAACCTTAAGCAAGTACGTTTCAAGCGTTTCGCAGAGGAGCCATCTCAAAAAATCAGCATTGATTTTAGTGGTAAAAACCAATTTACTGCAGGTGATATTGCACAATATACGGAGGACTTTACGATCTTAAACCCAGATCTAGTGATCTGTAACCTTGAGAACGCAAGCCTTAAAATGGAATTAACAATCCAAAATGGTAGAGGTTATGTTGAAGCAAAAGAGCAGAAACTTCCTGAATCTACTGAAGGTGTAGGTGTTATTCCAATCGATGCTGTATTCACACCAATCAAAAACGTGGAATACCATGTTGAGAATACTCGTGTAGAGCAACGTACTGACTATGAGAAATTAACAATCACTATTGAAACTGACGGTTCAATCGATCCTCAGGAAGCTTTACAAGGTGGTGCTAATATCTTAATCCAACACTTTGCTCAAATCACTGACAAGGATATCACTTTTGAAATCCATAAGAGAGAAAGCGAAGTAGAATTGGATCCAGCAGAGATCAAAAGACGTGCTATTCTTGAGACTTCTATTGCAGATCTTGAATTATCAGTTCGTGCTTACAACAGTTTGAAAGCTGGTGAAGTAAAAACTCTTGGTGATTTGGTATCTTTAGAAATCCGTGACTTGATGAAATTCAGAAACTTCGGTAAGAAAACACTTACAGAGTTAGAAGAATTATTATCAGAGAGAGATTTAACTTTCGGTATGGATGTTTCAAAGTACCGCTTAGGCGAGAAATAAGAAATAATCTTATAATGATATATGAAGCTGATGAGTGTATACTTGTCAGCTTTTTTATTTTTACAGCAATGAAAAAAATTAGAATCTATCATATTCCTGCATTTATTGAGAAAATAATTGTAGTAGTGAGTTTCCTTTTAGTGGCTATTGGAAGCTTCTCAGAGAACTTCGGAATTTCTGCACTGCTTGAGGATATATTAATAGTTGGAGGTTTCGTCCTTTTACTGTTGTATCAGAGTAGAGTTTGGTGGTTTAAAAACTATGTGGAATGGAATAAGAAACAAATTTACCTCAAGTTAGGTGCTGGTAAAGGAATAAAGTTAAAGTTTGCTACTCTTAATTCCTGCATTCTGCAAAAAGAACTACTGTTGATCAAATTAAAAAATGGAGAGACAATTTCAATCTCCATTAAAGAATACAATAGAAGTGAAGTGCAGAAATTGCAATTACTCTTCATGGAAAATATCATTGATAAATTATAGAAAAAACCATCAGAAATTGTATTATAATTCTGATGGTTTTTTTGGTTTATCTTAGTACTTAAGCATGGTGCTTTTGAGCTTCATCCCTACCCCAGTAGTACCACAGTATACCGGCAAAAATACCAATTATACCCAAAGTATGACTTAGCCTGAAACCATTAAGGTTCAACGTATAGAAGAACCAGAACGTGTCACTTAAAAGAGGAGTGAAGAAAGAAAATACTGCTACTAAGACCCCTTTCAATCTGTAAGCTTGATGCACAAAAAATAAGTGATAAGCCAATGCCAAAAAGGGAAATACACCAATTACGAAATTTAGAATGTAATCTTTTAAACTTTTCATGACAAATATTATTAGGTTTATACTAATATGGTTAATATTAAACTAAAACTCAATTTATTTGTCTTAATGATTGGTAAACAGTGAGTTGAGATTGTATTTTGATGTTGTTTACCTGTAAAGTTTGAGGTGTTGGGCTATTTGACCAATAGTTTGGGCTAAATTGCCAACAGTATTTTTCATGATAAATTGATATTTGTACTAGGAAATAAAATTAATCTAAAAACATCGAAATCATGAAAAAGAAATATCTATTATTCATCGTCTTGATAATCTCAATCACAAGTTTGACTTCATTTATCTTTACAAGAGAGCGTACAAATAAAATTACCATAAGGCAATATATTCCAGCTAGAGTAGACAAAGTTTGGGCGGTAGTAGGAGAAGATTTTGGAGGAATTGCAAAGACCAACCCTAATATAGTAAGTTCATCTTTGATTAATGGCTTTGAAAGGTCAGGTGAGGGTGCTGAGAGAGTTTGTAATTTCAATTACGAAGGCACTTCCTATATTCATGAGAAACAAGTAGATTTTAACCCTGAAGATTATTCATTTAAAGTGAAGGTTTTCCATGTGCACGGTACTCCATTAAAGGAAGAGGAATCATTTGCAGAATATAAGTTGATTCCAAAAGATGCGAATACTTGCGAACTGATTTTCTCATTTCAATATGTAACAACTCCCTTCTTCTTGGGAGATGTTATGAAGCCATTTATGAGAGAAGATTTGAAGGATTATTTAGTAGGAATACAGCACTTTGTTTTAACAGGTGAAGATGTGAATCACAAAAACATCGATCATCTAAAACAAAAATATGATGTTAGTAGTTTATAATTTAAACATATAAAGATTGAACAGTAGTATTTATTCATTATCAAAAAGAAAAACCAAGGATCCTATCCTTGGTTTTTCTGTATTTAGTGGCTCACAATTTCATTGAGTAATATAATATCATTCATCAGTGTAGGGTCATTAGAATAGATTATCCCTTCTTTATTAAAGTAGGAGAAAGGTTTATTCATATTCAAACGGCACCCTTTTATATCCGAGATAAATAATTTCTGTCTATTGAACAAAGCACTAGTAGCGGCGAAATCCCATAAACTGCCTCCTCCTTTTTCTTCTTTTGGAAATTTAAAATAAGCAGCTCTTATTTTTGACTCTAAAATCCAAATCGCATTCATACAAGCACCTCCATGTGATGCAACAATGGGCTTGGGATAATTGAGCTTTACAAAGTATTCTAAAATCATATTAATGTTTTTTTTTTTCAGAAAGCCTCTGTCAAAAACCAGGAGCAGTTCGTTATCTTTGGGAGGAAGTTTGAATACCTTATGGTTTTTATATAGCTTGTTGTCGAAGGAGTTATAATAAAGACTATCTGTTTGTGGATTATAGATAATTCCCATAATGCTTTCACCCGCTTTATTGACCAAAGCAATTGAAACACAATACCCATCATTATCTTCAATAAATGGAAGTGTGCCGTCCAATGGGTCAATACACCAGAAGTAATCTTTCCTGAACCTGCTCTCATTATCTTGACTTTCTTCGGTCAACAGCCCTAAGTCATATTTTAAGATTGTTGGTGTTAAGATTTCAAGAATTTTTTCCTGACTTAGAAAATCAACTTCCGTGACCACTTGCGTAGCATAACTGCTGAAGTCCTCTTTCTTTTCGATCTTAAGAGAATCCCTGTCAAAGTTTTGAATTACTTCTCCTGCTTCCAATGCGGCTTCAATACCTTTTTGGAGGAGTATATTATAGGTTTCCGCTGATAGTCCCATTTTCCTGAAATTGTTGAATTACTAATTGGGATAATTTTTCGCTGTATGAATTGATTTTCCAATGCCCCGGACTCCATCCTTTGAGGAAGCGGTGAAAATCAGTCCACGCAATTGGAAATAACGTTTTCCACTCTTCAATCACATCTGAAGGATCAATAGTTGGGTGGTAGTGTAGTATAGCTTTTTGAAGGTAGGAAAAATAGGTGTTTAAAAGTTTATTTTCATACTTTTCACACTCTTCTTCTGACATACAACTTCCAATAAAGTAAATAACATCCTTCATTCCAACTCCGCCTCCAATATATTGGAAATCAACCGCAGAAACCTTGCTTCCATCTGCGGAAAAGCAGAAATTGGCTAGTTTAGCGTCACCATGCACTATGGTTTTATATTTTGCTTGATTAAGCTTTGTGTCTATTGCTGAAGCTGCTTTTTTTAAGGCAAGATCATCTAAAGCTTCTAATTCATCAGGACGTGTGTCAAGATGCCAATAGGTTCCAATATCCCATAACCCGTTAGTGGTATGGTTTAAAAACTTTGCGTGGAAATAGGCTAGCCATTTTAAACAAGCATTCAGTTCTGTCCAACCCACTTGATGTAGTCTTTTAGGAAAACCAATCTGATCTAGGTCTTCCATGATGATCAGAACATCTCCATTGAATTCATCAAAAGCTAAACACTTTGGGATTGTCATATTATCATCACACAAATGACTGTAATGCTTATACCATTGCGTTTCAACTTCGTAAGATTTCACTTTTCTCAAATGAGAACGGTCTGTATTCCATCCTCTAGGATGGTTTTTCTGAGTAGATAGTTGTACATGTTTTACAATAATACTTGAAAAATTACAACCTTCTACCTTATATCTTTTTATGCTTCCATACCCGCTCCAAAGTTGTTGGATCATTTCAACCTCATCAATCTTTGAAGCTTGAATCAATGCTGATATTTTAGTCAGTAAATCCATGATGATTAAAGGTTGATTTGGTAAATGTTCAAGTATTCTGATTTTGAAACTCCTCCAGGATTCAGCCCTGCTTCTCCTTCTGGAATCTCATAATCCAACTCTTTGAAATAATCTACCCAAATAGGGAAGAATTCATTTGTATCTGGATCTTTATAAGTCATTGGGTAGAGTTTGAAAACCTCTTGATTGTTATTGGCCTCTTTATACGTTCCATAGATTAACTCTGAGCAATAGTATTTGTCATTTTCGATATCAAATACTTCATCATAAGGTTTACCAAGGTATTTGAATGCATTTTTTGACGCTTTGGGTGCAAGCTCTTTATATTGCACTTTCATTCTTCCAACAAGTGTACCTCCATTGCCTGTTTCTTTACCAAAAAAATCATCAAAAGAAGTTTTTACAACTCCTTTACCAACGGCTTCAATAATAAAAAGAGAATCATTCTCTTGAACCACGATTGCACAATGCGAAAAATTCTTACCATCTATGCCAGAAGTAACCTTATTGATCGCTTCACAGAACGGTCCGCAGTCTACGTCTTGAAAAATAATGTCACCAACTTGTAATGTTGCTACAGTGAGCTTTTCCTTTTTGGAAGAACAAGAAAAAAGTACCGTCAATAGAATAACGGTTAAGGTATACCTGATCATGATATTTGAATTAATATTTCTGCAAAAAGAATAAATTCATGATAAAGAACCAAACCAAAAATAAAGTATAATCTATTCTATTCTAATTTCTGTACTTATGTTTTTTTTGACACTACTTTTTGCGGAAGTGAGTAAATCAAAAAAGCACCTATCTTTTCAGATAGATGCTTCATCTATGTTACCTTATTCAGGTTTATTTTGTCCACTTTTGGTAAGGGTAAACACCGTTTGTTCCTCTTTTCAGTTGTTTCCCTGCTTCCACCTTGTTGGCTTCCGCTAAAGTGTTGACACCTGCTTTATTTTGGATGTGGTAAGCACCTTTACGTTTTTTAGCCACAACCTTTACATCCTCATTCGTTTGAATTTTTGCAGGAGCTACAACGGTAGTTTTATAATTCTTACGAATTTGATTTTTCTTTTTGATTGGGTTGTCTTCAGCAAATGAAGCAACAGAAAAGCTTGTAACTAATAATACAGCACCGATGATTTTTTTTGTTAATGACATAAGTATTAATGTTTAATGTGTGATAGATATGTTATTGTTATGGTATTATGTAAGTAGTGCAGGTCTTATTTTGCCCACTTTTGGTAAGGGTAAACACCGTTTGTTCCTCTTTCCAGTTGTTTCCCTGCTTCCACCTTGTTGGCTTCTGCTAAAGTGTTGACACCTGCTTTATTTTGTACATGATATGCTCCTTTACGTTTTTTAGCCGTAACTTTAATATCATCATTCGTTTGAATGTTTCCTGTTGTAACAGTAGAAGTTTTATAATTTTTACGAATGTTATTTTTCTCTTTAATTGGGTTGTCACTTGCAAATGAAGCAACAGAGAAACTAGCAGCTAATAGTAAAGTACCGATGAATTTTTTTGTTAATGACATAAGTATTATAATGTTTATTGTGTGATTGATATTTTATTGTATGGTATTAATTTTTTGAACAAGTATTATTTTGTCCACTTTTGGTAAGGGTAAACACCGTTTGTTCCTCTTTCCAGTTGTTTCCCTGCTTCTACCTTATTGGCTTCCGCTAAAGTGTTAACACCTGCTTTATTTTGAATGTGGTAAGCTCCTTTACGTTTCTTCGCTGTAACTTTCACATCTTCATTCGTTTGAATATTTGCTGTTGTCACAGTAGAAGTTTTATAATTTTTACGGATATTATTTTTATCTTTAATTGGATTATTACCTGCAAATGATGTAACAGAAAAGCTTGCAATTAATAATACAGCACCGATAATTTTTTTTGTTAATGACATAAGTATTATAATGTTTATTGTGTGATTGATATGTTATTGTTATGGTTATATATACTGTTAAATTCGGCTTTGGTTTCTCTCTAATTCTTAATGATATTTAATAAATTTATTTATTTAAATAAGGTGATTTCTGACTGCTAAAATAGGTGACGTAGATCAACGAGTGTAGCGTGTTAATACTGTTTTTACACTATTGAGGCTGTTTTTTATTAATTTTCATAAATTCGATTTAGTGATTTTTAACTTTTCAATAAATAGAAGAATACGAAATTTCTAATTGATTTTAATTCAAATATGCGTAAAAATAACACTTTTTCATACTAAACACCGAAATTTCTTTCATTTTAAGTCAAAAAAATATATTAAAGAGAACACACTTGAAGTAGGAAGTTTGAGAAAGGATATCGTTTTTGAGTTTGGATTTATTTAAGATTTGTGTTTTGATGATCTTCCTGTCTAAAAAAATGATTCATCGTCACTTCACAGGTGTTTTTCTATTTTTATAAAAATCAATCAACAGATTTGGTTGGATAAAAAGTGAACTTCAATGAATCTATACTAATATATTATATAGTAAGGGACTTTAATAAAGACCTTTTAAAGTTTCTTATATAAAGTAAATAGGAATTTCAACAGTTTTACAATTCCTGAAACTATAAAAGCTTAAACCATAATAAAACTTCAATAATAAACTCCGAATAAAAAATGAGTTGAATAGGGGTGAAAAATTCAGTTAGTCTGACAGATTTTTAAACACCTTCTG
The DNA here is from genome assembly GCF_001583495.1 of Flammeovirga sp. SJP92. Classification (GTDB taxonomy): domain Bacteria; phylum Bacteroidota; class Bacteroidia; order Cytophagales; family Flammeovirgaceae; genus Flammeovirga. Next base: position 99,850 of record NZ_LQAQ01000035.1, on the reverse strand, counting down.
AAGTGATAGATTTCCAATTGTTCTTTCCGTTCTTTTTACTTAAAGTGACATGGTGAGGTGGTTGCATGATTTATGTCTTTCAAAGTGTCCTATAATCAAATGTTTAGAGTATTTTTCTTACTCTTTCTTTTGTTGCTCTAAGTTTATGTGCTTTTGAGATGTTGCTTTGTGTACGGATTGAAACATTATTTTAATGGAAAACAACTCTAATGGGTAAGACCTGCCATAGCTTTGTAACTGTTGATTACGAATTGAGATTTTTTATATCGCCGACCTCTTGATGGCATAAGACAAGAACACTTCTGATTAAAAATAACTGACTGAGTATTGATTTAGTTGATAAATATTCAAGAGGCGGTAAATAAAATGAAATAGAAATGAAGAAGAAATTATTAGCAGTAGCATGTGCAGCACTGATGTCGCAGTGGTCATTTGCACAAGAAAAAGGAATTTTAGGACAACAAGATACGCCTAATGTAACATTAAAAAGTATCAATATTGGAGACTGTAAGTGGACAGAAGGTTTCTGGGCAGAGAAGTTTCATGTAGCAGAGCATTCGATGGTTCCTTACATGGGTGAAGTTTTAACAGGAGATGTGGGGCATGCATTAAATAACTTTAAGATTGCTGCGGGAATGAAAGAAGGGAAGCACAAAGGAATGCGTTGGCATGACGGTGACTTCTATAAGTGGATGGAAGCGGCAATGTATGTATATGCTCAAAATGGAGATCAAAGTATTTTAGAGGAAATTGATGGTTACATTGAAATCATAGAAAAAGCACAGGAAGAAGATGGTTACCTTCAGACTTTTGTGCAGTTGACAGATAATGTTGATCGTTATGAGAATCGTAAATATCATGAAATGTACAACTCAGGTCACCTTTTGACTTCTGCTTGTATTCACCATCGTATTACAGGTCAGCGTAATTTCTTAGATATTGCTATTAAGCATGCAGATTTATTGTACTCTATTTTCAATCCTGAAACAAAGCAATACGGTCGTTTTGGTTTCAACCAAACTCAAATCATGGGACTAGTGGAACTTTATAGAACTACCCAAGATAAGCGTTATTTAAACCTCGCAGAGATATTTATTAATAATAGAGGCAAATATAGAGTAGAAGATCATTCCACTACTGAGGGCTATCCGATTGGGGATATGGTGCAGGAGAGAACGCCTTTGAGAAAATCTTCAGAAGCGGTAGGTCATGCAGTTTTGGCACTTTATTATTATGCAGGTGCAGCAGATGTAGCAGCAGAAACTGGAGAACAAGCTTTAGTTGATGCATTGGACAGACTTTGGGAAAATGTAACGGAACAGAAGATGTACGTTACAGGTGCAGTAGGACAAGCTCATTATGGAGCTTCATCGCATAGAGATAAAATTGAAGAAGGTTTTATTGATGGATACATGATGCCAAATATGACTGCCTACAATGAAACATGTGCTAATGTTTGTAACTCAATGTTCTCTTATAGAATGCTAGGCTTACATGGTGAGTCTAAATATGCAGATGTAATGGAACTGGTACTTTATAATTCTGCACTTTCAGGAATTTCAATTGAAGGAAAAGATTATTTCTACAGTAATCCTTTAAGAATGGTGCATGGATCACGTGACTATACACAGCATAATACAGAGACTCCTCACCGTTTACCTTACTTAGAATGCTTCTGTTGCCCTCCAAACTTAGTGAGAACGATTGCAAAGTCTTCTAATTGGGCATATAGTTTATCTAATAATGGTATTGCTGTTAACCTTTATGGAGGAAATCGTTTGGATACTAAGTTAGTAGATGGTTCATCATTGATTTTAAATCAAGTAACCAATTATCCTTGGGAAGGCTTAGTTAATATTACAGTGGAAAAGTGTAAGAAAGATGCCTTTGATATTATGGTGAGAATTCCAGATTGGGCGATCGGTTCTACTGTGAAAGTGAACAATGAGGCAGTGGCTGGTAACGTAACTCCTGGTAAGTTTACGACCATCAATAGAAAGTGGAAGAAAGGTGATATTATCTCTATTGACATGCCAATGAAAGCAACTTTAGTAGAGGGGCATCCAAGAATTGAAGAGGCAAGAAACCAAGTAGCAGTGAAAAGAGGTCCAGTAGTCTACTGTATGGAAACTCCAGATATTCCAAAGGAATCAGGAATTTTAGATATATATATTCAAGGAAATGCTCCATTGGTAGCATCATATGATAAAGACTTATTAGGAGGTGTGGCTACAATTGAGACGACATTGTTGTTAAGAACAAATCAGTCAGACAATAAAATGTACAATACGGTTGACAAACCAAACTTTAAACCCTACAAGACTAAATTGGTTCCTTACTTTGCATGGAGCAACAGAGGGGATGCCGAAATGACAGTCTTTATGCCTGTGGTGTGGAACGACTTATAAAATGGATATTTCATCTGTCCAGGTAGTTGGATAGAATAGTGTGTGAAAACTGCCACGTTAGTGGCAGTTTTTTAAACCCAAAATAACAATAATTCTTTGCAGAAACTTTCAACCTTTAAAGCTTTTGTTGGCTTCTCCCTCACGTCTATATCTTTTATTAGAACATAGAAAAAGAGGATTGAAAGGTGCTTTTGGATTGCAGATTATAATAATTGAAAGGTGACAATGACTTTTGAAATGAATAGAAAACTATGAATAAGCTAAAATTTATTACTGTTCCCCTATTACTCCTTCTGGCTCAAACACTCTACAGTCAGACCAATGACTGGGAAAATGAATTGATGTTTGAGGAAAACAAATTATCAGCAAGAGTGCCTACTTACTCTTATTCTTCCACTGAACTAGCTTTAGAAGATGATAGAAATAAAAGTAGAGTACTATTTCTGAATGGTCAATGGAAGTTCAATTTTGTCGAAAAAGAGGAAGACCGCCCATTGGACTTTTATCAAAACAATTATAAAGCGAAAGATTGGGCGGAAATTCCAGTTCCATCCAATTGGGAGCTTCAAGGCTACGGTCTGCCGATCTACACGAATATTATCTACCCTTTTACACCTAACATTGTAGAGTTGGCGAAAAAGTCCATCAAACAATCTACTTATTTAGGACCTCAACCTCCAAAGCCTCCTTATATCTACAGAGATAATCCTATAGGAAGTTATCTAAAGGAATTTGAAGTGCCATCAGAATGGGAAGATCAATCCGTTATTCTTCATTTTGGAGGTGTATCATCGGCTTTTTATGTGTGGGTCAATGGAGAGAAAGTAGGCTATAGCCAAGGAAGTAGATTGGCGGCAGAGTTTGATATTACATCTTATTTGAAGGAAGGCAAAAACCGTTTAGCGGTGCAAGTTTTCAGATGGTCAGATGGCAGTTACCTCGAAGATCAAGACATGTGGCGTTTGAGTGGTATTCATAGAGAAGTAATGCTTTTAGCACAACCCAAAATTGCGGTGGATGACTTCTTTGTCAAGACAAAATTTGATGCTCAATTACAAGATGCTACGCTATCCATCCGTCCAAGAGTATGGGTAAAATCTCCAACCGTATCATTAAAGGAATGGACCGTTAATGCACAGCTTTATGATGCACAACAACGCCCTGTATTCAAAGAGAAATTACAGATTTCTGTAGATGAAATTTATAATGAAAGATGGCCTCAACGAGATATCAATAAGTTTGGAATGTTGGAAGCCAACGTTCGCCTTCCTCATAAATGGTCAGCAGAAGATCCCTACCTCTATCAATTGGTTTTTGAAATGACAAATCCAGAAGGTGAGGTTGTTGAAGCAAGAACTCAAAAGATTGGTTTCAGACAAGTAGAATTCGGAAAAAATAATGAATTATTAATCAACGGTGAGGAAGTGAAAATTATGGGTGTCAATCGTCATGACCATGACCCTGTAAGAGGAAAAGCGTTGACGAGAGAAGATATCAAAAAAGATGTGGAGTTGGTGAAACAGTTTAACTTTAATGCAGTCCGAACTTCACATTACCCTAATGATCCTTATTTCTATCAGCTTTGTAACGAATACGGCATTTATGTGATGGATGAAGCCAACGTTGAAGCACATGCTTTGGGTTCTTATATTCCTCAAAACCCAAGGTGGCCTGCAGCTATTTTGAACAGAGTGATCAGAATGGTAGAAAGAGATAAAAACCATCCTTGTGTGATTTCTTGGTCGCTGGGAAATGAAGCGGGAACAGGACCTGCTTTTGCAGCCGCTTCTGCTTGGGTGAAAGATTATGACCCTTCAAGATTTATTCATTATGAAGGAGCACAGGGAGACCCGACACATCCGAATTACAAAGACGATAAAAAAGCCATTAAAGCGATCAATAGAGCACCGTTTATGGCCAACCCAAGAGATCCTTCTTATGTTGATGTAATCAGTAGAATGTATGCTCGAATTGATCAAATTGAAAACTTGGCCACTTCACCTTATATCAATCGACCAATGATTCTTTGTGAATATGTTCACGGTATGGGGAACTCATTGGGAACGTTGGGTGATTACTGGGATGCTATACGTTCTCATAAAAATCTGATTGGTGGATTTATCTGGGATATGATTGATCAAGGTTTAGTGAAAAAGGATAAAGATGGTAACGAATTTTACGCTTATGGTGGAGACTTCGGTGATTTACCAAACGATACTAATTTCTGTATCAATGGAGTTTTCTCTCCAGATAAAAAGCCTAATCCCCATGCTTGGGAAGTAAAATATGTCTTCCAGCCTATTGTATTTGAAAGATCCGAGTTCTCTCCTCAATCCATTAACGTAATCAACCGATTTGATTTCACCAACTTAAATCAATATGAAATCAGATGGGAGTTACAAGAAGAAGGTAAAGTCGTTCAATCAGGCAACTTATTGAATATTGACCTTGCTCCAAAACAAAGCAAAGCGATTGAAGTGCCTTTTGATGCGAACAAAATTAAACCGAACAAAGAGTATTGGTTAAGATTGACGTTGCATGAAATTAGGGATAGAAAATGGTGCAAGAAAGGGTATGAAATTGCGCATGAACACCTGCAATTACAAACTGTAGACGTATACCAACACGTTTCAAAAAGCAAGTCTGCGTTAGAAGCACAAAAAGCAGATCATGAAATTACATTTTCAGGGAAGAATTTTAAGATTCAATTTGATGCTGAAACAGGTCATCTTAAAACATACAACAAAGAGGGTATTGATGTGCTTGTAACACCACTTAAACCTAACTTCTGGCGTCCATTAACGGATAATGATTCCCGTTTTAGAAAATTCCAATACAAGATGAAAGTATGGAAAGAGGCCTCTAATAAAATGGAAACAGAAAAAGTGGAATTAGTGAAGGTTGACAATAACACACAACAAGTAATTGTACATCAAAAACATACTGAAAAGATCCATTTGACAACAACCTACACTGTTTTCAACGATGGAAACATTGCGGTGAAATTGGATTTGAAAGCAGACGAAAAACTTCCAGAACTCCCAAAATTTGGTGTAACAATGGGTGTTTCAGGACAGTATAACAGCACTGCTTATTTTGGAAATGGCCCTTGGGAAAGTTATGAAGATAGAAAACGTGCGGTGAAGGTTGGTTTATATTCTCAACCTACAGATGAGCTATTCTATAACTATGTAATGCCTCAAGAAAATGGAAATCACACGGATGTAAGATGGCTAAAGCTTTCTGCTCAAAAAGGAAAGAGAAACTTGATGGTCAAAGGTTTATTCAACTTCTCAGTATGGCCTTACACCATTGAGAATATTGACGAGGCAAAACATCCTTTTGACTTACAGAAACAAGATTACTACACTTTAAATATAGATTTGTTTCAAGCGGGAGTTGGAGGCATGCAGGCCAAACCTCTTGCTTATCAGAAACATCCGTCAGGGAACTACACTTTAGAATTTACTCTTGGAAGTAATTTAAACACAGACCGATTAAGTCAGTAATTGGAACTGAAATCGGATCAAGACAAACATTTTTTAAGCAAAAAAGAACATTGAAATGAATTTACTAGCAATTATTCTTATCCTTTGTGCCAGCTTTTTTCAAGGCACATTTGGTTTGGGCATGAAACATATTTCTCCATTGAAATGGGAAAATTGGTGGATCCTCCACGCTACTGTAGCAATGATCATTTTCCCTATGGCATGGTCAGTAATCGCTATACCTGACACGTTTAACATCATTATGGAGACCAGTAACGACGTTTTAATGATCGCTATGTTCTTCGGTTTCTTGTGGGGAATTGGAGGTATCCTATTCGGAATGAGTGTTGAGTACACAGGAATCAGTATCACTTACGGTATTGTGATGGGATTAGCAGCTTCAATGGGTTCATTGATCCCGTTAGCACAGATGGAGACTTTACCAGAAAACTATACTATCGTTTTAGCAGGTGTTGCATTGTTGTTGGTGGGAGTTGCAATTACTGCTTATGCCGGAGTACAAAGAGATAGATTATCGAAAGTGGAGGAAGTAAAAGAGGTAGAAGATTATGAAGATGGCGATACGTTAGTTGCTCCTGAAGTGGCAGTGACAACCGTAAAAAAGTCCATTAAAGTAGGTGTTTTAATTGCAGTGGCATGTGGTGTTCTTTCAGCCTTGTTGAATGTAGGATTCTCTAATGCCTCACCAATTGTAGACATCGCAGTCAATAAATATAATGCTAACGCTACAGATGCAAGTTTAGTAGCATGGGTAGTGGTATTAGTTGGAGCTTATATCATGAATGCAGGTTATGCCATTTATCAATTGGTAAAGAACAATTCATGGTCTGGGTTCAGTGTAAAAGGAAGCGGAAAAGCTTACATGTGGTCCATTCTAGCAGGCTTATTCTGGTTTGCTGCATTAGGAGTGTACGGTCAAGGTGCTGCATTGATGGGTAAACTTGGAGCTGTAATCGGGTGGCCAATGATGCTGGGTATTTCTCTTATCATCAGTAATGTCTGGGGTTATAGAATGGGAGAATGGGATGGTGCTCAAAAGCCATTCAAACAATTATTAGGTGGATTAGCCGTGTTGATTTTCGCAACATGCATTTTAGGCTACTCCAACATTTAAACGAAGCCAATATGAAAATAGTAGATATTATACCTTATGTAATAGCACAGGACTTAGAGAAGCCTTTTTACTTCTCGCAGTGGGATTACAAAGCAAGAAAAATCTGTTTAGTAAAGATCATTTTAGAAGATGGTACTTTCGGTTGGGGGGAAGGCTACGGACCTGCTGATATGATTGAAACAGGGATCAATTTCTTAAAGCCATTTGTGATTGGGGAAAATGTTTTGGAGAACGAGAAGATCTGGCAAAACATGTATTTGAGAACGTTGGATTTTGGTCGAAGTGGAATTTTCAATGCGGCTATCAGTGCCATTGATGTAGGAATTTGGGATTGTAAAGGAAAGGTTTTGAATCAGCCTGTCTCAGTGTTATTGGGAGGCGTAAAAAATGAAATTATCCATCCATATGCTACAGGGTTCTATTTCACAAATTCACCCACTTTGGATGATGATCTGAGAGAAGAAGCTCAATTCTATAAAAGAGAAGGGTTCAAAGCAGCGAAGATGAAGGTTGGCTTAGGGTTAGAAAAAGACCTGCATTATATCCATCTCTTAAAAGAAGAATTAGGAGATGATGTACGCTTAATGATCGATTCCAACCATGCTTACAATTACAGAGAAGCATTGGAATTGTGTAATAAAATAGAGCATTTAAATATTGGGTGGTTTGAAGAACCAGTTCACCCCGAAGATTATAAAGGGTACGCTAAGTTGAGGGAAAACACTTCCATTCCAATTGCAGGAGGTGAATGTGAGTACTTAAAGCACGGTTTCAAAAGATTATTTGATGCCAACGCTGTAGACATTGCTCAGCCAGACTTGTGTGCAACTGGTGGACTGACAGAAATGAAACGTATTGCTACACTAGCATCAAGTTATCACAAAGATATTGTACCTCACTCGTGGGGTACTTGGATAGCCATCAGTGCGGCGATTCACTTTGTTTCGAACTTAGATCAAAACCCTGGAAGAATGTACAGAAATGCTCCAATGATAGAGCTGGACCGTACTGAAAATCCATTACGTGACGATGTAGTAACGCACACCATCAAAGTGGAAAATGGGGAAATTAAAGTCCCTCAACTTCCAGGATTAGGAATAGATGTTAACCAAAATTATTTAGAAAAATATGCAATCAACAATAGAAGAGAAACAGCTACAGTTTGGTCATAAAAAACTATATATAAACGGTAGATTGGTAAACGGACATTCCAATGAAGTATCTTCATTAGTATGTCCTGCCAATAACCAACCGGTGGCTACTTTGGCACAAGCTACTTTAGAAGATACTCAATATGCATTAAAAACAGCACAAGAAGGTTTCAAGTCTTGGTCTCGTTTGTCAGTAGAAGAACGTGTAGGATGGATGATGAAATTGAGACAGCAACTGATAGATAATGCGGATTTATTGAGAGAAGCTGTTTGTCATGAGATGGGTAAAACATGGGCGGCATCAGAAGAGGATATCAATAGTATCACTGATGCGTTGGAGTTTTATGCAGAGGAGATTAAAGTAAAAGAAGGGTTTGAGATCAAAGACAGACAAGGTACACACACGCATCAAATGGTCTATCAGCCATTGGGTGTAGTCACAGCATTTTTAGCATGGAACTTCCCTTTGTTGAACTTAGGGTTCAAATTGGGACCAGCTTTAGCGGCAGGGTGTTCTATCATTATTAAAGCTTCTGAATCTTCAGCCATTTCAGCTTCCATTATTGCGGAGCTAGCTCATGAGATTGATTTCCCGAAAGGCGTCATTACCGTATTGCATGGCAATAGAAAAAATGTAGGTATTCCATTGTGTGAAAGTACAATCCCACAATTGATCACTATGATTGGTTCTACTTTTACAGCTCAGAAATTAATCGAGCAATCTATCAAAACATCTATCAAAAGATACTCTATGGAGTGTGGTGGTAATGCACCGTTTATCCTTTTTGAAGATGGTAATATGCAAGATGCTTTAGATATTACAACGGCGATTAAATTTGGTGGTAATGCAGGTCAAGTATGTGTGGCTCCTAACCGTTTTTACATCCAAAATAGTGTATATGATAGCTTCAAAGAGCAATTAGTACAACGTGCAATTGACACAAGAGTGGGTTATTATAAAGAAGAGGAAGTAGACATGGGTCCTTTGGCGAATAAAGCCCAATTAGAGTCGATTCAGCATTTTGTGAGTGAGTGTGTAAAAGAAGGAGGAAAGATTTTAGCAGGAGGAACAACTCTTGACAAAGCAGGGTGTTATTATGCGCCAACAGTGATAGAAATGACAGACAGAAATGCTTCTATCTTACAACATGAAGTTTTCGGTCCAGTGTGCGTAATCATGAAGTTTGAAGGCAAAGAAGAAGTTCTGGAATACGCCAATGACTCTACTGCTGGTTTGGCTTCTTATATTTTCTCTGAAGATGAGGCTATTTTAGATGAATTTGCTCAAAAGCTTGAGTTTGGTGAAGTACAGCAAAATGGTGTGAAATACGATATCAATCTTCCTCATTTAGGTGTGAAGAATAGTGGTATCAGTATGGATTGTTCAAAATACGCATTGGATGATTATTTGATTTTGAAACGTATTTCTAAAAAGATATAGGCCATGAGTAGTTTACCTAAACAGTTTGTGAGTTGTGATTGGGGTACTTCTAATTTTAGATTACGTCTGATTGATACAGACTCTTTGGATGTGGTGAAAGAGCACAAAACGAATAAGGGTGTAAAAGCATTATATCAGGAGTTTTCTGCAAATTCGACCTCGAGCCAATCTCAATTTTTTTCAGAGTATTTGACGAAGCAATTAAAGGAAATTGATGAGGAAAGACAGAGTAACTACATCGTTGCTTCAGGCATGGCTTCATCATCGATTGGGTTGCAGGAATTGAGTTATGCTCAAATGCCTATTGATGCGTATGGTCAGAACCTATTCAGTAAGTCCATCACTTTAGAAAAAGACCTTTCATTGGTATTAGTTTCTGGTGTGAAAACCAAAACAGATGTGATGAGAGGGGAAGAGATACAAGCTGTAGGTCTAACGGATTACTTGCCGATCGAATCCAAAGGGATTTTATTACTGCCGGGTACGCATAGTAAGCATATTACATATGAAAAAGGCATTTTTAATGATTTCAAAACGTTCATGACGGGAGAAATTTTCGACTTAATTTCTTCTCAAAGTATTCTGAGTGTTTCCATTCAAAGAGCTTCTTTTGATCAAAAATTCAAGCTTGCATTTGTAGCAGGGGTGAAAAAAGGGATGGAAGGTAATTTGTCTTCCTCACTCTTTTCAATTCGAGCAAAAGACTTAATGCAAAACGACTACTTTGAGCGTAATGAAAGTGTAGATCCTCAGAAGGTTAAAATTGAGAATTACTACTTCTTAAGCGGATTGATGATTGGTGAGGAACTGACTTATTTGAAAGAAGTAGAGGAGCACATCAGCATGGCGGCAAACGGTGTTTTAGGTAAACTATATCGCATTGCTTTAGAAGAAGTAATGCAAAAAGAGATTCAATTCATTGAGGATGAAGTACTCGAAAAAGCATTACTAATTGGTCAACGAAAAGTTTTAAATAATTATGTCTAATACTCAATTTTCTCAAGAACGATTTCAACAGGCACCTGTAGTGGGCATCTTAAGAGGTGTGGATCATGAAACCTTAGACAGAATCATTCCGATCTATATCAATGCTGGTTTTTCAACAATTGAAATCACAATGAATACGGAAGGGGCTACAGAGATGATCCAAAAACTTTGTGCCGAATATCCTCAGCTAAATGTTGGAGCAGGTACCGTTTGTGATATGGAAGGCTTAAATAAAGCTTTAGAAAGTGGAGCTCAATTTATTGTGACTCCAGTTACGAATGAAGAAGTCATCAAAAAGTGTAAATCGCTTGATATACCTGTTTTTCCTGGGGCGCTAACACCAACAGAAATTCATAAAGCATGGACAGCCGGGGCTACTGCCGTAAAAGTATTTCCAAGTTCTCAATTTGGGATAGGGTACATTAAAGACGTGATGGCACCACTGAATACAATTCCGTTGTTGCCTACAGGGGGAGTAGATTTAAATAATATTGCCGATTTCTTCCAATTGGGAGTCGTGGGCGTTGGGATGGGGAGCTCTCTCTTTCCAAAACAATTCATGGCAAAGGGGTATGAACAACAACTATACGATCATTTGAAGGCAGTGAAAAGTGCTTATGAGTCTGCTTTTCAAACTGCATGATATAAAATACTACAACAATGCATCAATTTTTATATAAAGCTTTACTCTTTCTTTTATTAGGTTCTTTAGGGGCTTGTAGCTTCAAAAAAATCGATCAAAAAACGGAAGTACAGCAACCGAATATTCTTTTTATTTCATTTGATGACCTCAGACCAGAAATGGGGACGTATGGTTCTGAAGTGGCTAAAACACCTAATATTGATCAATTGGCTAAAAGAGGACTTCAATTTAATAAGGCCTATTGCCAACAATCTATTTGTAGTCCATCAAGAGCTAGTTTGATGACAGGTGCTAGGCCAGAGACCATCAATGTGATTGAAAATTATACTTACTTCAGAGATGAAAATCCTGATATCATTACGCTTCCTCAGCACTTCAAAGAAAACGGTTATGAGACTGTCAACTGCGGAAAAGTGTATCATGGTAAGTTCTCAGATCAAGAGAAATCTTGGTCAATGAAACCCGATTACAATGCACTTGGTTACAAAGTGAATGCCTTAGTAGAGAAATTTGTGGACCCTGATAACATCAGAACCTTCAGGGAAAACAAAGCAAAAATGAAGGCAAAATACGGTGATCAACATGGTTTGGGAATGGGTCCTGCATTTGAATGTGTAGATGTTCAAGATAACGCTTATATCGATGGTGTGAATACGGATATGGCCATTCACATCATGAAAGAGCATAAAGCTTCAAAATCCAAAAAACCGTTGTTTTTAGGGGTAGGATATATTGCAGCACACCTTGATTTTCTAGCTCCAAAAAAATATTGGGACATGTATGATCAAGAAGATATCAAATTAACAAACCAGATTAAAGGTCCAATTGATGGGGCTCCAATGGGATTACATGCTTCTTTTGAATTAAGAGTGCGTTCCAACATTCCAAAATATGGTGAAATTCCTGATACTTTAGCTCGCGACCTTAAACATGGGTATTTGGCAACAGCTAGTTATATCGATGCTCAGGTAGGTAAGCTATTGGAGGCATTGGATGAATTGGAAATGTTGGATAATACGATTGTAATGTTATGGTCTGATCATGGTTTTCACTTAGGAGAAATGGGGGTGTGGTGTAAAGCGACCAATTATGATATAGCGACAAGAGTTCCATTGATCGTTTGGACACCTGATCAATCTGAAAAAAGTAGAGGAGTGAAGACTGATGCCTTGGTAGAGTTGGTAGATATGTACCCAACATTGTGTGATTTGGCAGGGTTAGAAAAGCCAGAACATTTAGAAGGACAATCTTTCGCTCCATTATTAGAGAATCCCAATATGGAATGGAAATCAGCAGTATTCTCTGCTTTCCCTAATCCAGCGTTAAGAGAATGGGCTGCTAATCCACTTTCTAAAGGAATGAGAGAAACTTACTTTGGACCGTTGATTGAAGACGTGGAAGCCAACATCAAGGCGGTGATGAAAGACAAATGGAATAGAAAGTTTTTTGAAAATGACTTGATGGGGTATGCGATGAAAACGCAACGCTACAAGTTAGTATTATGGAAAGATCGAAAAAATAAAGACAAGGAACCGTTGTTTATTGAATTATACGATCATCAAAAGGATCCTAAAGAAACGGTGAATATTGCCAAACAACAACCTGACTTAGTAGAAGAATTAATCGTTCAGTTCAATAAAGGTTGGGAAGGTAACAAAGCCAATTTCAAAGAAATATAAAATAGTGTAAGTATCATACTTACTACTCTGTACTTGAACGAATGTGTGTGACTTAATTATAGCTTAGAAGGGCCTCTTTTCTTATGAATTGGGCCCTTTTCGAACTTTTTTTTCAATCGTGCTAATTCACTTAAATGTGTTTTGGTACCTAAATCTCAATTGCTCAATGAAAACAATTTTAAATGTTTTATTACTGTTATTTTGCTGTCACTTTAGTCACGCACAGACCATAGAGAAAGTAGACAATTACAAAGGTTGGAAGTGGGAAGAAACCTACGTTTTAACCAACGAGTTTATTAGTCTTGCGGTCGTTCCAGATGCTGCAGGTAGAGTCTTGGAGTACAATCTAGGAGACATTCAATCTTTGTGGATAAACCCAAAGGAGTTTGGTCAGAAATACTCCAACTCTGAAAAGGTGAAAATGAATGAATGGAGAAATTTTGGAGGGTATCGATTGGTGCCTACTCCTGTCGAGAACTGTGCTTTAGGTAAAAACGGGGACCGCTCAAAAAGATGGCCACCTCCTGTAACAATTGGCGATGCTCCCTATTCCATTACTGGTGTAAAGAAGTTAGATGGAAAAGTGGGAATAACGGTAAAGTCAGGAGAACAGCATTTACCAGTCCCAAAGTGGATCCCAAAGGACAAAGCATTTACACAACCCACAAAAGTAGAAGAAGCTTTTACCTACGAACGCTCATTAATGATTGAGAAAAACTCAAGCAAAGTATATTACATTCACACATTGACGAACGTAGGAAAAGAGACAATCAACAGAGGTATTATGACGACAAGTCAGCATCAATCTTGGTCGGATGTAAAACTACAAGATGGTGAAAATTTTGTAGCCTATATTCCATTCAGCTCCAAATATAAAATGGAAGACGGAGAGCAATATCACATCGGTGTGACTCCAGAATCTCATTGGAGATATGTCAATAGAAACCGTTTCCCATTAGATAAAAACAACCCAGAACATGTGGAAAAGTACTTTAATATCGGTACAAATTGGACAGGTGAAGTAGCCCCGGGTATTTTTGAAATTCATTTTGATTATAATCTGATGGGTGGTTTCCATATGATCTCGTCGGAATCATGGATTGCTTATGCTAATAAATTAGAAAACACAGTCTTCGTCAAAACGTTTGAGAAATATAACCCTGAATTAGAATATGATCATGGGGTGAACATAGCAGTTTTCAATAGTGGTATGGCCACAGGTTACTTAGAAACTGAAGTGAAAACTCCAATCTATAAATTAAAAGGAAAAGAAGCTGTTATATTTAGGGAAACTCATGCAGCCGCTAAAGTGCTCAGTTTACCTCTACTGTCAGTCAATGAAACTGGAGTAATCACAAAACAACTTCACTTTGATAAACAAACGAATCATATTACTGCTCAGTATGGTACTTTTATAAAAGGAGATTTGTACTTGATGGCTTTGAATGACCAAGGAGAAATCATAGAGGAAATGAAGGTGAAAGCTGTCTCTCCTTTAAAAGGTATTGATGTTGACATTGCTTTAGAAAAGTCTTTTTCTCAATTGCAAGTTGTGGTCAAGGATGAAGAAGGAAAAGAGTATGTTTTGGATTCCTTTACTGTAGGGGATTTGTAGAATATTCCTTGACGGTTCTTATGGTGGTTTGTGAGACGAAATACATTGCGTTTCACAAACCATCTAACTTATTGTTATTAAGAAATCCATTCCTTAAAATCCTTCACTTTATCTCTCCCTACAATAATTTCCTTATGTGTTTCAATATTTAAATTGACTAATAGTCTGCTATTTGAATGCTTCTGGATTTTATCAATAGCATTTCTGTTTACGATAAAACTACGGCCTGTTCTATAGAATTCCTCTTGGTCAAGCATTTCTTCCAATTGCTCCATTTTGAAGTCAACAATATAGCGTCTGCCTTCAGTGGTATATAAAAATGTGTCTCTACTTTCAGCCCCGAAAGCGGCAATTTCGTCTGTTTGAATACTTTTTATATTATCACCAACTCTAACCATAAAACGTTTTTTGAACTTTTGATTGTAAGTATCCAAAAGTGCATCAATTTGTCCTGAAGCAGTATGATCTTGGTTGTTTTGTAAAACTTGAAGTTTCTGAATAGCCTTAGTGAGAGCTTCATAGTCTACAGGTTTCAAAAGATAATCAATACTATTGACCTTGAAAGCGTCTAGTGCATATTCGTCATATGCTGTGGTGAAAATGATAGGAGTAGTTACTGTAACATTGGAAAGAATATCAAAAGCGATACCGTCCGTTAGATGTATATCCATAAATACCAAATCAATATTTTCCTGATGATCTTCCAGCCAACTACAAGCTTCTTCTACGTTGTCAATTGTATCAACAACTTCAATATCAAAAGGAGTTTTAGAGAGTTGTCTTTTCAGTTTAGCTTGAGCGGGTTTTTCGTCTTCTATTATTAAGGCTTTCATATTTCGTTGTTATTTAATTTGAATTGGTGGTTTTTTACTGGAAAAGTGATTGATCACCAGTAGAGACTTGGGCATCTCCGTCTTTTTTCCAATTTTCATTTTCAACCTGAAATGCTGGAAGTTTAATTAAACATTCCTTTCCTTTTTTGATTCTCAAGATAGGAGTTTTGGTATAAATTCGGAAAGTTTCTTCCAAAGACTGCATGATCTCGTTCATTGATCCTGGCTTATCGATTTTTTCATTACAGCTGTGAGCTACCACAAGTAAAGCCTCGTCTTCTATATAGAATTTCAAATGTAAAGGTTGAATTGGAGTAGCAATGTGATCGCTTGCAATGGCGACTACTAAGCGGGAAAGTATTACTGGTGGTATAACCAATTCTTCTGACAATTTTTCATCAATATCAAAGTCTGCTGTCAATCCCCCTGATCTCGCATCAGTTAAAAGTTGAACAACATCTTTGGTGGTTTTGACGGCTTCTTTGATTGATACAAATTCTTCTTTGCGGTTGTTGATCGTATTACGGTAAACCTTGGCTAATTTCTCAGCATAGTCTTCAGCATGATCAGGGTTTTTGTAAGCTAGCCCAATCAAGGTCTCCAACGTTTCATAAAGCAAAGGAAGATTGGCGTCTTCAGCAAAAAGACGCATTTCTTTTGATATGTAAGCAGCTCTTCTGTCTTCCTCTTTATTGATTGTTTCGTTCTTCAATTCAATCAAAGTTGCACCCCACCAAGCACATTCATATATAAAAGTTTGAAATAAAAATAGTCCTTGTAGTACGTACATCTCAGACAAGAAGTTCTCTATACTTGTGTAGCCAATAAGGTAGTAAAAATACAAATAGATGACTATTCCAATCACAATACTACTGCAGATTGCAACTCCAATCACATGATAGGTGACTTGCTCAGTGATAGAGGAGATAAACTTTATCTTTTTTCCAATAAATCTGGAAGAAACAAGCACAGTGGTATTCCAGAAATAGGCAAATACAATACATACTAGCCACTCTGCCCTGAAATAAGAATCTGAAAGTTCACCAATTCTATTGAAGACAAGTAATAACAAAAAATAGGTTACACTTCCTGAAAAAAATGGATAGAAGATTCTATAATAGACTGCTGATTTATTCCAAATATGATGTAACATAATTAAGAGCTTAAAAGTGGGAGTTGGACAGTATACTTTTCAGGTAAACTTTGAATGGTAATTTGATTTTGATGCATCAAAGCATACCTCTCTTTTATATTTTCTAGTCCCACTTTTGTAGAACTTCTTTTTCTAGGAGTTTTGGTAATGTTGTTCGATACGACTATCGACTTTAATTGCTCATCATATTTTATTTTGATAAAAACAGGAGCTTTGTCGGACAGAACATTATGTTTCACTGCATTTTCCACCAACATTTGAATGGATAGTGGAGGAATATTGCCTTCAATCAAACTTACGTTATTATCAATGTCAACAGCAACACTTTCACCGTGACGGGTTTTTAGTTGAAATGCAAAAGCTTTGACCAATTGAATTTCTTCATGAACTGAAATCAGAGGCTGATTCGCATAACGCATCACGTATTGATAAGTTTTGGCAATACTTCTGATATATTTTTCAGCTTGATTAGCATTGCTTGTTACTAAATACGCCACAGTATTTAAACTATTAAACAAATAATGAGGACTCAGCTGATCTTTCAATGCTTCCAGTCTTAATTCAGAAGCCTTCCTTTTGTTTTGTATGACATAGATGTGTTGAGATGAATATTGCTGATAGGCAATCATAAGAAATTCTATCACAAGAATGGCAATCAGAAGTACAGAGAACAGAATGATTATTTTTGTGCTGATGTCAAAGATAAATATAGGTTCTAGGTTATTGCCCATATAATATCTTAGCGTATAGTACAATGGAATAAACACTACAACGGATCCTATACCTCTTGAAATTACTTGAAAGAAAATACTTTTGTTTCTGTATAAATAATTAGGAATTGCTCCGCCAATTACGAAAAGTGATGTGCCCAATGTAAACCAAAGAAACGTTTTTATATCATTGACATAAGGAGCAACTTGTGGTTCCGGGTCATAAAGGAAGTAATTGTACAAGCTTGTACCTAACAGAATGAAGATGAGATTTGGGATTAAATTTTTCATTTTTCTAACGCCTCCATCGCTTTTTCTCTGTCGTGAGAAGAAGAAATCAGTTTAACTTTTTCTTTATAAAGCTGTATTAGACTATCATCTTTTGACTTTGCTATAAAAGGAGCAATCTCTTCTAATGCATCTCTCATGTCATAACTAGATGAAATATGTGTGGTAGCATTAAGGTATTCTTCATAATGTCCTTCATGGAAATGACTAGATGAAGCAATGTCTTCCAAAACACTTGCCATATCATAACTACTGCTTATTGATCTAATAGACATATAAAAATTGTGAATGTTGCTTCTGTGCTCAATTTTATAATCTTCTAACTCGCTTAAAAGTGATGCTTTTTCTGAAGAAGATGAAATAGAAGAGGCTACTTGGAAGAAAATATTTTTCGTTTCTTCAGACCAATACTTCCAGCTTTCTAGTGCTTCTTCTAGTGTATTTTTTAATTCATAAGAAGAGCTGATGCTTTTGGCTGCAAACAATAAGGCGTTGTTTTGATCTTCGCTCCATTTTTTACGGTTCTGTTCAGAAAATGCCGCTTCAATAGTGTTGGCTTTTTCATAGGAAGAACTGATTAATTTAATGGTTTGCTCTAGCGTTCTGGCGGGCATTCCAGAAGCATCATAGTTAAACGCTTCTTGTAATGTTTTTGAAGCTTCATAAGAACTTGTAATTGTTTGAGTAGCTTTTAGCCATTGTTCCCAATGATTTTCATTAAAGCCCTCTCTTATATCACTCGATTCAATAATCTCTGTTAAACAATCACTTTTTTCATAAGAAGAAGAGATACTTTTGATACCATTAAAATAGGCGGACAATCCTTTTTTGTTATTATAAATAGCAAAGCTCTCTTTGAAATAATCTGAAAGTTCACTTGAAGAAGATACATTTCTCGTTACATCTTTTGTGATTTTGACGAGCTCATCAGCACTGATGTCTTTTCTACTGATTAATAATCTATAAAAAGTGACTTGATTACTCTGTCCTGAGATTTCACTGATATAACGCAAAGCTTTATCTACACCACCTTCTTTCATTCTTTTATTAAGGCGACTTTCAGCGGCAATTGTAGAACTTTTGATCACTTCTGGTAGAATATCAGAAAGCCATTTTTTTCCATCTGGATCATAGGGAACTTCACTATTGCCTACATAGAATTTATATTCAAGTTGACCATTGGCATTAGGTCTGATGCTCACTTTTCTTTTGTTGCCGAAAGTACTTTTAGAAATGATAAATTTACCGTCTTTAGAAATACTTTTTATATCATCCTCATCTTCAGATAGTTCAATTTTTCCATTGTAATCTAACTTGAAAGAAGAAACAAAATTGGTGTATTCCATGCGATGGTAAGGACGTTGAGCTTCTCTGGCGGCTCTTTCAATTTCAGCCTGATGCATTCTTATTTGAGCTTCTGCTTTGCGGATTTGAGCTTCAATAGCTTCCTGATCAATTTGAATGTCAATGTCTTCTAATTCAGGAGCTTCAACCATGATTTTGATAAACTCCTCCATTTCTTCAATCTGTACTTCAGCTGCAATTTTCTTGGCCTCTTTTGCTATTCTTTTGGCCTCTTCTTTTATTTCTTCAATATTAATGACAATAGTACTATCTGTACCAGGAATTTCAATGACTTTAATTTGAGCACTAATTGGTGAAAATGAAGTCAGCAGATAGATGAATACTGAAAATAATATGTTGTTAAAAAAATTCTTCATGTTTACTATATTAATTTGACACTAGTAGAATGTTGATGTCACAATAGTAATAGAAGTAATAAGAGCAAAAAAATAAGATGTAGTGAATTGTAGTTTTTATGTAGTGAAATGTAATTCGTGATGAATTTGGGCTTTTGGTAAAAAAAAAGCTACCCAATGAGGTAGCTTTATAATATGTCTATTCAGAGAATAACTTTTTCGTAATAAAAATTAATTCGCGAAGTCTTTCTCAATACTTTCAATCCAATTTGCAGGACCGCCCTTTACATAACCCGTTTGAATCATTTTCTTGTCTTTAATCATGAAAATAGTCGGGTACCCTCTGACTTGAAATTCTTGAGCTAAATATTGATTTTGGGATCTTAATAGGTCACTTTGTTTGATTCCTTTAGGGAAATCAAGCTCAAGCAAAATGACATTGTTTTCTTTTACCCATTCTTTAAACTCATTTGTATCGAAAATTTCTGATTTAATTTTTTTACACCAACCGCACCAATCGCTTCCTGTAAAGTTTAATAAAATAGGATAATTTTCCTTTTCCATTAATTGAAAAGCTTCGTTGGCATCGTTTGTCCATCCTTCGTTACTCACTTTATCCGTTATTTTAGGGACTTCTTTATTTTCTTGTGCAGAAACTAGTCCTATTAAGGATAAAAAAACGAAAATGGTTAATAAAATTTTCTTCATGGTTTGTTCTTTTTTGATTCACGTTACAACAAATATACCACAAAAATTACTCATTGAAATGTGACTAAGCTCACATACTATATAATTGTTACATAAATGTAAATAAATGTTACAAAACCACTATTTGGTTCATACGCCAATAACATCATTTACAAATATCGTTAATAGTGACTTTAGTAACCTGTAAGTAGTGATGTAAGTCATGTAAAATCAGGACTTTAAGCACCCTTTTTAGAGCTCTATTTTAGAATCATTCTATATTAAAAAAAGATGATATTAAATCTAAAAATAATGAAAAGGATTATACATATTTGTTACGTAGATATGTTAAAAAAGCTACTGTAAGTATTCAATACAAATAAATGAAGAGAATTATCTTTTATGTTTAACAAGTTAATACCTCCTAAGCAATGGCAACCTGTCGTCTTTGTTTTAGTAGGGGCTATTGTGGGTTTGGCACTCTATACAGCACATATTGCTCGTGTAGATTCTTACCTCTCAGATGACCCTACAACATGCGTCAATTGCCATGTTATGACTCCTCAATTCGAGAGTTGGAAGCATAGCTCACACCGAGAACGAGCTACGTGCAACGACTGTCATGTTCCTCAAGACAGTTTTGCTTCCAAATACTACTTCAAAGCTAAGGATGGCATGTATCACTCTTATGTTTATACTACCCGTGGTGAGCCACAAGCGATCATTATGCATGAGGCGGGCAGAGAGGTAGTTCAACAAAATTGTATTCGATGCCACGGTGATCAAGTGACTGATGCTAAGACTGTTGCCTGGGTGCCTTCCAATTTCCATGATAGAACGGACAGAGCATGTTGGGAATGCCACCGTGAAGTTCCTCATGGACGCGTGAGAAGTTTATCTTCTGTTGGACTGGGAATTGAGCAACTACCAGTTCAAAATGTTAAGAAAAATGTTGTACCAAACTGGCTGAAAGACGCCTTAAATAATAAAAAATAAATTCTATGAGTTCTAAAGTGAAGAATTGGCTATTATTTTTTGCCACTCTTTTAGTCGTGGTCCTTTTAGCAATGTTAGGGAGTAACATCGCTGACCGTAAAAGCGAGTCACAATTCGCTTACCAACCTAAAGTAAAAGTTACAAAGTTTGAACCTCGTAACGAGCTTTGGGGAGAAAATTATCCTCGTCAATACCAGTCATTTACTAAAACAGAAGAGGAGACTTTCAAAACAATGAGCAACGGTAATATCCTTACTGATGCGTTAGAAGATACTCCAGAGTTAGTTGTACTTTGGGCCGGTTACGGTTTCTCTAAAGATTACAACCAACCAAGAGGTCACCAACATGCAGTTGAGGATATCAGAAATACATTAAGAACAGGTGGCCCTACAGGTCCTGGTACTGGTCCTATGCCATCTACTTGCTGGACTTGTAAATCTCCGGACGTTCCAAGATTAATGAACGAGATCGGTATTGCTGAGTTCTATGCTGGTAAATGGGCAGATAAAGGTGCTGAAATCAACAACGCTATTGGTTGTGCAGATTGTCACAACAACGAAACAATGGCTTTACAAATCTCAAGACCTGCTTTGATCGAAGCATTTGAGTCTATGGGTAAAGATATTTCTAAAGCATCTCACCAAGAAATGAGATCTTTAGTTTGTGCACAGTGTCACGTTGAATACTACTTCAACAAAGACGTTCCTCAAAAAGGAGTTCCTTACTTGACTTTCCCTTGGAAAAATGGTTTAACTGTAGACGATGCTGAGAAATACTACGATGATATCGAATTCTCTGACTGGACTCACAGTATGTCAAAAACTCCAATGTTGAAAGCACAACACCCTGGTTACGAAATCCACGAGCAAGGTATTCACGCGAAGAGAGGTGTTTCTTGTGCTGACTGTCACATGCCT
This sequence comes from Flammeovirga sp. SJP92, assembly GCF_001583495.1. Classification (GTDB taxonomy): domain Bacteria; phylum Bacteroidota; class Bacteroidia; order Cytophagales; family Flammeovirgaceae; genus Flammeovirga. The sequence goes on along the minus strand of NZ_LQAQ01000035.1, from coordinate 78,019 downwards.
TACAAAACTGAAGGTGGACAAAAATTCACTGATCACCATATCCAATCTCCTTTAGCAAACCCAGCTAACTCATGTCAGGTTTGTCACCGTGAGGAAGAGAAAGAATTGGTGGAGAACGTTTATTCAAACCAAAGAAAAATCAAAGAAGGTGCGAAGCGTTTAGAGAAATTATTAGTTAGAGCTCACGTTGAAGCGAAAAAAGCGTTAGACTTAGGAGCAACTCCAGAGCAAATGAAGCCTATCCAAATGGATATCCGTCACGCACAATGGAGATGGGATTATGCAGTAGCGTCACACGGTGGTTCATTCCACGCGCCAGTTGAGGTGGGTAGAATTGTAAACACTGGTACTGACAAAGCGCAAGAAGCTCGTATCAAATTAGCTCGTTTATTAAGCGATCTTGGTTTCAAAGGTGAAGTACCTTACCCAGATATCGATACGAAAGCGAAAGCTCAAAAATATATCGGTTTAGATATGGAGAAATTAGAGGCTGAAAAAGAAACATTCAAGAAGAACGTTCTTCCTAAATGGTTAAAAGAAGCTCAAGCTCGTGAAGATGCTTATGGTGTAGAAACTGTATCTAGCAAGTAGTATATACTACTATAAACTTACTTAAAGTGCTGTTGTAGGGGGATATAACATTCCTCAACAACAGCATTTTTTTATCCAATATATTAGACTTAAAATAGTCTATGTATTAATTTTAAGCATGCAAAAAATATTTAAATTCTTATTCTCTAATAAGCTTACTCTGGTTTGCTTATTGATCTACGGGTTTGCTATGGCCTACGCCACATTTGTAGAAAATGATTTTGGCACCCCTGCTGCTAGAGAGATGGTATACAATGCTACTTGGTTCGAAATTGTACAAGCATTATTAGGATTGAATTTCATTGGTAACATCTTTAAATACAAATTGCTACGTGTGGAAAAATTAGGTGTGCTAACTTTCCATGTTGCTTTTATCATTATCCTTTTAGGCGCTTTTGTAACGAGATATTTCGGATATGAAGGAAATATCAGAATACGCGAAGGTGCTAGCAGTAATCAAATTATCTCTCTCGAAAGATACTTTCAGGCTCACATCCACGGAAATGGAATGAATGAAGAGCTAAAAAGAAAAAGTATTTTCACTCAACTTCATCAACCCAACTTTGAATGGGAAAACACCAACAAACAAGATGAAATTATCGTCAAACCCACTTCTTTTGTACCAGATGCAGTGCAATCTATTATAGAAGGTGAGGTAAGCGATGCCGTAATTGAAATTGTGACAAGTACTGATGGTGGAAGAACTTCTGTTTTCCTTGAAAAAGGAAAAAGTATGTTTCTATCTGGTCAGGAAGTAACATTTGATAATTACAAAGAAGGAGCCATTAATATCAAAGAAACTTCTAACGATTATTCTGTTATTGGCCCTGAAAGAATGTCGTACTTCATTATGGCAAGTCAACAAAGTGGTGCTACACCTGCCAAAACAGAAGAAAAATTACAACAGCAAGCCTTGTATACAATGGGCACATTAAAGTTTGTAATTAAGGACATTCACGATGGAATGAAATTAGGATATTCTTCTGCAACCACAAAAAAGATGAAAGCTCAAGCAGCTGATTTACTTTTTGTAGATGTAAGTGTAAACGGTGAAACAAAAGAAGTCATTTTAGCCAGCTTAGAAGGTGTAGTGACTCCTTTTAAAGATGTACACATTGGTGGTTACCACATAGAATTGTCTTATGGTGCTGTGGTTACAGAACTTCCTTTCTCATTATTCTTAAATAATTTTGAGATGGAAAAATACCCTGGTTCTGACAATCCTTCAGCGTATTCAAGTGAAGTGATTGTTCAAGATGGTGACTTGACATTCCCTTATACCATTTTCATGAATAATGTATTGGATTACAAAGGTTACCGTTTTTTCCAGTCTTCATTTGATCAAGATGAAATGGGAACGATTTTATCAGTAAACCAAGATAGACCAGGTACTTTTATAACTTACATTGGTTACACATTAATGACGTTAGGAATGCTATTCTCATTCTTTGAAAAGAAATCTCGCTTTAGAATTGTAAGTGGAAAACTTTCGAAATTGAAAGCACAGCAAAAGAATTTCGTAATTCTATTGGCCATGCTTTTAGGATTTGGAGCTAATAAATCATTCGCTCAAACTGAAGAGGAGTTAGAACAACACAGAATAGAGGTTCAATCAAGATCTCAATATATAGATAAAGATCATGCAGAAAACTTTGGTAGGTTGTTAGTTCAGGATATGGACGGCAGATTAAAACCTATCAATACATTAAGTTCAGAGTTCTTAAGAAAGTTAACACGTAAGTCTTCTTATACATTGGTAAAAGCTGATGGTACAAAGGAGAAGATGAACAATGATCAAGTGTTTTTATCAATTCATATTGATCCTGCATTCTGGCAAACTGCACCTTTGATTAAAATTGACAAAGATGCAGGTGGAGCCATTTTCACACGTATCCAAAAGAAATCTTCAGATCTAGTTTCATTTGATGATTTGATTAACAATGAAGGTGATTATCTTTTGAGAGGCATGGTGGATGAGGCACAAAAGAAAAAGCCTTCTGAAAGAGGTGAATTGGATAAGGAGGTTATTAAAGTAGATGAGCGTTTTAATATTTTATTCCAAGGTTTATCAGGGAATTACTTAAAGGTATTTCCAGCACCTAATGATCCTGATAACAACTGGTTTAATCCAAACTTCGTAGGTACCCCGTTTGCTGAAGAAGATTCGGCTTTTGTGAGAAATATCATGAGAGTTTATTATATGGAAATCTTGAAATCAAGAGAATCTGGAGATTGGACTGAACCGAATACAAATTTGGAATATGTAAGAACTTTCCAAAAAGTGATGGGTGAAAACATTTACCTCTCTGATGATGCGATAAAGTGGGAGTTGTCTTACAATAAATTGAATATCTTTAACAACCTGTTTCCTATCTATTGGTTATTAGGTGTTTATCTGCTTGTATTCGCTTTGTTAAAGGTATTCTACACGAACAAAGGCGTTCGTTTGGCTTATACAGCGGGTATTGGCATTGGATTTAGTGCCTTCTTAGCCTTTACATTCAACTTAGGTTTGAGATGGTATATTGCTCAGTATCCACCTTGGACAAACGGTTATGAGATGTTGATCCTTGTGGCTTGGTCATTATTCTTGTTTGGATTTATCTTCTATAGAAAGAGTGATTTTATCATGCCATTGGTATCATTGTTTGGAGGTACATTATTATTTGTGAGTTTCTTGGATTGGTTAAACCCAGAGATCACCAACTTAGTACCAGTATTAAAGTCCTATTGGTTAAAAATCCACGTTGCAATTATTGTAAGTAGCTATGCACCATTAGCACTTTCTGCATTGCTCGGATTTATTAATTTGATCTTTATGGTGATCCAAAATAATAAATTCAAGAACCCTATTTTAGAATTGACTTACATAAGTGAGTTATCAATGACAATAGGTTTATATATGTTGGCGATTGGTACCTTCCTTGGAGGTGTTTGGGCGAATGAATCTTGGGGACGTTATTGGGGCTGGGATCCAAAAGAAACTTGGGCACTGATTTCAGTAATCGTATACTCTGTAGTGTTGCACTTAAGACTTGTGCCAGCATTAAAAGGAACATATATTTTCAACCTAAGTAGTTTGGTGGCCTTTTCATCAATTGTAATGACATCTTTTGGTGTAAATTACTACTTGACTGGCTTGCATAGTTACGCTACAGGTGATCCAGTTCCGGTTCCAACCTTTGTTTACTATGTGGTAGCAATGGTGATCATTCTAGGAATTTCGGCTTATTTTAGAGAAAGTAATACAAAAATTAAGTCAAAATAATAATATTGATTTTCAGCTTGATAGGAGTTGTATAAAGCGTGAGTAGTAATTTTTTTTTTATTATTCATATAATTTTTATAACTTCAAATTGGGTAAAGAATCATAGATATTGAAAAATATCTAAAAAAAGTAATACTCCCCTGCAATAACTTTTGTTGTAGGGGTTTTATTTTGTCCAATATTTTCCTCTAGTCATTTCCCTCTTTATTTATTTTTCTAATCTATTTGTAGGTAAACTTTTCACCACTTTTTAAAGAATATCCTTGTACAGTAAAATTATTAAAACGCTTAACAAAGTGTAAATGTGTTTAAGTGATGTTTATTTTATTGGTTATTAGTGATATAGTCATTTAGGTATGGGAATTGCATTTAAAAATATTGAATAATGCTAATAAATTATTGTACTTTTTTTAATTGATGAAATTCTTCCACTCCTCAAATTGAATAATTCTTACTACCGATATTATCTAATCTGTTTGATTTTACAATTTTGTCTGTTTACAGAGGTATTTGGACAAGACGCACAGCTTTCACAGTACTATGCCGCACCATTGTACTTGAATCCTGCTTTAGTAGGTTCTTCAGGAGATGGAAGAGCCAACATAAATTACAGAAATCAATGGACTGGTGTACCTTCCAATTATATGACTTTTATTGGAGGTTTTGATGCACCTTTAGCCAATCGACATATTTCTATAGGCGGACAAATTCAGCAGGATCTTATGGCACAAAAAAGCGGTGCAATAGTAGATCGTTTGGTCTTTAATGCAACAGGAGGCTATAAAGTAAAAGTAACCAAAGATTATACATTGAGTTTTGGGTTGCAATTAGGATTTGAACAGTCCTCCTTAGGATTCTACAAATTACTTTTTGGTGATCAAATTGATGATGATGGTATAACAGGTGATCCCACTCAAGATAGAGTAGACCGTGAATCGAATATCTATCCGGATTTTTCAGCAGGAACTATTTTTTACGGCAAGGATATGTGGTTTGGTCTTTCATTTTATCATATTAACCAACCTTCTATTACTAAGTTTAATCAAGGAACGGATCAATTGCCTTTGCGTTTTTCAATGCAGGCGGGGTATAGAATTCCATTGACTTACAGATGGCATGGTAGTGTAGCCAACTATGATGATAAGTTTGTCAGTTTTATGATGCATTATCAATCTCAAGGTAAACAAGATCAATTGAGTACAGGTGTCAATTTGGATTATAATCCCATAGTAGTGGGTGTATGGTATAGAGGGTTGATTTTGAAAGACAACGAAGACCCTAATACATTTAATCATGACGCCATTGTATTTATGAGTGGAGTAAAACTGAAAAAACTGCTATTAGGTTACAGTTTTGATCTACCGATTGGTGGATTGAGAGTATCCGAAGGGAGTTCACATGAAATATCTCTTCGTTACCAATTCAATTTCTATCCGAATTACAGAAAGAAGAAAAAGAAATTAAACAACATCAACGGACCAACTGATAAATGTCCAGTACCTAGTTTATAGCACTTAATGGATTAAATGACGATGAACAAGATTTACACTATACTAACATTATTGATTTTACTCTATTGCTCTGGGCAGTCCTTTGCACAGCAGATATGGGTAACTAATGATGAAGATAAAAATGATTACAATCTAAGTGGTGGAGATGTACTGAAAGCTTGTAATAGGGTCAGTGGAGAATTTAGACTGGAAGGGAAAACAGTTGATTATTGGTTGATAGAAGGAAATAAAATCACTTTAGAACGCCCAAAATACCTTTTTCCAACAGAAGGTGTACATACTATTTCGGCTATCTATTTGGAAGGTGGAGTTGAAACGACTGTGACAGCTACAGTGGAGGTTATAGGTACACCAACATCGGCAGATTTTGAATTGTCAACCTACGAAGGTTGTATAGGTACTACAGTCACTTTTAATTCAAAAGACAGTTACCAATATAAATCATTGAGGTTTTTAATTAATGCTCTTGGAGCAGAAATAGCAGATGGTGGAACTTATACTTTTAATACCGCCGGAACTTATGAAGTAGTGATGGAGGGAATCACTGTGGAAGGGTGTATTGTTGATGTAAAGAAAATTGAAACTATTGAAATCATCGAAGACTTCGACTTTGAAATCGATCCAGATTTTGCTCAAAGTTGTAGCAATTCACTTTCACAGAATTATTCAATTATATCAGAGTCAACAACAGGAATTACTTATACATGGGACTTTGGTGATGGTTCTGCTCAAGTCAATGGAAATGCAGTGAGTCATACTTTTACAGATGCAGCTTCTGATAGCTATACGATTACTGTTTCTGGTGAAAAAAATGGTTGTACAGTGACCAAGAATGCTTATGTAAATTTGAACCTTTCTCAAGATCTTTTTGAAGTAGTATTACCAACCACTTTTTGTGATACCTATACTATTCAACTGAATTCCAACTTACCCTCTGAACTTAATGGTCAAGATATCACTTGGATTATAACAGAAGATGGTGTTCCAACTTCAATTACAAGTCAATTACCGTCAACCATAAATAGGACCTTTACTGATGGTGGTAAAAATATTACTATTGAAGCCGACTTTGAAGGATGTAATGATACAGAGACAATTTCAATCCCAGATCTATTGCCCACAACTATAGCAATTGATGCTAAAACGGAATACTGTGAAGATACCTATGGTGTTGATCTATCCATTGTCAATGAATCAGATTTACCTGCTGGGTATACACTTAGTTGGAGAAGTAGTGATGGACAAACACCAAGTGCTACTAATCCAATTTTTACCTACTCAGATCAAAATCAAAAAACAATTGAATTAGTAGCCTCAGGAAATGGAATTGAATGTACATTAGACCAAATTACTGTTCAATCACAAGATTTATTGGCATCAATCACAAGTAGTAATGGATATGAGGGTTGTGAAGGTTTTAATTCTACTTTCACCGCCACAGTTACGCATTTTGGAAGAACACTTACAGATGCAGAATTGCAAAATGTAAAATGGTCTGTGATAAAAGACGGGGGAACTCCTGAAGAATATTTTACCAATGATTTGAATTATACATTCAATGATCATGGAACTTATTCAATTCAATATGAAGTGGAAAATTTAGACGGTTGTAATCCTAATCCTGAAGTGACGGAAGTTACGGTACTTATTGGTACGATTATAACTCCTACTTTTGATATTGACCAAAACCCAATTTGTAATGACGATGAAAACCCTGCGACTTTTACAAACACAACAGACCTTGTGGCTTTAGGAATTGACCCTACACAAATTGAATTCCAATGGAATTATGGTGGAGGATGGGTTAATAGTTACCATGGTAGTAACATTTATACCAATTATGCACCTGGTGATTATGATGTTTCGTTAAGAGCAATCTACAATGGTTGTGAAAGTCTCATCACAACTCATCAAATTACAGTGGAACCACCAAGAGCAGAATTTGAATTCTATTTAGAAGACGAATGCGATATCAATACACTGGCAATAAATAATATTTCAGAAGGTGACCCTGCCTTTATGACTTTTGATTGGGAAGTCAATGTTGGAGGAAATACTTATAATTTCTCCACTACAGATATGAATAAATTTTATCTATCGGATAAAATTGGTGTGAACTTAACAAGTGGCTCAAATTATTCAGTGACTCTTACAGCCATGCTGGCAACTTGTGAGGACGTTTTCACAGATGCGATTACACCTGAAGCAAAACCAACTGTAGATATTTCTAGTAAGGATTTGGTTTGTAAAGATGAAACTATCACTTTTTCTCCAGGAGCAGGCATCAATGATGGAAATGCAACATTTGAATGGACATTTAAAAAAGATGGTATTGATTATGTTTTTCCAGATGATCCAATCACTGAGGCAAATCCTTCAATTACATTTACAGAAACAGGAGAATACGAGGCGACAGTTAAAGTGACTTTCAATGAAGGTGGCTGTGAATTTACAGAAAGTAAAGGTGGTATTCATGTCATTGACTTAACCGTGTCTGATATGACTGGCGTGACATCAATTTGTTTGAATGATACAGGTATTCCATCTTCACAAACTTTTTCAGTAGATGCTGAAGTTTTAGGCGATCTTACAAAAGTGCCAAATTTCAGATGGCGATGGGAAGTGTATGGTGATGGAAGTACACCATTATTATTAGAAAGTGGAAATGATCCTACAGCTATTACGGAAAGTATCATTTATAATTTTGTCTCACCAAGAAACAACCAAAATAATAGGTATAGAGTTTATTTTTCAGCAGTGCTGGATAGTACAGATACAAATGTGTGTGGGTATACCAAAGAAATAAGAGTTCGAGTAACAGCACCCACAATTGATTTTGGGACGGAAAGCGATAATATGACTTATTTCTTTGACTGTGATAAGGTTGTGTCCACGTTAGATCCAAAACTTGATAGGTCCAAATTACAAAATCCACAAAGTAGGGATTATACCTTAGTGCATTTAGATGCTTCAGGTACAGAGACTGCAATTACGGATTATACGGAAGATAAAAGTGAAAGTTATAATGTGAAGTTTATCATTAATAACTTGCCATCAGGAATAGGTAAAGTGGTTTTATCAGTAGAAGATGCAAATAGCTGTAGTATTTCTGATACCTTAGATATTGATGTGCCTACATTACCTTTTTCAGAGGCAGATTATACACCTTCAGCCACCCAGCTTGTACCTGTTGGAGATGATTATGCTATGCCATGTAGAGGTTCAATCACTTTCACTGACAATGCTGACAACTCAGCAGGAAATTCAACACCAAGAACAGACGTAGATGGAAATGAAATAGCAATAAGTAAGTGGTTTTGGGTAATTACAAGTGATGTAGATGCAGATGCTACAATAGAAACAGATAATGGTAAGCTGGATTACTATTTCGAAGCTGGAAATTTTGAAATCACTTTAATGACGGAAGATGCACAAGGTTGTAGAACGACTTCAAATCCTAAAAAAATAACAGTAGGTGGTGTGAGGGGTGATTTTACAATCAGTAAGAAGATTGGTTATGCACCGTTTAATTCTACTTTTGAAGGTACACCATCCTATGTCAGTGTCAATTCAGGAGACATTAGTTATCGTTGGTTTTCTGGTGATGGTAGAAGTGAGCTAGTAGGGAATACAATTACATTTTTATACGATAGTGTAATTAATGAAGATAGAAGAGCAACACCAGGTGTAATTTTCGAAGATGAGCAAGGTTGTAGTTACCCTGCCAATACCCAAGGAGATATTGTAATATTGAGGGACCCTGAAAGGACAATTACAGATATATTAAGGTGTATAACACAGGGAGATACAATTTTAAATGTATCAGATCCAACATTTACACCAGCAAATAAAGATACTGTTACATACAGTTATAATGCTGAAGTATTTTACCAGTGGTATGTAGACGATGTTGCCATAAATGCTTCAAATGGAGGAACCTCTGATGAAGTTACTTTTACATATGGAAAAGATGGGAATCCATTTACTATTGATCCAGATTTAGAGGAAGGAAGAACATACATTATCAAATCATGGATTGAGGCAGACTATGTAGATAAGATTGATGCTACGAATTCCTTGTCTGAAACTGTAGCGGTACGTTCTGATACTTTCAAAGTAGTTTATGAACCACAAGCCATTGCGAAGCTAGATGACTTTAATCCAATTTGTATTAGTGAAGAATTGGTGTTGGACGGTTCTCTGAGTGATTTTGGAGATTACACTAGAGGAAATATCACTTCATATTTCTGGGAAGTAAGCACATGGGGTGACTCTTTAACAACAGAGCCTGTCATTAATATTCAATTACCAACAGCAGATGATTATACAGTTAAATTGACTGTTACTTCTGACAATAGTTGCTCTTCCACAACGATAGAGAAAACAGTGGTAGTGAATCCATTGCCTATCGTGCAATTTACGACATTAGATATCTGTTTGGGAGAAACAAATACATTTACAAATCAATCTACCTATAATGGTGCGAGTGTCAATGATGATCCGACTATTATTCAAAAGGTAAAATGGTATTTTGATTATGGAGATCCCACTAAAGAAGTTGTGGTAGAAGATGTTTCACCAGATTATACATTTGATGCTGTGGGTTTACATAAAGTAAAACTAGAGGTTTATTCTCTTAGCGGATGTGTAGATTCGGTGATTCATGATGTGGAAATTTATAGTTTGCCTGAAATTGTGATTACTGATGAACAATTGATTTGTTTTGGTGAGTCAATAGAATTGGAAGCAAGTGGTGGTGTTAAGTATTTGTGGAGCACTGGGGAAACAACAGATAAAATTACAGTATCACCAACCGCAGATTCTGTATTTAAAGTACAAGTAACAAATGCAAACAATTGTGTAGAGTTCGATTCTGTAAAAGTGAATGTCATTCCAGCATTTGACGAGACAACGACTTTCTTTGAAGCTTGTGAAGGGGAGTCCATTACTTTAAATGCTGAATTGGTTGATTATCCAGAAACAAGTGAAGATATACTTTGGTCTACAGGAGAGACTACTTCTTCTATTGTGGTGACAACAGGAGGGACTTACCAAGTTTCTAATACAGTGACGCATACTTCAGGAAAGTCATGCACCTTTACAAAAGAAATAGAAGTGGCTTTTAGAGATAACCCTGGGGAACTTGAAGCAGATACTGTATTCTGTTTTGACAGTGGTCCGCTTACATTAACAGCACCATCAGGGAGTAATTTTTCTTACTTGTGGGATAACGCGGAAACAACTCAATCTATCCAAGTAACAGCTCCAGGATTTTATACGGTCACGATAGTGGATAATACACATCCAACTTTATGTGAAACTACTTCCACAATTGAAGTGATTACTCCTGAAGCGGTAGCTAATTTTACAGCTGACGCAGTATGTTTAGGGGAAACTACCGTGATGGATGGATCAGCCTCAACAACCGATAGACCTGAAGTTCCAACAGAATACATCTGGGATTTGGGAGCATATGGAACTATAACTACTACTGAACCAAATTTAAGCTATGACTTCCCTGATCATGGAAGTCACACTATTCAGCTTACAGTGCAACCTGTTGGAGGGTGCCCTTCAGAAGTTTTTTCTGCAGAAGTTGTTGTACATAATATTGTGAATACTAAATTTTCTGTAGGAAATATCTGTCAATTTGATGTTGCTAATTTCGTTAACGAGAGTACATTTTATGGCAACTTGATTAGTAATGATGATACAGGCATCCAATCCGTACAATGGGATTTTAATTATGATGGTATCACACCTAATTTCACAAACAGTGATATAGTACCTTCTCACCAATATAATGAAGTGGGAACTTTTGATATCTATCTTGAAATCACTACTGAGGATGGATGTACTACTAATTTCCAATCTTCTATCACAGTACATGAGTTGCCAACTGTCGCTATTTCAGATGATATTTATATATGCGAAGGTGATATGACGGAGTTGATTGTAAGTGGCGGAGTGGCATATGAATGGATTACAACATCGGAAACGACAGATAAAATTCAAGTCAACCCTACTGAAGATACAATGTATAAAGTAAAGGTGACCAATGAACATGGTTGTGTCTCTTATGATTCTACTATGGTTTATGTAATCCCTTCTTTTGATGAAAGAACTACTTTCTTTGAAGCTTGTGAGGGAGAATCAATTACTTTAAATGCTGAATTAATTGATTACCCTGACACGAATGAAGATATTATTTGGTCCACAGGAGAAACTACGCAGTCTATCGTAGTAACTGAAAGTGCTACCTATACAGTTTCTAACACAGTGACTCATAGCTCTGGAAAGGTATGTACGTTCACGAAAGACATCGAGGTGATTTTTAGAGAAAACCCAGGAATGCTAAGTGCTGATACCGTTTTTTGTTTTGATAAAGGTGCCTTAACGCTAACAGCCCCCGCAGGAAGTAATTTCACTTACTTATGGGATAACAATCAAACATCAAGATCTATTCAGGTAAATGACCCTGGAATGTATACCGTTACGATAGTGGATAATACACATCCAACTTTATGTGAAACTACTTCTACAATTGAGGTAATCACTCCTGTAACTATAGCTAATTTTACAGCAAGTCCTGTATGTTTGGGAGAGACAACTCTTTTTGATGCTTCGGGATCTACAAGTGATCATGAAGACTTACCAACTGAATACATTTGGGATCTTGGAAAGTATGGAGAGTTCATCACAACAGAACCTTCTTTATCATATGATTTCCCTGATCATGGTACGCATCCTGTACAACTGATCGTTCAGCCAATTGGCGGTTGTCCTTCAGAAGTATTCTCTTCAGATGTCGAAATTCATAATTTAGTAGATACAAAGTTCACGGTTGACAATATTTGCCGTTATGATTTTGCTGAGTTTATTAATGAAAGTACTTACTATGGAACGTTAATCAGCAGTGATAATGCAGGAATTCAATCTGTACAATGGGACTTTAATTACGATGGAACAACACCAAATTATACAAGTACTGAAATTTCACCTTCCCATCAATATACAGAGGCTGGTACTTATGATATTTATTTAGAAGTAACAACAGAAAATGGTTGTGCAACGCACTATCAAGCTTCTATTACAGTACACGAATTGCCTGAAATTACAATTTCCGAGGACATCTATATTTGTGAGGGAAGCAGTACAGAATTGACCGTTAGTGGAGGAGTTGCTTATGAATGGTTGACTACTTCTCAAACTACAGAAAAGATAAACGTAAGCCCTACAGAAGACACCATGTATAGAGTGAAAGTGACCAATGAACATGGTTGTATTGCTTATGATTCGGTGACCGTATTCGTGATTCCTGAAATTGAAGATGAGAAAACAGAAATTCAAATTTGCTTGGGAGAGGAATACACATTAGATGGAAGTATTGGTGAGTATGAAGGAACGGTAGAAAGTTTTGTTTGGTCAACGGGAGAAAACACACCAACTATTGATGTTTCAACCCCAGGAGAATATATTGTGACAAATACCGTAAGACATATCAGCGGAAAGGAATGTACTTTCTCTAGAGCCTATACACTTTATGTAAGAGATAATCCACCTGAGTTTGCTACTTCAGATACAATTTTCTGTTTCAGAACAGGAGGGGAAATTGAAATTACGGCTCCAGGGGGCGACAATTTTGTTTACTATTGGGAAGATTCGGGTGAAACAACTCAAACTGTAAAAAGAGACGATCAAGGCACTTTTGAAGTAAGGATTATTGATACAACTTATGAAACAGAATGTGAATTGTATACCTCTATTAATGTTGTGGATTTATGCCCGCCTCAATTATTTACACCAACAGCAATGACACCAAATGGTGATGGTTTAAATGATGAGTTCCTCATACGATCTCGATATGCAATTAATATCAAATTGAATATTTACAACAGATGGGGGGAAATCATTTTCAGTAGAGAATACAAAGATTCCAGTGAGGCGAGACAAGAAGGAAACGGTTGGGATGGTATGTATAGAGGCAAACTTGTTCCAGGTGGTGTATATACTTATACGATGGATTATGTCAGTGAACTCGATGGTAGTATTCATAGAGATGCGAATTCACTCACCGTTATTCGATAGTAATTTGCAGTAAAATTTCAGAGAAAGCTCATGATGAAAATTCATGGGCTTTTTTTATGATTTTTTCTCAAAAATAAATTCTTCAATAATGTTACTTATTAATATAAATGTTACTATATTGGTATCATATTTAAAAAAAGTAACATCATTGAAGGCGAGAGATAAAATATTAAAAACGGCACAAGAGCTTTTTTACGCACAAGGAATTAAGAAGGTCAGTGTGAATGAAATCTTTGAGACAGCAGGAGTTTCTAAGATGACATTTTACCGTCAGTTTAGTAATAAAGAAGATTTAGTATTAACCATAATCCGTAATCTTTTTAATACCTCTATGTTGGAGTATAACACAATTGTGGAGCAAAGTACCTCATTTAGAGAAACCCTTTTGAGATTGACTGAGATGAAAATAGAGTATTCTAAAAGTATGAGTAAGATATTTTTAGAAGAGTTTCTTCAAATGTTCAATGGAAAGGTGGAGGTGATGAAAGAGTTGCAAGATATGCAACATGAGGGAAGGTCTTTGTTTGTGCAGGAAATAATGAAAGCAAGAGCTTCCGGAGAAATCAGGCAAGATTTAAGTATTGAACTTATGTTGGCAATGCTCGATCATATGCAGGCATTTATTGAAGACCCTAAAAATATAGCGCTGTTTGAGTCTTCGGAAGATGTTACGAGAGGTATCATCAACTTTTATTTTTTTGGTATATATGGTCCCCAAGAATAAAAACTAATGAAAAAGCTTCAAATCCTATTTTTGCTTTTATTGTCTAATACCATTTACGGGCAATCTGAATTTGATTTTAATGGTATGTTGGTGGGTTTTACAACTTACTCCCCAGAAGCGGAACAACTCAATTTATGGAGTGGTGGACGTTATATTCCTGAAGTAAAATTTGAGCATCAATTTGATTCTTTGAATTCCTTTTCAGCATTTGCTTCAGCCAATATTTACGGATCGGTCCAGTATGCAAATGGAACACCGGTTTGGGATGGAACAGTTTTACCTTACAGGGGTTGGGTACGTTATGCACATGGCAATAGTGAAATAAGAGTGGGACTTCAGAAAATCGATTTTGGATCTTCTACTTTATTGCGACCAATGCAATGGTTCAACCAAATTGACCCTAGAGATCCGCTGGGTTTGACCAATGGTGTCTATTCTGCCTTAGCGAGATATTATTTTAAGAACAACGCCAATATTTGGTTTTGGGCTTTGTATGGAAATGAGGAGCAAAGAGGATATGACGCATTACAATCCGTAAAAGACATTCCAGAACTAGGTGGTAGAGTGCAGTTGCCTACACCAAAAGGGGAAATTGCTTTTTCATACCATCATAGAAAAGCGGTTTTAGATACAAGATGGAATGCAGATAATCCCATGTACATCGAAACACCTGAAAATAGAATTGGGGTTGATGGGAAATGGGATTTGTTACTCGGAGTTTGGTTTGAAGGTACTTATACCAAAACCAATAAAAATGTAGGAATCCTCACAAATCAAACACTATTGGACATTGGTATGGATTATACGTTACCAATTGGAAGTGGGCTAAATGTAGTAGGAGAACATCTTTTTACCTGGTACGGAGAAGAGTTTAATAACGCTGAATACAAAGGTAATACCACGGCAATTTCGATGAATTATCCGCTATCATATTTTGATAACATATCCGTGATGGTGTATCGAGATTGGACCAATAGCGGAACAGGTTTTTTCACGACTTATAATCATGATTTCGATTTGTGGACAGGATATTTTATGATCTATTATAATCCCACAACAGATATATCCTCACCCATCGCCACAAATGATTTAAACCAATTTACTCCAGGTTTCGGGGTACGATTAATGGCTGTATTAAACCATTAACCTCAAAAATGAATAAATGCAAAACCATATTAATATGAATACAAACAACATCATCGAAATTCAAAACGTAACCAAGCGTTTTCCGGTAGGAGAAACAGAGTTTACAGCTTTGAGTAACATTAATTTGAAAATACAGAAAGGTGAATTTACAGGCCTAATTGGGCCTAGTGGATCAGGAAAAACAACCTTATTAAACCTCATTGGAGCATTAGATATTCCTTCAGAAGGAGAAATCTTAATCAGTGGAAAAAACGTTGCTGTAAAATCAGATGCAGAGTCGGCTTTATTGAGAAACGAACATATAGGTTTTATTTTTCAAAGCTATAATTTACTTCCAGTTTACAGCATTTTTGAAAATGTAGAGTTCCCTTTACTATTACAAAAGAAATCAAAAGCAGAAAGAAAAGAAGCTGTAATGCAAGCCTTGGATTGGGTAGGGTTATCAGATATAGCAAATAAGAAACCTTCTCAAATTTCAGGCGGACAAGCACAAAGAGTGGCCATAGCAAGATCCATCGTAAAGAAGCCCGATATTGTATTAGCAGATGAGCCGACGGCAAACTTAGATTCCACCAATGCTTACAAGATCATGGATATTCTAAAAAAACTGAATGAAGAATTGGGCATCACATTTATGTTCTCTTCTCACGATAGTAAAGTAATAGAATATCTCAGAAGAGTCATCACTTTGGAAGATGGAAAAGTAAAGAACGACGAAACAAAATAGAAGATGGATACTTTATACAACATAGGGTTGAGTTTTCGATTGGCGTTCAGAAACATCATCAGTTCTGGCTTGAGAACTTGGCTCACTATTACCACTCTTTCCTTAGCGTTTGTCATGATTTTGTTTTTCAATAGTATGTACACCGGCTGGGAATATCAAGGGATTAGAGATCAGGTCAATTGGGAATTTGCCCAAGGGCAAGTAATTCACCCTGCTTACGACAAACTGGATCCTTTTACCATCGAGAGTGGACATGGAAAATATGAAAAAGAAGCTCATTTGACTCCCGTTTTAATTCGCCAAGCGAATATCTACCCAGATGGAAGAATGGTACCAATTTTACTAAAAGGCATTCCTGCAGATCAGCAAATTGTAGAACTCCCAACTCAACTTTTAAAAGAGAGCAAGGCCAATATTCCTGCTTTGATTGGACTAGGAATGGCACAAGACAACAACCTAAAAGTAGGTGATGCAATACTGATGCGATGGAAAGATAAAAACGGAACTTTTGATGCTCAAAACATCACCATTGCAGGCATTTTTGAAACCAATGTTCCCACCATTGATGCAGGTCAAGTTTGGGTAGATTTAGAGAAATTGAATCAACTAACAGGATTGCAACAAGAAGCCACGTATTTATTGGCGGATGCCGAATACAATCAAACCACTAACGCTTCTTGGAATTACCAAGACAAAGAGGCTTTACTCAAAGAATTTTATGAACTTATCGAATTAAAAAGAGGAGGTTCATCTTTCCTTTACGGTATTTTGATGCTGATTGCTCTGATCGCCATTTTTGATTCACAAGTGTTTTCCGTTTTCAAAAGACAAAAAGAAATCGGCACTTATATCGCATTGGGTTTTACCAAAAAGAGAGTGACATTCTTATTTACATTGGAAGGAACTATGTATGCTTTTATCGCCGCAGTGGTAGGGTCCATTATAGCGATACCACTTTTGAGTTGGTTACATGAAGTAGGAATTCCGATGACTTCCAACGTGGATCAATCCAGAAAAATGGGAATTACTGTAGGGGAATATATCTATCCGCTACTGACACCGGAACTGTACACTAAAACAGTGTTTTGGGTAGTGATACTTTCGGCAGTCATCAGCTACCTTCCCGTTCGCAAGATTGCTAAAATGAATACTGTAGACGCTTTAAAAGGAAAGAAATAATGTTTGAATTTTTATTTAAAGGTCTCATCAGAGACAAAAGCAGAAGTTTACTTCCTGTAATCGTAGTGAGTTTGGGCGTATCCCTTTCCGTTTTCTTTGTGGGTTACATTGAAGGAATGATGGGGGATATGGTCGATCAGAATGCACGTTTTGGAACGGGGCATATGAAGGTGATGACAAGAGAATATGTCAAAAATATTGCTCAGAAACCATTGGACCTTTCTATACTGGAAGCAGGTAAAGTAATACAAGAATTAGATAAAAGTTATCCTGAAGTAGACTGGGTAAAGCGATTTAATTTTGGAGGGATTTTAGATGTGCCTGATGAAAATGGTCAAACCAAAACACAAGGGATTGCTGGTGGAATGGCCTTTGATATGACAGAAGGAAATTCAGATCTGAGAAGGTTGAATATCGCCAATAATATTGTAGAAGGAAGAATGCCTAACGGGCCCTTTGAAATGCTTTTAGGGCAGGGTTTAGCCAAAAGAATGAATGTGAAAATTGGTGATACCATTACCTATTTCGGTTCTACAATGGATGGAAGTATGTCGTTCCAAAACTTTACTTATGTTGGAGCAGTACAATTTGGGTTGTCAGTGATGGACGACAAAACCTTTTTGATCGATATAAAAGACGCAGAGCAAATTCTTGATATGGAAGATGCCGTTCAAGAAATTTACGGTTATCTACCCAATGATATTTATGATGATCAAGCAATTGAAGAAATCAAAAATACCTATAACGCATCTTTTGCAGAGAGTGACGATGAATATGCACCTCAAATGTTAGCGTTGAGAGATCAAAATGGTTTGAGTACTATGCTCGATATGGTCAATACAATGAGCAGTGCCTTCACCTTCTTTTTTATCATTGCCATGTCCATCGTATTATGGAATACAGGATTGCTTGGAGGGTTGAGAAGATATACAGAATTCGGTATCAGAATAGCTATTGGAGAATCCAAAAGAGATATCTATAAATCATTATTATTAGAATCAGTAATCGTTGGAGTTATCGGTTCAGTTTTCGGGACCATATTAGGTTTGATTTTGACCTTTTACCTTCAAGAAGTAGGGATCGATATGTCAGATACATTAGGTAATAGCAATGTTTTATTCTCCAATGTGATTAGAGCAAAGGTCGTTCCCACTCAATTTTGGATAGGTTTCTTTCCTGGCGTAATGGCTACTTTCTTAGGTGCATTATTATCGGGAAGAGGAATTTTCAAACGCCAAACATCAGAATTATTTAATGAATTAGGGGTGTAATGTAGAAGCGTAGCCTGCTACGCAAATATTAGTATTAACAGTGCTTATCTCATTTTATATATTTATAATAAGATGACACCGAAAGAGCTTTTTTAATGAAAACGTAGCAGGCTACGTTGCTACAGGGGCATTACCTGAAAAAAAATTAAATAGAGAAAATTAAAACAATAAAGAAATATGAAAAAAATACTCACCATAGCATTCCTACTTATAGGTTGTACCGTAATGGCACAAGACCCCGTAGAAATGCTTCAAAAAATTGATGAAAATATGTATTCCAGTACAAAAATCACTAAATCAAAGATGATTGTATATGGAAAGAGAAAAAACAAGGAAATTGTGATGGAAGCCTATTCAAGAGGAACAAAAGACACTTTTTCAGAATATCTTTCACCGGCAAGAGAAAAAGGAACAAAGATGTTGAAGCTAGACGATAAACTTTGGATTTACTCTCCTTCTTCAGACCGTACCATACAAATTTCAGGTCATATGCTGAGACAGTCTGTGAATGGCTCAGACATGTCCTACGAAGATATGATGCAGGAGAAGAAAATGGTGGACATGTACACACCAACCATCAAAGGAGAAGAACAGATGAATGGAGAAGACTGTTATATATTACAGTTGGATGCCAAAGTGGACGATATTTCCTACCCTAAAGTGAAGATGTGGGTAGAAAAGAAAAATTATGTACCCATGCGTCAAGACCTATTCGCTAAAAGTGGTCAGCTTTTAAAGACGATTAATATGGAAGATGTTCGCCCAGTGAATGGAAGGTTTTACCCTTTTAAGATGAATTATAAAGATGTATTAAAAGATGGGAAAGGAACAGATTTTATTGTGATTGAGATGCAGGATAATGTGCCGATTTCAGATAATGTTTTCAATAAAGCGAATCTAAAGAAATAAGAATTCATGCTCTTAAGGAAGCATTTTGATAGGTTTCATATTGTAGAGTATTACCTTTACAATACGAAACCTATTTTCAATTATAATTATTGCTGAAATGAGTATAGAACAAGCCTATAACAGTTGGGCGGATATTTACGATACCAACCAAAACAAAACACGAGATTTAGATGCACATGCTACTGTAGAAACACTATCAAAATACGATTTTAAAAACGTACTTGAGTTAGGAGCAGGAACAGGTAAAAATACACCTTTCTTATTGTCGAAAGCAGAGCAAGTGGTGAGTCTTGACTTTTCAGAAGAAATGCTCAACAAAGCCAAGGCCAAAATTAAAGATGAGCGTGTTTCCTTCAGGAGAACTGATTTGAATGAAGAATGGGATGTAGAAGATAATTTTGCTGATTTAGTGACAGTAAGTTTATGTCTGGAGCATATTGAAAATCTTGATCAAATCTTTGCGAAAGCCCATCAAAAACTCAAAGAAAACGGCTTCTTTTTTATCAGTGAACTTCACCCTTTCAAACAATATTTAGGAACTAAAGCGAGATATGAAACGGAAGAAGGAGTCAAAGAGTTGGAAGTTTATATTCATCACCTATCAGAATTTATGAATGCTGCAAAGAATAATGGTTTTACATTAAAAGAAGTAGAAGAGTGGTTTGATGGTGAAGCAGAAAACGAAGTGCCACGAATCCTTTCATTAGTCTTTCAAAAATAAATGAGGAAGCCAACTCAAGTTGTAGCCGCAGTCATAATAGATGATCAGCAACGTATATTGATTACTCAAAGACCTTTGCATAAATCACAAGGAGGATTGTGGGAATTTCCTGGAGGAAAGGTTGAAAATAGTGAGTCCAATGAGGAAGCTTTAGTTCGAGAAATCAAGGAAGAATTAGGTGTTAAGATAGCGGTTGGAGAGTTTATTCATTCCTGTCAGCATGATTATGGAAATACTGTCATTGAATTGATTGTTTATTTTTCAAAGATAAATGAGGGAAGTATCCATTTAAATGAACATATTGATATGGAGTGGATCAGCGTAGAGGAATTAGAGCAATATGAATGGGCACCTGCTGATGTGCCTATTGTTGATAAGATAAAAGAAAATTTAGAAACTAAATTAGAAATAAAATGAAGCCAACAGATGAACAAATAAAGGAAATTGCAGGTGAACATGAAATAGGAATGCAGTGCTATTTTCACTTCAAAACAGGTGAGCTTATTTCAATTCCAGATATGGATGATTTTTATGATGGCGATTTTGAAGCTTGGGAAGCTGACATTAAGAAAGTAGAAGAAAATGAAGATGACTACTATTTATTCAAAAAAAGGATTCTAGGGACTCTTATAGAGAAATGGAAGCCTTTGTTGATACAGTAGATGACGCTAAACTTCAAGATAAATTGATAAAAGCTTTAAACAAGAAAGGTCCTTTTAGAAACTTCAGATGGGTTCTTGATGAATCTGAAGAGTATAGAGCTAAATGGTATAAATTTCAAGAGCAACAAAGAATTGAATATGTAAGGGAGGAAGTAGAAATGAATGAAGAAGAATTTGAAGTTTAATTCACCTTCTAATAAAAAAAGAGTCACCTAACTCTATTCAGAGAAAGGTGACTCAATTGATTGTAAAGAAAATCTTTTCTGCTTAAGCTGGGCTTAATGCAGAGATTTCGTCCTCAGAGCTTACGATATCCATCA
The DNA here is from genome assembly GCF_001583495.1 of Flammeovirga sp. SJP92. GTDB lineage: Bacteria > Bacteroidota > Bacteroidia > Cytophagales > Flammeovirgaceae > Flammeovirga. The sequence goes on along the minus strand of NZ_LQAQ01000035.1, from coordinate 56,902 downwards.
TTACAGAATCGGCAGCGATAGTTTCGCCTTCCTCAGCAATAATATGGTTTACGAAACCACTGAAATCAGAAACAATATTGTTTTCCATTTTCATGGATTCTAAAATCATGATTGGTTGTCCTTTTTCAACCTTATCGCCTGTTTTCACAAGTACACTGATTACTCTACCTGGCATTGGTGCAAGTACTTTTTTACCCATTTTCATAGGCTTAGCTACTTTTTCCTCAACCACTTTTTCCTCAACTTCTTGAGCAGCTGCAGCAGCTTCTTTTTGCTTCGCTTCGAATTGCTCTTTCTTTAATTTCTTAAGGAAACCTTTTGCTACTAATGGGAATAACTCTAATAGTAATTCTTCTTCGTAGTTTTCAGCCAATTTCACACCACCAAACTCAGGAAGAGTTGGGTTATCTTGTGATTTGTAAGAGCTAGTATCAAATGGTCTTTCGTCCTCAAAACCACAGATTTGCTTTCTAAACTCAGGCTTGACAGGAATTGGCGTTTTACCATAGTCACCTTTCACTAAGCTTTGGAATTGGTTAGATGTATTTGAATACATCTCTTTTCCTTGCTTTAAGCTCATTGCTGCGTTCACCGCTTGCGCACCTACAATTTGTGAAGTAGGAGTTACTAGTGGAGGAAGACCAGCGTCCATACGTACTTGAGGAATCAATTTCATCGCTTCGTCCAAGATTTCGTCTGAACCTAAAGCTTTCAATTGAGCTACCATGTTAGAGTACATACCACCTGGAACCTCAGCTTCTTTTACTTTCGTATTTGGTTTAGGGAAGTTGAAGTAATCCTCGATTTGGTGACAGATATTCAATAATGACTCCTCATTGCCAGCGTTTACAGCTGCAATTGCGTCATCAAACATCTTATCTACGTGTGCAGGAAGTGTATCTGTAAGAGGATTGAAAGGGTTAGGGAAACTATCATAAGCATCAAATGCTTTCAATTCCTTACGAACGTCTACCAATTTAGCGTTGATCTTAGCAACAGCCTCCATGTTTACGTCCATTTCGATACCTAATTTCTTAGCGAAAAGGTAGATTAATTCTAATGCAACACCTGCTGAACCACCTGCGAAGTTCCAGATGTTTGTATCCACAATATCAGCACCGCTCATCACAGCACATAATACAGCAGCTAAACCATAACCTGGAGTACAGTGTGTATGGAAATCAACTGGGATAGAAAGATTCGATTTGAAAAGTTTTACCAATTTGGCAACTCTCATTGGTGGAATCAATCCAGACATATCTTTAATAGAGATCATATCTGCACCTAACTTCTCCATTTCTAAAGCTAAGTCAAGGAAATATTGATCTGTAAATACCGGCTTAGGAAGTGGCTTACCTTTGAAGAATGACTTGATTCTCTCCATTGTAGAGAAATGCGGGTCAATTGTGTAACATACCGCACAGTCAGCAATACCACCGTATTTTTTTACATACTTAATAGTAGACTTGATGTTGTTAGTATCATTAAGAGCATCGAAGATTCTCATGATACCCAAACCATTATTGATAGATGTTTTACAGAAACCTTCAATAATTTCTTCAGTATAAGGAGTGTAACCGAATAAGTTACGACCACGAGATAAGGCAGTCAGTTTACTTACATTACCTACAGAATCATGAATAGTTTTTAAACGTGTCCATGGGTTTTCTCCTAAATAACGCATTACTGAATCTGGAACAGCACCACCCCAAACTTCCATTGCATAGAAATTGGCATCTTGGTAATCTGGTAATAGACGATCAACCTGATCTTGAGTCATTCTAGTAGCAAATAATGATTGTTGCCCGTCACGTAGCGTTAAATCTCTAATTAATAGTTTCTTTGACATCTTATCTTATGGTTTTATTACACTGTTTGTCCAATAATATTTTGTCGAATATTAAGCGGATATAATTCATTTTCGATGGAACAATGTATACATGTGTTCCGGTAAAACATTAATTACAAAGGTTAATTAATATTATACTCCAAAGTTGGGATAGTTTTGCGACGAATGAAGTGATATCCCTTGTTAGAAAATGCTGATTTTGTACACCTTTTTTTGTTGGCCCCATTTTTTTTAGTGAGGGTTGTCATTAAATCAATATTTATTAACGGGTAAAATGGATAATAAGAAGATTAAATTGAACTTGTATTTGTTTGATAATCAGGTTTTAATAAAAAAAATAGCCCATAAAATAATTATGGGCCGTAAAGTATTTTTAAGAATGAGGATTTTAACCATTTTCCGGTCGGAAGAAAAACTCTTCTTTCACAATTTTGCCATCTTTCACTTCATAAACGGCAATTTCACTACTTTTTGAGCGCTGACCTGTCGGTTTGAAAGTCGCATCCATCATGATTGTGCAAGAAAAGAAATCATCTGCAACAATCGGATCTGAGACAGAATAACCATGAGGTTCCATCATTTCCATAAATTGTTTTCCTTTCTGAGCAAGACCTTCTCTCCCTTTTACTTCTTTTACAGGAGCGCCATCAGGTTCAATACTGACACAATCATCAGCATACAGTTCTGCTTGGGCTTTTTCAAATTCCCCGATGCGGCAAAGTTCTACTAAACGTTTAGCAATTTCGTGAATAGTCATAAGTTAAGTTTTTGTTGATTTAACGTAAGTATCCAAGAGCAAGTAGTTATATATTATATATATAGCAATGGAGTACTCTTTAATAGAATAGATTCAATACATTTATTGACTATTGAATATACTTTGATTTTTTAGATCAACCTATTTATTTTGATAGAAGATCTGTATTATTTTTTAACCTTATCATTTATGAAAGCCAGTTTAAAATCCATTTCAAAAGAATTGAATATTTCTCCAGGAACAATTTCAAGAGTACTCAATGGTAAGGCCAAAGAATATAGGATCAGTGAAGCAACCGTAAAACGCGTCAAAGCCTATGCTCAGAAAGTAGGCTATACTCCCAATTTGGTGGCTAAAAGCCTTCAGGCTTCAAAATCGTTTACTATTGGTTTGATTTTGCCTGATATCAGCAATCCTTTCTTCAGCACCATGGCCAAACATATAGAACAGCAAGCCTCCGCAATGCATTATTCTATATTATTAATGGATTCTGATGAGCAATTGGAGAAAGAAACAAAGGCATTGCAACAATTATATAGTAGAAAAGTAGACGGTATTATTCTATGTCCAGTAGGGTTTGAAGGTTCTCATTATAAAGAACAATTCAAAGACATGGGAATTCCTGTAGTATTTGTTGATCGTTATTTAAAAGGTATTGATGTGCCATTTGTATCTTCCAATAATTATAAAGGGGCCTATGATGCGGTTGAGTTTTTAATTCAAAAAGGACATAAAATAATAGGTTTAATTCAAGGAGACCAAAAACTGCTCACTGTCAACGAAAGAGAAAAAGGCTTCAAAAAGGCATTGCAGGATTATAACATTTCATTTAATACAAAATTGCTTCTGGGTAACGGTTTTAATGAAGAAAACGGTTATGTTTCCATAATGCAACTATTAAAAGAAAAAAATAAACCAACGGCAATACTATGTATGAGTAATCAAATATGCTTGGGTGTTTTAAAAGCCGCCAAGGAACTTCAATTAAACCTCCCTCAAGATTTGTCCATCATTTCATTTGATGAAAACCCTTATGCAGAATATATCACACCTTCTCTCACGACCATCAAACAGCACAATGACAAGATGGGGGCCAAAGCATTTAACTTAATATATGACCTAATACAAGGTCAAAAATCAGAAGATCCATCTTTTTTAATTGATACTGAAATAATAGAACGCCGAAGTATTTTTGCCCTTCTTTAAGGCTTTTGCAAAATATCACTAACAAGAATTCATATGAAATCAATAGCAAACTTATTTATCCTTTTTCTTTTTATGATAAGTTGTTCGACAAAGGAGAAGCAAACTTCAACTTTAAATTATAGAATCTTGCATGTTGTTGAAGGTGATTCTTTATTCATAACAAGAGAATATGATCTTGTAAAAGATAATCATGATGGAGTGGAAGTGTATCAATATGTCAATTTGGAAGATAAGAAATGGAATATGACTTTTAAGTATAATAAGAGTACAAAGGTTTTATCTTTTGTTTTATCTGATTTTGAATTGAAAGAGAAAGATAAATATTTTGACCCAAGCCTATCTTCTATGAAGTTTGATTTATATACTTTATCCCAGCCTGTTATTGACGGTCATGGTCCCCTTCTTTTCAATACAGATTATGGAATTCTCAAACTTGATAATGGTATGTGGACGTCCTTCATTTATCTGAGGGAAAGCGATACTACAAATAAGGTACAACAGATCCTTACTATTGTAAGAGAATAAAACAATTCATGAAAGTCTTCCTGATTATTATTTAACGTAATTAAAACATTTAATTCTTTTTTCAGATTTAAATTTTATTTAATATTACTGCACAAACGATTGTAGCATATGGATGCTCTATTTTTTTAATTGGATAGCACAAACGTTTGTACTATAAAAACAACACATTATCATGAATAAAAAAATTATTGTAATAGGCAGTTCAAATACAGATCTCGTAGTGCAAAGTGAACGTTTACCTAAAGCAGGAGAAACAATTATTGGAACAAGCTTCTTCCAGAATCAAGGAGGAAAAGGAGCAAATCAGGCTGTGGCTGCTTCTCGTTTGGGAGGTGATGTTACTTTTGTGGCCAATGTTGGAAATGATGCTTTTGGGAGGAATGCCATTACATCATATCAAGAAGCAGGTATTGATGTAAATTATATCCAACTGGTGGGTGTACCTACAGGAATGGCTATGATTAATGTAGATGCCAATGCAGAAAATTGCATTGTGGTTGTTCCTGGTGCAAATAATACGTTATCTAAGAAAAATATTGATGCGATAGAGAAGCAGTTGGACGAAAACTCAATTGTATTGTTACAGCTGGAAGTACCTATTCAAACAGTAGAATATGCAATTTTGGAAGCAAAAAACAATGGTTCAACAGTGATTCTCAATCCAGCACCAGCCCAGTCCATCAAAGAAGAGGTTTTGACGAAAGTGGATATCATTACTCCCAATGAAACAGAATTAGAATTATTGACCAAGATAAAAGTGATAGACGAAAGTACAATGTTGAAAGCTGTCAATATTTTACATGCCAAAGGTATTGATACGGTGATTGTGACTTTAGGATCTAAAGGCTGTTTCGTTTCTACTTCAACAATTAAAGAATATTTTTCAGCACCAAAAGTAGAAGCAGTAGATACTACAGGAGCCGGAGATGTTTTTAATGGAGCACTAACAGCTCATTTATCTAAAGGTCAATCATTTGAAGATACAATTCAGTTTGCTTTAAAAGCCGCTTCAAAATCTGTCACAAAAGCAGGAGCTCAGGAGTCAATTCCTCTGCTTTCTGAATTATAAAAGTCAATTGAAAGTTTACAATGATTTAGTTGACAAAGTACTAACCAACTTGAAATGAAATGTTTATTGTAGAAAATTATTTATTGGCAGTAGTGCTTTGCATTATTACCATGCTATGTTGGGGCTCATGGGCCAACACTCAAAAACTAGCAAGCCAGAAATGGAACTTCCAATTGTATTATTGGGATTACTCCATTGGAGTATTACTTATAGCATTAATCATGGCCTTTACCTTGGGGTCATTCGGAGAACAAGGAAGACCTTTCATCGAAGACTTAAGTCAAGCTGATTCTTCAGCACTGTTAAGTGCATTTATAGGTGGAGTGGTTTTTAATGGTGCCAACTTATTGTTAGTGATTGCCATTGAGATCACAGGAATGGCCGTGGCGTTTCCGGTAGGAATTGGTTTAGCATTAGTGATTGGAGTGATGGACAATTATCTGAAGGAACCTTCAGCTGATAGTACTTTGATATTTACAGGTGTTATACTTATTGTCTTTGCCATAATTTTAAATGCTATTGCTTACAAGCGCCTTCCAAATCAGTCATCCGGAAGTTTCAAAGGATTAATTATCGCCTTAATTGCAGGGGTTGCTATGGGTTTCTTTTACGGTTTTGTAGCAGAATCCATGTCTATGAACTTTGTTACACCAAAAATAGGAAAATTGACACCTTATACCGCATTAGTCGCCTTTTCATTCGGTATATTTATCTCGAATTTTGGGTTCAATACTGTTAATATGTATAAGCCAATTGCTGGTGAGCAGACTTCCTACCATCAATATTTCAAATTGGGAACACCTCAGCTTCATTTTATTGGAATATTAGGTGGCGTAATTTGGGGCATTGGAATGGGACTTAATATTTTGGCCTCAGAAGTTGCAAGTCCAGCCGTATCTTATGGATTAGGACAAGGAGCCACAATGGTCGCTGCTTTTTGGGGAGTAGTCATTTGGAAGGAATTTAAGACAGCTCCTTCAAGTACAAGTAAGTTATTGAATTTCATGTTTTTACTTTTTATTATCGGTTTAGGTTTAATCGTTTACTCTAAAATATAAATGAAACAACTAATCAAATTACTACTCTTCTTGAGTACCGCATACTGCACAACATCCGTTTTCGCTCAGGAAAAAACTAAAGAAAAAATCATTTTTGATTGCGATTTAGGAGATGATATTGACGATATGTATGCCTTAGCAATGATGCTGGCAAGCCCAGAGTTTGAAGTGATAGGAATTGTGATGGATTTTGCCAATACACCTGAAAGAGCGAAGATGGCATTAAAACTATTATATGAGCTAGGCTTGGATGATATTCCAGTAGTTGTTGGGAGAAAAACAAGTGAAGTTTACTCACCACAATACATTTGGGCTGAAGGGTTTGATAAACTTCGACCTTCTTCCATGGATGCTGTTGAATTTATATCTACTACTTTAGAGAAATATCCCAATGAGATAAATTTGGTGACAGTAGGACCTGTTCCAAACATGAAAGATCTCTTAGCAAAGGATGCTTCTATTTTGAAAAAGGCAAAGCACATTTATTCCATGTTCGGATCATTCAATATGGGGTATGAGAGTGCAACTACATCAAGTCCTGAATGGAATGTTGTAGCTGATGTAGAAGCTTCAAAAGCTTTTGTTGAGGCGGATAAAGACGGCAAAATTACTTATGTACCATTGGATGTTACCGCATTTGTAAAAGTGAATCAGGAGAATATGAATCTTCTACAAATGAGAAATTCTATACTGACAGATGCAATTTGTGCCAACTATGTACTATGGCGTTATATGCATTATGCTAAAGACCTGAATTATATTCCTATTGTTTATGATGCTGTGGCATTAGGGGTGATTTTATGGCCAGAACTTTTCCATATTGAAGAAGGTCATGTGGAGGTAAATGACAAAGGATATACTTCCATTAATCCAAATAAAAAACCAAATGCAAAAATTGCATTACATATCAATAAGGAAGAGTTTTTGAATAGAATGATGGAGCGATTACTACTGCAGAACTTAAGCAGAGACAGCCATAAATAGAAGAGGGAAGTTAAAAAAGTAGAGCATAAAAAGCTTGCAGAAATATCAATTGATAGTTGACAAAACTTAGTATAGATTGTACTAAAAACTTAATTAAAGAAATGAAACGAATTATTATCAGCATTTTATTACCCATTATTATTTGTTCTTGTAACACTGCAGAAGAACAAAAAGAAACGATCAAGAATCCTTATTTAACCTATCAGAAATATGAACCTAAACCTACTGATTTAATAATTTCAAGAGCAGAATACAAAGATAAACTGTATGGTTTTTGGCTGGGACAATGCATTGCCAATTGGACTGGGTTGATCACAGAAATGGATAAAATTGGTAATATTGGAGAAATCAAAACCGGAGCTTTTTACACCAGAGAAGATTGGGGGAAAAAAGATCTTCCAAGTATTTGGGGGCAGGGGGTACCTAGTGATCTTTCTGAAACAATTGATTTTGTATTGAGGAAAAAGGGTGAAGTTTGGGGAGCAGATGATGATACTGATATTGAATACATCTATCAACATTTGATGTATACTAAGCAGAAAAGCATTTTATTTCCAGAAGACATCAAAGAAGGTTGGTTGAAGCATATTCAAAAAGAAGAAGAAAATTACCTCTGGGTGTCCAATCAAAAAGCATTTGATCTAATGCATGAAGGTATTCTTCCTCCAGAAACCAGTAATCCAGAAATCAATGAACATTATGACATGATTGATGCTCAGTTGACTACGGAGATTTTTGGATTTTTTGCACCAGCAAGAATGGATGTTGCTCAAAAATTGGCATATCTGCCCATCAGAACTACAGCAAGAAAAGAAGCAGCTCAAATTTCTGAGTTTTATGTGAATATGTATTCCTTGGCTTCATTAGTAGATCAGAAAATATCTCAAAAGGAAAAAGTTTTGTGGATGGCAAATGAGGCTAGACAGCAAATGAAACAAGAAAGCTATGTGACTAAAATGTATGATTTTGTGAAAGCTGAATATTTAAAAGGCACAAAATGGGAAGACGTAAGAGATGCACTTTATGAAAAATACCAAGTCAATCAAGAAGACGGGTATCACATCACTTCTAAAGAATTATACTGTAATGGTTGTTTTGCTGCAGGAATCAATTATGCAGCAAGTCTAGTTAGCTTATTTTACGGAGAAGGAGACCTGAAAGAAACCATCAAGATTGGTACATTGGCTGGCTGGGACTCAGACAACCCAACAGCTACATGGGGAGGAATGATCGGTTTTATGATTGGAAAATCGGGCGTTGAAGAAGCCTTCGGTACCGATTTGTCAGATCAATTTGATATCCATAGAACAAGGCAGAACTTTCCATTAGATAGTACTGACAACTTCAATAACATGTCGGAAATAGGTGTTTTCATTGTAGATAGAGTAGTACAGGAAGAGATGAAAGGTGGCATCGATCTTGAAAATGATTTATGGTACATTCCAACAAGAAATTAAGAAACTCTATTAAAGCATGTATGAAACATCTCTATTAGTAAAAGTTCACCCTTTCAGAACGTGGCTTTATTAATTTCCTCACAACCTAAAATGGGAAATTTTTACTTCTGAAAAATATATTCCACACAAGCCTTTATAAAAAGATAGGCTATGTCTCACAATATGCGGACATAGCCTTTATTCTACAGTGTATATTTATAGAGCATGTATAGTCATACTCTGCCATTTAGATAAAAAAATCAGGATATATTAAAAAAGGCCTGTTAATTTGAACATTGTGGTCCGCATATAAGCTCTGTAGAACTTATTCGCATCCATATCCACAATCCCAAAGTTGTGCTGCACACTAAATTTTACATTTCTAAATCGAATGCCAGCACCAATGATTGCATAAGCGTCATGTTTTTTGAAGCCTGGAGAGGGATCAGAATTTTCTTTTTTTACAAACCGATGTTCTTCATGGATTTTGAGACTTCCATCTGTTGTAATTGAACTTCCTTTGTATCTGTTTTCATAAGCCATACCAATATCAGCGGATATAGCCCAATGTTTTCCAAGTGTAATTTGTGGATGGAAAATCAACGGAATATCCCATGAAAAAATCTCGGTATCTCTAACAATATTGTAACCATCTGATAATTGATTTTCAAATCGTTTCTTAGAAATACCTATACCAATTTCCCACGAAAAATACTTTCCCTGATTGAAAAGCATACCAGTACCAAAGCGCCAGCCGTCTTTGGTAGAAGAACTTAAATTGGGATCATTATCGTAATGCACATTTGTATGAACAAGTGAAGCATCTAAGAAGAAATAATCCCAATAGTCATTAACATTTACTTTCTGAGCTAATAAATTAGAGGTTGACAGGAAAAAGAGAATGAGTAAAAGTACAGCATTGGTTGTTTTTTTCATGATAACTTTTGAATGAAAAGAGAATTAAAAAATGTATTGCATCAATACATTGTTGATTAATGTTATTTAATTTATTCTCTCTTAAGACAACTCATTACACCATGAGGACAATTTTTTCTCAATAAAATTTTAAATTAAGTACTAATCTCAAAATAGATCATATTTAATTTTTTAAGTACTGCATTGTAAATTAGTTTACCGTAAACTTTCAGTCAATTATTCTACAGGCTTTTATGTCCTACTTTCAAGCTTCCTTCTTCTTCATTTTTCCATTGATGAAAAACGAAACAAAAAATATAGGCTTAGAAGTCAAAAGCTAAATTTCATTCCACTCGCCTAAATGATTTTAAACTCGCTTTGTCAAACGAGAAAATCATTTTTAACGGCTCAATTCATGAAATTCTTAACGTTTTTCCCTTCAATGCCAGGGGGAGTACTACCAAACTATAATAAGTGGAAAGCTCAATGGCGCGAATGTTAAGTGTTAACGTCATTCGTGTCCTTCAGATCATCAGAAATCTCCTGATTTCTAAACACTATAAATAACGAAAACTTAGTTTACAGAGTAGTACTAAGCTAAAAATACATCATAGTTACTTCTAATTTATTTTTTGTGAGTACAACGCTAAAAAATGTATTAATAGTGGTTCTATTAAAAGTTTTTTGAAGGAAGTAATCGGAAAACAATAACTAGTATTAGATAATTTTGAATTTGTACTTATAAAGCATCCAAATAAGGTTTCATATTCTCTTTATTGTGCAAATGACTGCTATGGCGCTGCAAGAAATTTAAGATCTTTGATGCCACTTCAACATTAAACATCTTATTGGAAAATTTTCCTGAGTTGATTAATAAAAGTTCAGCTTCAGGAAGATCTTTTAAATAGGATTTTGCTCCTTCAAAATTTGTGTTAGCATCTTCCTCTCCCCAAATAACAAGGGTTTTGGGTTGTTTTTCATTCAACATTTCTTGCCACTCAGGAAAACGCTGAATGATAGTTTTATAATCTTCAAGAAGTTGCATCATGGCTAATTTTTGTTTCTCCGTTTGCACAAAATGAAGATGATCTTGCCAGTCTCCGATTGTATAGTTTGAGGTGTCGATGGTATTGGAATGCACTTCATCATTTTCACCACTGATGGTCCACAAGTAGTCCAAATGAGCATTGGAACTATCACTGTCTGCATTTTTATAAAGTGCTTGTCTTTTTTCTGGCAAAGCATCAATATAGAGTTCCGCGTTTTGGACGATGAGGGCATCTATTTTAGCAGGACTTCTTTCTATCAGTTGAAACCCAACATTAAAAGCTGAGTTTTGAATGTATAAAGTGTAGGTGTCAATCTCCATTTCCTTTAAAAAAGCCTCCATATAATCGGCAATCAAAGAAAAAGTGAATGGCGTTTTTCTAGGATCAATACTGTTGGTCCAATCCGAGTCCGTATTGTCTGGTGCAATCACATGATAATGCGAAGCCAGCATAGGCATAAGCTCATCAAAGGTATTTCTATTAGTAGGAAAACCATGCAATAACAATAAGGTTGGATTTAAAGCGTTCCCGGCGGTTCTGTAATAAAACGGCACACCGTTTACTCTTCGATGTTGAAGTTTAATTTCTGGTTCTTTGTAAAATTTACTATTCATATGTCTAGCTTCCTTGTTGCTATAATCACAAGATGCCAATATCAAAGTAAAGAATAGTATTAGAAGTCTAGTTAAATTCATAAAACTGAAGCTGATGTTAGTAAGGTTTAAGTTGAGTAAATATAAAATAGTGAAAAATGATGTGCAATAAACCTCGTTAGGTGATGATCTATAAGAATTTAAAATTTAACTTAAAGATTTGTTTTACAGTGTATTAGGGTGTTGTGAATATTTGTGATTATTTGTCAATATCAAGGAGGGTATGTTAAAAAAGTCTTTTGGATTTTTTAGATTCAAAAGACTTTAATCAGGTTAGAAATCACTAGACTGCACTTCCAGCTACTTCATTTTCAACTTTTTGAATAAAATCAGTGAGCTGAATATTTTTATCGAGATTCAGTTTCTTCCTCAATCTATATCTTGATGTTTCTACACCTCTAACGGAGAGGTTCAATGCATTTGCAATATCTTTGGTAGACATGTTCATCTTGATGTAAGCACAAATTTTTAATTCTTGAGTACTCAGTTGAGGATAGTTTTCCTTGAAGTATTCAAAGAAATCGGAATGAATCAAATTAAAGTGATCTTTGAATCTAGCCCAATCTTTTTCATCATCAATATCCTTACTGATACGGTTGGCTAAGTGCTGGATTTCCTTGGCAACAGCAACATTTTCTGCTTTGGTAGAAACCTTTATCAAATCATTTTTGATAGTGGTTAAGAGTTCGTTGCGTTGCGTAAGGTGGAATGTAGAAAGTGCTAGTTCTTTGTTCTTAAAACTAATTTCCTGATCGTGTTTTTCTTGCACAAGCTGTTTGATGGTATCATCTTGATCCACAATTTGCTGTTCCTTTTGTCCTACAATATTCAGCCATTTTTTAGAATACCTCAGCTTAGAAAGTTTCACAATCCCAAACGTAAAACCACAAGCCATTAAAGCATAGAAAAGGTAGGCTAAAGGACTTCTGTACCAAGGGGGCAACACTTCAAATTGAATTTCCTTTTGAGCACTTACTTCTCCATATATGTTTTTTGCAGTGACTTTAAATGTGTAATTTCCCTCTTTTAGATTGGTGTAGATACTTGCATTTTGTGTATTCCAAGGTTTTGGAATTTTATCAAACCCTTCAAGAAACGTTTGATAAGTATTATATTCTAATCCATCAAAGTAAGGAGTTGCATAGTCAAAAGTGACATCATTGAAATCATAAGATATTTCAATTTTCTCGTCTTCCTTAACAAGAATACAGTTGCTTTCAATCCCATTAGAATTTGTGAAACTTCTGATAGATAGCGGAATACTCTTTTGCACACCTCTTTTAAATCGAGGATTAAATAATATGAAACCTTCTTTGGCTGTGATCAATACGTTGGAAGGATCAATACAAATAATGGTCTCTAAATCATCACTGATATACTTATTGATTCTCTCAAAAAGCTGACGTTCCACATAAGGATTATCAGAGTTCAAATCATAAATTAAACCTACTTTGTTATTCTGAATAAAATAGACATTGCCATGCGTATCATTCACCAAACATGAAACACGTTCTCTACCAAGAATCTTTGTGAATTTTTGATCTCTTTCAAATTGATCTTTCTTCTGATTGTATTTAAAAATACCATTTTCACCGCAGAAAAGTAACTCATTATTCACCTGGAATAAATTGATCAATACATTGGAATAGAAGCCTTTTTCTTTCCCATAAAAATCAACAGAGTTTACTTTATGGTTATCAAAATCAATGGTCAATTTGTAGACTCCTTTAAAACCATGACTGATCCAAAGCGTATTTTCATCCTCCAAGGCAAGTAATCGGGCTGATTCTTCAAAACCATCAATTTTATGAGTAATCCATTCCTTATTTATCTTTTTATGAATATAAAGACCATCATAAGCTCCTCTTAAAAAAGTATCTTTCTCTTTATTGAATTGAAGCACATTCCAAGCACCTTTGATAGAAGATACGAGTTCATTTTGAGTTTCATTAATAACATATAATCCTTCGTGTTGCCCTTGAAACAAACGGTTGCCTATTGCTTTCAGTTTGTAAGTATGACCAATATTCAATCGCTTGTAATGAGGTTCATTGTTTGGAAGTTTTGGACTGTATTTATAAACACCGTTAGTGGTTCCCAAGTAGAGTTCATTTTGATAAGCAGTAGCCGAATATCCTCCGCCTTCAATGCCTACTTTCTCATTAATCAAACGGAATGGAGAGTGAAGTTCAATATATGAAAGCCCATTACGATGTGCTAGCCAAAGGTTTTCAGATTGATCTTGAAAAATATTGTAAACGGTCATATCTGCAAGTCCATTCTTTTTATTCAAATGCAATACAATTTCTCCATTTTCATTCAAAATAAAGAGACCATTATGTTGAGTAGCGATTGCAATACTGTTGTCTTTCAGTAAAGTAGCGTGGTTGATTTTTGCTTTTTCAAAATTGGGCCAAATAGAACGCATCCAAGGCTTAAAACCCTCACCATTGTTGATGAGTAATTTTCCATCATGTGACAAAGCCAGCAAAGATCCGTTGGGGAAGTTGATGATGGATCTTAAAATATGTCCTTGCAAGACTTCAGTACCTTCATACTGTGGCAATATTCTTTTTTCATTCCAGTTCAAGAGGCCTACATTGGGAGAACTTGAAATAAAATCTCCTTTGATGTAAAAACTGTAGCGGATGTTTTTGGGAGGAATTAACGTCTCCACTTTTCCATCGTGATAAATAAATATTCTTTTATGGGAACAGAAAATGACCTCATTCGTTCTTTTTCCTTGGTAGATGTTCCAGATTTCATCAAAACTGACGTTCTCTTCTATTAAAGACCGTAAAGAATGATAGGTTAGTTCACCCTGATCATTCCTAGCAAAGTAGCCAAATTCATTTTGTCCACCCACATAAATTTTTTCTCCAAGAGCATAAACACTCTTGAGATTATTGTTCCCTTTGCTCAAAGTATAAGTTCTCCATGCTACGCCATCAAATTCTAAAAGTCCAAAGTTGTTGGCGATATAAATGAAACCGTTCTGGTTTTGAGTAATACTCCAATTTTGTGAGCCTGCCTTATATGTAGTAGCAGAGAAAGTATTCACAATAGGAATTCCAATAGTTAAGTTTTCTGCTAATACGGTATTGAAAAAACTGCTAATTAGAAAAATAAGTAATAATTGATATTTCATATGATAGTTTTTATGTGTATTGGGGTGAATTTTTTATTGATTTTTACCTCAACACCCAGTGTTTTAAAAAGTGTGATGTACTTAAGATTTGTGCACGCTTGAAGTAGTAGAGCGTTCATCTAACGTATGGGTGCAATATCGTCAAAATAACGTATCAGTAATTACGTCAATTACTTTTTAGACTACTTCAAATATACGTCAATGCCTACTTAAAGCTTTCCTGATGCGGTTTTTGACCTCTTCAAGCCATATAAATGTACTAATATCGGTATATCACAAAAATGAGCTGGCAGTGGTAGGTCTTCTACTTATTTTAAATGATTGTGATGGAATAAATGAATTAAATTATGTTGGAAAAAATTAGAAATGTATACTACCCCGTAATGGTTGCTTCAATTGTTGCTATTGGAGGATTTTTATTGGGGTTTGATGGAGTGGTAAACTCTGGGGCAATCCCTTTTTATAAATATACTTTTGGAATTTCTGATCAGCCTTTGTTGATAGGGATCTCAAGTAGTATGATTATTTTAGGAGGTTTTATGGGTAACCTTTCTGCGGGTGCAATCAGTGATAAATTTGGCAGAAAACCCAGCTTAATGCTTACTTCATTCTTGTTTACTATTGGAGCTTTAGGAACAGCTATGGCGACCAATATTTTTATTTTTATTTTATGTAAACTTGTGGCAGGTCTAGGTGTTGGTATTGCTATTTTGGTGGCACCAATGTACATCTCAGAAATTGCACCACCAAAGCAAAGAGGATGGTTGGTCACTTTCAATCAACTGAATATTGTATTAGGACTTTCGATTGCCTACTTTTCAAATTATTACATTCTTCAGATGGTTGAAGATCCTAATATCAACTGGAGGTGGATGTTGGGTGTTGGTGCTATTCCAGCTTTGGCATATACCTTATTACTTTTAATTATTCCTGAAAGTCCAAGGTGGTTGCTTCAAAAAAAGAAAGAAACACAAGCCTTGAAAGTATTGGAAAAAGTAGGTGGAGAAGAATATGCTCAAAAGGAATTACAGACCATCAATACGTCTTTGTCAAGACAAACAAAATCCAATAATTCCAAAGCCCTTAGAGGGGAATTATTCGAGAAAAAAATGAGACTGGTACTTTTCATTGGTTTAGGGCTAGCGATTTTCCAGCAAACTTCAGGGATCAACGCTATTTTATATTATGCTCCGATGATTTTTGAAATGACAGGAGAAGGACAAGACAGTGCATTTATTCAGTCTATTATTATAGGGATTGTTTTCGTAGTCATGACAATCATTTCAATGATGCTGATTGACCGATTGGGAAGAAAGCCGTTATTGATTATGGGTTCAACTATCATGGCCATTTCTCTATTTTTTACAGCTTATCATTTCTATGATGCAACGTATAAGATCGATAAAAATGATGTAGCAAAAATTAGTAATTCCTTAGAAAAAAATATTCTGTTGGAAGAGTTTAAAAGAATGGATGTTGAATTGATGCCATTTGATGAGTATAAAATTATGGGAGATAAGTTGCAGTTATTGAAAAATGGAACAATCTCTCAGTCGGTGAGCGGTGTGAATGATAAGGTTTTCGCTGAGCTCACTCAAGTCAGTATGTTTGCGAATAGTTTAAATAAATCGGCAGATTTTACTTTTAATTCAGAATTGGACTTGTACAGCGAAGTGAAAAACGACCTTTTCCTGCAGTTATTTCCTAATGAGCATGCAATCAGTCCACAGACCGAAAGAGATCCCTTTTTCTTAGTTGCTAAAAATGACCTTTTAAAAGGTACGGATTATAAAACGGCTTTTAGAAAGTCAATTAATGCAACGTTTTCAGCACAGTTCCAATCTATTTTGCTGAACAATAGTATCCATATCAATCCCTTTTTTGTATTGTTTGGAATCTTAGGGTTTATAGCTGGATTCTCCATTTCTGTAGGGCCAGTGATGTGGGCCATGCTTCCTGAAATTTTACCAAATCATTTAAGAGGAGTGGGTATTTCAATTATTGGAGGCGTAAATTCTGCTACAAGTTTTTGTGTGGCCACTGTATTTCCTCTTGAATTAGAAGTGCTAGGAGCAGGAACAACATTTGTCATTTTTGGTATGAGTATGTTGCTATGTTTAGCCTTCTCAGTATTTATTGTGAGAGAGACTAAAGGCAAATCTTTAGAAGAAATTGAAGAAGAACTGATTGGGGAAAAGATAAGTAGTGCCAATGATGAGGATGACGTCATTGCACCTTTAGCCCATTAAGACTAAACAATAGTTATTTTATGGTTAATAAAGCGAGGGAAATTTTTCTCTCGTTTTTTTATGCCTAAAATTTGATGGCTGTAGTTAAAATAACACATTCTCTTTTTTCTAGTCTCCGAAAGATCATTGATGAGACGATTCTAATAGTAAGTCATTGATTTATCCCTTAAGAATAGAGGAGTATAATCTTTCTTCCTAAAGCCTTAATTATACTATGATGAATAAGAATGAAGAGTGATTGAATTAACAGATCTATGAGAAGTGAAATATTAATTTTATTACAGATAAAGTAAGGGTTGTGTTGTTGATTCTAAATTTTAGTTAAAAATATAAAGCTTTTAAAAACTAGCGTCTCAATACAGCAATAATTCCCTAGAAGTAGTGAATTAAGAGGTGTTTACAGGGAGAAAGAATGGTTTTAAAGTGCATTATTTACGCTAGGATATACCAAATAAAATCTTGTAATCTATTTGTTATCTTGATTTTATCTAACTCTAAGTCAAATAAACAATAGTTTTAAGGGGGGTAATCATTCATTACTACACTAATTGAAGAGTTGAAGTAGCTGATGTAGTGAATAAAAGTGTCCATAATACACCTGAAGTAAGTTTGCGTGCTTGTTGAAGTAGTGTTGAAGTGTATAATTTTTTGATGTTTGGGTGTAAATATTCCTTAATTGCGGTATGCAAAAAGTTAAAGCTTTTATGAAAGTGCCAGCTTCATTGATAAGGATCAACTCCTTTTTAAAGTAAAGGCTTTAACTGCTTAGCACTATCTATTATTCTTTGATCTACACTAAATTTTTAAACTATTGAAGAAAACTGTATGACAATGAAATATACTTTAAACTATTCAGATCTCGCTTTGCTTAGTATGTTAAGGAAAGTAGCCTTGATCAGTACTTTTTTCTGCTTAATACTAACAGAGAGTTTTGCTCAAGAGAGAATTATTAAGGGTACAATTAAAGACTCAACGGGACCCATTCCAGGGGTAAACATCACGATTCAAGGGACTACGAAAGGAACTGTGACGGATTTTGATGGACGATACCAGTTATCGGTAACTGATGATGTTACATTAGTGGTTACTTATATTGGTTACAAGACAGAGAAATTTGTTGTGAGTGAGCAATCCTCTTTTGATTTTGTGTTGCAGGAAGAAACAACACAAATGGAAGAACTAGTCGTTATTGGATACGGTACACAAAGTAAAAAAGATGTAACGGGTTCAGTAGCATCAGTAGACAGCGAGGCCTTGACAGTGGCTGTAGAACCAAGTGCTGAAATGGCAATGCAAGGTAAAGTAGCAGGTGTTTCAGTATCGCAAAGTTCAGGTTCACCAGGTTCAGCTTCTACAATTACAATTCGTGGACAAGGTACAATCGGTGACGCTACTCCACTTTATGTAGTAGATGGTATTTTGACTCAAAATATTTCATTCTTGAACCCTGCTGATATTGAAAAAATGGATGTACTAAAAGATGCATCAGCAACAGCAATTTACGGTTCAAGAGGTGCAAACGGTGTAATCATCATTACTACTAAGAAAGGTAAAGAAGGTGGTAAAGTAAACGTAACATTTGATGGTTATGCAGGTGTTCAGCAAGTAGCTAACTATATTCCGCTTACAGATGCTTACCAATATGCATTCTTAAGAAATGAAGCGGCAAGAAATGACGGTAACTCTAATAAATACTCTGTAGAACAATTACAACAGTTCCAACAGCAAGGAGGTACGGATTGGCAAAAAGAGATTTTCTCAAAACCAAGTGAGGCCGCTATTCAGAATTATCAATTGACAGCAAGCGGTGGTAATGAAAAATCACAATTCTTGATGAGTTTGAACTACTTCGATCAACAAGGTATTATCGCTCCATCTGCTTATGATAGATTATCGGGTAGATTAAACGTGAAATCACAAGTGAGTGAGAAATTTGCAATGGGTGCTAACTTAGTGATGACAAGATCAAACCAAAGTGTAATCCCTCAAAATAATGAGTACGAAGATCCAATTATGCATGCTGTAGGTTCTTCTCCAACAGATCCTGTATATCATGAGTTACACGGTCAAGACCCTAATTATACTTACTCTACATCATCCATTTCAGATGAGTTTACCAATCCAGTAGGGCGTTTAGCTTTGATTAATGATGAGATTGTAATTGATAGATACTTAGCCAATATATTTGCTGAATATGAGCCAGTTCAAGGTTTAACATTCAAGACAATGTTTGGTATGGATAGACAATACCAAGAGAGAAAGATTTTCAATCCTAAATTTATTGATAAAGGTAACGTGAAATTAACAAGAGAAACAGCACGTTTGGGGATCTTCCAAGAAAAACATTTCTCTTACACATGGGATAATACGGTAACTTTCAAAAGAAATTTTGCCAATAAGCATGATGTAACAGTCTTGGGTGGTGTCTCTTTATACAATGAGTTTCATGAATTTTTCAACGGTGGTAAGTCTGGTATGCCAAATGATGAATACCTAAGATATTTAGATTCTGGTGTGGCTACAGATACAGATATTGCTCCTGCTAACTTTGCTCAAGATGCTGGTATCTTTTCTTACTTAGGTCGATTTATTTATGGATATGATGATCGTTACTTATTGACAGCCTCTTTCCGTATGGATGGGTCTTCAAGATTATCTAAAGATTACCGTTGGGGTACTTTCCCATCGTTCGCTTTAGCTTGGAAAGTATCAAATGAAGCATTTATGAAAGATGTGAATTTTGTGAAAGACGTGAAAGTAAGAGGTGGTTGGGGACAAGTAGCCAACGATAAAATGCCGAATAACCTTGGTTTTTACCCAACGGTATCCACTATCACAACAGGTCTTCGTTATCCAGTTGGAAACTCTGGAGTTATTCAAGATGGAGCATCTATGGTTACTGGCCCTACGACAAACCTTGTGTGGGAAACTTCAGAGCAACTTAATATTGGTATAGACGCTGCCTTCTTAAACAGCAGATTAACTACTACAATTGATTTTTATCAAAAGACAACATTAGATATGTTATTCCAGGCAGATGTTGTAGGTTCTTCTGGATTTACTCAAAATCCTTGGACTAACGGTGCATCAGTGAGAAACTCAGGTATCGAATTAGTGTTAGGATGGAATGATGAAAGAGAAAGCGGTTTTTCATACGGTATTACAGGTAACTTCTCTTACAATAAAAATGAAGTGTTAGACACAGGTGCTAAAACTCCATATAATACAGCAACTCTTTGGGGACAAGACATCTTATTGACTACAGAAGGGGAAAGTATTGGATCATTCTATGTATATGAAACAAATGGAATCTATCAGCAAGATCCTGATGAGTCAGCAGGAGATGTTCCATTAAATGGATCAGTAAAAGCGGGTGATTTGATTTATGTAGACCAAAATGGTGATAATAAAATAAATGGTGATGATCGTAAAATCTTAGGAACTTCATTACCTGTATACAATTACGGTTTAACAGCCAACTTTGCTTATAAAGGATTTGATTTGATCGTTTTCTTGCAAGGAATGGGTGGTCATAAAATTTTCAATGGTATCAAATTCAATTCTAATAAAGCTAATTCAAATTACTTTGCATCAGTGTTTGAAGGTGAACGTTGGACTGGACCAGGTACAACAAATGAACATCCTCGTGTAACTGGTACTGAGAACAACAGACAATATTCTGATTACTATTTAGAAGACGGAGATTTCTTAAGAATCAGAAATGTACAGTTAGGTTATACAATTCCTCAAAGTATAACTAACAAAATGGGAATCAATAAATTCAGAGTTTACATCGCAGGTCAAAACCTTTATACTTTCACTAAATACTCAGGTTTTGATCCGGAAATTGGTCAAAATTTACAAGGTCAAACAATCGACTTCAGTATTGATAGAGGTAACTACCCTGTGCCAAGAATCTTCACTGCAGGTGTAAACATTGGATTCTAATTTTGTTAAACGATAAAGAAATTTCAAATGAAAAATATATATAAATCATTAATTGCGGGAGCCTTAATTGGACTTGGAACAACAAGTTGTTCTAACTTCTTAGAAAGAGAGCCTTTAGCAAGAGAGACTACAAAAGTATTTTTATCAGATCCTGAGAATATCGATAGAATGTTGATTGCAGCTTATAACCCAATGTTATGGAGTTTTCAGCAATCTCAGTTCTATAACTACTTCATCTTTGGTGATATGGCTTCAGATGATGCATCAAAAGGTGGAGCAGCTGAAGGAGATTTGGCCTACATGAATTCAATTCAGAAGTTCCAATGGAACGCCAGTGATCCAATGTATGAATTAGTGTGGCAAAAGCACTTCGCAGGTGTTTTTAGAGCAAATAATGCACTTTTTGCACTAGAAGCTGCAAAAGAAAAAGTAAGTGAAGAAGATTACAACCAAGCTTATTCAGAGGCACGTTTCCTAAGAGGTTGGCATTATTTCCAGTTGGTGAAAATGTTTGGTGGTGTTCCTTTGATCTCTACTGAAGACGATTATATCAATGTGAGAGAAATCCCTAGAGCTACCGAAAAGGAGACTTATGATTTTATCCTTGCTGATTTTAGAGAAGCTCAAGTAAATCTTAAGTTAAAGAAAGAATATGATGCCTACTATTTAGGTAGAGCAACAAAAGGTATGGCTCAGTCTTACTTTGCGAAAGCAGCTTTATATTCGAATGAGTCAGGTTACTATGATGAAGCTTACAATTTCACAAAAGAAGTAGTCAATTCAAATCAATATAGTTTGATTGAGTATGAAAAAATCTGGAGGTTGGAAAATGAAAATGGAGAATACTCTATTTTCGAAGTGCAATTTGAACCTTCTGCGTTCCATAACTGGAATATTCAATCTACAGGTTCATATACAAATATGATGACTTCAGTAAGAGCGGGTTCTGATAGCGAATTTGGAGAAGGTTGGGGTTTCAATATCCCTAACAAAGAATTAGACCAACTATTTAGAGCCGCAGGTGATGATATCAGAAGAGAGCAAACATTGATCTATGATGGTGAGGTAGTTTATCCTGAAGATGGATTTGCGATGGAAATTCCAAGTTCTCCAACAGACAGTTGGAATAATACGGAAGGCCTTGCTCAGCAAAAATATTTCTTGCCATTGAGTGAGCAAACACCATCAAGTATTGGTGATCACAGATGCAACGGTCATTCTAATTATAGAATGTTTAGGTACGCAGACTTACTTTTATTCCAAGCGGAGTTAGCGATTAAGGTAGGTAAAGCAGGTGAAGCTGCTGTTCCTTTCAATGCAGTGAGAACAAGAGCCGGTTTAGGTACTATTGGAGCTCCTACATTAGAGCAAGTCTATGCAGAAAGACGTTTAGAGTTAGCGATGGAAGGTCACCGTTTCTTTGATCAAGTTAGAACAGGTCAAATCACTCAGAGATTATTAGATGAAGGATTTGTGAAAGGAATTCATGAAAAGTTCCCAATTCCTCAATCTGAGATTGACTTGACGGATGGAGTAATTACTCCGAACCCAAGTAATTAGTGGTACAAGTAACTGTTAGCTGATATTAAGTTATCAGCTAACAGTACATAAGATATTTCTTTCTTTCGTTGGTAGTTTTTTACCAAGCTGGCACCTTACTGCTTATTTTTTTACGATCTCGATAGAGACACACTATTCTTTTTACATTCTTAAAATTTAATGAAATGAGAAAATTCGATTTATTAAAATTATTTATTCTAGGTTTAGTAGTATTCGCCTTTGGATCATGCTCGAGTGATGATGCTCCTACTGCTGAGCCAAGTGCTACATTAAAAGTGACTCCGAGTGCAACAGACAACTCTCAAGTAACTTTTACAGTAGAAGGTGCTGCAGGTGTTTTATCTTATTCTTTCTCATTTGGAGATGGTAATACAGTAAATTCAGAAGGACCTGAAGCTTCTCATACATATTTATGGAACGATGATTTCAACGCTAGTGTAGTATTAACCACATCAACGGGCGTCTCTGAAGTAACAGCAGTGGTATCAGTAACAGATGCTAAATCGGATCTAGTTTGTAATAGTAATTATTACCAATTATTGACTGGTGGTTGTCAAGATGGTGGTCCTGGTTTAGGAAAGACATGGAAATTCTCAATTGCTCCAGGTGCTCACCAAGTAGGTCCCGGTCCTGAAAATGAACAATGGAACCCAGATGAGAACGTAATTTGGTGGAGTTCACAATATAATCACTGGGCTGGTAACAATGGTGAAGGTTTCTCTATGCCTGAAGCACTGAAGTCTCGTTTCACTTTTGGTATCTTCCCTAACGTTATGGAAGTACAGGGAACACATCAAATCAATAACTGGCAAGAAGATACAGAGGCTGCACCTTTCCATGATTTCGAATCAGTGTATCAAGGAGAAGATTCATATCCAATGTCAATCATTGAAGAAGATGGTGTATATTTCCTTCAAATTAATGATGGTGGTTTCTTAGGTTACAAACAAACTGTGAATGGAGCAGTTGCTTCTAAGTATGAGATTGTATCATTAACTGAGACAGAACTTTATATCAGATACTTAAACTTATTGAATAAAAATGCTCCTGAAGATGGTAATAACTACCGTTACTTGAAGTTCGTTCAAGAAGACGTTGTAGAAGAAGAACCAGCTCCAGCAGCTGAGTAATTCATAATTTCTTCAAATAAAATTTTTACAGTTTTGGGTGATAACAATATTATTGCCCAAAACTACTTATAAACTAACTAAAAAATGAAACTTAAATCGTTAGCAATTATTGTATTAATGCTGGTCAATGTCAATATTTTTGGACAATCAGATATAGATAAAAAAACGTTTTATGATGTTACTTCTAATAGTGAAAAGTTTTACATTAGATATACAAATGCTCACATATGTAATGGTGTAATAAATGCTACACAGGGATACTTTAATATTTATTTTGATTTTATTAATTATACAAAAGACGAAATAAATTTAAAGCTGAAGTTAAATAACTTAACCTTTAAAAATTACTATTTGAAAGGAAATACAACCTCCTTTTTTCTTTCAGATGCAGACAAGCAAGCTTTAGTAAATGCCGTAGTTAATAATAAAGGCAAAAAATGCCATCTAGAAATTGAGGTTGACTTTAAGGATAAATCAGGTTTTGGAAATACATTTAAAGATAAATTAAACTTATATCTTTATTCTGAACAATTGGTACAGGTAAACTCTGTTTCAGATGAAAGTGTAACGCTAAGTGAATCAGCTAAACTTGTAAATTTTGATCCCAAGGTATCTTTTAAGGAAGGCTTTGAGATATGTGAATATGAATTTACACTTGAAAATGATAATTATGTAAAGCTTAAAAATTATTCTGGTGATTGGAAAATCGAATTAGTAGGAACAGTAGGTCAGTATGCTAAAAAATATGATTTAGACATATTTTTGAAGAAAACAACTTATGGGAAAAATACACTATTTACTTCAAACCTAAAAGTAAACTTAGCTGCGTCTGAACTTAAATCACCATCAATAATTAGCTTAGTTGTTCAAGGTCAAGAGCTTTTGTTTAATTTTAAATATAACCAAAGTTGGAACTTTAAACCAAAAATTGAATTAATTGAAAAGAAAAAGGATGGTACTCAGAAGGTAATTAAAACCAAATATGCCAGTTCCATTTCCGATACTCAAGTTAAAGTCCATAATGCCGAAATTGATGAGATTTTAACATCAAAATTTTATATAAGAATAACTGATGAAATAAACAGAAAAGTAACATCACCTGAATATTCTTATTTTACTCCTTTATCTAACATTAAAGTTGCTTATGAAGCGAGTACTAAAAAAGCTAAGATTACTTGGAATGGCAGTAATACGGTGGCACAAGGTACATTAAAATTAATTAGAAGAAATACAGTTTCTAAAAGTGCATTACCGGACATTTCTACAACTTATCCTATTAAGAATAACCTTATTTACTTTGACAAGTATGAGACTTCAATTGCAGGAAATGATGTGAAAATCAGATTCACAGATTCATTTGGTAATGTATATGATAGTGATTGGGTAAATTACTTTACTCCACCATCAGATTTTGATATGAGAAACGTACATAGTGCAGCTTGGTTTACTTGGAGTGAACCGAATAGTTTCCCTGGGAGTGTCAGTGTTAATTGGTTAATACCCAATGTATATGGTGGTGTAGTAGGCAAAACTAATATCATTCAAGGAGGAAATAAGGAAAGATTAAAAAATAATGTTAACTATTATGATGGTATATGGAGGGAATATCAGTTATCATATCTAGATATTTTTGGTAACCGTTATTCAACTTCATATAAGAAGTTTGCAGAATATATTCCCCCAACAAATTTTTCTGTAAGTGGGTTTTATGATGATGCTTTATATATTTCTTACGATGAAAATAACGATTGGACTGGAACTTTTGATTTTAAGTGGGTGACAAAGTCAATGTATTATGGGGAGACAGTTTTAAATGATAAAGCAATTTCTAAGGGAAAACAATATGTGGTTGTTTCTTCTATCAAATATTATAATGCAGGAAATTATTATTATGAGATACAATATACTTCCACTTCGGGTAAAAAGTTTTCAACGGGTCTTTTTGAGTTGTCTACTTCTAATGGAAGAATAAGGCAAGTTTCTGGTCCATTAGATAATGATCTTTTATTTTTCCCTAATCCAGTAGTAGATACATCTACATTACAAGGAGAGTTTAATAGTGAAAGTTATAGTGTTTATGATCTAAATGGTAGTCAGGTCTTAAACGGACAGGTTAATGGGGTGAATCCTCAACTCGATTTTTCTACTTTATCGAAAGGAATTTACCTTTTCCATGTCCAAGGTAAAGTGGTCAAATTACTTAAGGAATAGCCATTTTTTTGAAAAAGTATATTGGGAGATATTTTCAAAAGAAATATCTCCCTTTTTGTAACATACAAATCAACATATTATGAGATATTTTTTATTTATTTTTTTATTAACTCATCAGTTATATGCACAAGAAAGGTCAGCTTGCTTTGGGGGTGATGCTAAATTTGTACCTGCTGATGGAAAAAAGTTATTGATCATTGGACAAGATCTCGGAGCTGTTGGTGGATTAAGTAATTATAATCAAGGATACATTGATGCCTTAGGTTATTACCCTGCAGGAATCACTTCTTATACCAATATTGTTAATCTTCAAGGATTGGCTAGTAAAACGAACTATGGTGCTGGTGATGTTAATGCTCAGGAATATGTTGATAATGATAATTTTACAAATAGTACAATTGCAATTGGCCTTCATCTAGTTGGGCAAGAACAATCAATAATTGATGGAAATAGAGATTATAATATTAGAAGGTTAGCTTCATGGATAAAAGAAAGTAAGCGTCCAGTTTTTTTAAGAATAGGGTATGAGTTTGATGGACCCCACAACAATTACAATCCATCTAATTATATTAAAATGTACCAACATATTGTAGATGTGTTTGATGAAGAAAGAGTTTTAAATTGTGATTTTGTTTGGCAATCTGATGGTGTTCATGCTTCAAATATTCTTAATTCATATTACCCTGGTGATAAATATGTAGATTGGATGGCTTTCTCTTATTTTGGAGAAGGTGCTGGAAATGCTATTATTGAATTAGCCAAAAGAAAAGGAAAACCGGTAATGATTGCTGAGGCCACTCCAATGGGATTTGATTTAGAAGATACAACAGAAGATGTTTGGTCAAAATGGTTCTCACCGTTATTTAATCTCATTGAAAAAAATAATGAAATAAAAGCACTTGCTTATATTAATGTTGATTGGAATGCACAACCCATGTGGAAAAATAGTGGAATCAATTGGGGAGATTCAAGAATACAAGTCAATCAAAAAGTTTTGAATAATTGGAAATCAGAAACAAATGATGGGACATGGCTCAAGAGTAGTAGTGAATTGTTCACTTCTCTAGGTTATCCTTTTCTTGCTGAAGAAAACTGTTTTGCTACTGTTACTTCTTTGGAGCAGGATTTAGCTAGTCAAATAACTGTTTATTCAAACCTTTCAAATTTGAAAATTGAGTTGAAAGATAATATTTCTATACACCAGCTAACTATTATTGAATTAGGCTCAGGAAAAGTTATTGAAGAAGTGAAATTGGATAAAAAATCAACAACTTTAGAATTGCCATTAAGATCTGGATTGTATTCTTTAGTAATGTACAATGACTTAGGAGAGCAAATCATCAAAAAAGTATATCATACTACAAAATAAAAGGTTCTGATATTGGTTTGATGTAAAAATAGAACTATAGAAAAATCCACTGCTTTAACTAAAGCAGTGGATTTTTTTGTCTCTTGTAGAAGCGTAGCCCGCTACCCTAAAAACTAAAAGGGGTTAGATTGATTATAGCACAAAACTATCCATCAAGTTTACCGCCTCGTAGAAACGTAGCCTGCTACGTTTAATAAAGAGAGGAATACAGTCCGAAATAGTAATTATTAAGAAAACTCTATTTGAAAAAGAATCTAAACCTTCAACTTTTTCTAAGTTTCAGACGTTTTGCGTAGCAGGCTACGCTTCTACAGGGGGGTAGTATGTAATCAGAGGCATTTCAAAATAAATTATTTAATACTACCTTGTAGAAACGTAGCAGGCTACGTTTCTACAAGGGGTCAATTCTGATTATAAATCCTTTAGTTCACCAACGTAAAAAGGAATATTAGCGGTGCCTACTTTCCCTTTTTCATCATACACATAGACAAAAAGGCGGTAATCACCTTCTTTCTTGGGAGTTTTGAAAGTGATTTGAGTGTCTTTATTTTCAATCACTTTCATCTCAATAAGGGGAGGTTCTTGTTCAAACGCTCCTCCTTGACTTTTAACTTTTACTTCCTTTTTGAAAGTGATTTGAGTGTCTTTATTTTCAATCACTTTCATCTCAATAAGGGGAGGTTCTTGTTCAAACGCTCCTCCTTGACTTTTAACTTTTACTTCCTCCATTAATTCCCAATGGAAACGGTAATTATGCTCTTCTGTAATGATAGCATCAATACGGGCAGTTAGCGTTTCTTCCTCTTTTATAACGATAAAATCTACAGCTTTTTTTCCGTTTAATGTAATAGATTTGACTACAGGTGCTTTATGTTTTGGATATTTGCCTGTCCAATATTTTGTCAGCTCATCTATTCTATCATCGCTTTCTCCTTTTGTGGTAAACAATCCGTACCAAGTGGGAGTTCTTTCTTGTTTTTGTCCCCAGTAAAAGACAAACGTTCCTAAGAAAAGCGGGTCTTTATTTTCAACAATACCTTTTTGAATTCTATAAGCTAGGCCTTGCCCTTTTTCAAAGGAAGTTTCCTCAATTTCTCTACCCCAAGGTGTAATGGGCCTTTCCCAGTGACCTACCGCTCCATATTCAGTGACCATATAAGGGATTTTCAAATTGAGAGCATTGACACGTTGAGGTAAAACCAATAAATCGCCATATACTTGAAAAGAAATAATGTCCAAACTCGGAGTTCTTTCTAATGCTCTTTTGACATGTTTTTTATTGATACCAGCAAAGGTAGTTGTAACAGGATGTATGGGATCTACACTATGGATAAATTGTATGATTTCTTCTAAGGCATCATACACTTTTGGATTGACCAATGCCAACTGTCCTTTTTCATCAAAAAGAAGATTCAGTTCATTTCCAACCACCCAACACATCAATTCAGGACGGTCTTTGTACTTTAGTACTTGCGCTTTGATTTCTTCCAATTGTTGAGCTACAGCTTCCTCATCATTATAATCAAATCCGTGTAATTCTTGATGTACAGCAATCCCCAATGCTACCTTTAGATTGTACTTTTGGGCGGAGTCGAATTTTGCTTCTGCATTTTGTGTACTCCAAGTTCTAAAAGCATTAGCACCCGATTTAGAGAGTAGTTCAAGTTTAGTCAGTCCAACATTGTTATCAATACCCGCTCCTTTTATGAAAAAGTGTTCCTGATTGAAGAGTTTTAATCTTGGATTGTCTTGTGCTTGACTGTACAAACACATGAAGAGGGCCAAAGAGAATAATAATTTAGTCTTAAATTCCATTTCTATTTATAATTATGTTTGTTGATAAACAAAAGTAGTCCTAGTTCTAGAATAAATTAGTGATTTTGATACCGTTAAGGTGGTTTGACGTAGTCTTGAAGTATACTTGAGAGTAGTTGTAGTAGTCCTTTTTATAAGAAAAATGAAGACCTTTGAATTAGGTATTTGAGCAGAGGTATAATCATATAACAATGCTTTATTCCCTAACGAAAAGAAAGAATATTACTGACCATTTACTTCACTACAAGTAAATTTTTTGGATTAGTCATCCAACAATTTTTTATCAAATATGAATGATGAGAACAGTTTATTTAATAGCTGTCTCTTTTGCTTTAGGTTTAATAGGGTGTGTTCAACAAACAACTGACAAGACATTTATTGAAAGTGCAGTTGCTTCTCCTACTTTATCGGCAAAAGTGGATAGACCTTTAGCAAAATATGAACCCGAAGATGGTAAAGTTTTAGTTTTTATTGGACAAGAAATTACGGCACTTGGAGGGTTAGATGAATACAATGATGGGTACTTGGATCACTTTGAAGAACGTCCTGCAGGTTTCACTTCTTACTCCTTTTTAACGCCAGGTGATACAACATTTGGTTTTGTGCATAAAGGGTTAGATGGAATTTTCAGTACGGACAATTGGGGAGATAGTGTTTATAATGCAAGTCTTCAATTAGCAGATCCAGATTATGATAATATGATGTTGGCGATTGGTTTAGGGATGGTAAATCATGAAACTAAGGTGGCCAATGGAGAGCATGATGAAATGATCATTAAATTAGGTGAATTTATAAAGTCTATTGCACCGCGTCCGGTCTTCCTAAGAGTGGGATATGAGTTTGATGGTCATTTATGGAATCATTATGACAAGGATGATTTTATCAAAGCATTCAGAAGAGTAAAAGATATTTTAGACAAAGAAAAAGTAGATAATGTTGCGTATGTGTGGCAGTCTGCCGGCTTCGTTTCCACTCCAGGACAATTAGAAGACTGGTATCCTGGTGATGATTACGTGGATTGGTGTGGTTTCTCATTCTTTGCAAGATGGCGTGAGCAAGAAATGATAGAATTTGCTAGAAAGAAAGGCAAGCCAGTATTTATTGCTGAGGCTTCACCTACAGTTTCAGGACCATATATGAAGTTTGATAACCAAACACTTCCAATGGATCTTCATGATGAAGACCAAGCACAGTTGGCATGGAACGAATGGTTTGTACCCTTCTTTGAAACGATTGAAGATAACGGCGATGTAGTGAAAGCATTTTCTTACATCAATTGCGATTGGAAATCTCACCCGATGTGGTTTGATAACCCCACATTTAAATTGATTGATGCTCGATTACACGTCAATAAAGGAATCAAGAAAAAATGGGAAGCAAAACTTCAAGACAAACGATACATCATGTCTTCTGAAGATTTATACAAAAAATATACAATCAAATAAAAATAATAAGTTTTATAGATTCAGTACAAAGTCAAAAATAAATCATAGTTAATTTTGTATTTGTACTTAATGTAAATAGGTAATTCATTTCACAGTAATAGAGCGTAATGTTCTAAGACAATTAATTAGTAGTGTATAGCTTTTCGATTCATTTAGTCTTCTTGCAAGACTAACAAACAATCTTTCTATCAGACACATAAGGGGTTGAGCACCCTTTGTGTGTCTTTTTATTTAAAGTCAATTAAGATACAAAAATCAACACTTTGACTAAAAATTGTAGTATGTAATTCTTTCTAAAGTAGAACATCCGTTTAGACCGTTTAATGACCAAATAACAGAGCAGTACATCTTATATCCTTTTCACTATTTGATAGTTTATTGTATTTTTGAGTGATGCTAAAACAGAGTACTTCGTTATTTTTTTTTCTTTAATTTCTTTCAAATGCTAAAAACAGAGCAAGCGATTGCCCGTGGTATTTTATTGATACGTAAAATTCCAATAATCTTATTTTTCTTTTCCATATTCTTATTTTGGTTCATTTTGTCTTTCCATTTTATAGCATCCCTAGGTTTGGCTATTTTAATAACATGGTTATGGTGGGGTATAGTAACTCCTTTATGGAAAATTTGGGCTTTTAGTAATGTCGATTATAGAAAACATTTATACAACAAAGCAATTCTGGAGGGAATATTGGCAGAAAAGCATAGTAGAAAAAATTACTTTGAGATTAAAACTTCTGCTCAAAGAAATGAAATTAATGAATTGTTTGAAGGTCTAGTTTTTAACCCCTACATCAAAAAAAATAAGTCTGGGAAATCAAAAAGAAAACCATCACAAAAAAACGTTCGAAAAGGAATTATAAAGGATACTGAACACATGATGTATGCTTTGTGTATGTTTGTATTTTCATTTTTCTTTATGATTCCATCTGATCACATTTATCTGGATGATTTAACAGGAGTAGAAGTTCTCTTAACAGAAGACTCCTACCTAGAGACAACTAGTGATCGATATGAAATTGTACTTCAAGCTAAAGGTTATGATAAAAAGTTTTTGATTAAAGATCAACGTATTGAGGCCACTTGTATTGATGAATTGATAGACAAAGCAAAGAAAAATACCATGATGGAGTTATTCGTTTTAAAAGATGATTTTAAATACATTAATAAAGATCGATCCTTCAATAATTTTAATAATGTATATCAGGCTAGAATCGATGGTAAGAATTACATTTCGCTTTTCTATTTGAGTAAAGTAATGAAGAGTAGTAGTAATATATGGGTCATCCTTTCATTTTTGATTTCAGGCATTGTTTTTTTGATATATTCATTAATTGATAAGCCAATGATTAATGTTGCTATACCATCACTTATTTTATTATTTATGTTGTGTTACTCCTTTTATTATGCAGAGAAACAATTAGAAGAAAGTAGTGATGCGGAAGTTTATTATCAGCGATGTATAGAATTACAGAACTAATTGATTCTGAAAAAGAAATTCAAAGCCTACATTCTACAAAAACGTAGGCCTTGAATTGACTTAGCTCAATAAAGCTTCTAAGTTTTTATATTGTTCCAAAGCCTCAGGGTTCTGTAAAGCATCTGTATTCTTAACAGCTTTACCATGAATGACATTTCTTACAGCAATCTCCACCATTTTACCACTTCTAGTTTTGGGGATATCGGTGACTTCAATAATTTTTGAAGGAACATGTCGAGGAGTGGCATTTGTCCTGATCATTGTCCTAATGTCATTGATTAAATCTTCGGATAGCTTCTCATTCTCTTTTAAAACAACAAACAAAATCACTCTACAGTCATTTTTCCAATCCTGACCGACTGCAATACATTCCCTTATTGCATTGACTTTTAGAGCCTGACGATAGATTTCAGCAGTACCGATTCTGACACCTCCAGGATTTAAAACAGCGTCTGATCTTCCGTAAATGATGAGCCCTTGATGATGAGTGATTTCAGCAAAATCTCCCTGTGCCCAAATAGCATCGAACCTTGAATAATAGGCATTGTGGTACCTTTCATTTTCGGGGTCATTCCAAAAACCAATAGGCATAGAAGGGAAAGAATTACGGCACACAAATTCACCTTTACCTTTTGTTAAATGTTTGCCGTCATCATCTACCACATCCAAATCAAAACCTAATCCTTTGCATTGTAGTTCTCCTGCATAAACAGGCAGAGTTGGATTTCCTGATGCAAAAGCTCCAATCAAGTCGGTTCCGCCAGAGATGGACGAAAGCGTGAGTTCTTTCTTGAAGGAAGTATATACATAATGAAAATTCTCAATGGAGAGGGGAGAACCAGTAGAAAGTACAATTCGGAGTTGCTCTAACTGATGTGTTTTATTGGGGGTAATATCAGCTTTTTGTAAGGCCGAAATATATTTAGCACTTACTCCAAAAATGGAGATTTTTTCTTCATCAATAAGATCTAGTAAATAACTTGGGCTAGGATGAAATGGACTTCCGTCAAGAATAATAAGTGTGCAGCCACAAGCTAGTCCACTAACAAGCCAATTCCACATCATCCAACCACAAGTTGAATAATAAAAGAATACATCTTCTTCTTTTAGATCAGTATGTAAGAGGTGCTCTTTTTGATGCTCTAATAAAACACCTCCTGCTTTATGAACAATACACTTTGGTTTTCCGGTTGTTCCAGAAGAGTACATGATAAAAAGAGGGTGGTCAAAGGGGAGTTGTTCAAATTCAATGACCTCATTGTCATTTAGAAGATAATCATCCCAAGCAACTCCTATCGGTATTTCGTTTACACTTTTATCATCTTTAAAGTATTGATAGACAATAATTTTTTCAATGGAAGGAATGCTTTCAGAAAGTGATCTTAAACGGTCAATGCAAGAATGGATTTTACCGTTATAACTGTACGCATTTGCTGAGATTAGAAATTTTGGTTCTACCTGACCAAATCGATCTAAAACACCTTGATACCCAAAGTCAGGACTGCATGACGTCCAGACTCCACCTAGTGCTGTAGTAGCCAGCATTCCAATGATTGCTTCTATCGCATTGGGTGTATAACCAGCTACGCGGTCACCAATTTGGAGCCCATCTTTTTTGAGTTGATAGGAAAGTTGAGCAACTTTTTGATAAAGCTCTTTATAGGTAATACTATAGCGTCTTCCATCTTCCAATCTACCTACTAATGCTACTTTGTCATCTTTTCTCCTTAAAAGGTTTTGAGCATAGTTAAGTGTTGCATTAGGAAAGAATTGACCTTTAGAGATATGATTATTCTGAATAAAAAAAGGCGGATTTCCTTTAGAGCCAATGATTTTTGAAAAGTCCCATATCGCTGACCAAAACCGATCTAAATCACTGATACTTTGGTCAAATAGTTTGAAATAATCGTATTCCTCATTGGGATAATAGTGTTGCTGAAAGGAATACAGGTTCGTTTTTGCAATATGTTCCTTGGTAGGTATCCATAAAGCCTGAGTGTCATTGTTCATGTGTTGTATGTGCGGTTGTGTGTGTTCAAGTATTAAATCCAGTAGCTGTTTTAATACTTTCTAGATTGAATTTAATCTCTTTTTCGCACAAAAAAAAACGAGAAGTATTTACTTCTCGTCAATGTTTTCCTCAGGAACAATTTTTTCAATAGGATATTTATCTATATATATTTCTGTTGAGATCTTGGATTGTATATTGTTGTGATCTACTATGTAAAAGACTACTTCGTATTCTCCAACAGTCTTTGTTGGAATATTGAATTGACCATGAAAAGTATCTCCTTCAAAATCATCAAAAATGAAAGATGACCTCCAAGCATTTTCAGTAGTGACATCCAGAGGGTGCACATCTACTTTCAAATAACCTAAATCTACATAATCCAATTGTGCCGTTACTTCCAAAAACTGTGTGGCCTCATCGTAATGTTTTACGCTTGTATTCAATTCATAAATACTCATTAGCTCATTATGCAGGTTTTCATCTGAATTGGCACAAGAGATGATAACGCTTGAGGCAAAAATAAAGGCTAATATATATATAAATCTTTCTTGTAATTTTCTCTTCATATAAATCGAACTAATTAAATAGTTGAATTTTTTCCAATACAAAACGAATCTTCAATTTTTTCATCATTTTGTTTCCATATATATGGAGTCCTTAAATATCAAAAAGGTTGGAAGAAATTCAAAAATCCTTAACGTTTAACTTATTTTATTATGATTTGTATAACAAATGCGTTAACATTTTTAGCACTATTAGTAGATTTCTCCTAGAGAAGTGATTTTAAACTCAACTCTTCTGTTTTGTTTTCTACCCTCTTCGGTTTCGTTGGTATCCACAGGGTCATTTTCACCTTTTCCTTCCACAATTAAACGTGAAGTTGCAATACCTTTTTTGATAAGGTAATTTTTCACAGTTTGAGCTCTCTTTTCACTGAGCCACTGATTGTAAGTCTCTTTTCCCTGATCATCAGTATAACCAGTGATGGTCACTTTCTCAATGGTAGTTTCTGATTTTAGAAGTTCAACAATACGATCAAGTTCATCATAAGAAGCCTTTTCTAAGTAGCTACTATTGGTTTTATAGAAGATATTTTTCAATACTAATGTGGCAGTCTCTTCAAGAGGTACTAACAGCAGGTTTTGAATGGCGTGGACCTGTTGTTCTTGAGTATTCAAATCAATATGTTCACTTTGCGAAAGGAATCCTTTTGATTGTGCCAAAAAGGAATAAGATTTACCCAATGGCAATGTGATATAATAAGTACCAGTGGTGGCATTAGAATAAACCGTTCCTACTTCTTTTTGAGTTGCTAAATCAGTGTAAACAATTTTAGCATTAAGAGGTGATTGATTTTCTTTATTGACAACTTTTCCAGAAATAACAGCAACAGGTTCAGGAGGTAATAAGATGGGTAATTTTACACTATAAATATCAAAATTACCTTTCGTATTTCTGCGGGAGAAAAAGCCGATGTCACCCGTAATTGGAACACATAGGTCAGTTTCATCACTCTTTGTATTGATCATAGGACCCAAATTTTCAGGTTTTGACCAGTTCGTCCATGTATCATCCAATCGTCGTACTGCAAACAGGTCACTTCCACCAAAACCACCGTGGCCGGTAGAAGCAAAATACAACGTTTTTTCATCACTAGAGAGGAAAGGTGAAGTCTCTTTACCTAACGTATTGATGTTTTGTCCTAGGTTCTGGGGGGCTGACCACCTTCCTTCACGGTCTTTGAAACTAACATAAATATTACTTTCATTTTCAGCCCTGTGATCCGTCAATGACATCAACATTATTTTTCTACTGTTGGATAAGAAGAAATCAGACTTTTGTTTTAAAAGCTGAAAATTGGGAATAATAATTTGTTCTTGCTCAATCCAAGTAGAGTCGGAAAGTTCTAACGTTGAAAGATGAAACTCTGTGCCATCACCATCAATGACAGAAAGTGCCGTGATGCCATCAGGGCTGATGGCTGTGATATATTGTTGTAATACGTTGGTCGACGAATCAATTTGAACAGGTTGGGCTTTCCAAACATTTTGGCTGTCTAATGATGCTTCAAAAAGTAAAGGTCTGCCATTTACACTTCGAGTGAATAGTAATTTCTGACCTCTAATATCCAACGTTGGAGTAAATTCATCATAATCTGTGTTAAGTGTATTGCTCAGTTGATGGGTCAAAACGGTTGGGGCAATCATTTTACTGACTTCCGGTAAAATGGAGATGGATTTTGCAGAAGAACTTACTCCTACAGCATCAATTCCACACTGCCTAATGGATGATTTTGCTTGTAATCGAATACGAATTGCTTTGATGCCAACGGGATTTTTTCGAATAAAGAAACTAGATACTGTACCGCCATCTTTGATATATGAAGGTACTTGATCATAAACAATGGTTTCTCTGTTGTTCGCATCAATAACAGTTACCTCTTGGATGGCATTGTGATAAAATGCCTCTGCAATAATAATCTGATTGACCTCTGGAATGGGAAGTCCAAACCCAACAATTATTTCAGCACTTTCATCTTCATCAGAAAGCCAAGCTAAAGGATTTTTCAAACTGTTGTCAGGCACATTGGGTCTTCCTAATGCTTGTGTTGCACCAAAAGCGACATCACTATACTGTGAGGAATAGCTAAAAACTGTGTCGGCCCAAAAAATGGTTTGAGCATTGGCACAAATTGAAAATACACTAACAAGGAGGAATGTTATATGAAAAGATATACAATATCGTTGGTTTAATGTCATAGTAATACAATAATACAACATTTAGGAAAAAATCGCTATTGAAGTACTAGGACAATAGAAAAGAAGGTGTGTATTACAATGTGGTATTGTGTTTTATCTTAATTGATAAGAAGTTTTGTTCGAAAAGCTTTTTGATTTGTAATTCCTGTAGAGAATATTTAAAAAAAAGACCTACACGACTTAATAAATACTCGGTAAGCTAAATTATCGTCAACTTTCACTCGGCATTTCTACAAGCTTTGAAGGTTCTACTTTCAAGCTTCCTTCTTCTTCATTTTTCCATTGATGAAAAACGAAGCAAAAAATCTAGGCCCTTCTTCTTCATTTTTCCATTGATGAAAAACGAAGCAAAAAATCTAGGCTTAGAAGTCAAAAGCTAAATTTCATTCCACTCGCCTCAATGATTTTAAACTCGCTTTACTCAAACAAGAAAATCATTTTTCACGGCTCAATTCATGAAATTCTTAACGCTTTTCCCTTCAATGTCAGGGGGAGTACTGCCAAACTATAATGGTAGAAAGCTCAATGACGTGAATGACGCTTACGTTTAACATTCGCACCAGTGGGGAGTGTATTTTTAATCTTAAAAAGATTATTGTATTTCGAAGATTCTTTACAAAATAAATCGTGGTAAATTCTAATAATTACATAAAATATGCACTATGTTTATTTTGAAGTACTTGAATGACCATCTTAGTTAAGTGTTTATAGATAATCATTATAAAATGTCACAATCGAAAGTGACTGAATAGCTCAGTTATTTGATGATTTTTTACTTTTTCCTCTGCACCACGCCTTCTCATCAACTATGTATTTCGTTAATAATTACATTTTATTCATTTATTTTTAATAATAAATCTATTTGTTTTTTGATTATCCCTTTAACTTTGCACCTGAAAACATTAATACATCATAATGAGTAATTCAAAAAGACTTTATATAGTCAGACACGGTCAGACGGCTTACAATACAAAAAGAATAGTACAAGGAAGAAAAATTGATGCAGATCTCAATGAGAACGGTCAAAAGCAAGCATCCCTTTTATTCGATGCTTACAAAAAATTTCCTTTCGACAAGCTGTATGTGACCTCATTAAAAAGAACTCATCAAACTGCAAAAGGATTTATTGATGCGGGCTTGGAGTATGAGATCATGCCGGAGTTTGATGAAATGAATTATGGAGATTATGAGGGGAATTCTATCGATGATCATACTATTGATGGTATGACAGTGCAAGGAATTTCAGATGAATGGGAAAAAGGCAACTTTGAGTGTTTTCCAAAGAATGGAGAACAATTAATGGACGTCTTGAGAAGAGAGGCTGAAGGGTTAGAGAAAATCATGCAAAACGAAAGCGAACGCAATGTGATGATTTGTATGCATAGCCGTTCGATTCGTGTTTTCTTATGTCTGCTATTGGACATGGATTTTGATCAAATGAAAAATTACGCACCTAAAAATACAGGTGTGACCACTATAGAATACAACGAGTACACCGGTGAATTTAAGTTGATTGAGTTTAATAATGTAGATCACTTAGGTGGAGATCCTGAATTGACTCATTTGCCTCAAAAACCAGGTGCAGAATTAGAAGCTGAAAAAAAAAACGCTGAAGATGACGAATTAGGTTTCCGTCGTTTTAAGTTGAATAAACAGCTTTATAATGCTTGTGATGACCAAGGATATTCTACGCCTACACCTATTCAGGAAAAAGCAATTCCTTTGGTATTGGCAGGGCATGATCTTTTTGGTATTGCACAAACAGGTACTGGTAAAACAGCCGCTTATCTTTTACCGCTTTTATTCAAAGCCAAATACGCTCAAGGCAATGATCCTAGGGTTTTGATTTTAGTGCCTACACGTGAACTTTCGATTCAAGTAGGAAAAGAGGTAGAGAAGTTAGGAAAATATACAGGACTTCGTCATGCTGTGGTTTACGGTGGTATTGGACCGAAAACACAAATTGAAGAAGTAGAAAAGGGAATTGATATTTTAATTGGTACTCCGGGTAGGGTCATGGACATTTACTCAAGAGGAAAATTAAAAACAAAGCAGATCAAATATATGGTCTTGGATGAAGCGGACCGTATTATGGATATGGGCTTTATGCCTCAAATCCGTCAAATGTTGGAGATCATTCCGCGTAAGCGTCAAAACTTATTGTTCTCTGCAACAATGCCAGATATTGTGGTTCGTTTGAGTGAAGAATTCTTGGAATTCCCAACGAGGGTAGAGATTACTCCTCAAGCTACAACTGCTGAAATGGTAGATCAGTACGTTTACGAAGTGCCAAACTTCAGAACTAAGCTCAACCTATTGGAATACCTTCTCAATGAAGATGATGAATTATCAAGAATTATCGTTTTCGTAAAGAAAAAAGATCACGCCAATGGTATTTTCAAATACTTGGAACGTAAGATTGAAGGAGAGGTGAGAGTGATCCATGCTAACAAAGGGCAGAACGCTAGAATCAATAGTATCGAAGCCTTTAAAGAAGGAAATGTACGTGTATTGGTAGCTACAGATGTTGCCGCTCGTGGACTAGATGTAAGTATGGTATCTCACGTGATCAATTTTGATGTACCAGTAATGTATGAAGATTATGTTCACAGAGTAGGTAGAACGGGTAGAGCCAATAATGAGGGGGTAGCTTTAACATTCTGTAACCAAGCGGAGAAATACCATTTGAAGAAAATTGAGCAGCTTATCAAGAAGGAGATTCCTGAGTTAGATCTTCCATTGGATATTGAAATTGCCGAAACGCCAAAAGATGAAGCGAAAGAAATGGCAATGGAGATTGACATCCAAAAGAGAAAAGAAGATCCAACTTTCAAAGGAGCCTTCCATGAGAAGAAAAAGAATAAAGATAAAGTGGATAAGAAGCGTAGGTTGAAAAATAAAGCTTCCATCGACAAACAAAGAGCTAGCGGTAAGGTAAGTGCTTACATTGGTTCTGGAAAAAAGAAGAAATAATAAAAAAGCCAACTCAATCACTGAGTTGGCTTTTTTAGTGCTTTAATCTTTATGCAGTAGGCTGAAACTTTGTAAATTTCAACTGCCCATCAAGCGATTTCTGTATAAAGTTTGTACGGCTACCATTCACAAGGTAAACCTCTATATTCTCATCAAAACAGATTTTAGCAGCACTAACTTTTGAAGTCATACCTCCAGTACCCAATCCGTTTTCCCTTTCCTCAATAAATTGCTTTATTTCTTCCAAGTCAGTGACAACAGGAATCAATTCAGCATCCTCATGAAGGTTAGGATTTTTTGTAAATAAACCGTCAATATCAGAAGCAATAATCAATTTGTCAGCCTTTACTAGAGAAGCTACCAATGCTGATAATTTATCATTATCTCCTAAAATCAATTCCTCTACTGCTACAGTGTCATTCTCATTAAAAATGGGAATAAAACCATGAGTAAGTAATTCATTTACAGTGTTGAGTGTGTTGGTTTTTGATTCGTTATTATCAAAGTCTTTATAGGTCATAAGACATTGAGCAACTTTTAAATCAAAATCACCAAACACTTCTGCGTAGATCTGCAATAACTTGGGTTGCCCTATCGCAGACAAGGCCTGCTTGGAGTGTACCATATTATTTTTCAATCCACTGATATTTATAAATTGTTTGGCCGTGGCAACTGCACCCGAAGAAACCAGAATGATATCATACTGATCTCTCAAAGCAAGTATCTGACGCCCAATGTTTTCAATTTTACCTCTGGAAATCATACTCGTTCCAGCAGTAAGGGTAGACGTCCCTATTTTTACCACTATTCTTGGTTTCATATTAACCTCTTGTTTGCCCGTTTCCTTTAATAAACCATTTGTTAGACACCAATTGTGCCAACCCAACAGGACCTCTGAAATGCAATTTTTGTGTACTGATCGCTATCTCAGCACCGAAACCAAACTGACCTCCATCTGTAAAACGAGAAGATGCATTATGATAAACAGCCGCACAGTCTACTTCATATTGGAAAAGTGTAGCACTTTCGTCATCAGAAGAAATAATCACTGCAGAGTGACCTCCAGAATATTCGTTGATAGTCGCAATTGCTTCTTCAATTCCGTTTGTGCTCACGAATAAAATTTTCTCAGAGAGGAATTCCTCTGGCATCAAACCTTCAACTTCTGCCTCTGTTACAGAAGCATCAAAAGAAGCAATTTTTTGATCACCATGAACATCCAATCCCAATGCCTTCGCCTTGCTTACCAGTCCTTTTACCTTTTCTTCCAACTGGGGAATATTCTCATTGAAAAGCACTTTATCAATAGCATTACAAACACTCAAACGGCTTTTACCATTAAGAATCACGTCTGAAGCCATTTCAAAATCAGCATTATCATGCACGTAAACAAAGTTGTTGCCACGCCCACTGATCATTAAAGGAACGGATGTAGTTTGTTTGATATAATTAATCAGGCCTTCACCACCTCTTGGAATGATAAGGTCTAATTTGTGTGTATTTTCAGCCAACAACTTTTGAGTTGTCTCGCGGTCAATATCAAGGTATTCCACGTAGTCTTCACTTACATCATTTTGTGCTAATGCTTTTTTCCAAAGTGCCACTAATTCTAAGTTAGACTGACGTGCCTCTTTTCCACCTTTCAATAAAATCTTGTTTCCTGATTTGAAAGCACTTACAGCAGCCTCAATTGTAACATCAGGACGAGATTCATAAATGATCAAGATTTTCCCAAAGGGGACCACTCTATTTTCCACTTTCATGCCATTGGGGTGATCATAAGAAGATAAAACCTTACCTTCGGGGTCTTCTAGACCAATTACTTCATGTACTGAAGCTACCATCCCTTGCACTTTTTTCTCATCCACTTTTAAGCGGTCAACAAGCGTGGGATCTAAATCGCCCGCCTTTTCAAGATCACTTTTATTGGCTTTAATGATCTCCGATGAATGATCAGCAATCAACGTTGCTAAATCATTAAGTACCGCATTTTTAGTTTGTGTTGAAAGTATCATAAAAATCTAATAGAGTGTTAGTGTTAAACCTCCACAATCGCTGTGGTATCTTTATTTTCTGCCATAATGCATGAAATTATAGATAAAAAGCAATATACGACGATAATTTTAATTGAATAGTAGAATGTGTGAGTTTTTTACAATGGATAGGATTATTCATTGATAATTTCATAATCAAAATGAAGTATTCTTAAAAGAAATTGCTGTAAACTAAGTTTCGATATCTATTCTCTTTTGTAATCAGGAGATTTCTGATGATTTATAGAACAAGGATGATGCTTACGCTTAACATTCACGACAGTGGTATTTTTACTCTTCTTATTTGGTAGTGCTCTCCCGGCATTGAAGGGAAAAGCGTTAAGAATTTCATGTATTGAGCCGTTAAAAATGATTTTCCTGTTTGAGCATCTCAAAACGACGTAGTTTTGATCGAGTTTAAAATCATTTAGGCGAGAGGAATGGAATTTAGCTTTTGACTTCAAAGCCTAGATTTTTTGCTTCGTTTTTCATCAATGGAAAAATGAAGAAGAAGGAAGTTTGAAAGTAGACCATTGAAAGTTTTTGGAA
This sequence comes from Flammeovirga sp. SJP92, assembly GCF_001583495.1. Taxonomy (GTDB): domain Bacteria; phylum Bacteroidota; class Bacteroidia; order Cytophagales; family Flammeovirgaceae; genus Flammeovirga. The sequence continues at coordinate 14,721 of NZ_LQAQ01000035.1, read as the reverse complement.
ATGTCGATTGAAAGTGGATGAAAACTTAGTTAGTCTAGTAAATATTGGACATAGATGTAGCTCAAACAATGAAGAAATCTTTGTTATCTGTAATTCCTAATAATACTTAAGAATCAATAATTGTAGTATCAACACATTGTTTTTCATTATATACAGGAATATCTTGCAAGAAATTGCTTGTTTGTGCATGTTTTTGCAATTTTAAGAACCACTATACAGTTTACTTAAGAAATGAAAAAAATTACTACCACAATCTCAATTCTAATGCTCTTCCTTCTTGCAATGGGTTGCAAAGAGGAAAAGAAAATAGTAGAAGAGAAAAAAATAAAACCAATTAATTACGTTGACCCATTTATTGGTACAGGCGGAATTGTGCATACATTTCCGGGTGCTACCACACCTTTCTCTATGATTCAATTGAGTCCAGATACAGATACCAAGGGCTGGAATCACTGTGCGGGCTATCATTATGACGATAACAATATTAAAGGATTCAGTCATACTCACTTAAGTGGTACGGGCTGGTCAGATTTAGGAGATATATTATTAATGCCAACGGTGGGCGAATTACAATTAGAGTCAGGTTCTATTGAGAATCCTGATGAAGGTTGGAGAAGCCGTTTTTCTCATGATAAAGAGAATGCTGAACCAGGATATTATCAAGTGTATTTACAAGATTATGATATTGATGTTCAGTTGACTGCAGGAAAGCGAGTAGGTTTTCATAAATACACTTTCCCTGAGACAGATCAAGCCAATATTATTTTCGATCCTACAAGCATCATCTTTGGTCAAGTTTTAAAAACAGAAATTCAATCAGAAAGCAACGAAGAAGTTTCTGGTGTTTGTTTAAGTAATGGTTGGGGTGGTAAAAGAAATGTATATTTCGTTGCGGAGTTCTCCAAACCTTATGAGACTTTTAAGGTCACAAAAAACGGTAAGTTCACAGATAAACCGACAGCTTCAGGTAAAGATGTAAAGGGTTTTGCCACTTTTAAAACAAGAAAAGGAGAAGCAGTTGAGGTAAAAGTAGGTATTTCAGCAGTAAGCTTAGAAGGTGCTAGAAAGAATTTGAATTCTGAAAGAGGAATGAACTTCTCAGTTGCATTAGACAATGCTCAGAAGGAGTGGTCAAATGTGTTGAATAAATTTGACATTGAAGGTGGTACTGAAGAGCAAAAGAAAATTTTCTATACAGGTGTTTATCATAATTTTATTGCCCCTAACTTATCAATGGACGTAGATGGAAAGTACATTGCCTTAGGAAAAGAACTGAAGGCAGAAAACTTTATCAACTACTCTTCTTTCTCTACTTGGGATACTTTCAGAGCTACAAAACCTTTGATTAGTTTCTTAGAAACAAGAATGTCTGAGGAGTTTTCTAAATCATTGATTTCAAGATATACAGATGCAAAAGAACATTTACCACTTTGGGAACTTTGTGGCATCGATAACACTTGTATGATTGGCTATCCTTCTGTACCTGTGATTTATGATGCCATGCAAAAGGGTGCCAAAATTGATAAAGAAGAGGCTTTTGCTGCGATGGATGATATTGCTCATTTCAATAAAGTATCTAGTTCTGATGGAGATGGAGGATTGAATGAGTATATCAAATTAGGGTATGTGCCGGCAGAAATCCCTAAAAACATCTCGAAAACATTAGAGTATGCCTATGAAGATTGGGTGATCGCTCAAGTGGCGAAAGAACTTGGTAAAGATAAAGAATACGAGTATTACATGAAACGTGCTCAGAACTATAAAAATGTTTTCAATAAAGAAAGAAACATGTTCTGGCCAAGAAAAGCCAATGGCGAATGGTTCGGTGATATCGTTATGGACGAATGGGAACCATTGCAAGAGCATTGGATTTCAGGTAATAAGTGGGCGTATGATTACTTCGTGCCTCATGCCTTAAATGATTTTATTGAAATGAAAGGTGGAAGAGAAGCCTTTGGAAAAGAGTTGGATCATTTATTCAGCACAGAGTTAAATATGAAAGGAGAGGAGCACGTGGACATCTCTGGTTTTGTGGGTGGATATGCTCATGGTGATGAACCAGGACACGCCAATCCTTATTTATACAATTACATTGGTGAAGCTTGGAAAACACAAGCAATGGTGAGAAGATTGATGGGAGAAATGTATTCTGATAAGCCAGATGGTATGATCAACAATGAGGATTGTGGTCAGATGTCGGCTTGGTATATTTTCTCTTCAATGGGCTTCTACCCTGCATGTCCAGGATCACAAGAGTACATTATTGGTTCGCCAATTTTTGATAAAGTAACCATGCGTTTGGCCAACGGAAAGTCATTTACAGTAGTGGCTAAAAACCAATCGGCAGAAAATATGTACGTTCAATCATTACATTTAAATGGTGAGCCTTTATCAAAATCATTTATCACACAAGCACAAATTGAACAAGGTGGTATCCTTACTTTCGAGATGGGACCTCAACCTAATAAATCATTTGGAACAGCCTTAGAAGATCAGCCTTTATCTACTTTAAAATAAAATGCTGAGAGCTGTTTATCGGTTTAGCGCTTGAAACATTAAAAATACACCTCTGTTTCAAGTGTTAAGCAAAAGCGTCACTTGGAACTGTTTATTGGCGAAGTCTCCTGACTTCGAAAGCGCTTGAAACATTAAAAATACACCTCTGTTTCAAGTGTTAAGCAAAAGCGTCACTTGGAACTGTTTATTGGCGAAGTCTCCTGACTTCGAATATTGATAACACATTTTTTATTCATTTCGAAGTCGGGAGACTTCGCCAATATATTATCACAAGTGACGCCTATCGGCTTAACACTTGCGATATTAAAGAATTACATTAAATAAGACATTAGATCAACTGCACAATATATATCATATGAAATTATTCAATTACTTATCATTCTTACTAATCTTTCCCCTCTTGTACTCATGTACACCGAAAGAGGAAAAACCACAATTAGAAGATTTCACAAAATATGTGAGCACACAAGTAGGTTCACTATCCGATTTTAGATTATCTACAGGTAACACCTATCCGGCAGTAGCTACACCATTTGGTATGAACTTCTGGACGCCTCAAACCAATGAAAATGGTGATGGTTGGGCGTATATGTACCAAAAAGATAGCATTAACGGTATCAAACAAACCCATCAGCCAAGTCCTTGGATCAATGATTATGCTGCATTTTCAATATTCCCAATGACAGGTGAGGTGAAGTTTAAAGAGAAAGAGCGTCAATCGAAATATTCTCATGATACTGAAATTGCCAAACCACATTATTACAGTGTGAATTTGGATACGTACAAAACGAAAGCGGAAGTTGCTCCAACAACGCGTGGTGCCATTTTCCAATTCACTTTCCCTGAAACAAAAGATGCCATTGTATTAATAGATGCGTATCATAAAGGTTCTTCAGTGAAAATTATTCCAGGTGAAAACAAAATTGTTGGTTACGTAAAAAACAACAGTGGTGGAGTGCCTGATAACTTTGCAAATTACTTTGTGATTGAATTTGACAAGCCTTTCACAACTCAAGGAACTTGGGACGGTAAGAGTGCTTCAGAAGCATTGGAAGTCAAAGCGGAAAGAACAGCGGGTTATGTGAAATTTGCCACTAAAGCAGGTGAGGTAATCACAGCGAAAGTAGCTTCATCATTTATCTCTTCTGAGCAAGCTCAAATCAACTTGGACAGAGAGGTAGGAGCGAAGACTTTTGCTCAAGTAAAAGACGAAGCACAATACGAGTGGAATACAGAATTTAATCGTTTGAAAGTAAAAGGTGGATCAGAGAGAAGCATGCAAAACTTCTATACATCAATGTACCGTACTTTACTTTTCCCTCGTAAGTTTTACGAATACGACAAAGACAATAAATTGGTACACTACTCACCTTACAACGGAGAAGTATTGCCAGGTTATATGTTTACAGATAATGGATTCTGGGATACATTTAGAGCCGTTTTCCCATTCTTCACAGTAATGTACCCAGAGTTGAACAGCCACATCATGCAAGGTTTGGTGAACACTTACAACGAAAGTGGATGGTTGCCAGAGTGGGCATCGCCAGGTCACAGAGATTGTATGATCGGTTCAAACTCAGCTTCATTGATTGCTGATTCTTACTTAAAAGGTATCAGAGGATACGACATCAATACATTATACGCTGCCATTATCAAAAACTCTAAAAACCACGGACCACTAGGTTCAGTAGGTCGTATGGGTGTAGATTATTACAACAACTTAGGTTATATCCCTTACGATGTTGGCATTCACGAAAACACAGCTCGTACATTAGAGTACGCTTACGCTGACTTCACAATCATGAAATTAGCGGAAGAGTTAGGAAGACCTCAAGAAGAGATCGACTTATTCGCGAAAAGAGCACAGAACTACAAAAACGTATTTGATCCATCGACCAACTTTATGAGAGCAAAAATGAAGGACGGTTCATGGCAAACACCTTTCATTCCTGAAGCATGGGGTGGAGCATTTACAGAAGGTTCATCATGGCACTACACGTGGTCAGTATTCCATGATCCTGCAGGTTTAGGAGACTTAATGGGAGGTCAAGAAGCATTCGCGGCTAAAATTGACTCGATCTTCTCAACTCCATCAATTGCCAATCACGACTACTACGGTTTTGAGATTCACGAAATCACAGAAATGAAAGTAGCTGATCAGAAATACGGAACAGGTCAATACGCTCACGGTAACCAGCCTATCCAACATGGTATTTACCTTTACAACTACGCTGGTCAACCTTGGAAAGCGCAAAAATGGGTACGTAAAGTATTAAAAGACCTTTACAGCCCAACACCTGACGGACTGTGCGGTGATGAAGACAACGGTCAAACTTCAGCTTGGTATGTATTCTCAGCATTGGGAATGTATCCAGTAGCACCAGGTACAAGCGAGTACGTAATCGGTTCACCTGAGTTTGGTGAAGCTGAAATGCAATTGGAAAACGGCAAGTCTTTCAAAGTAATTGCGAACAACAATTCAGAAGAAAACGTGTACATCCAATCGGCAACATTAAACGGTCAACCTTTCAACAAAACATTCTTAACACATGAGCAAATCATGGCCGGTGGAGAGATTGTATTTGAAATGGGAGCAACACCAAACAAATCATGGGGTACTGCTGCTGACAGTGCACCATACTCTATGTCGAGAGAAAAAAGATAAGTAGTAGGATAGGCGAAAAGGTAATCTAAAATATCCCTTTTCTTCTGTCACAGTACTTAACATTTATATATAGCTTTTGTAACCCCTTGGGAAGTGCCTTTGGTATCTTTTCAAGGGGTTTTTAGTTTAAAGTAATTAATTGCTATGATGAAAGCTATGGCCTTTTGGGGGATAATTCTTCTAATTTAAATTTCAGAAAGAAAGTTAGATCCATTGTTCATTTCCAAACACAAAATTCAAGTAGGGTTGTTGCACTACTACGCCGTCTGCTTGAACTACTATCTCCCCACGATTAAAATCACGGGCTTTGTGGTGATTTCTAGGAGAAATAGGTTTTCCTTTTAATTCCAGAGATTCACCAAACAATCGTTGAAAATAAACCAAGAGATAGGTAGGAGCATCCCAAAACTCATAATTTCAATTATGGGTCTACGAATGAGAACAAAAAACATCATAAATGGTTTGATTCTTGATCTATTCGTATTACATTGAAAGAGCTTAACGAAATTATAAAACTGACTGTTTAACAAATCTCATGAAAAACCTTCAACTTTATCATAGAAAAGTCATCCAACGTCTTATTGAAGATAAAAGATTTACCGTAGCAGAAATTGCGGAAGGTTTAGAAGTATCCCCGTCTACGATTTACCGTGAGTTAAAAAGAAATACCAATCCAAAAACCAAGAAGTATGAAGCCGAGTACGCTCATAAATTATTTTTAGCAAGAAAGAAATATGCCGGTTCCAAAAAGAAAAATCCATTCAGGCATCACCCAAGAAGAAAAAACGATTACCAACTCTACGCCCAAAGACGATGGATCTACTGGTATTCTGATCAGTATTATAAACTAAAATTACCCAATAAGTGGAAAGACGACTTCCATGTTCCCAAAAGGTATGCTTACCGCCTTGGTAAAAAGTATTTCAATCACAACAACGATTGGGAATACTACGACCTTTGGATGGAACATCTCCAACTCCTTAGAACACAGCAATCACAAGCCACTACTAAGTATTATTGGATGCGTGAACTGATCAAAGATCACCCACAATTCAAACTCTGGAAGAACCCAACCGTTCTGAAATGGAAGACCTACGTCTAATCCATTCATTTTTCATACAAATTCATCTCAACTCACCTATTTCCACTTACTTCACTCCACAATTTTTCACAAGACTCCCTCTTCAGGGATTTTTTTATGCCCAAATTTCCCGAGGTCACACCAAAAATCAACAATTATTTGAACTTGAAAAGATAATTTGCATTTGCTCACGAATTGATTTGGAAAAAATATTTTTTGAATGCAATCAATTCAAGAAAAACTTTTTAAATGGACAAGTCTAAGCTATGAGTAACCTATTTTATATTTTTCCAGGCGTCGAAAGAATATTTTTTCATGTAATCTTGATAAGTGACAATAAGAAGTTTTTTGATTCCATTCTCTTTTATTGGAGTATAGCCAATGTCGAAAATAAAGAGATAAATATTTTTTGATGATTTAAAAATAGTAGTAAAGTAATTGTAGTTGAAACCCATCTCATCAAAAGAAGATTTTCTGATAACTGTCTTACCTTCTTTATAAAATGATTTTATAATCTGGTAATTTTGATAGACCATTTTCTCATGGTAGATCTTTTGCTTATACTTTATTTGATTGTTTTTATTATGAAAGGAAGATTTACATTCTTGAGAACAAAACTTTTTGTCTCTTCTTCCAAATTGGATAGGCTTATTACATTCAAGGCATAACTTCTCATTTGTAGATAGCATATTAAAATCGTTAAGTCAGTTTTTTTATTAGATTAAGTGTATAAAAACGTTTATAGACGTTTAAAATACGGATAAATGTAAGTCATTTTGAAAAATTGCCAAAGAACAACCTTTTTAATTTTTCAAAATGACAAAAAGTGAAACATATATACGATTATATCCAATAAAGATTAGCAATAAGAAGTTTATAAGAATAACTTTTCCAATGACTGATGGGATTAAGAAATTAATAAAAACACTTCCTAATGTAAAATGGAGCCAAGAATTAGAATGTGTTTATATACCAGAGGGCTATAAAAGTATTCAAGCTGTATTCACCACTTTTAAAGGAATTGCTTGGGTAGATACGAAAGCCGTGTTTCAAAGCAATAATAAAGAAGCACTGACCCAAGAAGAAGAAGGAAGCTATGAATTATTATATAAGAAAATTCAACAACAATACCCTAAACATAAAGCGATGCACCTAAATGCGTTAGTTAAAAAACTAGAGCTTTATAGATATGCCTTAAATACAGCAACTACCTATGCAAGTATGTTGCATAGATATCTAGAATACCTAGATCAAAAAGGTTATAAAGATATAAGAAGTATTGAGGAAGGACAGCAGTCTAAAACACTTTTAGAACAGTTTTTATTTCATTTAGTATCAGTAGAGAAAAGGTCAGATTCTTATCAAAACCAAGCCTTGAATGCCGTAAAGTTCTATTTAGAAAAGGTATTGGAAAGAGATTATTGCTACTATAATGTGCAACGTCCAAGGAAAAAGGACAAACTTCCAGTGGTTTTAAGTACTGAAGAAATAAAATCAATTTTTTCAAACATCAAAAACCTAAAGCATAAAGCCATATTGATGACTATTTATTCAGCGGGTTTAAGAATAGGAGAATTAATTGATTTAGAAATAAAAGATGTCGATTCAAAGAGAATGTTGATCAGAATAGTTGAGGGGAAAGGCAATAAAGATAGAAATACAATCCTGTCAGAGAAAAATCTACAAATTTTAAGAGCGTATTTTAAAGTTTACCGACCCAAAAAATATCTTTTTGAAGGTGAAAAAGAAGGGAGGAAATATAGTAGAACTTCAGTTGCAAAAATCTTAAAAAGAGCAGTTTCAAAATCAAAAATTCAAAAAAGAGTTACAATACACACACTTCGTCATACTTTTGCAACTCATTTATTAGAGAATGGTGTAGATCTAAGATATATACAATCCCTTTTAGGTCATAATTCTGCAATGACCACACAGATATATACTCATGTGAGCACTAAAGTGGTAAGTGAAATAAAAAGTCCTCTTGATAATTTGTAATATATATTAGAATTGTAATGCTAAGGATTTGAATATTTAAAGTTGTTTGCTACCTTAATGGAAGTAAACTATTTTACTAATGGATAAACGCCATGGTGTATTAAAAAATATAATGTGACATAATGGTGTTTATCAAATGTTAGCGGTTATAGCTATAACAAACAAACTACCAATTTATGAAAGAAATAATAGAAAGAATTGAGCTTTATGAAAAAAAATCTGAGCATGATATAGCAACTGAATTTCGAGAATTCTTACCAAAAGAAGGAGAAGATATCCCATTGGAATTAAAAGCAGAAATAATGGCATTTAATTTTGTTGAAAATTATCCTAATAAAGATACAGGCTGGGATACATATTTTGGACCTATGGTTGTATATCCAAATGGAGATGAATACCCTTCAATTAAGCATCTAACACCTGAAATACTAGATTATTGGAGTAAAAGGATTAAAGAAACTAAAAATCCTTTAATTCAAGCACGATATAATGGTTTAATATGGGACTTTTCAAAACTCATATTAGGTAAGAAACCTGATTATAATATTGGATTACAATATATTACAAATTTACTTGATACGGTTGAAAGAAGAATTTGTAATCATAATATTGAATTAAAAACCAAAATAAAAAGAGCATTACAATTATCAATAAGTCTCAATTCTGAAGAATTAATTGAAAGAGCAAAACATGTTACTCTTAATTTGGAAGATGAAATTGGAGTTAATGATAAAGCAGGTTTGTGGGGTTTCTCTTTTGATATGTTAATTGAAGAAAAAAAAATATCACTGACAGGAGATGAGGAAAACAGAATTATTAATACTTTAGAAAAAAGGTTTAATGAATTAACCTCAGAAAATGAATTAAATCCTTGGAATGCAGAAGCTTCAGCTAAAAGATTGGCTACGTATTACAGAAAAAAAGGTGAGAATGATAAAGTTAAAGAACTTATCCTGCGATTAGGAAAGTCATATGAGGCATATGAAAAGAATGGTAATGCCATGCAAATATCTTCATGGCTACAACACATTCATAAGATTTACCTTAATTATGGCTTAAATGAGGAAGCTAATGAAGTTTTAGTAAGATTAAGAGAGTTAGGTCCTAAGGTAAATGAAGAATTGAAACCTGTAAGCTCATCTTTTGAAATCCCTAAAGATGAACTTGAAGACTTTGTGAATTTTTTTATTGAAGATGATAAGAATCTAATATTTCATAAAATTCTTCAAAATTTTTTACCAAAGAAAGATGAAGTTAAAGAAAGAGTGTTTGAATTAGCAAAAGTATCTCCATTAACATTCTTAATACCAACTAATATACAAGATTATAAAGGAAGGGTTGTAGCTACCATAGGCTCTATAGAAGATGATATTGATGGTAATATAATACATCAGTTATCACAAAATTTGTCTTTTCAATCAATCTTTTTAAGAAATGTTTTTTCTAGGATAATCAGTGATAAAATATTAAATACAAATGATTTTATTAGTTTTCTTGAGAATTCAGTTGTTTTTGAAGAAAGTAGATTAACCATAATTAAACGAGGAATTCAGGCATATTTCGAAGATGATTTAATTGTCGCTGTCCATATATTAATTCCTCAAATAGAAGAAGCAATACGTAATCTAGTCGAATTATTAGGTGGTGTAGTATTAAAGAAGAGTAGAGGTGGAGGATTTCAGTTGAAAACTTTTGATGATATCTTAAGAAATGAAATTATTAAAGAAATTTTAGGAGAAGATACTCAATTATATCTAAGAGTTCTTTTTACAGATCAGCGTGGTTGGAATTTAAGAAATAATGTTTGTCATGGCATGAGTGAAATTGGGACATTTTCATATCAATCAGTTGAAAGAATTCTTCATGTATTAATTATCTTAGGTACAATAGTAAGAAAAGAGGAAACAACAAACCGCTAACATCAGCTAACCTCCATCCATCGGGTGACACACCCGCTGGTCGTAGTTTAGCCATTACGTTGTGGTTAATAATTGTACTACCAACTTCCAAAAAATGACTGAACAAAAACCTAAAATAGTACTCTTATTCATTGGATTTATATTTCTAAATAATTTTGGTTGTACTAAAATTGATAGCTTTAATGAATCTCAAAAAACAATTGATCGTGGTTTAATTTCTATTGAATCAAAAGAGATTATTGACAGCTCAGGACTATTTGACAAGATCAGGAGTATATACTTATCAAGAGCTCAAGAAAAGAATAATATTACTTTCAAATATGAATGGACTGATTCAGGTTATAGTAAATATGAATTTAATTCTAGTTCAAACAATTTAGTTTCAACTTTTTATATAAATGACACAATAGAAAATGTAAAACAATTAACCTATGAAAATGAGGTAAATCTAGAATTTGATAATGAATCAATCTTAATTAAGAAATATCACTTATTAAAAACGAAAACAATCTGTTTAGACTACTGTATTGACACAATAGAAACAGTTTACTTTAGTCCTAGGTTGGGAGTTTTGAAAAAATATTCTGGTAGTAGTAATTTTAAAGATGTAATAATTGAAAGTTTTCTAATTAAAAAACAGACACTCTCTAATTTTCAAAATTTGCTCAAAAGTAATTTGGCATTTCATCCCGATGAAATTAAAGAAGCTAGCAGAAGAAAATTGAAACCTCCAACAATTATAGTTTTTGATGAGGATGAAAAAAATGATGAAATTGAAATGCCAATTGAAATTTTAGAGTAATTTTACTAACCACAACAGTAGCTAATCTCCATCCATCGGGTGACGCACCCGCTGGTCGTAGTTTAGCCATTACGTTGGTGTGCCACGATGCTGTGGCTTTCCAGTAGGTGCAAATCCTACCTAAGTAATTTACTGTTCACTTAGAAGAGTTACTGACAGTGATCGCCGTGAGGTGGATAGCTGAAGCTCAGTTATCTCAAATAACCAAGCCGTAATACGCAAGTGTGAACCCATAGTAGCTTCGAAAAGGCAGGCGTAGATGGGAGAGTTTTGACGGTCTCGAACCCTGTTACATTGTATGAATAAACAGTAACATGAAGTGCAATGATCTACCGGAGTCATAGGGATGGCGTGGTTATAGATGGAAAGTGATGGAACGTGGGAGATCTGTTATTTCAAAGGTTGGCCACCTTAAACAAGCTGATATAAGTATAGCGAAATTCAGCCTGGTAATAACAGAAGTCGGAGGAGCTCATAGTACTGTCTGATTCTAAGGACAACATAACCTTGGATTAGGGAAGGGGCTCTACTTTGGATATGTAGATATAGCACTGTAATACTCGGTACTGGCTTAGTCCTATCGGCCGAATAAAATGTATTGATGGTTATGCTACTATATGTTTGTATAAGTAAGAAAAGAAAATAAGGTGTTTAAATTAGCTACTTAAGTATTAATCTTATTGGGTAGATTCTTATGAATATCAAACAAAGAAATCCATCGGTAAGCCGTATGAGGGAAAACTTCACGTACGGTTTGATGAAGGGGGTTCTGATAGTTTTCTCAAAATGATTACATTTATAATTATTTAAACAGAGAGAGCTATCAGGCTCTACTCTACGCAACCATTAAAAAATGAAATCTAGATATATTGGAACAATTGTAGGACTTGGATTTTCAATTCCAGGACTTTTGACATTAGTAAGTGTTGACATGATGGTTTTCATGTTCATTCCTATGCTCTGCTTCTTACCAATTGCTCTTCCATTAGAATTGCTTGGAAGTGGACTTTTTGACGATTATGCAATGACCGCTCTTTTAATTCTATTTGGACTGACAATCGCATTCGGACTTTCCTCTTACTATTTCTTTAAGCACCTAATCAAAGACAGACAAGAGAGCAGAACCCTGAATATGATTCGATTTTGGAGCTATTTTGGACTTCAACTGATAATAATCCACCCATTGATTTTCTACATATGGGCTTTCGAAAATTCAGGAAGTTCAGGAGACGGACAATTCATATTTGGAGCGTTTGAAACATTCCCATTAAGTAGTGGACTCTTTTTGATTCTTGGAATAGTAGTTGACTATGTGAAAAATAAAAAAACGGTTGCCAATAATTAGGGCTTAGTTTGGTCTTCAGACCCAAAAATTAAGCCCTAGTTGAATAAAGGCGGTGTGGTTCTCTTGCATTTAGCTGTATGGAAGTTAGGAAGGACTTTTCGATTACTCGGAAAGTCTTTTTTTTGTTGAGAACTTTTTTATAGATCACTTCCTCCCTCATTTTTTAACTTAAAGCACAAGTGTCAACTACAAAATTAAGCTTGAAAAGCTTGATTTCGGAAAGTGTAGGGTGTACTATATCAGGCTTATTTTTATAAGCAAAAAAATGAGAGGGTCAGTTTCTAATTGAGATTGCGTTCTACTTCCGTTTCCTTATTTGGAGGGGCTCTTTGTGAGGCGAACCGTGGCATAATGACCATCGACCTTTCTCCACAGCAAGGGCAGATCAATGGATCATACCCCAGTTTTTCCCTTGAAAGTTTGATCCAGTCCCATTCTACCTTTTTGGGTGTTTTCTGGCCGATAGACTTTCTAATTTTCTCTATTTTGACCTTTTTGATGGCTCCGTTGTAAAATCCAAAATGTCTGATCCTCCTAAAACCCTTTGGAAGTAGATGCATGCTGTATCTTTTGATAAAATCTACATCCGAGAGCGTCATCTCTTTTTTCTTTGCACCAGTTCTATAATCCTTATAAGAGAAGGTAACTTTTCCTTGTGAGTAGTCCAATAACCGGTGGTTTGAGATGGCAGTTTTGTGCGTGTACCTACCAAGATATTCGATGATCTGTTTTGCTCCTCCAAAAGGCCTTTTGGCATAAACTACCCATTCTTTTTCAAAACAACTTTTCGCAGTGCTTTGGTCAAAATACGCTTTTGATGTCTCATTCTTTCTTATCTGATCTACAAGTTTTGCTCTGAACATTTTTGCTAATGCCTTTGCTGAGAAAAGGTACTTTCCCGTTTTGTCACTGCCCTTCCAATGTTTACCATTGCAAAGTGCACCTCCCGGAATAATGCAATGTAGATGGGGATGCAGACTCAAATTTTGTCCCCAAGTATGAAGTACTGCTATCATTCCCATTTCCCCCATTAAACTTTTGATTCCGAATGTTTTGACTGTTTCCCAAACGGTTTTGAAAAGCAGGTTATACATCAATTCAGGCTCATGCAGAAAGAGGTCATTTAATTTATGAGGCACTGTAAATACAGTATGAAAATAGGGGACGTCTAGCACTTCCTCCTCCCGTTTTGCGATCCATTTTTCTCTATAAGTTGCCTGACATTTCGGGCAGTTTCTATTTCTGCAACTGTTGTATGAAATTCTTACTTCACTGCACTTTTCACAGTAGTCGATATGCCTTCCGAGTTTAGCCGTCCTACAAAGTGTCATCGCATGCAGGTCGAATTTTTGTCTGCTGAGAAAATGAGTAGAAGTCCTCCAAAACTGTTGCCGACTGATAATGTGACTGATCTCAACTTTTGGCTTCATAGATCTTGTCGAAAGGCGAGAAGGAATTGGATTTTTTGACGGTTGTAAGATTGATATACTCCAAGGTGGTTTGAAGCGATTCATGCCCGAGCAGTTCCTTTAATGTAAAAGGGTCCATCCCCATTTCGACGCAGTGTGTAGCGTAAGTGTGCCTTAAGGTATGTGTTGTGACTTTTTTGTTAATCTTCGCCGCCTTCACTGTCTGCTTGAGCATTCTTCCAATTGAGGTTGTCGCAATATGTTTTTGAGATCCGTATCCTTGGAAAAGCCATATATTTGGATTTTCAGTTTCAAGATATTTCTTAATGCCTACTTTCATATTTTCAGCAAGAGGCACCACTCTGTTTTTGGCATATTTGGTATCTCTGACATAGATCGTCATTCTTTGTAAATCGATGTCAGAGATTTTAAGCTGAGCGACCTCTCTTATTCTTAATCCCGCCGAGTAAATCAAAGCAAACATCACCCTGTACTTCAATAAGTCAGGTATTTTAAAGAGGATTTTACATTCCTCGACTGACAAGATATCAGGAATCGCTTTTTTCTTTCTTAATACAGGAAGCTTGATGTTTTTCTCTTCTCTTCCAGAGTATTTAAAAATGTATCTCAGTGCATAGACATAGTGCTTGAAAGCAGTATAAGAAGTTTGCTTTTTTTCTTTGAGCTGAAGTAGATAATCATTAATTTCATCATCGGAAAGTTCAAGAGGAGTCTTGTTAAAATGCAAAGCAATTTTAGCAATAGACTTGATGTAGTTATCAAAAGTAGACTTCGACTTTCCACTTAGAGACATGTTACGATATACTTCGTTATACATCTCTTTAAAACCAGGAACATTAAAGGCTCTGTCTAGTATAGTACCTATTTTTTTTTCATCTTATGAAATTTAAGGTGTTATAAAATTTATTAAGATGTAAAATTAAGAATTTGAAGGCTTTAGCTAGCGGAGCTTTTGTTCAACAAT
>NZ_LQAQ01000034.1 GCF_001583495.1 Flammeovirga sp. SJP92 | reverse complement strand
GAAAAGTATGCTCGCTTGCAAACACTTGCGAAAGCTCAATGAAGAATTCTATCGGTAAGCCGTATGAGGGAAAACTTCACGTACGGTTTGATGAAGGGGGTTCTGATAGCTTTCTCAAAATGATTACATTTATAATTATTTAAACAGAGAGAGCTATCAGGCTCTACTCTACGGCATTATCATCAATATTATTACTAAAAAATAAAACAAATGAGTTTCGAAATTTCAGTTGTAGCAGAACAAGAAGATATATATGTTGATACATTTTTTAGTGAAATTTTTACAATATTTTTAACAGGTTGGGAGTTTGAACAAATAATTAAATTTTCAGGTATAGATATGACTCCAAATGTTTAAGTTCCTTATCGTAAGTCATCCTCTCATTTCTCATAGATATAAAGATTATTAATAGAGTCTTAACTTGATATCTAGTCAAAGTATAGCGGGTAAACATTCCTTACGCTACAGTTTGGCTTATCGCTAAAAAGGTTTTCAGGAAACCTTTTCTTAACGCTTTTCCCTCCGACTGTGGTTTCAAAACTTCTAAAAAAACATAAGTTTTAAAACGCTCGACACCCAAGCCTCCTCCTCATATTTGTTTACCTGCTATGTATTCAAATTAGGCCTGAAAATCTCTGATTCTCGTATTTTTGCCTCCTATGGTAGTTAGGTTGATTTACATATTAAAATGAGTTATTTCTTTTTAAAATATATTTCAACATCCTCATGTAAAAATGAAGGAACTTGTGATTTTATCCAATTTATGTCATTTAACCTCAATTGACGTTGTATATGCTGAGCATTAACATCTCCAACTAGGAAGCCATTGGCGAAAAATGTACCAGAAGGGACAGAGACATCATGAGAAGATTTAAAATTGGATGTTGCCAGATTGCACATGATGCCTGCATCTTCTATTTGTTCTATTTTGGAAATCTCTTCCATCCCATCAATGGTTTTAAGTTTTTCACCTATTAGTAATTCCTGAGCTGTTTTAGACTCTTCCTGAGTAAAAAAGATATGATTGTGGCTCGTAATTATTTCTTTTTCTTTAGAGGTTATGATTTTATAAGCATTGCTTTTATGAATACCTTTCGTTGTCCATAAAACCTCCACTACATCACCTTTTTCATTGATAACTACTTTATCTCCAGCTTTTATTTCTTCTATTACTTTTTGATGATTACCTTCTAGAGTAACCAAAGCGTCTTTACCTAGACAATGCCAAACAAAATTTATGGGCATTATTCGTGTCGTTCCGTTAAAAGTTGAGTCTTCATAACCTGTGCTTATGACATACGTTACTCCAAAGTGACCATCTTCCAAGACTACTGCAATCTCTGCATAAAAAGCTGCTAGGATATCTGAACTCCAAGGTACGTTTCCAAAAGTTATTGGGTTTCCTCGATCTTTAGCATCTACTCCGGGAGGTAAATTCCAAACCAATTTCTTTGGATTGTTTTCATCAACACTAAAACTTTCAGCTATATGGTCATATTCTTGTGCATTTAGTTTTGTATTACCTCCAGAAGTTTTATCTGTTAGATCAATTTTTAGAAGTAGATTTTTACCAAATACTAAAGGAGATTTGATGTTTTTCGAGAATGTTGCATTTCCAACAAAAGGAACTTTACCTATTGGATGATTCTGGGTTTTTTCATCCCAAACATAATCAAATTGAGCATCACGTCCTTGGTCACTCCACGGTCTTCCGAGACCTATATTTACTGCCTTGTCATTTAGAGGGTTTCCTGATGTACGTATAGGGGCGTTAATCTCTTGTTTTTCTGAAAAGTTCATATTTGAACTTGTTTGACGCTTCACTATACCGGATATACCTTCATTCTCCTCTTTAATTCCTGTTGTAGATGGGAAGTAAATATATGACATAAAGGATTCTACGCCTGTATCCGTTGAATCGGAATGGTCAGAGTTTATATCTAAATATGTATTCCAAAAGCTTTTTCCAGAACCATGCGCTACGATGTCCTTGGTTTCTGTATTTTGAATAAGCAAAGTCATATCCATAGCGTCAAAACCTCCCACTACAGTACCAAAACCAGTAGCCACAATTGTATTATCTTTTTGTTTGTCAACAACAGGTATTCCAAAAGTAGTTTCCCAACCGGATATCTCCTTCTTTATAGCTTTCTTTTGATAATCAGAATCTCTCTTTTGGTGCTTTTCCTTTATTTTTTCTAAGCTTATTAAAGTCCCTGGGTATTCTTTTGAATGTCCACTTAAAAAAAACATTAGCTTCGCAAATTCAAATTGTTTTTCATCTCTGAAATCAAATTCTAAATGATCTTCCTCCTCCAAAAGTTTGTTGATATACTTGAATAATTCTTTTTGGTCTTTTGTCAAACTGTGCATAGTAAGAAATTTAAATACCCGCTTTGTATGATCGACATATCAAAGCGGGTAATGATTAATTAGGCTAGTTTATTGATCGATTTAAAGAACGCTATTTCCGACTCATCAAGTGGTACAGAAGGAACTTTTGAGACGGCTAATAACTCTTGCAAGCTACTATTATCAATCTGACAGGTTATCTGTCCTTCTATAGTATCCGTTTTGACATCAATTCCTAAACTATCAAAGTTAATGTCAAATGAGTTTTCTTTTAAATCTTCTTCTACACTTAGGTTATTATCTGAATCTCTCTCAATTATATTTTGTGATATTGCAGACACACCTTTGTCTGAATTAAAATAAAAATAGGTCATTTGTGAAAGAAGCAAAGAAGTAGATAATATCGTCAACTGAGTAGTTGTACAAGATAACCTAAATGGGCCAACATATATATATTTTCCAAAAGTTAAGCCTTTGAAACCAAGCTTAAATAAATTGTGTCCTCCTCCAGCTACGCTTTCAAGGTTACCCTCCCCCTGAACCAAGCCTGTAGTGATATTCGTTTCGGGACTTACCAACGGGTTTTCAGCCTCATCGAATGGTATCTTTTCTAAGGGCTGTATTACGTAAGTCACTCCTCCTTGATCATTTCCTTGGGTTGAATTAGGCACAGCAATTGAAGCATATGAAGTTGGAGAAGTATTGGCAGCATAAATAGTTGATTTACCGTCAACATTTTTTCTATAAAATGTGACTCCTCCTGATTCCACAACACCAAAAAAGCTAGCGGAACTTTCTTCATGTACAAAAACAGATCTGCTTTCCCCCGGACTTAATGCTTGGCAAACTTTCCCTATAAGCATACCCCCTGTTAATAATGCGTTTATTATACTCATTTTAGTTTGGATTTAAATATTAAATAGTTGGTTTGTTATAATTAACTGAGCTATCGCTCTTTTAAAAATTTTGAATTAAAACTCTTAATTATAAAAGTTATAAACTTTTCCTACTCAATTTAAAAATAGGCTTTTCGGATTCCGCCTTTGTAATTAAAACTGATAGTAGCTACTCAATCGAATAATTTGTTTTGATTACTTTACAAATGTCTTATGATATTAGACTATATTTTAGAGTATAAATACCTGATTTAAAAAAATAAGTACTAACACCTAATCTTAGTTATCTCCTAACATTTGATAATTCAAAATTGAGGCATTAATGACTTGAATTATGGTGAAATGTCATGATTGCTTGATATTAGTGTATAAGCGTACTAATTCTTGGCACAAAAGGAAAAAGTGCATAACAATTTATAAACGTAATAGGAGCAAAGGTCTGTTAGATTTGGAAAAGTATGCCCGTTTGAAAACGCATGCGAAAGCTCGTTGAAGAATCCTATTGGTAAGCCGTATGAGGGAAAACTTCACGTATGCTTTGATAAAGGGGGTACTGATAGTTTACTGAAATTTACTACTTTTATAATTATTAATTTGAGTGAACTATCAGACTCTACTTCTACGGTAAAATTTAAATGAAACGAGCGTCTAACATATTACTGATTTTGTTCTTGATTATTTCAAGAATTAATACTTATGGTCAAATAACTATAGCACCTTTATTAACTATTAAGGATAACTTGTTGGATATAAATTATAACGCAAAGCAGGAATATTGCTTATTTGAAGCTGAACCGAAAAATTTAATTGAAAATCCAGAATATAGAGCACAATTAATTAAAGATTACAGAATTAAATCTATTACATACAAGACTTTATCAGATGAAAAGACTGAACTATTTGATAGCACAGGTCACCTAGTAAAGGTAAGGATAATGAACAATCAAGAGCAGATTCGAGAAGTAAGTTATTTCAATGAGATTAACAATCAATCATTTCTTGTAAAATCTTCACCAAATAGAAAACCTTCTAAAAACCTCTATTACTACAACTATGATAAAAATGCCAACTTGATTAGTTATAATGAGATTGACAAAAGAGGCTTTTTTCGAAGAAGATATAGAGCTTCACAAAATTATATATATGATACAAACGGAAATCTTCGCGAGATTAAAGGAGTTAAACAGTTCGACTATGATTCTGCAAATAGATTAGTATTGGAAAAGGAAATAAACATCTATGGTGAAAGATTTTCAAAAGTCAACAGAATAAAAAGGGATAGAGCGAATTATGCTAATAGACAATTCAAAGAGTACTTTTATAATTCATCTGGATTATTAAAACAGATTCGAATTAACCATTTTGACAGCCTCCAATTCAAAAATTACAAGATAACATTTGAGCACGATGATTTAGATCGATTAATAAAGATTACGAAATATCATGCAAGTGGAGAGGAATGGAAAGTAAATAAATTGGAGTATTCAAATGGATACATAATTACAAATTCTAAAATTTTGTGTTCAGGTTCTGATAGCTTTACCATTGTCAAAATGCTATATCACTATGAAAATGGATTAATAACTAAAAGTGAGAAGTATTTTAGTAATAAATGGACAACAGAAAAACAGATAGAAGAAGTCAAATATGAGTATACATTCTATTGATTTGATATGAAAAATTTGCATAACAAAAAATATAGGTCATTTGGCGAATAGTTCTAAATTTGAACAAGGTAACATTAAATAAAATACATATCGGTTTGATAGGCAGGTGTTTTTTGTGCCAAATGCTGCATTTTCAAACCGTTGTGTACAATTATGTTAAACACTCAGATGTAAAAATTTAATTCAGTGGAAAATAAAAATAACGAATCAATTTGTGAAAAAATAGGTGTAAAGCCTGATAGACCAACACCAAATTCTATTATTGGATTAGCAATAGATTCTTTAGGCAATGGTGTAATACATGGTTTGAGGCACCCTTCTGAACAGAATACCAATGGGTGGTATATTTGGTCAGGTGATTATTCAGAATATGAAGATTTTTTTAAACCTGTTTGTAAAGAACATCTAAATGAGTACATAAAAATAGACCTAGAAAAGTATTTGGATTTACCAGCAGGATATCGATTTTTAATTGATGGGAATCAATATGAAGATGTTTGGTTTGATGAGAGTCTTCTTGAAATTTAATTATTAAAGTCAAAGATTATTCTTATTTAAATTACTGTTTTACGTACTAATGTTTTAATCTATATAGACGTATATTTTATATATTCTACAAAATTCATTTATGAGTTATATCAATATTTTGAAAGATTCAAATTGTAAATACTAATTTCAAATGCAGTTTTATTGAATTGGAAGTTAAATAAATAGTGCAGAATAATTAGGGTTTAGTTTGGTCTTCAAAACCAAAAATTTAGCTCTAGTTGAACAAAGGTGGTGAGTAAACAATTAATTCTGAAATCATATTTGTGATGAAGTTCTTCTCCTAATCAACATCACATTCATGTGGTTATTCTCTCTTTCACTTCTTAAAAAAGCTATTCTTGTTTTGTAATACATAAAAATGTAAATTCATATCATCTTTCAACAATCTAGTAGCAAACTTTGAAAACTGAAATCTAAAATGAAACTAATAACAAACTTCCTATTACTATTTGTAACTGTATTTTTTTTCAACTGTTCATCAACTCAAGAACAACTTCTTGAAATCAATGGAAAAACAGTTGGGGTAGACACTAAATCCATAATTTTAGTCAAAGCTGGTCAGTATATTGACTCTGACTCATTGATTGAAATACCTGTTAAGGATGGAGAATTTTACTATAAAGCAAAGTTAGATTATCCTCAGTGTGTGGAATTGTATCTAGGAGAAGCAAAAAATATTGGAGGAAGATTTATGCCTCTGTTTTTGACAAATGAAAAAATTGACTTAACAATTTACGCTGAAAAAGAGTTTGACAAAAACGTAGTTGAAGGTGGTGAACTCAACGCTCAATACCAAAAGTACAAAGTAGATAATATATTCATTTCAAAATTAAATACTTTGCATGACAGTATGGCGCTGTTATTACAAACTGATCAATTTCATAGTGATCAAGCAAAACAGTTAAATGCAGCAAAAAGAAAACCTGAAAATCGTGAGGATAAAGTCATTATTCAACAAAAAATTAATGATTTAAAAGAGAGCAATCAGTATTTAAGCACGAAAGCACAAATCATTGATAACAAATTAAAATTGTACAATAAGAAACAGAAAGAATTTCAGCAAGATTACATAGAAAAAAATCCTTCAATTGTATCTTACTTTTTCTTTATTCAAGACCTTATGTATCATAAAGAGAGGGTCGATATTAATATCGCTAAAAAAAATCTTCAGCTTCTTTCAGATGCAAACCCCAATCACCCATATAATACATTGGCTTACAACTTAACTAAAGCAATTGACAACATAAAAGTTGGGAAAAAATATGTTGACTTTACTGCACCTGACTTGAATGGAAATAATATCAAACTTTCTGAAAAAATTGAGAATAAGATTGCTTTGTTAGATTTATGGGCAACTTGGTGTGGGCCTTGTATTGTCAAAAGTAGAACTATGGTTCCTGTATATAATGATTTTAAAGACAAAGGTTTTACAATTATCGGAGTAGCAGGAGAAAGAAAAAATACGGATAAATTTATCAGATTTCTCGAAAAAGAAAAATGGCCTTGGTTGAATTTGGTAGAAGTAGATGATCAAAATAATATATGGCAAAAATATAATATAGATGGAAGTGGCGGTGGAATATTTCTAATTGATGAAAACGGGGTGATTCTTGTCAAAGATCCAACTGCGGAAGAAGTTAGAAAGGTATTGGAATCGCGTTTGAATTAAAACATTTTACAAGGATTTAGTAAAATACAATCAGAGTAAAATTATAAAATGAGGATAAAGGCTGATAGGGAGAATATATAAAAAATAGTTCTTGTTGTGGTTCGTGTGGACGTCCCTACAACGGTATCCATCGTAAAGGATACCTTACAAAATTGAAAGTAAATTGAGGGGACATTATATTGCAATATTCTTTCGGATCACTATAAAAAGCACTTGAGAGGCCATAAGGTTTTGAATGTCCTCACAAACCACAACAAGAAGCCTCCAACTCAATTTACATTTACTCTATACATAAGATGAAGCAATTTATTATTATTACATTACTAATTACCTCTTTCTCTAATGAATTAAAAGCATGTGAATGTACACGTCCATGGAATGACTCATTTAAGAAGACCATTAAAACATCTAATTTTGTAGCCTTGGTTAAGATCATTTCATTTGATTCTTATGTAGGCCATAATCCCTCGGGTGGCTCTGAAAAAACTCCTTATTCAATGACCGTAGAAATAATAAGAAAGTTTAAAGGAAAAGAACAGAGAAAGAGAGTCACTATATATGGAGATGATGGAATGCTTTGCAGACCATATCTAACAGCCTTTGAAATAAATAAATACTATTTAATATCACCAAATGCATTAGAAAAATCTTCAAAAACCGATTACTATTTCTTTTTATGCAGAACTGAATTTTTGAAGGTGGATCTTAATAAAAATAAAGTTTTTGGAAGGTACTCATTTTTTCAAAATAGCGCTTCGATAAATTCAGTTGAACGAGTTTGCAGAAAATAAAGAAACACTTCGACTGTTTTCAAAAACAGTTTACGCCATGAATCGACTGACCTAACCTATCTCTCAAAGCGTGGTCATTCTGATGTCAAGATTCTAACTTAATAAGATGATAAGGTAGATAAATATGACACTTCAGAAAAATACCTTATTACTATTGGGAAAAATGGACAAATCTGAAAAAATTAAAAGGTTAATTATTGATTTTGAAAATGACAAAATTTCAAGTGAAAAAGCATTAATTGAGATTAATAAACTATCAAATATTGTGGTTGATAATTTCTCTTTACAAACCTATAATTCAAGTATGGATTTAGAAATGTATGTGAGGATTTTGACGATAGAGTCTATTGTGGATTGGCAAGAAATAGACGACAAAAGAGCTATTGATCTAATAAATGAAATCCTTGAGTCAACTGATGATGATGCAGTACTCCACAGAAACTTTGAGGCGCTTGAAAAAAGATATTCAAAACCCACTGGCACATTATCTGATTGGATATTTCATGACGATATTACGGAAGCAAATGAATTATTACTGTTATTAAAGAAAAATACAACGATTATTTTATAAGGGTACAGATACATTCTATTTTAATAATAATTTTATGGTTTTCTGTAAGAATAATTTTAATAGCCAAAAGGTGACATTCAATTTGAAATAAAACAACAACTAAAACAAACATCAAAGAGTTATGGGAGTAGCAACATATGTGCAAGGGTACAAGAAAAATGAAGACTGTATTTCAGGAAAGATTCAATCTATTGGGTGGTTTGAAGTCAATAAAAACAAAATTCAAGATCACAAAATCGAGAATTCATTTATGGTCTTTCACGAAGAACTACACTCATTAATGTATATAATGAGGTATGAAGTACCTTATGATCTCGGTTTTTATGATTTAAGAAACCTTACTTTTTATTATCATATTGTCGATTATATTACGGGTAACGGATATTGTCAAATTAATAATGAGCCTCATGAGGTAATGTTTGATGGTAAAAATGTATTAGAAGCTCTATCTTCTATTTATAATGTTTTTGATCGTTTACCTCTTGATGAAGAGATTAAAACTTCTGAAAAAGAAATCCTAAAAGAGCTTATCGAAATATTAACCATCATATCTAACAATGATGGGATTGTAAGTTTCACTTTAGGTTAAATTTACCAATGGTTAGATTTCGTGTCATTGCAGTTACATTACATCATAAAAAATCTTCAATATCAAAAAGCCTCATCTATATATAATAGCTCTTATCATCTTGGTTTGTTCTTGTCAAGAGAAAAAATCAAAATTAGATAAAGCATCATTTACCAATACTAAGTGGGTATCAATCACTGATGATGAAACAGATTACCTCTCGTCAAGTATGTTGATCATTGATTCAATTGGTAACATCACCTATCAAAATCAAGATAATAGTGTTTATATTTCAGAAATTACTGATTACGATTCTAACCGCTATTATTCTTTTAAAGGTGAAATTGTTAGGCATACAAAAGACACAATTGAAATAGAATTAAATACACCAATTAGAATTGAAGTACAAAATTTAGGGCCTTTTACTATCCATCAAAAAAAGCTATCATTTGTGAACTTAGAAAAAGAACTACAATATAATACAGACTTTAACCTTATATCATTATCAAGCAATTGTCACAAAAATAATTACAAGGGTTTTACTATAGAGATTGTAGAAAATGGTGAAGTATTTTTTTTCGGTTCGTTATCCAGGGGTTCTAGTATGGAATTGTATACAAGCCAACTAAGTGATTTTCAAATGTCAATGTTAAAAAGTTTATTGGACATAGCTGTTTTAAATACACCAAGGTCATTTTATCAAAAACCATATATTCTTGGTAATGGTCATAATTGCTATATTCATTTAAAAATCTCTACAAATAACTCAAATGACGAAGCTATTATGAGTCAAGACGATATAGATTATAATGTGAAAGAGCTAACCGATTTTATGAATAAAATAATTGACAATAATACATTTGAGAAATATAAAGACGAGCATATTTTTCAAACAAAAAGATTTTATAAAAATAGTTTTAGATTAAGTGATTACTTCAGTAATTCAAAATATAATTAACTAAAGCAATCTAGCAACAGCTAAACGTTACATGTTGGATGATGTACCTTCTTATATCGTTTAGCGAATTCATTTAAATTTACCATAAAGAAATAAAATGGAAGAAGAATTATATTCAAAGTTCGCTCAAGAAATACTTGAGAGCCCTGACGAAGTGTATGAACTGACAGAAAAGGACATTCAAACAGGAACAATTGAGTTTCTGATAATGAGGGAAGAAGGATATGCTGAGTACGTCATTGAAATTGGGGTGGAAGAAAATGAGTTTAGCGACGAAACCAATTATGGTGGTTTTACCATTGAAATGCCTATAAAATCATATGGTTTCAACTCATTACAAGGAAAGACTTTTGATAAAGATGATTTAATAGATACTCACGGTTCTTTCTACATCGTCAATAGATATGAAGATTTAGAAATTCATAGCATTACTTTTGGTCAACTGAAAGGAGAAAATCTGGAGGCCTCAATCGAGTTCTCACTAATCTATCCAAATTGGAAAAAATCTAAAGGGACGATCAAATCATCATTGAAAATCGGACCGATCGTAGTTAGTAATCAAATTGTTGATCCTTCAGAAGAAAACCGGGAAAAAACACTTTCTATTTTGGAAAACTATCTTGATCAATCTGAACTGGATCTTGATTCCAACATTCCAAATATGAACGGATTTAGATTTCAATATAGGGTGAAATAGAAAGTACACTATAATGGATATATTCTATGGTGTTTTAAAAAATATAATTTGACATACTGGTATTTATTCAATGTTCGGAGCCAATACAATTGTAACTTTATTACACACTTAATTTATTATGAGAAGGCAGAAAATGATACTGTTAGTATTATTATTAGGGATGTCATTCAGAGCTTACACTCAAGAGGTTGAAGCTATAATGCCATTTAATAATATGATATACCTTGGCGATAGACCGATACCATTACAAAGTAAACGGGTCGATTTTGGACTAAGAGTTTGGTTTAATATTGGGACGTCTATAGACAGAATAATAACTTTAACCAAAACAACAACTTCAAATCAAACTGAAATCTATTGTTACATCCAAGAGATAGGGACAGTTCATAAAAGAAAGAAGAGTAAACAGATCTATAATCGATATGAAGCCAAACCAAATAGTGGTTATGATACTTTCTTAAGTACAATAGATAGTCTCAATCTTTTTGATTACAAAAGTCAAGATACTTTTGAACATGTATTAGATCACAATCCTTTTTCAGTTTATATGATTGAAGTTAAAGATAAAGACAGGTATAATTTTTTTGAGTTTAATACTTATTGGCCATATAAAGAATATGCAATAGAAAAGCAGTATGAAGAGCTTATAGAACTTATAGTTTCTGAATTTGAAATAAACTTTAGATTTCCGGAGAAATAAAACTAGCTACACCAATAGCAAAACATCAAGTCTCGATCGACGCGACCTCCCTCGCAGTTTAGAAATTTCTTTGGAACACATTGATCTTTATGCGAATTAAATTCATCTTTTTTATCTGTTTACTGATAATATCTTCATGTAATAACAAACGATTTACAACTCCAATAAATATCAATAAATCGGTGAGATATATTGAGTTTGTTGATAGTGTCATTCAACAGCATTCAAAATATGAAACTGTAAAATGGATTTTGTGCACCCTGTAAATGTACAAAGAACAGAAGATGTTGTAAATGATAATTTTGGAGATAAAGATCTATTAATACCTCAAACCTTTGTTCCTCCACCAACGATTTTAACGTATGAGTTGAGTGACTTTTCATTTGAGGAAAGTAAAATAAATGTAGATGTTTTGCATCCTTCTAATTTCGATATGAATCTAGATTCATTGTGTTACGAGGAGTCAATGAAGAGAGGTAAAGGAATAATTTTTTCCAAGCCCTATTTTTGGAGTGACTCTCAAGATAAGAAATGGATAGACTATCAAATAATAGAAAATCCTTCATATGATTTGGGGTATTTTAGAATAGAATATAAATAAAAACGTGTGAAATAATTAGAGCTTAGTTTGGCCTTCAGCCCCCAATAATATGTCCTAGTTGAGCAAAGGTGGTGGAATCTTTCTAATTGATGAAAATATGAGAATTCTTGCCAAAGATCCAACTGCGGAGAAAGTTAGATAGGTATTGGAGTCGTGGTTGAATTAAAGAACGTATAAATTATCAACCGTAAAATAAACAGGGCAGTTCAGTCATCGATATATATACCTACAGACTTCAAGCTAATCATGAAACCCAGAATTGAGAAACCCTCACTATATGTGGTTTTGAACTAATAGTCATCATAGCGAATGATATTTATAGTTGAGGGAGCAGTCTATAGTGAAAAACACATCCCTGTATGCTTATACGCAGAAAATCAATTGAATATATTTTAAAATCATCCTTAGAGTTTAATTTTTCATACTTCTTTCATACCTTTTTCCTACCCCATTCGGACCTATTTTTTTGAATGCTCAAGTTAAATTTGCTCTCAAATCAATTATTAGACATTAAATTTACAATGATGCGAAAAGACATAATTTTTTTATTCGTTTTACTTCTAAACAACACCTTTGTGTTTTGTCAAGTAGAAAAAGATAAGCCGGCAGACAACTACATCTACCCTCCTAATTCATATAATAATTATGAAGGGTTGACACCTAAAGAAAGTTGGGATATTCACAAAGCAGCTTACATCAAGCAATTGAAATCAAAAGGAAGTACAGGTGAAGAATACGATAAAAGTCTTCTTGAATATGAAAAACAGAAAGAGGAATTTTTAACCCAAGTGAAAGAACAGAATAGAATTGCAGAAGTTCAAAGGGAGAAAGACGATGAACTTAGAAAGCAACATGCTATTCAAAGAGAGAAAGATGCTGAACTTAGAAAGAAATCACAAGCTTGGAGAGAACATTCCGAAGATATATTAATTAAAAATATTACGCTCTCTAATAAATCCAATGGTAGTAAACCAATCACTTTTGATGTACCCACAAAAACAACTTTGTACATAGGTGTCCGAGCACATATACGTTCTGGAAATGTTTCAATCGAAATTTTCAATCCTAAAGGAATTAAAGAAGGAGAACTATCTTTAAAGTATCAACCAAATTCAAACGAAAATAGTGATGGACCGGAATATACCTCAGGTGCACTTAATAAAACAATCTCAAATACAGATGTTGGGGAATGGCAGATAAAAATCTCATCCCAAAAATCGAACGGTAATATTGCCATGTCCGTTGCTCAATCTATTAAACCTACTGTGGATGAATAAAATAATGAAAAACACAATAACTATTCTCCTCCTCATTTTGTGTTGTCAAGTCAATGCGTTTTCTAATAATATTGGTCACATATCTGGCAAATTGATATTAGATGATACTTGGGACAGAAAAATATATGTGTCCTACCTCAAAACATTTGAAAAAGAATATGCTGTTTCGAATGATATAATAATTACAAGTGCCACTATTGATAGTCTTGGTAATTTCAAAATAGATTTGAAGAAGGTGCCAACAGAATGGTCATTCTTCCGATTACATATCGTCAAAAAAGGCGTTTCACCCAACTCATTAGTCATTGGCAGTTTAGATGAAAATTTTATGCACTTAATCGCCAAACAAGATTCTGAAATAGAATTGTTCAATACGGGAGGAAGGCCAATATTCTCGAATACAAAAATTAATGGGGCCGACCATATGAAGACTTTTGACTATATTAAAAAACTGTCTAATTATCCCAATTCAATTGACTACGAAAAGTCAATCATAGAAAAGGAATTTATTAAAGAGGTCGTCTCAGAAAAGTTAAAATCAGTTGCAGATACCTGCAAGCATCCATTGGTTTCTCTTTATGCCATTTACCAAATCGATTTTCAAGCAAATTATTTAGTTAATCCTAAATTTTACGAGGACTATTTGTCAAAATGGGAAAATGAAAACAGTTCATATTTTTATTCCTTCCGACAAAAATTCCATATTGTTGAAGATGATTTCTCCAATGAAAATACTATAAAACACATCATTTTTTTTATGAGTGTTGTAGGTTTTATTACAGTTGGTGTTTTGATTTTATTTAAACGTAAAAATCAAAACATCAATCAATTAAGCATTCAGGAACGAAAAATATTTGACTTATTAAGAAATGGCCTGAGTAATAAAGAAATATCAGCTGAATGTAATATCGAGTTAACCACCGTAAAATCACACATAAGCAGTATTTACTCCAAACTAAAAATAAAATCTAGAAAAGAAGCTGTAAATTTTAAAATCTAAATCAAAATAAAAACCTTCAAATAACACTATTCTTCTTAAGGTAAATCTGTAATAAAACGCTCAAAGTCGGGATCTACACCCTCATTGGGTTGTAACATTATTAAAACGCTCATACCTGAAGGCAAATCGACACTTCTTGTTTTGTAATACATTACTATTTAAATTAGAATCATCTTTCAACAATCACATGAGCAAACTGATTTTTTGATGGGATATTCTAAACATTTTTTACTAATAGATACAAATTATTATGCTAATTCGAGGATCTAGTGGTAAAAGCATTCTTATTATTCATCATAGATAAAGGATAAAACTCACTATAATACTATTTAAAAATGAATTTAATATTGAATCGTGCTACTCTGACACAATCATTTCAAATACCAATATACCAAGAGAAAAATTTCATCATGCAAAATATAAAATCACTAGCTATAACATTTATACTTATTGCAAATTTTATAAGTCTATGTACTATAGAAAGTTCTGCACAAGTTCAAAAATCGAGATATAAAGACTTTAGAAAAAATTTTAAAACCTCTATAATAAAAGAAATAAAAGCACCTCAATTTTATAATGAATTTGACTCACCTCCTGAGAATGTTTCGGTTGTTTCATACGAATCTAACGGAAGAAAACTTAAAGGACTTCTGAATACGGTTAACTTGGATTCAACCAAAAAAACAAAAGCAATAGTATATTTACATGGAGGGTTTTCCCTTGGGTATTCAGACCTTTCAGATTGCCAGCCATTTATAGACGCTGGGTATATAGTCTTTGCTCCAACATATAGAGGTGAAAATGGTAATGAAGGCAATTTTGAATATTTCTTTGGAGAAGTAGAGGATGCTGAAAATGCAGTAAATTGGTTAGCTAAGCAAAGCTATATCGATTCAGAACAAATATTTGTCTTTGGTCATAGTATTGGAGGAGGAATGTCAGCTTTATTAAGCCTCAATAATAATTGTGCTTCAAAGCTAAATGGTAGTAGTTCCGGAATATATTTTCAGGAATGGCTACCTCAATTAGTAGATGAAGAAAATATGCCTTTTGATATATCCATTGAAAATGAAATCCTATATCGATGTCCAGTTTACACATTAAACTATCTAGAAAGAAGACACTTAATGTATATAGGTTCAGATGATGATTTCGAATGGTACAAAACAACAATAGAAGAAATGTATGAAAATACCATTCCCAAATACTTTAATCTGATTGAATTAGATGGTGATCATTTTTCAAGTTTAGAACCTTCAATGATAAAGTTTATCGAAGAAATTGAAAAAAAACTATAAAAAGGAAATAAAACTAACATTACATTTCTAGACTAAAGAGAAACACCTGCATCCAAGGAGAGTTTTTTAATACAATCTTAAAAAAAATGAGGAAACCTACTTTGATTTTGGATCTAGATGGAGTTTTAATTACAACTCCGATGTGGAAAGCAGACGAAATTGATGCAGATGGATATTCAAAATTCAATGCAAATTGTGTTACTAATTTAAATAAACTTCTATCTGTTTTTGAATGCGATATTATATTAAGTTCAACACGTAGAACCGTGAAAAAATTGGATGAATTCAACGAAATTTTCAAGTATAGACAGATAAATTGTCCAATAAAATCATTTCTACCTATTTATGACCACTGCAAGAATCGAAAGGAAGAGATTGAACAATATATAAATGAATCAGATATTGTCGATTTTTTAATTATTGACGATGATAAATCCTTAAATAGCTTGAATCCATCTATTCAAAATAAATTAGTTCGAACAGAACTTATAAAAGGGTTCAATGAAGAGAAATTAAATGAGGCAATTAGGATTATAAAAAGATCATAATCTCTTATTTGATGCTATTGTTGTATGGTAGTTATTAAATATTTGTTGGAAACAATGTGTATCTAAAAAGCTGAAATAGTAATAAATTCAAAATCATGACTTCTATGTTAATCAATTATGCTCCTTTTATTTCAATTTATAACTTAGATGATGTTGAAATTCAATTACAAGATGAGGTAATATGGCTTTTTTCTAAGCATCTAAAAGGATTAAAAGCTTCAAGAACACGATTAAATATTCATATTTTAGAAAACCCTAAAGAGATATTTGTAGATGAAGAAACGAGTATAAAGTCTGTTTCGATATATTTTGATGTGCCAAGTTTTTTAGAATTAGAGAGAGAAAAGAAGAAGGAGTTGTTATTAACCTTAATCTATGATTGTTTATCAATCATAAGTGAAAAAGTTGAAGGGTGGGTGCAAGGAAATATTGAAGAAGCATATCAAAATTGCTTGAATGACGAATGCCCAAATGTATATATCACTAATTATAAACAAAGCCCAAACAGAAAAAGGAAAGTAGCAATTAAGTATGTTCTTGATGGAAAAAAAGTAACCCTATTTTTACTGCTAAAAATAAAAGCAACGCAAACAGAAAAAGAGTATAAATTAATTGAAACATTTCTGGATGAGTTGGCTTGGAACAAAACTTTTCAAAACCCTCGATGGTTAAATGACGGTGAATTTGGTTTTACTTTAAAGAACAGTAATGATGTCATGCTTACTTATAATTTTGAAAAGGAGTTTCCTAATTGGATCCATAATGGAAGTTCTTCAGTTGACTTAGGCCACATTAGACGTGTTACATTTAGAGAATTTAATTCAGTTGAAGAAAGAAGGAGATGGGTGAATTTTTAAGAGTCAGAAAATCCAATGATAACATACTATATAATGCTATTACCTTGTGATAGTAATTTATAAACGAAGTGTTATATTGAAACACCTAAACAAATGAATACTACAACTAAACTTGTTGCAAAAGAAAATGCTTCAATTTGAATATATCTTACTCTTTATAACCTACACTGCATTGACCATTTCTTTGTTTCTGCAAATACTGTGTTACAATAAGAAAATGGAGAATCGGGAGACGATTGGGTTTACAATTTCACTTCTATTATTATTAATCTCCATAAGTGTGTCCCCATTATTTCAAGAGGAAGAGACGACAACCCTTTCTACCTTACTTTGTATGATTTTGATCTCTTGTACTACCTTTTTGGATACGTTGAGTCAACAGAAACATTCCATCCCCGTTAAGTTTAAAAAAATACACATTGGGGTTTCAATAGTTTTAGCGGTAATAGTGATCGGTGCAAAGCTATTGGGTGAAATGATTTTGGCACAATGGGCGGTGATTGTATTTCTAATTATTTCCATCGTAACATCAATGCTTATTACAAGAAGTACAAAGGCCATCCAGCAATTCCAGCATTTGGAGAAATCTAATAGGATTTTTGCACTCACTTTTCTAGTGCTGACACCTATTTATCTGATTTTTCATTATGCTTTTGAACAAGAGTACCAACATTTTCAAATTGGGTTTCTATTGTACATTGCTTTTACAGCATTGGCTATCAGAAAAATCTACGATGATTTTTCATTATGCTTTTGAACAAGAGTACCAACATTTTCAAATTGGGTTTCTATTGTACATTGCTTTTACAGCATTGGCTATCAGAAAAATCTACGATGACATGCAAAGGTTGTCTCTCATCCAAAAAGATAGCACACCCAACGGACAGCAATTCAAGAACTATTCTCTTACAAAACGGGAGCAAGAAATAGCATCTTTGCTTCACAAGGGTGTGACTTATCAGAATATCGCTGATCAGCTTTTTATTTCTCTACCTACTGTAAAAACTCATGCAAGTAATATCTATAAAAAATGTGGTGTGAAAACCCGTAATGAACTTTCAAACTTGCTTCGATAATAGAATTTCGATAGTTGTCAGTCATCATTAGCCCACGACTTAAGTCGTGGGCTAATGATGGGGTAAATAATACAACTAACTGAATATCAATGCTCATACTTTTGTATGATATTCCTTTATCAGGCCTAAATCATACTTTTACCCGATTGTGAACCTCTCACATCACTAATAGTTTTGCTTCAAAAATTAAGATTATGAAGCACAAATTATTACTCATCACATTTATTGTTTTTTATTCCATTGGGACTAATGCACAAGAAATAGCACTGCATAAGACAACCTCCAAAAAACAATGGAATGCTACTGACTATTCTTCTAAGGTGAATAGCGTCTATAAGGATTCTATTCAAAGTAAAACTACGAAGTTCTTTATTGCCTATGACCTTGGAGAAGCTGTTTTTAACCAATTCAAATCTCTGGGTGGAGAAGTAGGTATAAGGTTTAAAAATGACCACTTACTAAGGCTTGCTTTCACCTATCTTTATTTGTCTGAAAAACATCTATCTTCTGATTTTGCAAAAGCGGTAGACGGTAAAAATGTAAAAGGAAAGCAAGTTGGTTTTGAATTCTTTTATGACTTTCCTGTTTTCACCAAAGGGCTTTATATCGCACCTTCTTTTGGGTATTATGACCATGAATACACACATACTATCTCTAATGAAAAACTTCAAAAATCCTCTTTTACTATTGGAAGTGCCATCAGTTTTGTGGAAACAGATGTAATGAAAATAAAAGGTCTTTACTATAGAGTTTCTCTTCCATTACGATTCACCCTTGATCCCATTCAGGATACACAACTCGGTGATACAACCGTTAAGAATAATCGATTTGATAATAGTATTTGGTTTTTCATTGGCTTTCAATTTTAATAAAATGGATAAGATAATAATCACAATCATCATGAGTTGTTTGTTCGTTTTCAACCTACAAGCTCAAGACAATACATCCCAAAAACAGAGATTGGATTTTGCACAAATGTATTTAGAAGCAGGGGGCAACTTTTTCCCTTCCTTTACAGGGAAACAAATGATCAACGGAGAGGTAATGCCCATTGATTACTCCGCTACTTTAAATCCATACATCACTTGGGGAGGATTTCACTTTTGGGGTCATACCGAATTCTATGTAACATTCCCTCTAAGTCAAATCAACTTGGATGGAAATGATGCCCAGCACAAAATGCTACATTCTGTAGCAACTGGAGCAAGGATCTACCCTTGGGCCATGAAAAAAGGGAAATTACGTCCTTATATTGGCTTTAACTGGGGTGCATTGACATTTGAACAAATTCCGCAGACAGGAGAGAAACATACCGCGATTGCTAAAGATTTTATGCTGAATTTTGATGCAGGTTTAATGTACAGTTATAAAAAAATCGCATTCAGAATGGCCGTCAATTATTTTCCTAATACTAAATGGAAATACCCTCTTAGTAAGACTGATATGACAGAAATTAAAACGCCTTCGTATTCCATTCAATTTGGCTTACTTTATTCTTTTGACGCTACCAAAAACAATACTCAAAAGAACCTTGATCAATGGAATAGTTACCCAAGTGTTTCAAAGCTTTCTTATGATGCCAAATCATTCGGAGACTTCTTTATTGGTGTTGGACCTTCCATCTCATTTTCACTTTCCAATTCAGCCTACAATGCTCAGGAATTTCCTTATTTACAACAACGATTAGCTTCTTCCAGCTATCTTGATTTTGCATTGGGTTATCACTTTAACAAAGCCAACTTTTTCACAGCTTTATCTTTCAGAAACCCAACCTTTACCACCGAGGGGTTTGGCACCAAACAAACCCTCCAAAAAAACTCATGGACTCTAGAAGCGAATAAATTTCTGATTGACTTCTCTGGCTTTGCGCCCTACATTGGTCTCAATCTCGCCTATGATACTATTGAATACACAGAGGAAGTAGATGGATCGAAACGTAGTTTTAATTATTCATCCTTTGAACCTGGACTTACTTTTGGGTGGGACATTGTACCCGGAAAAACCAATGAAGCTATTATTCTCAGAACCAATCTAAGATGGTATCCTTACTCTAGCTTTAAGGTTGATGGTAAAGCATTTGATTTTAGTCAGCTAGAATATAATTTGATTCAGGTGGTGTTTTATCCGCAAAGGCTTTTCTAATAAGCTGTACTTAAATCAAGACTAAGTCTTCTCTTTTTTTAAAAAAAAGAAATATCAATTGATAGTAGGCGATAATTCTGTTTATAGTGTATTCAATAGATAAATTTTCAGTACTTTCAGATGTATTTTGTCGAGTTAGTTATGGAGTGAAATTATAATATGCTAGAAGAAACTTTAAAACAGATTGTCCCTTTTGATGATAAAACACTGGGAAAACTGACACATCTATTCGAGGAAGTTCACCTAAAAAAAGGGACAAAATTTGCTGAAAAAGGAGAATATTCAAGGAATATTGCTTTTGTAAGATCAGGAGTTTTACGAGCGTATTACAGTAGTGAAAAAGCAGAGGAATACAATAAAACATTTTTTACAGAAAATAATTTTGTTGGAGCTTATTCTTCATTAATTACGCAAAGCCCAAACCTTATTGATATTGATTGTCTTACTGACTGCCGATTGCTTGTAGCTACTTACCGGGACGTTATTGCACTTTATGATCAATATCCTCAGGTAGAAAGGCTTGCTCGTATTCTAGCCGAGCAGTTTTTTGTAAGGAAGGAAAAAAGAGAAATAGAATTGGTAACCTTAGAAGCTAAAGACCGCTACGTTATTTTTCAAAAAGAGCATCCAGAGCTCGAACAACTTATACCACAATATCACATTGCTTCTTATTTGGGGGTGAGCCCCACACAGTTGAGTAGAATTAGAGCCCAAAGATAAAACTCCTCTCCATTCCTTTACATATGTAAAGGGAATCCTTCCTAAAATCCCTGAACTTTGTATCGCAACATTTAGACAAAATAATATGCGATTAAACGGAAATAAAATTCTTATTACAGGAGCGACGGCGGGAATTGGAGAAGCATTACTTCATAAGTTTCTAGCCCTTGATAATCAAGTGATAGCCATTGGTAGAAATGAACTAAAGCTAAAAGAATTAGCCCAAAAAGATAAACGAATAATTCCATTTACTTGTGACATCTCCAAAATTGATGAATTAAAGGAGCTGAAACTTTTTATAGAAGAAAAGCACCCCGACACCAATATATTAGTCAATAATGCTGGGGTTCAATGCAACTATCATTTTGATGAAGAAGAACAACTGATGGACAAGATAGAACAGGAAATCGATGTCAATTTTAGAGCACCTCTTCAACTTATTGCTTTGACGTTGCCCTTTCTAAAAAACAATGATAATTCGGCTATCGTCAATGTATCATCAGGCTTGGGGTTAGTACCCAAAAGGCAGGCGCCAGTGTATTGTGGTACAAAAGCAGGGATTCATATTTTTTCCAAAGCCTTACGCTATCAACTTAAACATACTAAAGTATTTGAAATTATCCCGGCTTTGGTAGATACTCAAATGACTGCAGGCAGGGGAAAAGGAAAAATAGCACCTGAACAGTTGGTTGAAGAGTTTATCGTTTGCTTCAAAAAAGACAAATATGAGGTAAGTATAGGAAAGGTAAAACTATTAAAAATTATCAATCGCTTATTTCCTTCAATTGCTGAGAAAATCATGAAAAATGGAGGTGAATAATGACTTCATCATTCCAACATCCGAACTTATCAAACTCAAAAAGTACAAAATGAAACAGATCACAAAAGCAATCATATTATTCATCTCGTTATTGGTTTCGACTTCAACATTTGCTCAAAATAGTAAAGTGTTATTTGTCATGAGCGAGGCAGATACTTTACTATTGAAAAAAGGAAAAAAGAAACGCTCAACGGGTGTATTTCTCAATGAATTTTATCAAGCTTACAAAGCGATAATCAATGAGGGTTATACAGTAGATTTTGCAACGCCTTCAGGAGGAAAAGCCTCCATAGATCAAGAAAGTTTAAATGATGATTATTGGAAAGAAAACCTAGAGATGAAACAAGAAGCAATTGATTTCTGGGAGAGTAATACTGCCTTTTCCAATCCTATGATTTTAGAGGAAGCTATCGAAAGAGAAAGCGAATACATTGGCTTAGTGATACCAGGCGGACAGGGACTTATGGTTGATTTGATTTATGATCAAAATACTCCTGAACTCCTAAAATCTTTTGCCAAGGATCAAAAAGCAATAGGTTTAATATGCCACGCTCCAAGCCTGATTACAACTATTCCAAAAAATGATAATCCTTTTATCGGCTACAATGTCAATTCTGTGACAGGATTTGAGGAGTTTTACATCGAGAAATTTATAATGAAAGGCAAGCCTAAGAACCGTAAAATTGCGAAACAACTTAAAAAACTAGGATTGAAATATGAAAAGGGCAGACCAGGTAAAAGCTTTGCAATAAGAGATAGAAACTTAGTCACCAGTCAAAACCCGTATTCAGGCAACAAGTTCAATACACTCTATTTGAAAGCCCTCGAAGAAGTGAAATAAAGCATTTCAATCTACATACACTGAATCTTTAAATGACTACTCGATAAATATGATAACTCTGTTTGGCCGTTGTATTGCAACGGCTAAACGTATTTCACACTACTTACAAATCAAAGAAAAGTACAGCTACAAAAGTCCATCATTTCAATTATGGGTTTACATTAAAGGAAAAGAAGTCAAGTAGTCATTTGGTGATTTGTAATATAAATTAGAATAATAATGTATTGCGTTTGATAGTTTGAAATTCTTTTCTACCTTGATAGAAGTAAACTATATATTACTTAAAGTATTACTATTACAAGAAGTAATTTTTCTATAGAATTCAAACAAACGCTTA
Organism: Flammeovirga sp. SJP92; assembly: GCF_001583495.1. Classification (GTDB taxonomy): domain Bacteria; phylum Bacteroidota; class Bacteroidia; order Cytophagales; family Flammeovirgaceae; genus Flammeovirga. The sequence continues at coordinate 76,146 of NZ_LQAQ01000034.1, read as the reverse complement.
ATCATGAATCAAAAAGTTGAATTCATTCTATCCAAAACCTTGGTTAAATTACAGAGAAGATGGCAATTTCTAAAAAGGGCTTAAGGCAAATCATTGTTGGCAATCGTCAATTTTACTGGAAATTTCACGAAAAGATTTTTGTGTTTTCGGAAGAATATAAAAATAGGGTGTTAATTGTAGATTTCGGTTGGTATGATGTATGACTTTATGTAAATGAAAATAAGTCTCCTGATTTTGAGCCAAAAAACGTTACACCCAAGTTTGTTAGTGAGTCAATTAATTATGCTTTGGCTCAAGGTTGAGGTGATGAAAAAATGGAAATAGAATTTAGAAATGGAGTTTACTCAAAAAAAAATAAACAGTATTCACATAAACATTAAAACTGTATTTTGGAAGGATAGACCTTTATTACAGTTTGGTGAATTTTTGATCATAAACTAATATAAGAATGAAAAAATCATTACTCTTACTTCTTTTTACGCTATTCAGTTTTTATGGATATACACAATCAATCGCACCTGCACCAACGGATAAGGCAGTCGTTTACTTTGTTAGATCTTCATCGTTAGGGTTTGCTATAAATTTCACTTATTTTGATAGTACTAAAGTTATTGGTCGTTTTAATGGACCAAATTTTTTGAGATATGAGTGTGATCCCGGTGAGCATTTGTTTTGGGCTAGGGCAGAAAATAAAGATTATGTTAAAGCAGACCTTGAAGCAGGAAAAATTTATGTTATCGATGTTATTCCAGAAATGGGAGCTATAAAAGCAGGACTTCAACTACAACCTATTAACTCTCCTAATTATAAAATGAAAAAGACACAGAAACTGCTTACTAAAGGCACATCTGAATCATTTACTGAAGCAGAATTAGCAGAGTTACAACAGCAAATGGAAGAGGTTGTAATAAAAGGGTTGGAAAAGTACAATAAAAAGGAATCAGTGAAGGAGCTTGGTGACTTAACATTTGAGCCTGAGAACCTTTTATATATCAAAAAGAAAGAAAAAGATAAAAAAACGATGTAGAAATGTCAAGGAAATTTAGTTTACAATGTACTTAAAGGGAATTTATTGATACCATGAAAATACTAAAATATATAGCATTAACTGTGATAGTTGTAGCCGTTGCGTTGGCATTTTCTTATAAGCAAATTATCTCTGCTGTTTTGATACCGCAATATATAGAATGGGCCTATGAAACAGATAAAAAAGGCTTAGAAATTGGTGTGCCCTTAAACGATAAAGAGCTATTACTGGCTTCTGATATCGGGATCAAACACCCGGATAAAGTAAGGTTAGTTTACGTGGATCAAGTTCCGTTCCCTCGTGAGAATTTTGCCTTAAAAACACTTGGCGAAGCACTGGGATTTATTGGTGAAGGTATTATAAATAATGCACAAGCTTTTGGCTATTCAATATATATTCGAAACGGATATGAGTTAACTCGACCTAAATTAGCTCATGAACTGGTACATGTACTTCAGGTGGAAAGGTCTAGTTTAGAGATAATAATAACACAGTATTTTTCAGATTTAGAAAAATATGGATATGACAATGCACCATTGGAGGTTGAAGCTTATAAAGCCAATAAGAAATACAGCGAAAACTGGTAATAATAGTAATTAATAATAGTACTAAAATGAGAGAAATGAGATTTTTTATTTTACTGATTCTGAATGTAGTAACGACTTCTATACTACATGGACAAACTCTAACGGAGAAAATAGCAAAAAATGCTTGCGAATACTTGGATTCAATAGATAAAAACAGCATCAATGAAGATAGTATTCAATCCAGCGTTGCTATAGCAATGGCCAAAGTTCTATCTGAAGATTCTTTAACTTCAGACGAAAAAGAATACCTTGGAACAATGGAAGGTATAAAAGGGACATTAGAAGAAACATATAATTTACTTCCAAGTGACTGTTATAAAGTAAGGTGGTATGTTTTAGAATCTAAAAAAAGTATTTTTTATAAAAGTTCTGACAACCAATCAGCAAATGATTGTTTTGAAAAAGGGAATGAATTTTTGAAAAGCGGTAATTATAATAAAGCCCTCAAGCAATTTAAAACTGCAGTGAAAAAAGATAATAATTTTATCTATGCCATTGATCATTTAGCAATCTCATACAGAAGAAAGGGAAACTTTAAATCAGCAATAAAGTATTATAAAAGGTCCCTTGAAATATTTCCTGAAGGAGATCTTGCACTACTAAATATTGCAGTTTGCTATTCTTTAACCCAAGATTATGAAAATTCAATTGATAGTTATAGTCAACTTAAATACCTTTATCCTGATAATCCAGAAGGTTATTTTGGGTTATCAAAAATGCTGTTTTTGAGAGGTGATTATGAGAATGCCTTAGACAATATCTTTATTGCACATCGCATATATGTTGAAATGAACTCTAACTATGCAAAAGATAGTGAGCAAATAATGGGGCTTATGTTTTCAGAACTTAAAAAATTGAATAAATCAGATTTGATAGAGAAAAAAGCGAAAGAGCATAATATAGAGGTACAGGTACAGAAATAATATCTACCAGGAATACTTTAACTGCATCAAAAGCACATAGTATTATAGCATCAAAAATGAGATGTATTGGTTAAACAAATTAGTTTAAAGCAATGATGAAGAAACAGTTTCAAAAGTTTTTATTAATATCCATCTTCACATTTTCATTTTTGGTGGTGGCTTTCTTTTCAGTTTATTTTTGGTTATCCATTAAATGGAAAGATTTCATTTCTGTTCAGGAAATGATAGAAATATTACACCCTCTTTCCAAATGACCATAGAGCAACGGAAAAATTTTTGATATTGAAAAGGGAGAAATAATAAAGCGTTCTTACTATAAGCTTTGCAATTACTTGGTAACTTATTTCTAAAACGTTCAATTACTATATCTCTTGTTTTGTAATACATAAAAATGTAAATTCAAATCATCCTTCAATAATCTAATAGCAAACTTAAACTTCATGGGTTTTGAAGGCTTTTTTACAAATGGATATATACTATATGGCGTCCATCCTTTAAATTTTGAGGGATAAGTGTCATTGTGCTTATCCAATGTTGGCGGTAATTTAAGATGAAGAAAACGACATTACTCATATTATCAATTTTAATTGGATTAAATTCGTATTCACAGAGTGAAATGAAATCCATAAAGCTATCTGATGAATATTCATGGAGAAGTCATTCTCAATCAGAACTCAATGAATTTTACTTTGAAGTTGAGCCTATCAAGAATTCTGTGTACAAATATCATTTTCGACATCAAAGGGATGGACAGATAATTGACATTTATAGTGATAATGGAAAAGTCTTTTCAGGTGAATTAATAAATTCCATTATCCAATATAAAGACATTAAAACAGACTACGGAACAGGTTCAAAAGCCAATAGTTACATTTATCAGAGCATTCAATTGAATACTGATAGTGCAACAAAAGTTGGTGCAATGATATTAAATCAAAAGTTTTATTCAACACCTACTGATACATTAATTGCAGGGTGGAATTTTGGTTGGTTAGATTGTGGGAGTATAAGTTTTTCTTTTAAGGTTCAAAATAATTTTAAGGTTTCAGAATACACTTGTCATAGGCTTCAAAATGATTCAATAAATTATGTGACTTCGATAAAGACAATGTACGATACAATTGGTCAAATACTCGATTTGCAAAATAAATATTCTGAATTTGAACCCAAGCTGGATAAAGGAAAAACGTATTCTAAAAATGGATTTGTAATGATGTATATAATGAGTGAAAAACAATCATTAGCATTCCAGAAAAGCAAACCTCAAAGAGAATATTTAAAATCAATTAAAGATACTGTTGACACTTATTTGAAAGCGGAGATTGTAAAACAGAAAATTGAATTTAGCGAAATTGACTGCATTGAAGACTATCAATTGACTTTTAATAAAAATGGCAAATTGAAAGATGTTAAAGTATCTAATTACGATAAGCCAAAATTATCTGACGGACTAGACTTCTATTTTGAAGAAAAACGAGAAATTCGGAAATGCAAAAAACTTATTAAACAAATTTTTAAAGAAATTGACATGAGTTCCTTCAATATGAAATTCAAGATATATAGAACATTAAGTTTTGGACTTGAAAATGAAGCTCAATTGAGCGATAATATGATATATTGAAAAGATAAACTTGCCGCCAACAGTATATAAATTTCATAGCCGAGATAGTAGTGATTTCAGGGTTTGTAACCCACTTCAACTTTCGTATAGTTTGACAGGAAAGTGACACGCAATTTATACGAACTGTTATGCTTTATTCATATATGAAGAAATTTTCTCAAATGACATTTTTACAATTAAACAAACACAAACTAAAATATTTAATTATTACTTGTACATTGATAGGTTTCGTCGCAAGTGAATTATTTTACTGGGGTATAATGCATAATAACCAAAATGAAATCAATCTTTTAATTAATGTATCGACATGTCTATCTATTGGTTTTATTTTTACTTTAATTGTGTTTTCATTTGCATATATTGAATGGGCTTCTAAAATGTATTTTAGACAAAAAGTTTACAAGCTCATTTCAATGAAAGAGTTAAAATTATATGGCTTTAAATTTAAAAAAATTAATACTGATTCAAACTTCTTTTTTACTGAAGAAATTTTAGAAGGGAAAATTGAAGGATTCAATGTATTTTTTGATTCTTTAGATTTCAATTTAATTAAAATATTCATGGAAGTTAAACCATCAAGATCGATAGGTAAAATTGAGTTCTCTGAAATAGAAAGTAAAATGGCACATTTAAATGGAAAGTTAGTTTATGGTGGAGTTTCTATACATTATAAAAAAGAACGTCTTCTTAAAATGAATACAAAAATGATAATTAATGAAATAGAAGATATTATTTTACTTTTAACAGCTCATGACATTCAACCCTTAAACAAAGCATAACAACAGCTTTCTATCCATCCACTAGTTAACACGTTCGTTGATCGTAGTTCAATCAGGAAACATAAAAGGTTATAGTTTGCTTCGACGAAAGTAATGTTTATGATAAAGGAAACAGCAAATGAGATATTGTAAACGGAAGTTGTATGGTTAAAGAATGAAATTTACTAAAAAATGAACTGGGTATTAGTAGGAAAAAATTTGAACCGATGTATTATTTCAACGATAGTTTTATTGGTTTCAGTGTCATTCGGTTTTAGTCAAACTTCACAAAAAACGGACACTTTTCAATTTGAAGAATTTTGGATTTCAAGGAATGCAGATTGGCAAATCGCTTATGATGATGTGAAATATTGTTCAAGTGCATTGATTATAAAAAGTAAAGATTCTGTTTATGGAGTACTTTTTCCTGGTTCGCTAGCGCTAAGTAATGACACAATTAGTGTTAATCAAGAAGCAGGCTTTCCAAATACATGTGTAAAAGTTGGAAAAGTTAAGGTAGGGGAAGGGGCGATTGTGAGAATTGATTACCCACATGAGAACATTGAATTTATGGTTTTTGATGACACAATTAGTATTAATCAAGAAGCAGGCTTTCCAAATACATGTTTAAAAGTTGAAAAAGTTAAGGAAGAAGAAGGGGAAATTGTAAAAATTGATTATCCACATAAATACGTTGAATTTAAGATTCTTAATGACACAATTATAGAATTTGATAAACAACAATTTATTCGGACAGAAAAAACAGTCCTATATGGCTGTTGGTGTGATTGGGAATAAGAAAAAATATATACAAAATAGGCGAGGTTGTTGCAAAATCAACGGTTGTAGCCCACTTTAACTTTCGTGTAGTTTGATAAGTTGAAGCCTGCAATTGCCTCCTTTGCATTTACTCGCTGTTATTAATTTCAATTAAAATATGACTGCAAAAGACCTTATCTATAAGCTTCTTGACTATGATTATCTATGGGCAAGACCAGATCTTAAAAACGAAAAACCAAGTGCTATTAGAAGGAAACAAATAGAAGCATTGTTGGAGGCATTTGGATTGTCAAAAAAATATGTAAACCCACTGGTTCAAATAAAATATTCTATTGTTGGGAAAAAGGAAGAGTTAAGTAGAGTGAAACAACTTAACAAACTGACCAATATTCAGTATTTATTGCAAGGAGAGTTTTTACATGACAGACCATATGAAGAAAACAAGGAGCTATCAGAACAAGCAATCAATAAAATTAAAGAATTGTTTGAACATGTTCCAGAAGATAGAATGAGTAGACCTGTAGATATCGGATGGATGTTCAATAATTTATGGAATTTTCGTCAAGAAATTTACAAAGTGACTTATCCAAATGGTGGAATGTTAGAAGGTTTTTCAATTGGTTTGATTTACAGTCAATATCTACAGAAAGAACTAAAAGATCTTATTAAAGATAATTTAGAAAATATAGATAACACGCTTTGGTTAATTCTTGACCCAAAGCAACGCGAAATTGAAATTGAAGAATTAACATCAAGATTCAACTATCCTGATGTTGATTTAGACAAAATTGATTTAGATTGGAGAATTGATAATTATTAAAAATAAGCATAAATGTAGCTGTAAAATTAAAGCAGTCCTGCAAAGCAATAAAGCTTTTTAGTCCGAATATTACGGGTAAGCCTTAAAGACAACATAGAAAAAATGGAAATCTGGCAAAACATAGAAATCTTAAGACGTCCTAACAAAACTTGGTTTTTCTCTAAGAACAACACTGAAGAGAAAATTAACGCCTTGACTAAAATTGCCAATGATGGCCATACAAACATAATTTACAGCTTAATAGAGTTTCTAAAAGATAGCAATAGAGAAATTCGAGAAGCTACTTGTAGGACGATAACTCACCTATTCCAAAAAATAGACAGTAAAAAAGGATATTATGATACTCTAAAACACTGTGGGATTTCAGAAAGTGATATTGACTTTTATGAAGCGAATTTTCCAAAGGAACAATTTGTAGAATTGTTAGCCATTAGCTCATTAAACAGAAGTGGTTATGTTAGAGAAAAAGCAGTAAAAAAACTTTCACAAGTTGATAGTTCAAGAGCTATTCAATTTCTAATCTATCGCTTAGCTGATTGGGTTTTGCCAGTTCGACAAGCTGCACAAAATGGTATTGATAACTATAAAACAACTCATTACATCGATAGCTTAATTGAAAATTTGCCAATTTTTGAATGGCTTCAGAAAGTTCAACGAACAGATTTAGGCAGTGTTTACAGAGACATTGTTGAGTTCATTGCTTCCAAAAATAGGACATATGTAATTGATAACTTTAAGAAGTACCCAGACAAATTAAGAATTCTTTTAGCTAGATATATTTCAATTTCACTTAGAGACAATTCCCAAGAATTAAAATTGTTTTTATCTGACAAACATTTTTTGATTAGGAAATTAACAATAAGCCACTTTGAAAAACTTGAGCAAACTGTAATCGAACAATTACTGAATGATAAATCAGCTAATGTTAGAATTCAAGCACTTTATTGTTTAAAAGACCAAAATGGTTTTGAAATAATTGCAGAGAAGTTTTTATCGGACAATTCCGCTACAATACGTCATTTTGCTAGGTTTACGCTTAAACAATCCAACATTGACTTCGCTAAATTTTACAATGACTGTTTACAAGAAAACAAACAAGTCATAGGATCATTAAACGGACTTGCTGAAACACAAGGTAAACAGTATTTGGAAACAGTTAAGGTATTTCTAAATGATAAAAGAATTAGAATCAAAAAGACAGCATTTTTAGCTGTTTGTAAGCTCGATGAAGAAAGTGCTTATGACTTTGCATTAGCAAATCTGGACAGCCAATATCTAGGTCTTAGAAACTTAATCATTGAATTCTTATCGCGTATTCCAAGACAAGAAATATTGATTAGGGCAAAAATTATATACGATAAAGGCGATTATGAGTTAAAGAAGTCAATGCTAAAATTCTTCAACAAAGTTGGTGGTTGGGCAACAATACCTGACTTGATGATTGGAACAATTGATCAAAACGAGAACATAAGACAATTAGCACTTGATTATTTACAAAATTGGAGAAGACGAGCAGTAAGACTATTCTCAACACCAAAACAAGGTGAAATTGAAAGAGCAAAACAGGTTTTCAAGTTTGTAGATGAGATACACCAAGAAAAAAAATATTTTAAATCAAACCCTGTTGAGGGACTTGATTTTTACTTCAAATAAAAGAGTAAGCCTGTAACAATATAATAGTCGAAATAGCATTAAATTTAACATGTTTATTATATTTCAAACATGCTCTATAAATATAGAATCTATGAAAATAACGAAGAATAAGAATATCAGCCGAATTATTTCTGATGCAAAAGGATTTAGTCTTGAATAATTTTAAATGGAAGACTAATATAAATATAAAGTAAAACACAATTGTCAGCACATATAAAAGCAAAATTTTATGAAAATAGGAAAGAAAATATTGAAGTGGACTTTATTTTTTTTACTAATTCCAATAATCTATGTAGTAATCTCTCTAGTTCTATCTTTAATAACTGTTGATAGAATTGTAACTGATGAGCGTTCTGAAAAACTGATTTATTTAAATACAAATGGAATTCATTTAGACATTGTAATGCCAATTGAAAATGTCGATGTTTTGGTTTTGTCGGGAATAAAATACCTAAGGAACGAGAAGTATTTATCCTTTGGTTGGGGAGATGAGAATTTTTATATCAACACTCCAACATGGGGAGATTTGACTTTTAGTAATGCCTTTAGAGCAATGTTTTTAAAGAGTTCAACTTTAATTCACGTAACTCGATATCGACAAAAGCAATCAGGTTGGATTGAAATAAAAGTAAGTGAATCTGAGTTACAAAAACTCAATAGTTACTTGCTTAATACGTTTGAAATGAAGGAGGACGGAATGAAAATTATTCTAGAAAATAAGGGGTATACCTCAATAGATGATTTCTATAAATCAAAAGGGAGTTATTCTTGCTTTAATACCTGTAATAGTTGGGTAAATACTGGATTTAAAGAAAGTGGATTAAAGTCTTCTTTATGGACACCTTTCGACTTTGGATTGATGATGAAATATGAATAAAACTATTGAAAAGATCTAGTTTAAATGTCAAAGAATAAATTCTTTAAAATGGTTTCTGGTGATAATCTACCACTTCAACACCACTAATAATTAAACTAAATAGTTAATCAAATAAGTAGTTTTTATATCACAATTTTATGAAAGAGAATATTTGGGAAATAAAACATTTAGAATTTGATATAGAGGAATTCAAAATAAAAGATGCGAAATACAATATCTATAAAGGTGAAGATGGAGTATGGGAAATGACTATTTGTTTTGAAGAGTCGACACCAATCAAGCGTGATAAAGAGTTGGAAAAAATAATTGATCCTGTACCCAACTTTGAGGCTACAGCTCTATTAACAGCCGATACTTTAGAATTAAAAGTAGGGAGGAAGATTTACCAAAAAGAGGGATATGATAATGAAAGAGAGGAAAATCTATCCAACGTATATTACTTTGAGCATAGTAGTGTGGAAGAACTTGAAATAGAGTTACTCGACGTCAATGAGACTTGGATGAAAGCAAATGTAAAAGGGAAAACATTAATAAATGGTTCTAATGGTAATTTACCTGATGCAGACTTTTTAATACAGAATACAATTTTTAAGCTAGATAAAACACTTGAAAGAAGTGTGATGTAAGAGATGAAATACATATTAATATTATTGGCTCTCATTTCATTGAGTGCTTGTATTCAAGACAATAAGAATGAACAACGCAACAGACTTGAGTATGTAATTCATCCGAATCCGGATGATACGCTGTGTATTTCTGAAATTGAAAGAGCAAAAAGGGATATTGAAAATGGTAAGATTGTGTTTACACAAACTGCTGGTTTCCTTTTTGGTTTTATCACTTATGAAGCTGAATTGAGAGACCTCTGTAAATTAAATGGACTTGAATTTGATTATGATCTAAGAAGTTGTGTGGTCTATGAAGGTCAGTCAGAAGGTTGTTATGGAGATTATATGGACAAGATAATCATTGATAAATATGGAATAGACTTCAAAGAAAACCTTCACAAAAAAGCTGAAAGCCTTTACCAAATTAGCAATCAATTAGAAGATGAAATTGTTCAATATTTGGATTGTGACATACCACCAAGATTACCGAATGAAACGAAACAGACAAGCGATTACAATCTAACGGTTACGGTTAATAGACCTAATATAAAAGAGAAAAAGGAAAACTATGGTGGTTGGCCATTTTTTGACATAGGTTTTACTGTAGAAAAAGATAGTACTATGTCTGGGTTTCATTCCATCAAATTTATGGCAAAACTTAAAGAAAATAAGAAATACAAAGATGAACTTTTTGAAATTGCTGTAAAACACATAAAAGCTGAATATCCAATTTGGATACCAGGTGAGGCTGATGGAAAACAGGTAAGATCAGATGTTAATGTAAGAGTGATAATAACGAAAAAAGAATAAATACCACATGAATATAGATGATATCAGAAAAATTGAATTGGAGCTAAATATCGAACTTCCTCAACATTTTATTGATTATATCACAAATTACCCAATAGAACTTACTAAGCTTAAAACAATGTTAGGTGAGTTGTTATTTCTTTATGATGATCCAGAACAACTAATTTCAATAAACCAATACCTTGGATTCTATGGATCAGAAAAATTAATTAAACAGAAACTTTGTATTGGTGAAAACGGTGGGGGAGATTATTACCTGATTAATTTAAAAGAATTATCAGATGAAAAAGTTTATTTCTGGGATCATGAAGAGTCGACTGAAAGGTTTTATAATGAAAAAACAGATACTTGGGAATGGGAAAAATTAGAATTTTCAAAAAATCTAAAAGAACACGAAAAAGAAATTCTTGAAATATTTGGGCAATAGTTAAAGGTTCAATTGTTATTACACACATGAATCTGACCTATTGATTTATGAATTGGAAAAGATTCAATTTATATCACAGACAGTTATCAACTTAAATAATCTAGATAATTACGAGAACATATCAATCTCCTATCTATAGGAGAAAGAGGTAGCTTGAATTTAGTTTTAAAAATTTGCTATCTTTAATCATTGTAACATTCAATGATATGGCATCTAAAAAAGGCACTCTGTATTAAGTACTAATCGTATTTAATACATCATGAAAACCAGAATTAATAAGAAGTATTACAACTTCACTGAGAAGCAAAAAAGAAATGATACCCATCGACTTGTGTGTTTTCATTTTCACACTGTTGGTAAAGAAATGAAAGTTCTTGCAAACAAAAAATTCAGAAGGGAAAACAACCGTATCTTAAAAGAGATCCTGAATAAGGGAAAAGACAAACCGTTTGTTAAATACTGCAAGTATATGTGGTGGGATTGTTAAACTAAAAATGATATGAAGGCATAATAATTTTAATTTCTTAAGCCTTCTTTTATATTGTTTGTATAATCGTAATACTTAGGTTTTTCGGTTCATTATTATCAATGTAATAAAGTATTATTTCGAAAATGAATAAGGAGGTTCTAATTTTACTAAATAACAAATTGTGAAAACATGGAAACCAAAGCACTCTTTTTTTTAGTCATCATCTTTTTTATTGTAGGTCCGTTTAGTACGGTATTCGCACAGTCTTCAGATTCGTCAATTTGTCAACAAAAAATTGATACGCTTACAAATCAGACCTATTATTATAATGTAGATACTGTTGCAAAACTGAGGGACCCTAAAAACACTTTGCTTAAGGAAATTTCAAAGCTTGTAAAAGTTTCTGATGTGGCCAAAAAGCAAGGTATTTCAGGTGTGAAAATTATAGTATTTTATTTGATAGCTGAAAATGGAGATGTATTTGGTACAAGGTTTTTGAGAGGGGAGGAGCAAATAGCAAACAAGGAAGAAATTATTCAAATCATAGAAAATAAAAAATATACACCGGCTATGTGTAATAATGAAAAGGTAATATCAAATGGCCTTTTTTCTTTACAATTATGTTTTAAGTACTAGTACAGAAGAAAATTTGTCCTGACTCTTTAGTGAAGGAAAAATAAGCTAGAAAGTATGCGAAACTATCAATTGTTAGTGGATTAAAACGTAGTACTAAAACGATATAAGAAGTATCAAAACGTGTTTGATATAAACGTTACAAGCAAGGAAATTAAAGAACAATTATAAGACTTATGCTAAAAGAAAATGAGATGATCGAGGTGTGTCTAACGAAAGGAGCTTTTAAAGCACACATGATTGAAGTAAGTAGAATTACATTTGATGAGAAATTAAGGAAATATTGTGAAGTAAATCATTGTGGGCAGTTCGGGAAAAATTATGCATGTCCACCTTTAGTAGGTGAAATAGAGGAGACTATCACAGAAGCAAAAAGCTATCAAAAAGCATTAGTGTATCAAACTGTAAATGATGTTCCTGAAGCTTATGATAAAGCGGAAATGATCAAGGCAATGAAGGCTCATGGCAACGTTTCTAACAAAATCAGTAAAGAAATTAATTTACATTATGAGAAGCACCTTGATTTAAGAGCAGGCCCTTGTACAGTTTGTAAGGAATGTTCTGTTGTTCACAATGAGCCTTGTAAATATCCAGAAAAGAAAAGAGCATCTCTTGAAGCTTATTGTATTAATGTATCGTTTTTGGCAAAGGAATGTGAAATGGAGTATGTAAACGGTAAAAACACAGTGACTTTTTTTGGTGCATTTTTGTTGAAGTAAAATAGATAAAGGGAGTATTAAGTACCTAAGTACAAATTCAAAATTCTCTATTTTGGGCTTAGTACATAAACAATAAATAATGAAGAAAATTTCAGCAGACGACTTAGTAAATCAAGGGAGATCCAAATTTGTTAACAGACCTTTAATCTTCGCTTTTGGTTTAATTCCAATCAACTTTTTTTTGTCAATTTTTTTAAGACCTTATATAAATGAAGAAATTTTGGAATACGATTTTTTATTTCCATTCTTTTCTTTTTCAATTCCATTACTTGTCGCTTTTATTTATGTACAATATAATATTGGACCTTGGAGAATTTGGGCCTACAAAAATGTAGATAATAAACATGCTTTTCACCGTAAGGCACTTGAACAAAAAATATTTTCAAGTGCAAGTGGCTCTTTTTTTATGAGCCAAGCACAAAAAGAACAACTTAGAGAAATTGAACTGTTGCTAAGAACTAGTAAAGAAAAAACGTCTAAATCTTACTTGCCTAAAAACCATAAGGTGTGTTATTACAATAGTCGTTTTTGGATAATAATTCACCTTTTATTCCTTGTGCCGTTTACCTTTTTAGGTTTGTTCTCTTACTTTGATCTTGATGCAGATCAAAAATATACTTTCGAAAATATACTTCTTCTTTTAGGTTGTTTGATAGGGTTATTTCTCATATCAAAAAATATAATTCGTTTGTTGGATCGGAAACCAAAACTCACACTTGATAAAAATGGTATCAAAGAGAGCAATCAGAAAGTAATCAGGTGGAATGAATTTTCAACTGCAAAAATTAAAAGAATAGGTCATAAAAATAGTAAAGAAGTATTGGAATTAACTTCAAACAAAAAGGTAAAACATATTAATCTTGATCGTTTATCTATTAATCATTCTGAGATATCAGATTTTTTGACTTATCATGGAAAATAGAAATCATTTACTTTAAGCATTACTCAACAAACAAAATTACAATGAGACAATTATTATTACTTGTATTTATGCTATTGAGCTTCAGTTTATTTTCGCAAACTAAAAATGCTGATAAACTGCTAGAAAAAGGAAAATTACTATATAGAATGGACAAAGGTTCTTGGTATGGGACAGATCATTTTTTATCAAATTTCCCCTCAAAGAAAGATTCTATCGGTGGCTATTTATCTTATGAGGACACAAACAATAAAATAAGAACTATATTTTTTAGCAGGTACAACCCTGATAGGATTTTAGCAAGGTATGAATTTGAGACGATCCCTACTGAAACACCAATTTCGATAGATACAATACATCATCAAGTGACGGAAGAGGAGAAAGTATTAATCGCGGTACGATCGGATACCTTCCAAAGAATATATAAGCAGACCAATAGCTTTTATAGTCATTATGAGAATACTTCATTAAATATTATACCATACCGTAATGAACGCTCTATAGATGTTTATGTCGTTACTGCTCCAAGAACTCATGGTGTGGTTTTAATAGGAAACGATTATAAACTTTCATATAGTCATAAAGGTGAATTCCAAAAAGAAGAAAAGCTACATAATAGTTTAATACAGTTGCCTTATGCTTCTGAAAAAGGGGCTTCAAAGATTCAATCAACAATTCATTCCCATGTCAAATCTGACCTAATTACTGAAACAGATATTTGTACTTTACTTCTGTATAAAGAGTATGTGGAATGGACACAACATATTGTGGTAGGTGATAAATTAGTATCCATTTTTGATCTTGAAAAAACAACTTTATTCACCATGAAAAGAAAAGTCTTCGAGAAATTATATAAACAGGAACAATAATAAGTGGTTCTCAACTGTGTGGCTAGTTTGTTATGAACTTGCTAGTTACATAGTGTCTAAGTTTTTGACTTCCATTTAATTAAAAAAATCACTATCAATGCTGTAAATAAAAGAGATACGTTATATATTGTAATCCGAAAAATAAATACTAAGTCAAAAATAAAATATAGTTAATTCTAATTTATTGTTTTGAATTTGTACTTATTTAAATAAAAACTAAACAGAATACATCCAAATTAAATAGAAATGTTAAAGTAAACATTGGCTAAGATCATGTTCTGAACATACTTTAAGTATCAGCTATAATTACATCCATCAGCAATACTCCAACTGTTTGCACTTTAACAGTTTCCATTTGTCCAATTCTAAATATTTAAACTAAAAAGCAAATGTCCAAAAAACTATCTATGAGGATAATTTATTCTCTCTATGTCCTATTCTTTTTCTTTTCTGAAGCTCATTCACAAGAAAAAGAGGTGTTATTGATTGGTAGTATGCACACCGTTCCCAAGCTTGTAAAGCATAGTTACAAGCCACTCCTTCGGAGAGCTCTCCAATATAATCCAGAAGCCATTTATGTTGAAGCACCAAGAGGTGATGATACTTTAAGCTGGGAATATTTAAAAGATGGCTGGTCAGACAATTATAAACAATTTTATTTCCTTTCGGACTCTTTAATAAAGAATTTTCAGTATAACGAAATAAAGTTAAATCAGTTACTTGAAAAAAGGCTAGAAGAAATAACAGCTAGCGAGTTAGATATTATCATTAATTCGTTCGGTTATTTAAGGGACAATCCCAATTATGAGTTGTATAGTTACATCAAGAAATATGGTATTAAAGGCTCCAAAAAACCTACTCGTCATGAAGATGGAGATTTAACCGCAAAACTGGCCATTAAGCTTCAATTGAAGAGATTAAAATCTATGGATTTCCAGCAAACAAATAAGGAATATCATGAAGCTTGGGATCAATGTGGTGCAGAAGGTAGAAATAATGGCAACAATGATATCAATAACAAATTGAACAAGAAACAATATAATAGTGCAATACTTCCAGCTCTTTTTCGAGGATTGGGAATGCATGTAAATACCCAAAAATCATTGGAGCGACTTCATCAATTATCTTCTTTCACTTATGTGAAAAACAAAACCGAAGGTTGTTCTTTAGGAGAGAAATATTGGAGGATACGAAATGAAAATATGGTGAAGAACATTGCCGAACAGGTTTTGAAGGGTACTGAAAAGAGAAACTTAGTTATAGTTGGTGCTTCACATATTATTGGACTAAAAGAAGAATTTGAAAAGAGTTATCCAGAAATAAAACTGATATTTTTAAATATGTAATAGAGCTCTACACCAAAGACATAGTGATAAACTGTGTTTTTGGTTTTTTATTGAGTAGATTCCAATCAAATAATTTTTATTGTGTAATTACAATTTCTAATCATAGAAAGTAAAAAACGAGGTGTTTTGATTATGGGTTTCAAGTTAATTGGAGGAAGTAAAGGAATGTCATAAAAGATGGTTAGCAGTTATTAGTATAAGAGTGATGGGGCTAAGTAAATACATGAACAAATAAATAATATTAATACACATCATATGCTTTCAATTCGCAGAAATCCTTTCAAAAAAGAGAACTACTTAAGACTTTTGATTCCTTGTATACTTATGAGTTTATTTTTTAGCCTTGAGGCAATAGAACTTTTATTTAATGCACCATTTATTTATATCGCTATAATTATTTCAATAGGTGTTTTATTGGCTTTATTTATTTGGTCGAGACAATATAAATATGTGGAGGAAATAGAATTAGAGCCAGATAAGATTACTATTGTACAAAGGCATTATTTTAAAATGAAAGTATTTTCTTGTCCCATCCACAAGGCCGATTTTAAAAGTAATAGCTCATTTTTATATTTAAATTTATACGTCCCAAAGACCTTGAAATTAGAAAAGTTTAAAATTCCATTTTCAGAATGGAACGATTTAAAAAAATTAGAGCAATTATTGTATCAATATAAAAACAATAATACCATTACCGTTACCTAATTACAGGAAGAGATTGATTTCAACTCCTAAGAGGTTTGGTGCTAATACATTATACACTACCAACCATAAATTATGAAAAACTACATATTATTCCTTTTATTATTAGTGAGTTGTAACTCTAAAAAGGAATCAGAAAATGTAAAAGAATTTCTAGACTTTACAGACAAACTATCCACGGAATTTATTTATAAAGAGGAGAAAAAAGCGATACTGGATTGTATCAGATCGGAATATATATCAGCTGTGGATACCCTTACTACTGATTACAATAAAGTACTTTTTTATGAAAATGTCCTCAACGAATTGTATGACTCTCATATACATTTAAATGTCAATACTGGTCAGTCGTACCGATTAAGTGCACCAGTCTACGTCAAATACATTGAAGGGAAATATATTATAAAAAATGTATTCTCCTCACAGCTCGTAAATACTCTTGATGAAAATATTATTGGAGCAGAAATTTTGGAATTCAATGGTATTCGTTTTTCAAAAACAATAGAAGATTTTCCAACAAAATGTCATCAAAAGAACCAAAGCGAGGTGAAAGAATGGCTAGCCAATAAAATTGTAGCAGGACAATTACATCGACCAAGGGTTCTAGATCTTCGCCTTCAGAATAACTCCACCATAAAACTGGATCTTGATCAATTAAACTACAAGGAAAGTAATTCAGTATTGGATTATTCAGTTGAGAACAACATTGGTGTGATTCGAATCAATAATTCGCTTGGTGACTCTCGCCTAGTGGATTCCTTAGACTTAGCCTTGCTCCATTTAATGCAAACCGATGCTCTAATTTTAGATTTACGAAATACACCAAGCGGAGGAAATACAGATGTAGCTGAACCTATATTAGGACGATTTATTTCTACTACACAAGGCTATCAAAAGTGTGAAAGTATCAAAAGAAAATATATTAAAGAAGTATCACCTCGAAAGGAAACATATAAAAAGCCTTTGTATGTTTTGGTTGGCCGATGGACAGGTAGTATGGGAGAAGGCATGACAATAGGTCTTGATGGAATGGGCAGAGGTATTGTTGTAGGCACTGAAATGAGTCGATTAGCAGGAGGAATTAAAACAATTGATTTCTTGAATAGTAAGTTTGGTTTTACAGTTTCCATTGAAAAAATGTATCATTTAAATGGTCGCTTGCGCGAAGAATTTGTTCCATCAGAATATGTTGATCAGAAAAGTAGCAAAGAGGATGAATTTATGCTTTATACTAAAAAATTAATACAAAGTAGTCTCAATGGAGAAGATTAAAGGATTGTCTCTCAATAATTACTATTTTTTTTCCTGACTGTTCTAAGCCTTTATGCCGAGGCATTTCTTATAACAATAAAGCAAGCCAACCTACTCTCAGGTAAATTGGCTTGTTTGTATATTACAATCACCATTAAAATGTGGTTTGAAATAAGCCAGTATTCCGAATAAAATCAATCCATTTTGCTGTAATTAAGGATTACAAGTGTTAGGACTCGCAACCCGTACGTCCAGGCATGTACAGTGTTGCATCTATTTGAAGGAGTTGTCCCATACCCATGAGAAAGAGGATCTTCCCACTGTTCGTAATGTTAAGCGTTAGCGTCATTACGAACTATATTATTGTTTAAGTTTCCGAACTTAAAACAAAAAAACATAAGCCAATCTACCCTCACGTAAATTGGCATGTTTGTATATTACAAATCACCATTAAAATGTGGTTTGAAAGAAGCCAGTATTCCGAATAAGATCAAACCGTTTTTGGTAATTAAGGATTAAATCAATGTAAGTGCTAGGACTTACATCGTGTACATAGTAGCATATGTACAGAGTGTAAGTCCTAGCACTCGCAAACCGTACGTACCGTTATGTACAGTGTGTACGTGCTAGGATGTACTGCATCGACAGTGAGGAGTCGTCCCATACCCATGGGAAAGAGGGTCTCATAGTAATGGGAAAAGATGTCCCCTCTATATGGGAAACCCTTTCCCATGTATAGGGGAAAGAGTTCCCCCTTTCTACTACAAGTGCGATCTCCTGCTTAACACTAATTTGACCGTTGCAGGAACGTTCATTTACAGGGTGATTTATTAATGATATGTTTACATTCAACACGAGAAAAGAAGAGAAATAATATTTAGATTTCATTTTTAAATGAAAAACCAAGTTATGAAAGAAAAAACACTAACTATCATTGCTCTTCTATTTTCTTTGTTCGGTTGTAAAAACAACGATGCTGAACACACGAATAGCATTCTAAAAGAAAAATTTCAAGGTCAGTATGAAATTGTATCAGCGACTTCAGACGTAGCAGTTGATCTAAATATGGATGGTAAAACGTCCAGAAATCTTTTAGAAGAAAACGTTGAAATAGTAAATGCAGGAATCTCTTTAATGATTAATGAAAATTCGAATCTATTTACAGAACATTGGCCTATTGAGTATATTGGAGTGGAACCAGGAGTAGCGTTTGATTCAACAAAATATTATCCCTCTTACACCTTGGATTATGCGAGATATGCCATCACAAGTCTTTTCCAATTTGATGATAGTCAAAAGGTCATCGATTTGATAAACCCTGAGCCTGTAATTTCAAATGGAGTGGCTGATGCACGATTCGTTTTTCCTGATCAGATTGATGTAGAAGACGACCTTATTATAGTGACTTCTACAAGAAATCTATACACATTCAAGGGATACGTAAAAACTCAAATTACAGCAAAGTACAAAAGGTATACAACAATACTTTAGATCTGTACTAAAACAAAAATAAAATTAAATACTATTGTCTAGGTACTAATACATTGTAAACTAAGTTTTCGTTATTTAAGTGTATAGAAATCAGGAGATTTCTGATGATTTGAAGGACACGAATGACGCTAACGTTTAACATTCGTGCTATTGAGCTTTATACCATTATAGTTTGGTAGTACTCCCCCTGGCCTTGAAGGGAAAAGCGTTAAGAATTTCATGAATTGAGCCGTTAAAAATGATTTTCTTGTTTGAGCAAAGCGAGTTTAAAATCATTTAGGCGAGTGGAATGAAATTTAGCTTTTGACTTCTAAGCCTAGATTTTTTGCTTCGTTTTTCATCAATGGAAAAATGAAGAAGAAGGAAGCTTGAAAGTAGGACATAAAAGCTTGCAAATTAATTGACTATAATTTCACGGTAATTTAGTTACAATGTACTAATCTAGTAATAAAAATGAAGCCTCTATGGTTTTTAAAGTAAATACTTTGAAAACCATAGAGGCTTGTTCAGTTTTAAGTTTACACTCAATTTCAAATACATGGAAAACAAAAAGAAAGAATTCAGAAGAATTGTAACAGGTCATTCAAAAGAAGGGAAATCCATTATAGTAAATGATGCCATTGTAGAAAAGATAGACCTTGGTGGAGGAAAAGAATTTATGCAACTATGGGGAAGTGATACCATTCCAAAACACCCTGATGATGGTACAATGGAAGAGTACCTTGATTGGTTTCCAAAAGTTGGAGGACATCGTTTTTTCATATGGATTGTTCCGCCTAAATCACAAAAAAATGACAAGCCAAAATCAAAAGAAGAAATAGAAAGCTTAGTACCAGG
This sequence comes from Flammeovirga sp. SJP92, assembly GCF_001583495.1. Taxonomy (GTDB): domain Bacteria; phylum Bacteroidota; class Bacteroidia; order Cytophagales; family Flammeovirgaceae; genus Flammeovirga. Next base: position 56,019 of record NZ_LQAQ01000034.1, on the reverse strand, counting down.
TTTTTTACAACATTTTGAATCCGAAAACCCTGGTATGCACACCACAGATACGGTTGATTGCACTTATTTGATATCAGGTTCCATTGTTTTGGAATTAGATGATAACGTAGAGCTAGAGATGAATCAAGGAGACTCAATTATTCAAAATGGAACAAGGCACAGGTGGCATAATAGAGGTGAAATTCCTGCTGTCTTAGTCACAACATGTATAGGTTCTGAAAGAATTACGACTGAATAAAGGCTTATATCAGAGGAAAATCACAGATACTAAGTACAAGTTGAAGCTTTGGTCCCTCAACGAATAATAATAACTAAATTTTCATAACCTGCTAATATCCGATATGTATACATAATGCTTCAATATGTATACTTTTATCGTTTTAGCTACTACTAAATTTGTGTATATCATTTATAAAACGCTGATAACATGAATAAAACAGTTTTAATCACAGGGTGCAGCTCAGGATTCGGAAAACTAGCGGCTAAGAAGTTTCACAAAGAAGGTTGGAATGTAATTGCAACAATGCGTTCTCCTGAAAAAGAAACAGAATTGAATAAGCTCGATAATGTCTTTGTGACCGCACTAGATGTTACAAGTAATGAGAGTGTAAAGAAAGCGGTGAACGATGGATTAGAAAAATTTGGTAGTATTGATGCTTTGGTAAACAATGCAGGATATGGTGGACATTCATTCTTAGAACAATTTACAGAAGAACAAATTTATGCCATGTTTGAAACCAATGTTTTTGGAGTAATGCGTGTTTGTAGAGAAGTATTGCCACATATGCGTAAACAAAAAAGCGGTAGTGTGATCAATATTACATCTATGGCAGGGTACATGGGTTTAACTCTAACCTCTACTTACTCCGCTACAAAATGGGCTGTTGAAGGTTTAACGGAATCGATGGCAATGGAATATAAACCTTTTGGTATAAATGTAAAAGCTATTGCACCTGGAGCGTTCGGAACAAACTTCGTGAATGCTAGCGATAACAATTTTGAAGGGGGTGATGAAGAAATCCAAACTGCATCAGCAAAAATAGGAGCTCATTTTTTAACTGTAGTTCAACAAATGCAGGAACAAAGTGGTCAGGTAGCCGACCCTCAGGAAGTTGCTGATAAAATTTATGAGTGTGTTACCACAGATATGCCTGTTCATAACATTGTAGGAGCAGATGCAGAAATGCTAAAAGGTATGATTGATACAATGCCACGCCAACAGTTTATTGAAACACTCGACGATATGTTGTTGCCAAAAGATTAACTCTGAATATCGACAAATGAATAGTGAGAGTAAAGATGACGGAAGAAAAGGGTCTCAATTATTGAGGCCTTTTTTGTCAATATATTTTGTATACTTTAATTAAACTTTGTAAGTTAGAAACTTAAAGCAAAAACATTTAAACTTCTAATTACTCATAAATAAAAACTAATATAATGAAAAATCTATTATTGATTCTAACTTTTGGCTTTTTGTTATTTTCATGCGACAAGAGTGATGATATCATCGAAATTAATGAACAAGACTATCTCGTCTTTGGTCACTTTTACGGTATGTGTGCTGGCGATGGGGCTGGATGTGTTCAAACTTACATGCTGACAGACCAAAAATTATACGAAGACGTGAAGAATGATTACACAGGGCAAGATCTTCAATTTATTGAAATGAGTAATGATTCTTTTGCCCAGGTGAAAAATTTGGGAGACTATTTTCCTACTGAACTTTTAAATGAAAGTGATGGAGCATTTGGATGTCCCGATTGTGCAGATGGTGGTGGTTTATACATTAAGCTGTCACAAAATGGAAATGTTAGAAGTTGGAGAATAGACCAAATGAAGGACAATGTTCCTGAATATCTTCATACTTTTATGGATAAAGTAAATGAAAAAATTGCTCTCATTGAGAAGTAATTAATATTGGGTCAAGAATGGAATTAAGTTTATTAATTACTAATTTGATCTTTAAAAATAGACATTCCTTTATATAGGGATGTCTATTTTTTTGTTTCATAAAGGTTACGAATAGAGAAGTATACCCTCTAACTTAAGAGGAAAAAGCACTCATTTTATCAAAAAAGAAAAAAAACTAGCATGAAAATTTTAAAAGTTAGGAATCCTATTTATATTTACATCAGCAATATCGCTTAACACTCTAAATTTTAATAAAATGAGTAAGTCAATTTTTTATCACGCAGGTTGTCCAGTTTGTGTAAGTGCAGAACAAGATCTTATCCATTTGATTGGGTCTGAAAAGGTAGAAGTCGTTCACCTAGGAGAGGAAAGAGGTAAAATTGAGAATGCAGAAAAAGCAGGTGTGAAATCCGTCCCAGCTTTGGTTACACCAAATGGAAATGTTCTCCACATCAATTTTGGTGCTTCTCTAGAAGATGTTAAATCTTAATCTATTTTTTTAATACAAAAAGTTAGGAATCCTAATTTAAAAAATCTATTTTTTATGAAACAATTAGCAAGTTTTCTTCTTCTCTTCATTTTTACATTATCAGTATTTGCTCAAGGACAAAATGAAGATCCCAACTTTAAAAATAGTCCTGATCTAAAAATTACTGATGTATCTGTGGTTTTTGATAGCCGATTAAGCCAACTTATTTTCACGATTGAAACGGAAGGTTTGGCAGGCAATTCAACTCCTTCAGCTTTTGGAAAAATGGATGGTGCCCCAGTTTTGGGGTACGTTTTTCCAACCACTTTAAAACCGGAAGATGTGGGGTTTAGCACAACTGAAGGGATTGTAGCTTTAGCATTGACTTCACATCCTGATTTTGATGACACTCCGTTATGGGATGAAAACAATGATAGAAATTATGCAAATGATGGTGTGATTTGGCATCCCCACTGGGTAGTTCTGACAGAGGATACCAGAGTTTCAGGTGGATTGGCGGTAAAACAATTTAATCCTGATGACAAGAATGTTACCCTGCCACCTACAAATCCTGGAATGCCGATGTATATGGATTCCCCAGGTTATCCCGTCATCACCAAAGAAAATGAAGTTAGAGTTGTTGTACCAGCGTATCGAATGAGTCATAAAACACAGTTTAATTTTGACGCTGTGACTGCTTATATGCAGGTCAATGCTTCCAATGCAAACTATCCTATGCTTGGCGTTTATGCTGTGTATTCAATCGCTTCTGGAGATTTGTCTTTGCCTTTTACAGTTAGTAATAATCTATAAAGTGGTCATTATGAAAACGTATTACAGAAGAATAGTAGGATTGATTTTAGGTCTAGCATTTTTTTCATGTTCTAATGAAAAAGATATTCATGGAGAGACTGAAGTGAATGAGAACTTTAGTATAACGTCAGCTTCTGCTTTCTATAATGAAGATTTAGAACAAATTGTGATGTCTATGGAAGTTCAAGGTGTGGCAGGAGAAACAATACCAATAGCCATTGGACAATTGGATGAGGCACCAGTGTTTGCTTATGTTTTTCCGACGTCACTAAAAAGCGAGGATATAGGTTTTGGGATCGAAGAAGGAATCGTGGCCATGGCATTGACTTCGCATCCTGATTTTGATGATACTCCACTTTGGGATGAAAACAACGATAAGAATTATACAAATGATGGAGTTGTTTGGCACCCTCACTGGGTTTTGTTGGTGAGTGATCCAAGGGTAAAAGGAGGTTTGTCAGTTAAACAGTTTGAGGTCGATGCCCCAAATGTTACTCTGCCACCCACCAATACTGGAATGCCAATGTATATGGATTCTCCAGGTTATCAAGTAGTGACAGAAGGAAAGAGTATATCGGTTGTAATTCCTGTGGCTTTTATAAATCATAAAACCAATTTCAATTTTGATGCAGTTACTGCTCGTATGCAAGTCAATACGTCAGATTCAGAGTTGCCAATGTTGGGTGTTTATGAAGTCTATGGAATTTTATCAAAAGATTTATCACTCCCATTTCAAAGTCAATAATTAAATTTTCTTTTCATACTCAATACTTTGTAATAGAGTTTAATATTTTCAACCGAAAAACAACTAAAAAAATGGAAGAAGTAATTCAAAGCAATGTCAATGTTTGGGACACTTATGTCACAAAAAAAGACGGCAATACGATGCATTTTGATATTATTGCTCCGGTAGAAATTACTGATCCAGAGCATATTTATAATTATGGTAAAGCTTATCTAAAATTAAAAGGACAAGAAGGACAACCGCTTTCCTCTAAACAATGCAGGCTATGTCACATTGAATCATTAAAACCTGAATGGGAGGAAGAAATTAATCAAAAAGGATATTTCATCATTGAGATGGAAGGTTGCAATTAGTAAATCAAAATTAGGATTGCTAACTTTATGGCAGTCCTAATTTTTTAATTGTAAATCAGTTTTGAATATAGAATCAAAAATAGTCAACGGATTAGAAAGACTTTCAGAAGCCTTAAAAGCATTACTTTGGGAAAAAGCGAAAACATATGGTATAAGTCCCATACAGATTCAGATTCTTTTATTTGTAGCAAAACACAAAAGAGAAATTTGTAATGTGAGCTATCTCGCCAAGGAATTTAATGTTACAAAAGCCACTATTAGTGATGCTGTAAGAGTATTGATAAAGAAAGAATACTTAGAAAAGGATTATTCCCCAACAGATAACCGAAGATATAATTTATTGGTGACTTCATCAGGTGAAGACTTAGTGCAACAACTTTCCGGATACGCAGATGTATTTAATAAAGAGTTATCCTCTTTCAACGAACAGGAACTAGCCAATATATTTGATACGTTGTCAAAATTGATTTTTCAATTAAATCAAAAAGGCATCATTCAGGTACAAAGAACCTGCTACAACTGTAAATATTACAGTGGAGATAAAAAAGAAAATCATCACTGTAACCTATTGAACAGTAAACTAAAAGGGGACGAAATTAGAATTGATTGTGATGAATTTGAAGGGTAATATGTTGTTTCAAATTTTAGGCCATCATCCATCTTAATGGCAAACATGAAAGTATATATTTTTGGTAATGGAAATATCAAGTTTTCAGAATTTGAGGTTTTATATTTGAAACCTTTACAAGAATTGGTATTTAATAAAGGTGTTGAGTTTATTGTCTGTGATTTTCGTGGAGTTGACACCTTAATTATGGAATATTTAAAGTCAGAAACTCCTAATGTAACAGTACTTCATATTGGAGAGCAACCTAGATATATTCCCGATAGATACAGAACAAAAGTAAGCCAATGGAAGGTTATTGGAAGTTTTGAAGATGATGAAGCTAGAGATCGTTATGCCATAGAAAATTGTACTCACTTTATAGCGAAAGACTTTAATTCAAGCCCAAAAAGAAAAAGTGGAACTCAAAAGAATATAGAGTTATGCCTAACTTTGGGAAAGGAACAAATTGAATAAATATAGAGATGTACTATTTATCTACTTGAAGCAATTGAACTATGGATTTCGAGCAAACAATACAAGGTCTAGAAAAAAACAAAACCATCTTATTGGGAAATAGATTCATTAAAAGAGTTAATAAACTGATTACTTATTATGGACTTCGATTCCAAAATATAAAAATTTCAATACTTATAGCTTCCATCATTACCCTATCTTATACAGCAGATGCTCAGGAAAAAGTATATGTTTTAAATGAAGGGGAAAGTAGTTCGATATTACACCTTAAAGAAAATGGCATTTTCAAATATTTTTATGCTTCGGGTGGGTGTAAAGGTGAGGTGATAGGTCATTATGAAGTTGACAGAGGAAAAAATATCACCTTTTTTCCAGAGAAAGAAAATACAGAAGAGAATTTAGAACAGCAACGTATAAAACGTAAGGTACCTTTAGAAGCTCTGAAAAAAGAAAATAATGACTTAGAGATAGCAATTTCAGATATGATTCCTTGTTATCCAAACCTAAATGAGGGAAAGTGGGCTTTGAAAAAGGAGGGAGTTTTACAAAGAAAAAATATGGAATGTTCTTGTTGGTCTTCAAAAGGTTTCCACAAGTTAAAAAATGAATTTTGAAATAGAACTCAGGGCATAAGAGGTGTTTCAAACATGCTTTTATAGTAAATCTAGAGGAAAGGGCTTAAATTGAGAAAAGATGTTTTAATCATAAAACAAAACAACAAAAATCTATATACAATGAAGACAAAAACACTATTTCTTTCATTAACAGTATCACTAATGCTCTTTTCTTGCGATAATTCAAATAAAGATACTTCAAAAAATCAGATGGAAAAACAAGTTCCTTTAGTTGGAGGATGGTCAGATTCGTCCATCACACCAGAAGTAAAAGAAGCGGTCAATTTTATTATTTCTACAATGGATAAACCAGCTTCTCTAAAAGAGATCATTTCTGCAAAAAGTCAAGTGGTCCAAGGTATGAATTATGAAGTGATTTTTTCATTGGAAGACAATTCGGTTTGGACTGGGAAAGTATACCGAGACTTAAAGGGGAACTTTACGCTTTCGAAACCTATAGAGAAAAAGGTGGATTAGTAATTAAAAATGGAAACCATTTGAGAGTAGAGACATACAAAGAATCTTTTGATAAAAGCTCTTTTTTCTTATCCCATTAGGGAGTAACTTAGATGAGCATTTTAATATCAATCTATCCATATGAAAATCAAAAAGCTCTATCTTAAAACCCCATATTTAGAGGAACAATACCTTTTTTATAAAGACACTTTAGGATTTCAGGAACTTTATAAAGAGGCAGAAACTATAGCTTTTCAAATAGGGCAGTCTGAACTGGTTTTGGAACAATCTCAAGCAAGTAAACCTTATCATTTTGCTTTAAATATTCCTTTTGAATTAGTAGAACAGGCTGTTTCCTGGTTAAAGAAAAGAGTCACTATATTAAAAGAAGGAACATCAGATATTCAAGACTTTTCTGCTTGGAAAGCAAAAGCCATTTACTTTTATGATAAAGATCAAAATATTGTGGAGCTTATTGGTAGAGAAGATGTGAAAGGAAACCCACATGATACTTTCAATGCTGCAGCTGTAATTTCTATTTCCGAAATAGGAGTACCTTCAAAAAACATTGAAAAAGTGTATCAATCCTTAGTGAATATTAATTCGTCAGAGTTGCCAATTTATGATGGTTCGTTTCAACGTTTTTGTGCTGTAGGTGATCCCGAAGGCTTGTTTATTTGCATTAATAATGAGAAAAAAGGAACTTGGTTTCCAACAGAAGATGCAGCTTACGCATCAAGTTTTAAGGTAGAAATCTTAGAAAATCATAATTTGATAAACCTCAAATATTGTGATATTGAAGAGCAATTCAAGATTAATAATTCCTAATAATGACAAGAGTCGCAGTTTTGTGTTATTTTAGGAATGACTTTTTAAAGAAATAAATTAGAATCTAATTAAAATTTAAAATATGAAAGACTTTATCATTCGAATCTTAGTATCTGCCATAGCTGTTTGGGCATGTGCAGGCTTCTTCCAGTGGATTGCACCAAGTTCAGGTGTTCATTTGACAAATTATGGGACAGCAATTTGGGCCGCTTTAGCCATCGGTTTTATGAATGCCATTGTAAAACCAATTTTAACCCTTTTGACTTTACCTATTACGGTTTTGACATTAGGTCTTTTTCTATTGGTCATCAATGCTTTGATGTTCTATTGGGCAGGTTCACTGATTAATGGATTTGGAACAGGAGGATTGTTAATGTCATTCATTTTCAGTTTAGTATATTCAACAGTGTTGACTTTTTTAGACAGTCTTTTTGGAGTGAAAAGAGACTAGAAAAGAAGTAATAAAAAAACTCCCAATTTCTAACATCGAGAAATTGGGAGTTTTTTATAGCTAATAATTCCTTAAGCTACAGGAACTTGTGTTTTTTGCAATGCTTGTTCGATGTCCGCTAAAATGTCATCGATGTGTTCATAACCTGTAGAGATTCTGACCATACCAGGCGTTACACCACTTGCTATTTGTTCTTCAGCACTCAGTTGTTCGTGAGTAGTAGAAGAAGGGTGAATAGCCAACGTTTTGGCATCACCGACATTGGCTAAGTGAGAAACAAGATTTAATGAAGAAACAAAAGTTTTTGCTGCTTCGTAGCCACCTTTCACTTCAAAACTAAATACACCACCGGCTCCGTTAGTCAAGTATTTTTGAGCTAGCTCATAGTACTTACTTGATTTTAAACCTGGGTAATTTACTTTCTCAACTAACTCATGAGCTTCGAGCTTTTCAGCAAGCGTCTGAGCATTGGCCACAATTCTCTCCATACGTAAAGAAAGTGTTTCTAATCCTTGCGTCAATTGGAAAGAGTTGAAAGGAGAGATAGCAGGGCCATAATCACGAAGACCTTCTACTCTCGCTCTGATTGCAAATGCAATGTTTGGTAAGCCAAGCGGGTTGCCTTCTCCAAATACTTCCCAGAATTTCAAGCCATGATAACCTTCAGACGGCTCAGTGAAAATTGGGAATTTACCATTGCCCCAATCAAAGTTGCCACCATCAACTATGATACCACCAATAGACGTACCATGACCACCAATCCATTTTGTCGCTGATGCTGTTACAATGTTAGCACCATGTTTTAGTGGTTGGAATAAATAGCCACCTGCACCAAAAGTATTGTCAACTACCAATGGAATTTTATTGGCTTTTGCAATTGCTGCAATTTTTTCGAAATCAGGAATATTTAATTCTGGATTACCGATTGTTTCCAGATAAATTGCTTTTGTCTTATCATCAATTTTTGCTTCAAAAGCCTCAGGAGTGTCTCCTTCAGCAAAACGTGCCTCAATGCCAAGGCGCTTAAATTGTACCTTGAATTGATTGTAAGTTCCACCGTAAAGGAAAGAAGAAGAAACAAAGTTGTCTCCATTTTCCATGATGTTTGTCAAAGCAAGGAATTGAGCTGACTGACCTGATGCTGTAGCTACTGCTGCCACACCACCTTCCAACGCGGCCATTCTTTTTTCAAAAACATCAGTTGTTGGGTTCATGATACGAGTATAGATGTTACCAAACTCTTTCAGTCCGAAAAGATTGGCAGCATGTTCAGCGTTATCAAAAACGTAGGATGTCGTTTGATAAATGGGTACGGCTCTTGAATTAGTTGTTGGGTCTACTTCTTGGCCTGCATGTAATTGTAATGTTTCGAATTTGTAATCGCTCATTTCTTAGTATCTATTTTTTAAATAAACAACTTGTATGAATTAGTGTAGATTCAGGTGAAAAGTATTACTCTACTGAATCTATAGGTAAAGTAAAGATAACTTACTTTAGAAACAAAATATTCCACATAAATTTTGCAGTTTTTAATATAAGTCTTCTTTTATTCAAAAGATAGAAAATTATCACCTATTTTATTGAAATTTAGTAAACTTATCGCTCTGATAACGTGATTAATATAAATCCATTGAAATTGAAAAGTTTTTGTTAAAAAAAGTCAGTTTTGATGTTGTATTTTTTACTATATCACAATCTATCTTAATCTTTCTAAATGTATGATTATGATATTTACATCTCCCTCAGAAAGCAGGTAAATTTGAGCATACACTATAATAATACTTACTACCGTACTAAATTGAAATATTCACTTTACATAATCATCACTATTTCTTTGGGACTCAATTTATTTAGTTGTAAATCAATAGAAAATAAAAACGAGCTTCCTAAAAAAATAACTTATAAGACTATCCATAAGCAGGAATTAGACTTTAAAAAGAAGAATGTTACTGGAATGGTTTATTCGGAAAACCTGAAATCTTTTTGGATTCAGACAAAATCTGAGAATGAGCCCTATTTGTTTTTGATAAATCCTAAAACAGGAAAAACAAAAGATAAAATCTTCGTCAGAAGTACGTCTTTTGGGTGGCAGGGAATATCGAATTATGAAAATACGTTGCACATTGGTGATATCGGGGATCCAAAGCGAAAAAGGAAAAGTATACAGGTTTATTCTATTGCGGAAGGAGATATAAAAGATCAATTTACTGTGCCGTCTATCAAAACGTTTTCTTACCCAAGAGGAAAGAAAGACGCTAAAGCAATGGTTTACCATCCAAAATTGAAGCAGTTCTTTATCTTCACTTATGGTGCTAAAAAATCAGAAGTATATAGTATTTCTTCAAAATTGGATAAAGGAACACTCAAGAAAGTAGGAGAGGTGAACCTTCAAAAAGTTACCGACGTACAGCTTTCTTCAGATTTCTCAGAATTATTGATTGTGGCAAATAATGAAGTAAAAGTTTTCTCTATAAAATCAGAAAAAGATATTTTATCAGTGATTGATACTGGAATGCCTATTTTTCAGAAAAGGCTGAATAATTGTGTATTTCAAAGCGGATGTTTTTATGGGCACAAAAATGACCTTTGTTTGTTGGTATACAATCCTATTCAGAATAAAACATTCTATACTTTAGAGCAAAAAGAAGGGTATTACTAAAGTAAAACTTTAAAGTTGTAGTTTGAGAAGTACTAAGTACAAATTCAAAATGAACTATGATTTATTTTTGACTTAGCACTTACAAGATAAAAACCCACCTTAAATATTAAGGTAGGTTTAGGTATGACTCTTTATATAGGAACTAAGACATAATTATTTAATACTAATTCTTATTAATATTTTGCGAATACTTGCTTTGAAATTTTAGATAGAGACTACTATTCATACGTTTTTTAACGTCATACTCACAAAAAATATTTTAGAATTAATTATCAATTATTGTTGGCTTAGTACTAATAGGAAATTAATGAGAAGCAAATCTTCCCGTGAGAGATGGTTTGCTTTTTTTTGCTTTATCAATGACAATTAATAATGCAAAAACGAAAAACGAATAAATCGGAATAATCATTAGTACCCCTTGTTGATTCATGGTTGCAAAGCCGAAAAGCCCCATTCCCCAATCAATAACTACCCATTGAAGGAAATAGATAAGGGTCACGTTTTTACTTGCATAAACCAGAAATGGGAAAAATTGAGTGTTTTTTATGGCTTTAAAAATAAGGTGAGAAATGTAAATAAATGATGTATTTACTCCAAGTAATAATAGCATCCCACCTGGCCCTAGATGATAGTAATCTCCAAAGTGATAATCATAATCAAGGTAGCAAAGAAGGGCACCAATGCTTATTGTAATTCCTGATAGGATTATCACTTTTTGGAAGAAGCCTTTAATATTTGTTTTATTTTCTATGTACAATTCACCTACAAATCGTCCCATTAAAATAAAGCCCATCCAAGGAAATACGGGGAAGTAAACATTGTATTGATTTCCCCATAAGAGATCCAACATGTAATCAAAACCATCAATTCCCAGTCGTATTCCACTCAATGCTCTTGAGGAAAGAATAACTGACATTGCTACACCCAATATCATGTACTTGTTCTTGAAAATGGGTACACATAAACTCATGATAATTAATGATACACCAGCAAGCTGAAGAATATCTCCCAATAAGAAGAAATGAATAGAATTATCCACAAGATGCTCTGGATTCAACCCATGAGCAACGATCAATTTATTTGGGAAGAAACCCAAGAGCATCGGGATAATAAACTTGAACGTGTTCAGGAGGTAACCAATCACCAGTATTTTAAACCCACGTACAAGCAATGCCTTAAAACTCTGACGTTTTGAAAAAACAAAAGATATACCCATAACCACCATGAAAGAAGGGCTTCCTCTTTCCACCCATTTTATGATAAAACCAAGGTTGGTCTCATTCCATGTGTCGGCTGTTGCATACATCATCATGCAATGCAATGGTATTAAGAATAACACACTAATGCCTCTAAATACATCGAGAGAGTGTAATCGTTGTGTACTCATCTTCTAAACTAAGTTGGGTTGAAATTGATGAATAGGGTTTTTAATTCTACCAATAAACTGTAAACTATTTACTGGATCAGTAAGATCTACCATTTGTTTATTGTTTTGAAGTTGTAATCGGTTTAAGCAGGAAAGAATAAAGTCTTCACTGAAAAGATCACTTTTAGCAAATTTCTCAGACAAATGTGGGTTTTCTGTTTGATAAGAAAGAATACATTCACTCACCAATTCCCAGAACTGATTTTCTTTCATCACTTTGTGTTCTTCCACTATTTGACCAATAAATCGGAAAAAACAGTCAAATACATCTGTTAAAATACTTAATGCTTTAATCTCATCAGTTGTTTTTACTACTAAACGCTGCACAGGTTCAGGCAATCCTTCTTCCTCTTCAAACAATACTACTTCTTCTGTAATGTCTTTCATGAAAACACCCACTGGAACATTATTTTCCATTCTTAAAATGAGGTTTTCTCCATGAGGCATAAAAGCAATTTCATGTTGATACAAACAGTGAAGAAGTGGTTTCAGATACACATTCAAATAACAACAGATCCATTCTTGAGGAGTAAGTTTTGAAGTTTCAATGAAGGCTTTAAGTAATGATTCACCTTCAGGAGTGATATGTAATAGAGAAGCCATTGTGGTTGCTTTTTGTCCCTTTTGAAGATACTGTTCTGGCGATTCTCTCCAAAGCACTGCCAACATTTTATTGTAAGCATTGGTCCTTCCTAAAGACTCAAAATTAGTATTTCTATAACCCATGGTCGCTACCTCACCCAGCATTTCAAAACCGTACTTGTTCAGATATACATCATGTTGGAGTTTTGTATTGATCCATTCTGTAATAGAAGGTGTGGACTGCATATAATAAGGAGACAACCCACGCAAGAAACCCATATTCTGAATAGATAATGCAGTTTTTACATAAAACTTTTCAGGGTAGCTTTTATTGAACAGTGTTCGGGTAGATTGCTGTGGCTGGTAAGTATCAGCACCCTCACCTAATAGTATCAATTTTTTCTTCGTAATATCGGAAGCGAAGATTGTAGATAGCTTACTTTGCCATTGCCAAGGATGCATTGGAAAGATTACATAATCATCAGGGTCTAATCCACGTACTTGTAGGATATTTTTGAAAATCTCAAATTGGGCTTTTCCCATCTCTTGCTGCATGACATCTTCATAACTCAAGCCAGCAACAGCCGTGAAAGTAGCCACAGAACGGTGTCCTGCCAGCCACAATAGTTGAAAGCCGTTTGATGCCTCCGGAGAATAGTGTAGGAAATCTTCAGCAGTAAAACCAATTCTCCCACTGTTGGCGACAAAACAAGGGTGCCCTTCAATCATATTGCCTTCAATGGTTTGGAAATTTGAATGAGCAAGTGTTGAAGCTGAAGTTTTATGGTGTTTGTATTTATAATTCAAAGAGTAAAGAGTATTCGTAATCTCTTCCAGATAGGTTGGTAACATTTCTGCAGGGATTTCTAATTGATCTTTAAACTCTTGAATAAAATCTATTAATAAAATGTCTGTTTTTTTGCCGTTGACTTGCTTAACTATACTATCAACTTTGATCCACCAATGATCCAATTGAAGAATTTTAGCATCAAAAATATAACTGAATTGCTGGTCAGTACTTTGGATCTGATAAGTTGAAAATTCACCTTCTGAGATTAAAGACGGTTGAAGTAGTTTTTCGTGAGCAAATTCACTAATGGCCTTGCAGACATATTTCTGGTTGACCTTTTCCCAAGTTGAAGCTTCCAAATGATCTACAGCTTCTTTGTGATGAGCGAGTGTGTGCATATTCATAATGAGAAGATTATGGAAGTTGAATGTTATCTAAAGCTTTTTGAAAACTGCTTCTGTTATTAAAAGCAAGAAATGCTGTTTTCTCTTCAAACTCGATTTTTTTATCATAAATAAAACCAGCTCTCTTGTTGAGCACATGAATTTTCTCATTGTTGACATCGGGCTCAACAACAACTCTTTCTACTTCTTCTTGTTGAAATAAGAAAGTGAGTAGGTAAACAAAAATATGAGTGGTGAATTGGGAGATAACCATTTCTTTAGGACCCGCAAGAATATGAAATCCATAATCTCCAATTTTTGCATCATAGTGTTGACCTACTCTGTCTTTGGGAGCATAATAAAATTCTACCAAAAACACTTTCTTATCATTGAGTACACATGAAATCCATAATCTCCAATTTTTGCATCATAGTGTTGACCTACTCTGTCTTTGGGAGCATAATAAAATTCTACCAAAAACACTTTCTTATCATTGAGTACACCCCAAAAAACACAAGTATTCTTTCCTTCAAGAATTTCTTTATAGGAGTCGTATACTGTTTCGATGGAACTGTTTTCCAATTGCCAATATTTAGCATAGGGTTGGTTAACCCAATGGTGCAGCAATGGAACATCTTTGTCTAATTGAAAAGGAGCGAATTTAAATGATAAATCCTGATTAATGTTGTAACTGCTTTCAGTAGCTTTCTTCTGCCAGAAGTCTACACCAAAAGGAGTTTCATATATATTTTGTACCATATTATTTAAGCATTTGCTGTTGTTAGTTCAGGTTCTTTCTCTTCTTTTTTAAGATAGGAGCTGAACCCTAAAATGAAGAAACTAGCTGTTAAAAGAAACCCTGCAATTGACATCCAGAATGTCATTTGAATAGAAAATAGTTCTACTGTATACCCTGCAATCATTGAAGAAATCAGTACACCAAAGTTTTGCATCAAGTGTATTCTACTATAATCTGTGGCATACTCTGAGGGTGTTGAAAGTGTGAAGGCAATGACATCAAACTGTACATACAATTGAAAAATTGCCCAACCATATACCAATCGACCTATGATCACTACAGCTTCAATCATACTGCCTTGTAAACCAATTCCTACAATGCCTAATATTAAGGCAGGGATAATCTGTTTAAAACTACTTTTCTCTGATTTGAATTTATGATTGTACCACAATGCCACCAAACCTACAAAAGCAGGAAGTGAATACATCAATCCAGAGACCACTTTGCTATCATATTCAGAAATGGTTTCCCAATACACAGAGAAGAAAGGACGGATCAAAAATGTACTGAAGTAGAGTGTCATTGTGATACCGCCAATCATAAAGATGGGCTTTTTGATATGGAAGAACCCTTGTTGTGTACTTGCCTCCTCATGTACAATTGATTTTACATTTCGTTTGTATTTGAGGTAAAAACAGACGGCTAGTTGAAGGAAGTCTCCAGAGGCCATAATAAAAAATACAACATAGGTGTCGATATAATCAACAATTGCACCTCCAATAAAGGCACCAAGTATGGCTCCAAGGTGCACAATGACAGACAGAATACTGATGGAAGAAGTATGTTCATCTTCCTCATCCAATTGCATGATATAGGGGTAGATGAGGAGATAACTTCCCTTGAAAAAAATCATCAAAAGCGCTACTCCCCAAAAGAGCATGATATTGTCAACCCAAAATATACTGACACATAATATTCCAGCGATTAATTGTGTATAAATTAAGAGTGAAAATAGATCTGCATTTTTTTGAACTCTGGCCCAAAATGGGAAAGCAATCATTACGGTCAGGCAACATGCAGCCAAGTAAAAACCAACATGTTCTGAGCTGAAAATTTCAAACCTTTCACCAAAAAACTGAGGATAAAAGGGATGAAGCATTGTATCGCTCACCACAGCCACAAGTGTGATGAGCATCAATATTGTTTTTACTTTCATACCAGAATTTCTTCTTTTATGATTTCCTCTTTTTCTGAAACTTTGAATTGTTGGAAAGCAATTTTCTTTTCAATGGGATAATATTTCTTTCCTGTAATTTCTTTAATGATATAAGAATTACGGTAGCTCCCCATACCAAGATCTGGAGAAACAAAACCATGTGTGTAAAGCTCTGCATTTTGAACAAAGATATTTTTACTTTCTTTATCGATTGTATAATTTCGATTAGCTCTCAATCTGCCTTTTTCGTCCCATTGAACATGTTTCAACAGACCTTCCATAAATGAAGGTAATTGATAATGATAGCCTGTTGCCATTACTACTGCCTCTGTGTCATGTTGATAGTATTTTTCTTCTTCGTTTTGAAAAACTTCAAGCTTTACTTTATCTCCTTCAATGCTAGAAGCAGTTACCGTTGAGTTGGTTCTCAAATTGATATCTACATCATTCATTAATTTCTTAGCATAGATAGTATCAAAAATGCTATTGATTAAATCAGAGTTGATGCCTTTGTACAGGTGTTTTTGTTCTTGTAGTAATGCCTCTCTTTTCTCTAATGGTAGGTCAAAGAAATAGTCCACATACTCAGGAGAAGTCATTTCCAAAGTAAGTTTTGTATATTCCATTGGGAAAAAACGGTGTGAACGCGTGACCCAATTGAGTTGATAACCATACGCATCTACTTCTTCTAATAAATCACTGAAAATCTCTGCGGCACTTTGACCACTTCCTACCACAGTGATGGCCTTTTTCTTTTGAAGTTCAGCCTTATTTGAAAGGTAAGAAGCAGAGTGAGTTGCCTTTTTACCAATACCTTTGAGAGCATTGGGAACATAAGGTTTGGTACCCGTTCCCAATACTACTTTTTTACATTTGTAAATCAAAGGCTCATCAGTTCCAGTAGTTAGGCAAGTCAGATAAAAAACTTGTTCATCATCATTGTAGCATACCATTTCAACATTGGTTGAAAACTTCAAGGTATTCAGTTGCTGTACCACCCATTGGCAATACAAATTATATTCGTTTCTCAGCAATAGGAAGTCTTCTTTGATATAAAAAGAATACATTCTTCCCATTTGCTTCGCATAATTCAAAAAAGAGTAAGGGCTAGTAGGATCGGCCATAGTGACCAGATCTGCCATAAATGGAATTTGCAATGTTGTACTTTCCATCAGCATGCCAGGGTGCCAGTCAAATGCATCAGATTTATCTAAAAATAGACAGTCTAGCTCTTCAATTGGTTCCGTAAGACAAGCTAATCCAAGGTTAAAGGGACCAATTCCAATCCCAATAATATCATATATTTTATCGTTCATTTGTTTGTTTTATTAAGCGATGTTTTTCTCTTCTTCTACTATTTGATGTCCTATTTTTGAAAGGATGCCAAGAATTTCTTCAAAGTTCTTTTCAGTCATAATGGGATTCAGAATGGTGAACTTCAAATAATAATTACCTTTGAATTTTGTACCTGCAACTACTGCTTCTCCATCTGCAAATAACTTTTTTCTTAAAAGCATATTCAGTGTATTCAGTTGAGTATCGTTCATGTTTTCTGGCTTAAAACGGAAAACCAAGGAATGAAGGGCAGGGGGATTGAGCAATTCAAATTCTAAGTGATTATCTATTATTTTCGCTGCTTTTTGCGTCAGTTGAAGCGTTTGTTCATAATATTTACCCAATTGATCTGTACCCATTAATCGGAATGTCATCCAAAGTTTTAAAGCATCAAACCTTTTGGTAGTTTGTAATGACTTATCAACTTGGTTAGGTACTCCAGCATCTTTATGATCCTTTGGATTTAAATAATCCGCATGATGACTGATTAAATTTAGGCTGTTAGGATCTTTCACCACAAAACCACTGCAACTTACTGTTTGGAAATAAGTTTTATGATAATCTACCGTTGTAGAATCAGATTTTTCTATTCCAGCTAACAGATATTTATATTCATCAGAAAGCAGTAACCCACCTCCAACAGCCGCATCGACATGGAACCAAATTTGATAACGTTGAGCAATGCTTGCAATTTTGTTTAATGGATCAATACTTCCATAATCCGTAGTACCGGCCGTGGCCACAACTCCAATAGGGCAGTTGCCATTGATATATTCATTCAAAATAGCCGACTCCAACGCTTCTGTATCCATTACAAACTGATCAGATACTGGAATACTTACAACTGCTTCTTCCCCTAAACCTAATAATGCAGCACTCTTTTTAATACTGAAATGACTGCATTCGGAGCAAAATATTTTTAGTTGACCTTTTGCCTGAGAAACCCCTTTCATTGTGACATCATGTTTTTGTCTTTTATGATAAAATGCGTCTCTCATCAACAAAACGGCCATTAAATTAGATTGCGTACCACCACTAGTAAACACACCGTCAGGTGATTTATAGCCAATTTGCTTACCCGTCCAGTCAATCAATTTCTGCTCAATAAATGTTCCTCCTGCACTTTGATCATAAGTGTCTAATGAAGAATTGACGGCAGAAAGAATTTGCTCTCCAATCAATGATGGAATCACAATGGGACAATTGAGATGAGCAATATATTTTGGGAGATGGAAAGCTACTGCGTGATCTAGATAAATATTTTCTAGTTCATCCATCACATATTGTTCATCCAGCGGCTGTTTGTTGATATTGATTTGCTCAAAAACAGTACTTAGGGTATTGTGATCCATTCCACTGAAGGGCTTCTTTCGATTTTTCAAAAACTTAAAAACCCTTTTGGTGGCCGAGATAACTCCCTTTTTATACTTGAATATATTCTCCTCATTTTGATTAAAAAGAAATGAAAAGTTAATAGCGTCATTGGCTTTTGGCTGGTTGTTTTCCTTTGCTAATAAAGGTATCATTATGTTGAAAGTTAAGATGTAATTTTAGTTTTGTTATTTAGAATAAGTTTAAATAACACTGCAAATATTGGCAGGCTTTACCTTTGGAAAGCATCGATTTCAGAAATTAAAATTACGAAAAAAGGTATTCTTGACTTATCAGAAAGAGATTGAAGATAGTAAAAGTTAAATTTTAATCTTTTGTTAAATAATTTTTTAGCGTGTTCTGTATTGGTAAAGTACAATATTTTGAGTGTTTTTATTCTGTGTTTTGTTATTTTAAATTAATCTAAATAAGTATAGTTTTGTTTCCGTAAATAAATCAATTACAAAAACACAAATATCTCTCTCTAGCATGGAGAAAATTGAAATATCAGAACTATCCTACTCAAAAAACTTAGAAGAACTTACTAGAGTCTCTCATACCAATATTAATGAAAACAGTAAGTTGAGGAAAAGCAGTAAGTGGAACACCAACACGGCAAGCGGAGCTGTGAAGGAGTTTTCTTTTGCTTCATACCAATTAAAATACATCACCTTAAAAACTTATCAAGAAACTATTTTTCATTTAGACGACAACAGTTATTACATGATTTTTAGTTTAAAGGACAATGGGATCACTATTCAGAAAGATCAGTCACTTTCTGTAGAGGAAGGGATCATTATCAAGCAAAAGAAATTGGAGTTTTTATGCAGGGAAAATAAAAAAATTGAACTCTTGGTCTTATCCTTTAATAAAACATTTTTTGAACCTTCATTTGAAAACGCATCACAGATTTTCAAGGAAATTTTTCCCAATAATGTGTCAACCTCTTTCGAGCTGAACAAAAAGATCCAAGAAATTCTCTGGGATATTATTGAGAATGATAAGTCAGGTGATAGCGAATATTTGTATGTAAATGCTAAAATTTATGAACTGATCACTGAAGTATATGAATTAAGGTTTCCTGTAGAAAATACGCAAGACGAAAAGCAGGAGAAACTACTTAAGGTGAAAAGTATTATTACAAATAATTTGGAACACCAGTATTCTATCCCAGACTTATCCAAAAAAATTGGCATGAATGCCTCTTATCTAAAACGAAATTTTAAAGAAGTATTTAATGAAACCATCTTCGAATTTGCCAATAGGAAAAGAATGCAGAAGGCACAGGTTTTATTAGTCTCAACAACGCTTCCTATAGCCATTATTTCAGAGAAAATAGGCTATCAGCACGCGTCACATTTTTCCTATGCTTTTAAAAACAGCTTGGGAATAACACCTAATAAATATAGAGCTCAACACAAACAAAATGAGGCTTAATCCTCCAATAGAATCAAATTAATGAAAACATTCATCTCACTTCTATTCTTACTTTTTGTAGGTTCTACTGCTTTTGCCCAAAATAAATTATCAGGGACAGTAGTAGATGATGCGAACAAAGCGGTCTCCTTTGCAACTGTTCATGTGAAGGAACTAAAGAAGACCACACGAACAGACATTAATGGCCATTTTTCTTTTGAAACTTTAAAGGCAGGTACTTATACGTTGCAAATTACTTTTGTGGGTTTTGAAGCTTTTGAACAAGCTGTTAAGGTGCCAATGAAAAGTCCTTTGAAAGTAGGACTGAAATCTTCGACTACAAAGCTGGATCAAGTCACTATTTATGGTAAATCTGATGCAACTTTGCTTAGAGAAGAGGCATATGCTGTAGAAGTTATAGAAACCGAGTTGTTTAAAAATACAACTGTAGATGCTAGTCAGTTATTAGGTAGAATCTCTGGTGTTAATATCAGACAAGACGGAGGTTTAGGTTCAAATTTCAGCCTTTCATTAAACGGTCTTTCAGGTAATAGAATTAGAACTTTTATTGATGGGGTGCCCATGGACTATTTTGGTTCGTCTCTGACTTTAAACAACTTTCCTGTCAATTTAATTGAAGGAATTGAAGTTTACAAAGGTGCTGTTCCAATTCACCTTTCTTCTGATGCATTGGGTGGTGCCGTTAATATTATTACTTCAAAAAGGCCAATTAATTATTTAGATGCTTCTTATTCCTATGGGAATTTCAATACACATAGGGCTTCATTTAACACACAGTACCATCATAAGAACACAGGCTTTACAGCAAGTATAAAATCCTTCTATAACCATAGTGATAATGATTATGAAATGGATGTTCACCTTCTGGATTTTGAAAGTGGAAAACTGGCAGATGAACCCACAAAGGTCCGAAGATTTCATGATGCTTATACCTCAAAAATGGTTTGGGGAGAAGTTGGTTTTATGGGGAAGAAGTTTGCTGACGAGTTAATGGTAGGAGTGATGTACTCTGATAATTATAAGGAAATACAACAAAATCCTTATGCAACTGGTGTGACTTCATTTCCCAATGGAGAAGCGTACATTCAAGAAGATAAACTGATCTATAATTTCACTTATCATAAGAAGAATCTTTTTTGGAAAGGCTTCAATGTAAACAGTTATGTAGTATATGTAGACTCAAAAACAAATACTGTTGATGTGTGTCCACACCGTTATGATTGGTTGGGTGGGTATGAGGAAAATGCTCATGTCACTACTGGTGAAATGGGTAGAAAATCAGACCTGCTTTTTTATCAGAAAAATCTTCTTGGAAACTTTAATGCTGAATATGCATTAACCAACAATCATAGTATTGCGGTGAATTATTCCATGAATAAGTTATCAATAAAAGGAGAAGATAAGTATCAGCCTCAAAATAATACGCAATTCTCTGAACCTAATGATGTTACAAAACAGGTGATAGGTGCATCTTATACCTATTCTGCTTTTGAAGATAAATGGAGCAATATCGTTTTTGGTAAGAAATATTTCTACGATCTTTTTGCTATTCAATCCAATTTCCAAGGTACAGAATCAGAAGAGTTTAAATATGTCAATGACGCTAATGGTTATGGATTGGCGAGTACTTTCAAACTGAATAAAATTCAATTGAAAGCTTCTTATGAAAAGGCGTACCGTTTCCCTGAATCGTATGAATTATTTGGAGACGGATTGAATGTAATACCTAATCAAGAATTACTACCCGAAGAAAGTGATAACCTTAATGTAGGTGTACGATTTAGTTCAGAACCTGGAAAATCAAATAGGCTTCATTTAGAAGTCAATGGTTTCATCCGAGGTACTAAAAATTATATTCGTTTTGAACCAAGAATGAACAGAAGCTATTACTTGAACGATAAAAGTGTAAGGGCAAACGGAGTGGACTTGACATTAAACTACAACATCAAAAATACTTTTAATATAGGCTTTGCAGGTACCTATCAAGACTTAAGAAATAATGATTCAGAGTCCGCATTTTATAGAGATAGAGTACCCAACGAGCCTTACCTTTTTGGCAACCTTACGTTGAGTTTCAACAAACAGCTCCGAAGAAGGCAAAGCATTGCAGTGACAACAATATCAAGATACGTTCATGACTTTTATTTCAAGTGGCCAAGCCTAGGTTCAGAGTCTTCAAAGGCGGAAATTCCAAGTCAACTTACTCACAATATAGACATTACTTACACTTTGAAAGACGGAAGATATAACCTGTCTCTCTTGTGTACTAATATCCTTGATACAAAGGTTTACGATAACCTTAATCAACAAAAACCTGGTCGTGCATTCAGTATAAAAGCACGTTATTTTATTCAGAATTAAAATTTAACAAACATTTTTTCAACATGAAAAAGCAATTTTTACAACTCATCTTTACTGGACTTTCACTTTTCTCTTTCTTCTCATGTGAGGAAAGTAGTAATACTACTACTCCTGCTGAAGAACAGAAATTTGTTTTAGGCATTGAGGCAGAAGGTGGTCAGGATGTTCTTTTGACAGCAGATACAATTTTTCAAGGAGAGATTTCTCCTATTGGAAATGGATTGGAACAACCTGCATGGATGTCATTTTTCAAGGCGGGAGATATGATTATTGCAGCCGGATATACAAGTGATAATATTTTTACGGGCTACAGCTTAAGCGGTGAAGAAGGACAATTGATCAATGAAGGACAATTGATTACCGATCAAGGTGTGTATGCCACTACAAATGTGGATGACAATTACTTTATTGCCATTGGTTCACCTCGCGAAGGTTTTGAAGAAAGAACAATCTATCTGATTGACAAAAATGACATGTCAATAGAAAGCAGAGCCAAAACGAGAATTGATGAAAGAAGAGAAGAAGATCTAGTGGCTTTTCCTACAGGTGTTTCTGTTGTAGGTGATAAATTATTTCTCTCTTATTTCTTGACAGGTACAGGTGAAACGGTGCCGGCATTTGCAACTCCAAAAGCCGAAACTGCAAAAATTGCTGTTTATGACTACCCTTCTATGGAGTTTGTAAAATTGATTGAGGATACTAGAACTTCAGAAATTGGTAGATATACTTCAGACTTTTCTATGCAAGAAGATGAAAATGGCAACATCTATACCTTCTCTACTTCATCATTGGCTTGTGGTTTCTTGCCTACGCCAACTACTCCTTCAGGTTTCTTAAGAATCAAGAATGGTGAAACAGATTTTGACTCTGATTATTTCTTCAATTTCCAAGAAAAAAGTGGTGGTTATAAAATCAATACTGCTGTATACCTTGGAAATGGAAAAATGTTAGTTCGTGCCGTAATGAGTGATTTGGTACATTGGTCTGCTTATTCACCTAATATTGAAGCTGGTTCAGAGCATTTAAGCTTTATGATTGTTGATTTAAATGATCAATCAGTAACTCAAGTGTCTAATATTCCAATGACTGGCGGTGGCTGGGAAATGGCAGCTTTAGTGAAAGATGGAAAAGTATATGTAAATGTATCGAACTCTAATGGAGCTAAGATTTATACTATTGATGTTGCAACAGCCAAAGCTTCAGAAGGTGCAAGTATCGTAGGTCACTATACAAAAGCCATCTTCGAGTTGAATGTTGCAGAGTAATTCAAATAAGACATTTTGGGTTGGACCCTAATTACAATGTACAAGCCAAACCTTGAAAACTTGGCCATAGGGTTTCCTATGGCCATCTTCTAATTATACCCATCCTATGACACTAAAAAAGATTATCGGAAAAATACATTTATTATTAGGCCTAGTTTCGGGACTGGTAGTATTTATTGTTTCAATTACAGGAGCCATCTATGCTTTTGAACACGAAATACAGGAATTAATTCAGCCTTACAGATTTGTAAAAGAAGTGAAAGGTGAGGTGCTTCCTCCTTCTGAAATCAAAAAGATTGCATTAAAAGCCACAGACGGTATGAAGGTACAGCGTATCTATTACGAAACACCTCAGAATGCTTCGATGGCTTTGCATTATGCAGATGATGCACCCTACTTTTATTTGACTTTTATCGATCAATATACTGGTGAAGTTTTAAAAGTTAAGAACCTCAGAACAGACTTTTTTACTGTTGTTCTTTATCTACATATCTCTTTACTATTGCCTTATGGAGAACAAATAGTAGGGGTCTCAACACTTGTATTTCTTGTGTTATTAATTTCAGGAATGGTTTTATGGTGGCCTAAAAACACAAAAAAGAAAGCCTTAAAACAAAAATTCAAAATAAAGTGGAGTGCAAGATGGAGAAGACAGAATTATGATTTGCATAGTGTATTAGGTTTCTACGCTACATGGATTCTTATTTTTACGGTCATCACTGGTTTGGTTTGGTCTTATTCATGGTTTGAAAAAGGGGTTTATTTTGTTTTATCAGGAGGAAAAACTATGGTAGAACAAAGAGAGTTACTGTCTGATGCTAGTATTAAATTTGATTCTACATCAACAACAATTGATCAAGCTTGGAATAAAGTCTTGAAAGAGGATGAAACGATTTTAGGTTCCGCTATTTACATTCCTCAAAAGAGTGAAGATATAATTAAGATCTATACAAGTCCCGAACATGGACAATATGGAAAATTAGATTGGAGGTATTTTGATCAGCATACTTTAGAAGAGTTTTCAGTAAATGATTACCGTGGAAGATACAAGGATACAACTCTAACGGATAAAATTATCCGTCTGAATTATGATATACACACTGGAGGAATTTTAGGTCTGGCAGGGAAGTTCATTATGTTCTTTGTATCTCTTATAGCAAGTAGTTTGCCGGTTACAGGTTTTTTACTTTGGAGAGGTAGAAAGAAAAAGAAGAAAACAGTAAGAAAAGAGAAAACGTTGGAAATGGTATAAGAGTACGTTTTAAATTTCTCTTTTACAGTGATTTAGTGTTATTGAAAGTTAATGTCGATAGGGTGAAAGTAGGGCCTCATTGTATTACTATTGACAATAAGATCATAGTAATAGTATTAAACTACAGACTTTAATTATCGAATAGGGTTTTCTTTGATAAACAGATTAACACAAACTTTTGGAGATAAAATAGCACTTAAACTCCGACTTTTTAATCTATTCAAGTATCAGTAAATACAGATTACACTTAGAGCATTAAGTTGTAAATGGCGAGAAGCCTTCTCTATCATGGAGGGGCTTCTTTTTTGTCCATAAAAATCTCATTCATGTTATTTTCAAGTTAGATGATTTTCATCTGTCAACCTTACAAAGAGGGGAGAGGAGTATAAACCTTCTATGAAAAATGATATATTTGTAGAAGTCAAACAACAATTTTTTTCATGGGCAAGGTATATACAATTCACGACATCGCAATTCGGCTTAACATTTCAAAATCTACAGTTTCAAGAGCCTTGAGAAATCACCCTGATGTGAGTAAAGAGACGAAAACTCTTGTCCATGAGATGGCGGCGAAACTGAATTATCAAAAGAATATTTTAGCGTCAAATTTAGCAAGTAAAAATACCAATTTGATAGGTGTTGTGATACCAGAGATTGCCCGTCAGCACTTTTTTGCCCAAGCATTAAGTGGCATTCAAAAAGTAGCCAAGGAACATGGTTATATTGTGATGGTCTGTCAATCCAATGAGGAATACGAAGAAGAAATTAATCAAGTAAATGCGTTGGTAAACAGTAGAGTAGCGGGTATTTTAATTTCATTATCGAAAGAAACCAATGACTATCAACACATCACCAACGCTCAAGATAGAAACACTCCAGTCGTTTTATTTGACAGAGGAACTGACAAGATTGAGATTTCACAAGTATTGGTGGACGATTACAAAGGAGCTTATGAGATCACTTCCCATTTGATAGAAAAAGGATACCAAAATCTAGCACACCTCAGTGGGCCAATGTCTTTGTCAATTAGTCAAAAAAGGTACAAAGGCTTTATGGATGCTTTAAAAAATGCCGGACGATCTACGACAGATGCTTATGTACTTCAGTGTGATAATCTGAGTTTGGATGCCAAAGAAGCAACGGAACGTATTTTAGCCTTGAAAAAAAGACCTGATGCCATTTTTTGTATGAGTGATTATATGGCGATCCAAGTATTGAAAGAGCTTAAAGCCAAGGGAATTAAAGTGCCAGAGGAAATTGCCTTGGCAGGTTTTGCTGGTGATCCGATAACCGAAATTGTAGAACCCCAACTTTCTACGGTAGAACAGCCCGCCTTTGATATTGGTGTGCAAGCGGCCAAAAGATTAATTATGGAAATTGAAACTGAAGACAGGGAAACGCTTGGGTTTATTCATAAAATATTGAATACAAACTTATTGGTTAGAGAGTCTACATCAGTTTAATTATACTAAATTCTTTTATGAATAAAGTGGTTGCTTATTGTGGTTCGTTAGGATGTTATAATGCAATATTCTTACAGCACATCACTTTAGTAGATTATTCTAAGTATATGGCAAAAATTGATTGAATAGTTTTTCTAGCTGTGAATCAAATTTATTTTATAAGCATTGAGAGAGTATTTCGTAAAAGATACATCATAAGCATTAGTTGACCCGCCTTTGAAATAATTTGTGACTTTAAAAGTAGGTAAATGTATTCATGATTGTTTGAAAGGATTTAAAACCACTTTCTTCCACATCATTATACAATCTAATTAGTTTCAAGTTTGCAACTTTCTACTTGTGATACCTTCTTTAAAAAAATAGATGTGATGCATGGATAATTTATTAGCCTTATGAATATTTCTGAGACCAATAAAGTATAAAATCGATTATTTGTTAGTAACTCTCGGATAATGATCATGTTATGATAGAAATTGAGATTATGGTATCAACCGCTTTGTGTAAGTAACTTTATCATCACCTTCAGCCCAAAAATCTTTCAGTACAGCTTCTTTCTTATAACCTAATTTTTCATAAAAAGTGCGGGTTAACGTAAAGGCATCAGTTCCGGAAGTGTCAACAATTAGAATTCTAGCACCATTTGTAGAAAGATATTCTTCCAAGAAAGCCATCATTTCTTGCCCTATTCCTTTCCCTTGATGAGAAGCGTGAATACCAATTGCATAAAGGTTGAAAGTGCCATCGGTAAATTTTTCAGGAGCACAAAACCCAATACCAATAGGGATATCATTGATCAATGCTGTAAACCAAATCTCCTCTGAGTTTGAATTCTCAAAATAATCTGAAGACATTTCTTCTAACATTTCTGCAGGAAATAATTCTATGGATTGAAGCACCTTTTTTAAGTCATTTAAATCTTCTTTTTGAATGAGGCGGATTGTATATTTCATGCGTGTTTTAATTTAAACGGTTTCATTATGAAGGAATGCGAACCCAAAATACATAAATTTGAAGGTGTATAAATCTCAAACTATTAATTCTTGCCTAAGAAACTTAAAAAAATCAAAATATTACGTAGATTTGAAGTGTTCAACAACCAATTTTTTTGAGAACAAAGCAAAACTATGTCTTACAAACTACTTTACTTTATTGTATGTCTTCACATTGTGAATTTACTTTCCTTATCTGAAGCAGATGTACAGGCGCAAGACGCACAGTTATCACAATATTATGCCTCCCCACTTTATTTGAACCCTTCTTTAGCAGGAACAAGCGGAGACGGCAGAATAAATCTGAATTATAGAAACCAATGGATTGGCGTTCCGCTGAATTACAATACTTTTTTAGCGTCATTTGATACACCTATTCCTAAAAAGAATATTGGTGTAGGTTTTTTAGCACATCAAGATGTACTGGGAGTCACTTCAGGTACGGCTATGACACGATTTTCATTCAATCTTACAGGAGCTTACCACTTAAAAATTAACAAGAAATATAGCTTGAGTTTTGGATTACAAGGTGGATTTGAGCAATCTACATTAGGCTTCAATAATTTTATATTTAATGATCAGATTGATAACGACGGTAATATTGGAAACTCTACTGCCGATCGTTTGACAGATCAAAACAAAATTTATCCTGATGTGTCTTCGGGATTGATGCTTTACTCCAATCAATTCTGGGTGGGTGCTTCAGTTTATCATATGAATCAACCGAATATTTCCCGTCTTCAGAACGGGGCAGATATTCTTCCACTTCGATTCAGTGTGAATGCCGGATATAAAATCCCTTTGACCTATAAGTGGAAAGGAGCTATTGCCAATTATGATGACAAAACCATCAGTTTGATGATGCATTATCAATCACAGGGCACAGGTGATCAGTTAAGTTTGGGCGCCACTTTAAATTACAATCCTATCATTTTTGGGATGTGGTACAGAGGTTTGCCTGTAAAAGCAAACGGACATCCAGATCAGATCAATCAAGATGCTTTTGTAGTGATGTCGGGTGTAAAGTTGAACCGATTTACTATTGGATATAGTTTTGATTTACCGATTGGGGGACTCACTCTGGGGGAAGGAAACTCTCATGAAATATCCATTAGCTACAACTTGAATTTCTATCCTAACTACTACAAAAAAAGGAACTTGAAAAAAGAAATTCCAAGCCATGCAAAATGTCCAATACCATCCATTTAATTTCAGTAAACTAACAATATGAAAAGCAAGCTTTATAATTTCGTATTACTTTTATTTATTATCCTCTGTTTACCTCAGTTTTCATTTGCTCAAAAGCTTATGGCTAGTGCTTCTGAAGGTATGTCAGGAGGAGAGGACATTACAGAAAAAACAATAGATCGCTGTAAGACTTATTATTCGTATTTTTATATCGGTGATGAGGGAAATGGAACGATTTCCAATGTATCATGGGACTTTGGAGACACCAATACTTCCACAGAGCGAAATCCATTTCATACTTTTCAGACAGATGAAGAAAGAACCTTTAATTTGGTGGTGACCTTTACACAAAACGGCACTTCAAAATCATTGAAAGCGACTATTAAAATATCCAAATCTCCAGAAGTGAGTTTTACGGCAAGCACAACAGAAGGATGTGATGGAACACAAGTTTCTTTTGCGGTAGAATCCTCTATAGAATTAAGTGATGTGCAATTTATTCTCAATGGTCAGGTATTGGATGAAAACGAATATTCGAGAGCATTGCCGGCTAGGGATCAACCCTATATTGCAACTATCCGTGGTAAAACAGCCAACGGTTGTGATATTGAAGAAGTGCAGGAATATATCACTATTTCTGATTTAATCTTACCAAGTATAAGCCCTTCTGAGGTGATTACTTGTGCCACTTCGGTGAATCAAACGTTTAAGGCTTCGGCAATTTTTGATAAAACAGGAAAAACAGTGGCAAGCGGAATGTCTTACGAATGGGATTTTGGAGATGGTAATTCTGGACAAGGTGAAGAAGTGACGCATTATTATGATACCTCAGGTGGAGATCATTACACAGTGACAGTGAAAGCTACTTATGGTGGGTGTACACAAACGGCTACCGTTCCTGTTGTTTTAGATGCAGGTACAAATATGTTTTATTATGAATTACCCGATACTTATTGTGCTTTTTATCCTGTATCCTTTATCCCTGATTTACCAGAGAACCTTAAAGATCAAGAAATTGTTTGGAGTTTTGGAGGTGGAAATATTATTACCTCACAGCTTCCAGACACAGTAACGTATAACTTTACGAATACAAGTAACTTTACGCAGATTGTTACAGTGACTGCTTATGTTGGAAAAAACTGTAGCTATTCACAGGTCATTAATATTCCTCCAATGGAACTCTCGGATATTACAATTAAGGCCGACAGAGAGGTCTTTTGTACCGAAAACTATTCTGTTAACCTAAGCATCAATAATTTACATGATGTGACAAACTTTTTCTGGAGAATAAAAGATACCGATAAAAAGCTTTATGAAAATGAGTTGAAGCCTACTTTTACATTAAGTGGGTATGGTGAACATACGATTGAATTGGTAGGTAATGATGCAGGAGAATGTGTCATTAATGAAATTGATATTTATTCTTATCCCATTACTGCAGAAATAATTGATGTTTATAGTGATTGTGCACCTCACACGTTAGAAGTTGGATATGTATTGACTCAAAATGAAATGGTTGCATCCGATAATTCGGCATCGAGATCATGGGAGGCTATAGGAAGAAATACGGGTGCAAAAGTGTCTGGTACAGGAAAACGTTTTGAGATGAAAAACCTTGCTGCGGATATTTATGATCTAAAAGTGACAATAAATTTTGCTGCTGGATGTACAGTCACAGCAACAGATGAACTGCAAGTAGGTGAGCCTGTAAAAGTAGATTTTGAAGTATTGGATGGTCCCGATTTTTGTAATGGTGCACTTGTTCATTTCAATAACACAACAGACTTGGGAACAATTGATGAAGCAGAAGTCACTTACCTTTGGGATTATTTTGGTGATGGAGCATGGACTTCTTCAATTGATGCTAATGGTTATCAAACCTATGATCATCTAGAGCCAGGGGAATATACTGTTGGTTTAAAAGCAGTTCAAGATGGATGTGAAGGTGATCCTGTTTATAAGACCATCACAATTTTAGAGCCTCAAGCTAATTTTGTATTAGGGGTCACAGAACTTTGTAATCCTGAGAAAGTATACATCGAAAATATCTCAAAAGGAGCTGAAACGGGAAGTGATTATGTATGGGAAATAATAGTGGGTCTAGATACCGCCAATATCATTACAAAAGACATTAATGAGGACATTGTTAATCACCCTGATTTTCTTGCTTTAGGTATTGATTACGGGGATGAAATTAACGTTAAACTGACTATTGAAAACCAAGCTTCTGTTCCTTCAGTCCCTACAGAAGGATCAAGTTATTGTATTCATAGTTATTCCAATTCAATTTCTATAGCCGTAAAACCAGAACCAATTGATATTCACTGGGATTTTACATTATATGATGATATTGGAAATTATACTAATCCTACTGAAATCTGTCAAGGTACTGGATTGTATTTTGATCCAAAAGTAACCGATTCAGGATATTACAGCTGGTCTTTTAGAAAAGAAAATACATCAATTCGTTTGTATCCTTATTACAACAGTAGAACGCCTTATATGAATTTTCATGAGGCTGGAAATTGGATTATAGAGTTAACCGCTTATTATTACAATGGCTGTTCAGAAACCGTAGAGCAAGGTTTGATTACGGTTCATGCTATGGACATCACTGTACGATCAGATGAGTATGCAGTATGTTTAGGAGAAGAGGTTACGTATTCATTAAGTGCAAGTTCAAGAATTGAAGCTCCCAATCCAAGTTGGGCTTGGTATGTCAATGGGGAAATGGTTGAAAGTGGAACAGGAAAAGACGTTCCAGATTTAAAATATACGTATGATACTTTAAAGGTGCCACAGAGTTGGAGTAATGAGGTGTATCTTCAGGTCTCTTCAGATTTGACCAATTGTGAAATCAATTCCTATAATGTATATACGCTGGTGACAAAACCTATTATAGATTTCTCAAGTGATGCATCTGAATACGTCAATTTTAATTTTCAATGTGATTATGTTGAAACCTATATTGATCCAAACATCTCAGATACTACTGTATATTATCCAGATTATGCAACTTATAAATGGAAAGTAAGAGACCCTTCTGGCGTCACTTCTTCAGTAAGTGAAAGCGACAGACTGAACGGTGTTTTCAGGTTTGATGCATTTTCAGCAGGCACACACACCATGGAACTTGAAATCATTGATTTTTATGGTTGTAGCACCACAGATTCTATCACTTTTGAGGTGCCAGATTTGCCACTAGGAGAGGCCCATTTTACGGCTTCTGACTCTGTGCTTGATTGCCCAGCAAAAGTTGATTTTATAGATAAAGCAGATGGGACTGAAGGTAATTCAGTCTTAAGGAAATATGCTAATGGTGATGATGTGCCTATTTATCAATGGATTTGGACAGTGGAACAAGATGGTTTGATTGTCAATACTATAGAAATGTATACAGGTGAATTGGAATATTATTTTGGACCTGGTGATTATGAAGTTCGCCTTGAAACCATTGATGTTCAAAGTTGTTCCAATCACTCAGAACCTTTTGCAGTGAGTGTGAAAGGTGTAAGTGGCTCATTTTATATTAATAAAAAAGCAGGATATGCACCACTCACCACTGAGATGATTGCACTGCCAGCTTTTGTATCAAGTGAAGTAAAAGAAATTGGATACATTTGGGCATCCGGCGATGGTTATGAAGGGGTTGATTCTCTTCAAACATTTACTTATACCAATGATTCCAATTGGGTGTATTCACCAAAACTTATTTTTGAATCTACACTCGATCTTGGAGATGGAGTGGAAGCGAAGTGTAATTATGATGCAATTACGGATGAAACAGTTACGATTTTTAAGAAGCCGGAATTGAGTATTGATGATATTATTGTCTGTATTTCTGAAGAGACTTATACTGTAAAAGGATACGATGAGAACTTTCATCCAGCGGATCTTTATGTGGAAGATAAGTTTAGCTATAAGGCCACCACAAAATATCAATGGATTGTGGATGGGGAAGAAATTCCTGCTGAAAATGGAGGTGCAGATTCAGTAGCAACTTTTTCTTATGGTACTTCAGGAGGGTATTTTGAAGTCAATCCTAATCATCCAGGAGGGAGAGATTATACCTTAGAAATATGGATAGATGCAGTATATGAAGATTTTATCAATAGTGAAAATAATCATACTGATACAAAAGTGGCCTTTTCCACAAGGACTTTCAATGTGAAGTTTGAACCATCACCGAATGCTGTAATTGCGAACCTTTCTGAGGCTTGTGTTTTAGATTCAGCACTTTTGGATGCAAGTCAATCTAATTTTGAACCTTTCACATACGGTGAGATTTCAGAGTATACTTGGGAGTTTTTACTAGATGGTAAATTAGTGGATAGTTTTTCAACTCCTGATTCCATTTCATATTATAAATTTCCAGAGGCAGGGATTTATACCGTTAACTTAACGGTCACTACTGAAAATCTTTGTGCTGAAGATTCTACTTCTTCTTCAGTCGTGGTTTATCCATTGCCTGTGGTCAATTTTGAAGCACCTGATGTTTGTATTGGAGAAGAAACGGTATTTACCAATACTTCTACTTTTAATGGAATAGATATTAATACAGACCCGTCTATTGTAAAAGGGTTTGAGTGGTATTTTGATTGGGAGAATGATTCGACTGCAGTAAGTTCAACAGCAGTTTCTCCAACTTTCACCTATGCTAAAGCTGGAACTTATAAAGTTAAATTATTGATACAATCTTATAAAGGCTGTGTAGAAGAGATCATACAAGATGTTTATATAAGCGATTATCCTTACTTAGAGCAACAGGAGGCTTTTTATCTTTGTGAAGGGTCATCAACTACTTTGTCTGTAGAAGGAGGAACTGTTTTTGAATGGAGTACGGGGGAAACCACATCGAGCATTACTGTTACACCGACTGAAGAGACCACAGTTTATACTGTAAAGGCATGGAATGATACAGGGTGTTTTACCGAAGATAGTGTAACAATCCATAGTATTTTACTACCAAAACCTGAGCAATCAACATATTATGCTTGTGAAGGAGAGAGCATTGAAATTGATGGAACTATCATTGGCTTTGAAGGTACTATTGGTCAATATCAATGGTCTGAAGGTACCGCTGGTCCTAAAATCACAGTGTCAGAACCGGGCATTTATACTATGACAAACCTTGTAACACACGATCTTTCAGGAGTTGAATGTTTAATTACACATGAATATGAGTTTTTACACAGACCTTTACCTCCTGAATTTGAAGTGCAAGACACGCTATTTTGTTTTGAAGAATTAAATGAAATTGTAATACAAGCACCTGAAGGTGAAGGATACGTTTATGCTTGGGAAGATTCTGATGAAACCACCTCTTCAGTAACACGTTTTGAAGGAGGAGAGTATACTGTACGTATTGTAGATACCTCAACAGAAGATAACTGTGAGACTGTTACTTCCATGGTGGTGACAAGAGGTTGTCCTCCAATTTTCTTTAATCCAACGGCCTTTACACCTAACTCGGATGGTGTAAATGACGAATTCATTATACGTTCAAAATACGCTGTCAACTTGAAAATGACCGTTTATAACAGCTGGGGAGAAATTATTTTCCATGCTGATTATAAAGATTCCAATGAAGCACAGCAAGAAGGTGTAGGTTGGAATGGTACTTATCAGAATAAATTGGTGCCAGCATCGGTTTATACAGTCATCATAGAATATGAAAGTGAATTCTTTGGAACGCAACATAGAGATGCAACTCATGTTACTGTAATTAAGTAATACAAAAAAAGAGAGCTCGTTTAAAAAGCTCTCTTTTTTGCCTTTATTTCATCTCGCTTATATTAGAGAAAAAAGCATTATAATTTTCCGTTACATCCAAAGGATCATGAAGCTCTTTCTGAAGTTCCTTGAATTTCATAAATAACTTATCCGCAATTTTTCTGTATTTTTTCTGATGGGCCAAATCATTCATTTCATTAGGGTCTTTCTTCATATCATACAATCTCACTTTATTGATAATGGGATAGATCATTAATTTATAACGATCCGTTCTTATCATACGTTGAGCATTCAAATACGCACTGTAAATTGCTTCGTGTCCCTTTTTCTTTCCCGATAGGATAGGCATTAAAGATTGAAAATCTACGTCAGCATCACTTCCCGCTATATCCAAAGCAGTGGCCATAACATCTTGCAAGTAAACTTTCTCATTGATAGTTTTCCCTTTTTTAATTCCTGGACCAGCTATAAACAGAGGAACACGAACACTAGCATCATACAAATTTTGCTTGCCTACAAACCCATGATCGCCCATAGCCAAACCATGATCAGCAGTGAAAATGATATAAGTGTTCTCTTTCTTCCCACTCGCCTCAATAGCGTCAAGCACCTTCCCAATTTGCTCATCCATATGAGTGATGATGGCATAATATTCTTGTCGGTTGACTTTTACAGCATACTCCGTTCTAGGAAATGGTGCCAGCCGCTCATCCCTTAATTCTCTTCCAGAAGCTATACCTTCATTATAAGGATATTCTGGGATATAAGAGGCCGGTAGTTTGATATTTTCAGTCGGGTACATATCTACAAACTTCTTAGGAGATTGTCGAGGATCATGAGGTGCATTAAACCCTAAATAGATGAAAAAAGGATCTTCTTTTTGAGAGGCCAAATCAATGAAGTTTACGGCATTTTCACCTACCACTTCACTCCAGTGTTTTCCCCCTTTCCAATAGCCACCAAACTTCTCATCGTAAGGTTTCCATTCATCTTCATGACCTTCCAAAAATTTTCGAGCATACCTTTGTCTTGACTGCTTTGGCATTCCGCCTTTCACAAATCTAGTAACATCAAAAACGCTGTCAGCATCTACCTCAACATGCCACTTTCCAGTGAGATAGGTAGTATAACCGGCTTCTTTCATATAAGAACTCCAATACCCTTCAGCTTCAGCATGCTCAATATCAAAAGCTTTCATGTCTTTATGCATGTATTTTTCTTCCGGTTGAGGAAGCTTTTTTTGATAAGATGCCGCTGTCCATAAAGATTTACCCGTATTCAGCATCGTTCGGCTAGAAACACATACGGCAGGGCTCCAAGAACCCATATTATAGGTATGCCAAAACGTAGTGCCTTGGTTTCTTAAGCGGTCCAGATTTGGTGTTTTAATTTCATTATTGTTGAAAGAACCAATACTCTCAAAGGTTTGATCATCCGCAAAAATAAATACGATATTCGGTTTGCTGTCCGTTTGTTGTGCCAAAAGATTGAAAGAGTAAAGTAGGCACATC
Source organism: Flammeovirga sp. SJP92 (assembly GCF_001583495.1). Taxonomy (GTDB): domain Bacteria; phylum Bacteroidota; class Bacteroidia; order Cytophagales; family Flammeovirgaceae; genus Flammeovirga. The sequence goes on along the minus strand of NZ_LQAQ01000034.1, from coordinate 20,598 downwards.
ACACAGGTTGATGCAATTTTGTAATAATTCATTTGATGTATAATTTGTTTGTGTAAGTATTAGGAGAACTATATTTAGGTGTTTTTGAAAAGGGAAGAGGGATGAGGGAATGTGGCCTGTATTATGATTCAAGAACCATTTTTCTTAACTCTTAACTCTTAACTCACAATTCTTCCCTCTTCCCAAAAATTGCCCAACTTTTTCTGTCCTACTCCTAGTTTCAGTTTTTACCAAAACTCATTACCCTTATCCACTTTAATATTTTGATGCTGTTGGATAAATTGCTCAGCGAGTTCAGGAGAATCTTTGTATTTCAGTTTCAGTTGATCTAATTGTTCCTTCAATTCGTTCACTACATCTGCATATTTCTCATCATGATAAATATTGTTCATTTCACAAGGATCGTTGAGTCTGTCGTATAGTTCCCATTCATCCACATCATAATAGAAATGAGCAAGTTTATACTCTTTAGTGGCGATGCCGTAATGCCTCTTCACCATATGTACACTTGGGTATTCATAGTAGTGATAATACACTGCCTCTCTATTCCATTTTTCTTTTTCAGCCATTAAAAGTGGCATTAAACTTTCACCTTGCATGTCTTGAGGAGCCTTGATCTCTGCCGCTTCCAAGAAAGTTTGTGCAAAATCTAAATTTTGAACCATCTCATTTTCAGTAGTTCCAGCTTTTACTTTGTCTGGCCAACGTACTATAAGAGGTGTTTTGAAAGATTCATCATACATAAATCGTTTATCAAACCAGCCGTGTTCTCCAAGGTAAAATCCCTGATCAGAAGTATAAACCACAATTGTATTTTCAGCCAAACCACTTTTATCTAAGTAATCTAACACTCTACCCACGTTGTCATCAACAGAAGAGATACAAGCCAGATAATCTTGCATATACCTTTGGTATTTCCATCTCATTTTATCTTCATCATTCATTGTCGGCCACTCTTTCTCAAAAACTTCATTGATGGAATCAAGTACTACATTATACAGCTTCTTTTGTTCCTCAGTCGCTCTATTAAAAGGACCATAAAAACCATTTTGAAATTCTTCCACAACGGGCGTCACCTTACTGCCCATTTTTTCCAACAGCTCTGGACGAATTTTACTATCATGACTGTACATCATATGCGTCAACAAATTCATTTCTGCTGTTTTCGCCGCTGTACCTCTGTTCTGATAAGTATCAAATAAAGATTTAGGCTCAGGGAACTGCTTTTTCGTGTATTCCTCAAACTTCTCAGGACTAGGCCACCATGGTCTGTGGGGTGCCTTGTGCAAATACATCATCATAAAAGGTTTACTTTCATCACGTTTGTTTTTCAGCCAGTTTAAAGTGAGGTCCGTAATGATGTCTGTTACATAACCAACAATGGTTGTATCACCCCTTGGAGTGTGAAAATCGGGGTTTAAATAATACCCTTGGTCAGGCAGAATCATAAACTCATCAACCCCTTTTGGATTATTCCCAAAATGAAGTTTTCCAAACATAGCGGTCTGATAGCCATTTTGTTGGAAGATCTGAGGGAAAGTGATTTGTGTAGTATCAAAAGGCATCAAGTTATCAATTTTACCATTGATATGAGAATGCTTACCCGTTAAAATTGTCGCCCTTGAAGGAGCACAGATAGAGTTGGTCACACAAGCATTTGTAAATATCATTCCTTCATCAGCCAACCGGTCAATATGAGGGGTGTGATTCAATTTTCCTCCATACGCACTGATGGCTTGGTAAGCGTGATCATCAGACATAATGAAGAGAATATTTGGTCGTTTTGCCGTTTCAGTGGCTTTTTCACAGGAAGTGAATGCCATTATCGCTGTCATGATCAACAGTGATATTTTTTTTGTATTCATAATTTTTAGTTTTAATTTTCTTGAAATGAGGGCGAACTATTATTTGATAAGTTTCCCTTTAAAGATTTTAGAATTGTCCAACGTTATAATGTAGTGGTAATAGCCCGACGGTATTTCTTGTACATTGATTTCATTTTTGTCATTAGTTTGAATGATTTTATTGCCCTTTAAGTCAAACATCTCAAATTGTAAAGTGCCGTATTGTTGTGAAGCGTGTATTTTAAGAAAGTCTTTCACTGGATTAGGAAATACAGTCACTTGAAGGATCGGATTGTCATTGCTCAATAAAATATCATCTTCAGAATAGAATAAATATGATTTATGATTGGGTGACCATACAGCTGTGGAATTACTCCATTGGTATACACCCTGATATTCTAGATATCCAATTGAATTGTAAGACTGTGAAAGTTTTGATGCACCAACCCATTCACCCTTCTCCCAAACGTATTTTTCTTTATTAATTTGACGACCATTTTCATTAAAAGCTATAAGGTAGAGCTGATTATTGTCCCATTCTTGTTGTTCAGTATTCCAAGTTTCAACAAGTTGCTCTACATTATACTGATCCTGATCGTAGGTGTATTGAGTTCTTAATGATGCTATCCATCCCATCACATATTGGTATTTAAATTCAGTTTTTACCATCAGCTGATTATGGACATTATAACTTGCTTCTTCTTTCTCAATCGACAGCCATTCATAGGAAATCCATTGGTAGTAAATTTTTTCAATCACATTTGAACTTTCATCATACTTGAATTCATATTTTGTATCATTTACCCAATTTTGAAAAGAAGCATCTATAATAGACACCGTTTGAATCGATGTGTTATTGGTATAGTCGAAGTTATGTTCTTCCTTTCTTATAGCTACCCATTCATCCAACCAATTATATAAGGTATACAGCTCTAAATCATTTTGCTGATTATAGTGAAAAGTTTCTTTGGTAGATTCTTCCCATTGATTCGAGTCAGTATTCCAAGTGTAAGCTATTTTTTGAGTGAATTGATTTTGTGCACTAAAACTGCTCTCTACTTTTGAAACGCCCACCCAATTGTTGAGCACATTCTCCCATTTATAAAAATAAGAGGAAAGTACATTTCCAGAAGTGTCATATTTCTTTTCACTTTTATAAGTACCCTTCCATTTTTGAGCAATTGCATCCCATTGATAAGTCACAGATAAAGCCAAGTTTCCATACTCATCATATTCATAACTATTTTTCCTGTACCTTGACCAATCTTTTGCTTCCGTTTCCCAATTAAAATTAAAAGCTTGAGTCGTCCTATTATAAGCATCAAATTCATAAATCGTTTTTGACACAGGTGTAGAATCTGACGCATTAGAAAAGGAGTAAGAGATAAAAGTATTGGGTACTTTTTCTTCTTGCTTATTACTATTAAAGGTTGATATTAAACTAATGTATTTATCACCCATTTCCAGAGGGAGAGGGGAGTTGTAGTAGTCACTTTTACTTTGTGCAAATACATCAAATTGAATCATAAAAGTGACAAACCCAATGTACAATACTTTGAAAAGAAAATTGAATTTCACCATACTAATTTTTTACGTTGCTTATGTATCAATGCGTAGCCTGCTAAAATCGGTCTGAGCAGAGGTAATATTTTATGTATTGTATCTGAATAAGAGAATACGTTTTAAAAAATAATTTATAAAATCAAAAAACATAAAACAGTGTATGCAATTTCGTTATTCAGCGAATAATAGAATTGAAATTTAGAGAATTTAAGGGGATACTGATGTATCAATATGGGTATACATATGTAATCTACCATTGATAATCAGTGTTTTATGAAATTAATATTCTTCAGATATTTTTGTAATCGCTTTTCTTCTTGTTATAATTGTAATGTAGCTTTTCAAAAGAGAAACACTAAAATTTGAAAAGAGATATTTTTTAAAGTTGTTATTTATATAAGTCTAAAATTACTTTGATCTAATGATGTTATTGATGAATATATATATAAATAGAGCAAGATTTTTTAATCGTCAAGGACTCCACACAATTGATTGTTTATCTAGGAATAATGCAGTCGATTGCACAAGTAATATAGGAGTATTAATGTCTATTTATAAGTATATTAAGGTGGTTTTTGTCGGGTTTAAATATAATGTCTACCTTCAAAAAATTAAAAATATAGCCTACAATCAATGCAATCGATTGTATTTTTTGAAAAATCTCTTGGATTATAAAATTTAGCTTAATAAGTTTACGACACAATGAAGAACAATCCCTGAAATTTTGTTTATTTTCTCTTACTGCAAGCAATCGATTGTTCACTTGGTTTTCTCTCAATAATTATGAAATGATGAATAAGTTTATTTTACTATTATTAATAGTTTTTGCTCAAACTATTCCTTCAATTGCTAAGGAAGTAATCCTAACGGTTACGAATAATTTAACCTCTCATAATGAGGCTGAGTTAGTGTTCTCTGATGTTCATGAGGCAGTAAAGCAAGCGTATGTTTTGAAGCAAAAAAATGTAGCAACATCTATTGTCATCAGTATTGAAGAGGGAGAATATTACTTAAGAGAGAGTATTAAAATCGACGCCCAGTTAAGTGGGTTGACCATCAAAGCAAAGCAAGGGGATAAAGTGACTTTAAAAGGGTCAGCTCCTTTGAAATTAAAATGGAAAAAACATAAAAAGGGAGTGTATGTGGCTAAAATAGAGGAAGATATCGATTTTGATCAATTGATTATTAATGGTCAACCTCAAATTTTAGCAAGGTACCCCAACTATAATGAAGAGGGTGGATATTGGCAAGGACATGCGAAAGATGCTATTTCTGCTGAACGCATTTCCACTTGGAAAAACCCTAAAGGAGCAATTTTTCATGCAATGCACGGTGGTAAGTGGGGAGGATTCCATTATTTGATAGAAGGAGTGGATCAAAATGGACAAGCAATTCTATCAGGAGGTAAACAAAATAACAGACCATCAAAACCTCATGAGGAATTGAGAATGGTAGAAAATGTGTTGGAAGAGTTAGATAGTCCACACGAATGGTACCTAGATAAGGAAGATAAAAAACTTTATTTTTATCCAAGTAAAGAAATTGACCTTTCTAAAGTAGTTGCTGAAGGGGTGGTTTTAAAAGAATTAATTCGAATTGAAGGTACTGAAAATCAAATTGTTGAAGATGTTTCAATTCAAGGAATCAAGTTGGAGCACACAAAGAGAACATTATTTGAAGAATACGAACAACTACTAAGAAGTGACTGGTCAATTTATAGAGGAGGAGCAATTTATTTAAGTAATGCGAATAATTGCGCTATTCAAAATTGTGAGTTGACCAACCTTGGAGGGAATGTAATTTTTGTCAGTGGACGCAATCAAAACCATTTAATCAGCGGAAATCATATCTATAATTGCGGTGCAAGTGCCATAAGTTTTGTAGGAAAATCCTCAGCTGTACGCTCTCCATCGTATACTTATAGAGAGTATGTAAAATTGAGTGATATGGATAAAGTTTGGGGACCTCAATCCAATGATTATCCTACAAATTGCGTTGCTGATGACAATTTAATATACCGCATCGGAAGAATTGAAAAGCAGACTGCGGGCGTACAAATTGCAATGGCTATGAATATCACTGTGAGTCATAATAGTATTTATGAAGTGCCAAGAGCTGGAATTAATATCGGTGATGGTACTTGGGGTGGACACGTTTTGGAGTGCAATGATGTGTTTGATACAGTGTTGGAAACTGGTGATCATGGTTCATTCAACTCTTGGGGTAGAGATCGCTTTTGGCATCCTAACAGAAAAGAAATGAATAAGTTAGTTGAAAACGATGTCACTATGCCTTACTGGGATGCCTGCAATACGACGGTGATCAGAAATAATCGTTTTAGATGTGATCATGGATGGGACATTGATTTAGACGATGGGTCAACAAACTATCACATTTACAATAATTTATGTCTTAATGGAGGAATTAAATTGAGAGAAGGGTTTGGTAGAAGAGTGGAAAACAACATTATGGTCAATAATTCTTTGCATCCTCATGTTTGGTTTAAAGCATCTGAAGATGTGTTCAAAAGAAACATTGTTCAGGATAGTTATAAAGATGTTGGAGTAGAAGAGTGGGGACGAGAAATGGATTACAATTTATTTCCGTTTGAAGAATCATTGATGAAAGCACAAGTGTATGGGATTGAAAAACACAGTGTTTATGGAAATCCTGCTTTCAAGAATCCTGAGGCATTAGATTTTTCAGTCAAAGAAAATTCAAAAGCATTAGAAATTGGTTTCGTGAATTTTTCAATGACCGCTTTTGGAGTTAAAAGCCCAGCATTAAAAGCAATGGCGAAAACACCAAAAGCACCAGTTCTGACAGAAAAGAGAGTGTCCTCAACAGAAAGCCCAACAGTGGAATGGCTGAGAGCAAAATTAAAAAATATCGAATCTAAAGAAGAGCAATCTGCTTATGGATTGGAAAATGACAATGGAGTAGTGGTGTTGAATATAGGTGCTCACAGTTTGGTTGGAAAATCTGGAATGAAAAAGAGAGATGTCATTTTAGAGGTAGAAGGAACGAGAGTGGCTGATCTAAAAGAATTTTTTAATGTGTTAAAGGAAAATAATAGCAAATCAAGTATAAGTATAATAGTTATGAGAAATCAAGAAGAACAAGAATTTAAGGTTCTTCTGAAAGAGATAAGATAGCTAAAATTAAACTACATTTTAATAAACTTACAAGGAATGAATTATGAAGAAAAACGTCTTACTTATTAATATACTCTTTTTAGTATTTGGCACTCAACTATCGCAAGCACAAAAAGTAGAGGTAGTCAGTACAACTTCAGAAAACCCGTGGGTATCTTTGAAGAAAAAGGAAATTGTTGTGGCGGAAGCGTCAGGTCAAAGTGATATTTCAATTTATGCAGATCAAAGAGTGCAGGTGATTGATGGAATTGGAGGCTCTTTTAATGAATTAGGTTGGACTGCTGTGAGTTCACTTCCTGCTGAAAAAAGACAAGAAGCATTTGATGCATTGTTTTCAGAAGAAGGCTGTAACTTTTCGATGTGCCGTCTGCCGATCGGTTCAAGTGATTATGCATTAAGTTATTACTCACATGCCGAAGTGCCGGAGGATTTTGTGATGCGTGATTTCAACATTGTCAGAGACCAATACATCCTTATTCCTTATATCAAAGAGGCATTAAAAGTGCGTAAGGATCTTAAATTATGGGCCTCACCATGGAGCCCTCCGGCTTGGATGAAAGTCAACAATCATTATTCATTGCGTAGAGGTGATGTGGAAGGAAGACCGAATGGTAACAGAATGCCTGAAGGAGCGGAGATCATGAGTAATGCGACGGCATTTAAAATGCAAGAAAGATATTTGAAAGCCTATGCTTTATACTTTTCAAAATTTGTACAAGCTTACAAAGAAGAAGGAGTACCACTTTGGGCAATCATGCCTCAAAATGAGATCAAATGGGCACCCAACTGGCCTGCGTGTACATGGAGACCAGAAGATATGTCTTACTTTATTGGTGAATACCTTGGACCACAATTTGAAAATGACGGTTTAGATACTGAAATCTGGTTAGGAACAATCAATAACAGCGATCCTAATTATGTCAGAACAATTTTGAATAAAGAAAAATATGCGAAATACATCAAAGGTGTTGGTCTCCAATGGAATGGGTCAAAAGCATTACCAAAAATAAAAGATGAATATGCTGGGATGAAGTTTATGCAAACGGAGAATATGTGTGGTGAGCAAGAAAATGATTGGACTTCATTAGAAGCTTCTTGGAAGATGATTGTTCATTATTTCAAAAACAAAACAGGCTCTTACATGTATTGGAATATGATCTTGGATGAGACTGGAAAAAGTGCTTGGGGATGGCCTCAAAACTCTATGATTGTAGTGGACCGTGAGAAGCAAGAAGTGATTTATAATGATGAATTCTATTTATTCAAACACTTGTCACATTACGTTCAGCCAGGAGCACATTACTTAAAATCTTCAGAAGGTGATAATCACGTTGCTTTTGAATTAACCGATGGAAGAATCCTTTTGATGATGTACAATCCAGAGGAGTCGGCAAAGAAAGTGAGTGTGGATGTTAGTGGAGTTGCCGCTTCATTTGAGGCAAAAGCGAAGTCTATCAACTCTGTGATATTCAACATGAACGTTAATTAATTTTGAAGATTTAGTTCATCTAATAGCATGAAAAAAGGAATCTTATTATTGTTCTGTCTAGTCTTCTTCCAAAGCTTACACGCTCAAAAAGTCGTTGTAGATGCGAAGGCTGAAGGGGAGAAATTTGAACACTTTTGGAGTAAGTGTGTCGGAGCGGGAAGAGCGAACGAAGCACTGAGAGCAGGCTGGCTAGAACAGATGGAAAAAGTCCATAATGAATGTGGATTTGAATATGTGCGTTTTCATGGATTATTTCATGAGGATATGTTTCCTGTACTTACTGAAGGAGGAAAATTAGTTTACAATTGGCAATACATAGACGATGTGTTTGACCGACTATTGGACATGAATGTTCGTCCTTTTGTAGAGCTGGCTTTTTTCCCAGAACAGTTTGCCGCTGAAGACTCAAAAACGGTTTTCTGGTGGAAAGCGAAAGTAACTCCAGGACCAGAATACGCAAAGCAATGGCACGATCTGATCCAAGCTTTTACACAGCATGTAGTAGATCGTTATGGAATTGACGAAGTAATGAATTGGTATTTTGAAGTATGGAATGAACCCAATTTATACCCTTTCTTCTGGCATGGTACAAAATCACAGTTTTTTGAATTGTATAAACAATCAGCCATTGCAGTAAAGTCTGTTGATCAGCGACTTAAAGTAGGAGGACCTTCTACAAGTAACTTCGTTCCAGATGCTAGATTTGATGGTGAAATCATCAACAATCATGTATCAGAAGAGATCTTTAAAGTAGAGGATATCAATGAGTTAGAATGGCATGGTGTATGGATTGAAGACTTTTTGAAATACTGTGAAAAGGAGAAACTTCCAGTAGACTTTGTCACTACACACCCTTACCCAACTGATTTTGCTTTCAATCCTGAAACAGGAAAAGGAAGAGGTTTGACTAGGTTTGCCGCATCTACAAAGAATGATATTGAATGGTTGAATGAGGCCATTAAAAAAAGTGCTTTTCCAGATGCTGAAATTCATTTGACGGAGTGGAATACGAGCCCAAGCAGCAGAGACCGAATGCATGACTGGTTACCTCCTGCCGCTTACATTGTAAAGACTAATTTAGAATGTATCGGACTTACAAACTCCTTAGCATTTTGGACGTTCACGGATATTTTTGAAGAGAAAGGTGGTGCGTCAAGTATTTTTCATGGAGGGTTTGGTATGATCAATTACCAAGGTTTAGTAAAGCCAAGTTTTCATGCCTACAAGATGTTGCATCAATTAGGAGATGAAAAACTCTTTGAGAATAACCATTTATTTGTGACCAAAAAATCAGGTAACGGGAAGGTTATAGGGTTGGCTTATAATTATCCTGATGATCACTTAGAAGCAGTACCTTCAAGCATCAATACCTTCAAGAAGCTTGAAAAAATGGGTGAATCAAAACAGCTTGATTTTACGCTGAAAGGCTTGAAACCAGGGGCTATGTTTAAAATGGAAACCCTTGATCAAGACCACGGAAACATCTTCGATTTTTGGGAGAAAATTGGGAAACCAGAACCACCCACTCGTGAACAGATTAAGACCATGAAGAAAATAGCGGAAGCTTTAGATACTGAAATTATAAGAGCGAATAAGAAGGGTGAAATCTCTATTTCAAGAGAATTAAGCCCATGGAGTTTGGTGCTTATACAACAGATTGACTAAGAGCATACTTGAAATATCTATTTTAGTGAAAATTCCCCCTTTCAGAACGTGAGTTTATTAATTTCATCAACTATAGAACCACTATTTTTTCTGAAATTAATTTCCTCACAACCTAAAATGGAAAATTTTCACTTCTAAAATATATTTTCCAAACATGCTCTAATAAAGTTTCGATTTTTTTATACCTCAAAATTTCACGATGTGGACTAAAATAATAGACAAAATGACTCAATTAATTTTGAGTTGAAATTAAAAAGTGAAAAGAGCCAGCATCCTTTGGGTGTTGGTACTTTAAAAAATTAAATCAACTATTAAATCAATGTTTATGAAATGGATTTTTATCATATTGTTTTTTGTACGGGTAGCGGATTGTTTTGCTCAAGATAAGCCCAATGTGATCATAATTTTGGTCGATGATCAAGGATATGGAGACATTGGAGCATTGGGAAATCCTTACATAAAAACACCACATATAGATCAGTTATATGCTGAAAGTTCACGATTCACAGACTTTCATGTGAGTCCTACTTGCGCCCCTACACGTGCTTCTTTGCTTTCAGGAAGACATTGTGATAGAGCCGGCGTATGGCACACTGTTAACGGAAGGTCTTTGATCTTAGAACGTGAAACTTTAATGGCACAGACTTTCAAAGAAAACGGTTACAGAACAGGAATTTTTGGGAAATGGCATTTAGGTGATAATTACCCATTCAGACCTCAGGACAAAGGTTTTGAAGAGGTGTTAGTACATCACGGAGGTGGCATCGGGCAAACGATGGATTTCTTTGATAATGATTATTTCGATGATGTCTACCATCACAATGGAGAACCAAAACAGTTTGAAGGATACTGCACAGATGTATGGTTTGAGAACGCGAAAAAGTTTATTGATCAAAAGGGAAATGAACCGTTCTTCTGTTATATCCCAACCAATGCCGCACACTCTCCTTATTTTGTAGCCGATAAATATTCAGCTCCATATAAGGACAATAAAGAGATACCGAATCCGAACTTCTATGGAATGATCACTAACGTGGATGAGAATATCGGCAGTCTGATGACATTTCTAAAAGAGAAAGATATTTTGGACAATACCATCATCATTTTCACGACAGATAATGGTACTGCAGCAGGAGCAAAAGTAGAAGGCCACCGTTTTAATGGATTTGTGGTAAAAGGTTTTAATGACGGAATGCGTGGTATCAAAGCCAGTATCTACGAAGGAGGTCATAGAGTGCCTTTATTTATTCATTGGAACAAAGGAAATATCAATAAAGGGAGAGACATTGACGCACTTACAGCACATTACGATTTATTCCCAACACTAATTGAATTATGTGATTTAAAACAATCGAAATCGCTTCAATTTGACGGGAAAAGCTTAGTGCCATTATTGAAAAAGAAGAATTCAAAAAAATGGAATAAAGATAGAATTGTCATTGTAGACGGGCAAAGAACAGAGGTGCCTCAGCCTTGGCTAAATACGACCTTAATGCAGGATAATTGGAGACTAGTCAATGGAGAAGAGTTATATGATTTGAAATCAGACCCTGAGCAAAGAAACAACATTGCAGCACAGCACCCTTCAAAGATAAAAACTCTAAAAGAAGCGTATGCTGAATGGTGGGAGGAATTAGCCCCTACATTTGCGGATGAACCTTATATCCATTTAGGCGCCAAAGAAGAAAACCCTACCACATTACATTGCCATGATTGGCACACTGAAAAAGTAAGCCCATGGAAGCAAGACCATATCCGAACAGGTTATAGAGACAATGGTTATTGGTCGGTGAAAGTGGTACAATCTGGAGTTTATAACATCAAACTTCGCCGTTGGCCTAAAGAAACCAATTTAGCATTAGGAGCATCTGTGGCACGTCGACCAGCATTAGCAGGTACAAGTGTTACCGCAAGCAAAAAAGGGAAGTCTTTAGCCATCAAAAAGGCAAGCATAAAAATACAACACATAGAAGAAGAGAAAGAAGTAAATACCTTGGAGCAGTCTGTTGATTTTCAGGTAAGATTAGAGAAAGGAACAGCACAACTCGACACTAAATTTATTCTAGAAGACAACTCAGAATTAGGTGCTTACTATGTAGAGGTGGAATACCTTCCGCAATTGTAATAAATACTATCGGCAATGATTAATAGCCAGAATTGAAATGAAACTTTTTGAACTCATTTTTTAATGAGTGTTACATATAATTTTTTTACTAACATATTACTTATGAAATATCTATTTACAAAATTGATACTTGGTATTATGATGCTTTCATCAGTCATTTGTTCCCAATCCGTAGGACAAGTGGTTGCTGAAAAAGTAAGAGCGGTACCTACTATTGACGGAGATGCGACAACAGAATTTTTGTTGCTTGAGCATCTTATTGCAACAAAAGCTTCAGATAGCGGACAAGACTTACAAATATCAGATACTCAAATTGAAGCTTCAAAACCAGGGGCTTATGTAGAATACCAAGTAAAATCTACTGTTGGAGGTGATTTTTTAGTGGTAGTTTTAGCAGGCACAATAAAAGATAATGCACAGCTAAATGTTGGTGCTTATAAAACAACTTCAGAAACATGGCCTGCAGAAGGTTTAGGCGAAACACAATCCATCCTCAATACAAATAACTGGGCGCACCAGAACCCTTATTATTTTCCATTGACACTAGAGGCTGATGAAGTATACACGGTTAGAGTTACATATGTTAATACAGTTGCTAACGATTGGGTATGTAATATTCATGGTATCTCATTTGAAGAGTCAACAGGTTCAGTAGATGCAACATTAAAAAGTTTGACAATTGATGGAACAGCCCTTGATGGTTTTGATCCAGCGGTAACTTCTTATGACGTTCCATTGCCAATAGGTGCATCAACAATACAGATTGCTGCTGAAGCAAATGATGCAAACGCAAAGTCTGTTTCAGGAACTGGAGAGGTGACAATTACTGAAAATGTTACACCAGTGACGATCACTGTGACTTCTGAAAGTGATACACAACAAGAGTATGTTCTTAACTTCTTCAAACCAATTGAAGTAACTGTAGGAGCAACCATAAATGGTTTTTCTGACGCCTACCATAACAATGGAATAGCGGGTAATGATTCAAAACTCAATAATATTCAAAATGGAGACTATATCGAATATTATGTTTATTCAGCAACGGATCAAGACATACAATTAAAACTTATCTGTTCTAATGGTTATGATACACCAAACAGCTTTCTAAATATTTCTACTTACCCATTAGGGGGTGATTGGACACTAAATGAAGAATTATCTTACAATATTCCTTTTACAAGCTGGGGTAGATTTGATGATAGATTCATTGAGGGCATTTTAAGTTTTAATGCCAACGAACTAAGTGTTTTAAGAATATACGGTATCACGGAACAGAACAATGCGGCCGATATTTTTGAATTGAGTTTTACAGAAGCACCAGCAGAAGGCGTATCTACAGATGCAACTTTAAGTACTTTGACGGTTAATGATGTTGAAATTGAAGGTTTTAATCCTGATGTAGTTCAGTACACAGTGGCACTTCCTTTCAACACTACTTCTGTAAAATTAGGAGCTGTAGCTAATGACGCAGCGGCACAAGGTATTGAGGGATTAAATGATAATTTGACAATCTCTGAAGGAAAAACTACAGCAAGCATTGTTGTAACAGCAGAATCAGGAGCTAAGAAAACATATACAGTTGATTTTGTTACTCCAATTGAAATCGTCAACAACAAAGCATTGGACATACAAGAAGATGCCTATTACTACAAAGGTATGAATGTCATTCCAGGTAGATTGAATGCAACGAAAAACGGTACTTACATTGAATATTACGTGTACTCTGCAACTGACTTAAATCTTACCATGAAGGTGAATTGTACCAACGGTTACGACACGCCAGATAGTTACCTGAATGTTTCGACTTATGAACTAGGTGGAGAATGGACATTAGATCCTGCGAAATCATATAATGTTCCATTTGTGGGGGTTGTAGGAGATTGGACTCAAGCAGACGATAGAAACGTGAACATTCCAGTGATGTTAACAGCCAATACACCAGTACTTTTAAGACTTTATTGTGTGACGACAACAGGAAATGCTGCCAATATTTATGGAATTTCATTTGAAGAAAACGTTGGATCAACAGATGCTACATTATCTACATTAACAGTTAATGATGTGGAGATTGAAGGTTTTGATCCTGAAAAGATTTCTTATAAAGTCGTATTGCCAATGAATACAAGTTCTGTAAAGATTGGAGGTACTGCTAATGATGCGGCTGCTCAAGGTGTAGAAGGATTAAGTGATGATTTCATGATCAATGAAGGAAATACGAGTACTACTATTGTGGTTACAGCAGAATCAGGAACTAGAAAAGAATATACAATCAACTTCGTTACTCCAATCCAAGTTGCAATTGATAAAGCCTTGGATATTCAAGAAGATGTTTATCATTATGAAGGCTTGAATGTGATTCCTGGTAGAGTGAATGAGACAAAAAATAAGACGTTTATAGAGTACTATGTTTACTCTCCAGTTGATGCGGAATTCAGTTTTAATATTCAATGTACAAATGGATTTGACACACCGGATAGTTACCTGAATGTTTCAACTTATGAAATGGGAACAGATTGGGAATTAGACCCTTCAAAATCATACAACGTTCCATTTGTAGGCGTAGATGGAGATTGGACACCTGCAGACGACAGATTTATCAATGCACCTATTGCATTGAAAGCCAATACACCTGCAATAGTTAGAGTATATTGTCTTGCATCAACTACTAATGCTGCCAATATTTATGGGTTTAAATTCTTAAAAGCCGAAAAATCAGCAGATGCTACTTTAAGTGATATCAAAATTGATGATGTATCAGTTTACAATTTCGATCCTGTCACATTTACTTATGATGTTTTGTTGTCAAATGAAACTACATCAGTAAACATCTCAGCTGAGACCAATAACGCTAAAGCTACCATTACAAGTGGTTTAGGAGCAATTGCTATTGATTCGGATCAAAAGCAGCATGAAATCGTAGTAACAGCAGAAAACGGTGAAGAGAAGACATACACAATCAACTTCACAAAAATTGCTCTATCTGTGAATACCAACTTATCAGATTTACAAGTCAACAACGTAACTGTTGAGAATTTTGATCCAATGGTATTGAACTACGATGTAACACTTCCTGCTAAAACAACTTCAGTGGTAGTGGGTGCAACATTAGCGGATAATGCAAGTGAAATTCTTGAAGGAGTTGGAGAAGTTACTCTGACAGAATATGAAACAGAACATGTAATTACTGTAGAAGCTGAAGCAGGAAATAAGAAAGATTATGTTATCAATTTCATTGTTTTAAAATCAGAAGTTGCCACGTTATCTGATCTACAAATCGATGGTGCAACAGTGACAGATTTTGATGCGGCTACTCAAACTTATGATGTGACCTTGCCAGCAAAGACGTCAAGCGTAGATATTGCCGCTACAGCCACGGATGCTGACGCAATGATAGATGGTGTAGGAACAATCGCTTTAGACGCGTATGCGGTGTCTCACAGCGTTGTAGTGACTGCTGAAGCTGGTAATACAATGGAATATACGATCAATTTCACAGTATTGAAATCAGAAGTTGCGACTTTATCAGATTTACAAATCGATGGAGCAACAGTGACAGGTTTTGATGCTGCTACTCAAACTTATGATGTGACCTTGCCAGCGAAGACTTCAAGTGTGGAGATTGCCGCTACAGCTACGGATGCTGATGCAATGATAGATGGTGTAGGAACAATCACTTTAGACGCGTATGCGGTATCTCACAGCGTTGTAGTGACTGCTGAAGCTGGTAATACAATGGAATATACGATCAACTTCACAGTTTTAAAATCAGAAGCTGCCACATTATCCGATTTACAAATTGATGGAGTGACAGTAACAGGGTTTGATGCAGCTACTCAAACTTATGATGTGACTTTAGCCGCGAAGACATCAAGCGTGGAGATTGCCGCTACAGCCACAGATGCTGACGCAATGGTAAATGGTGTAGGCACAATCGCTTTAGACGCGTACGAGGTGTCTCACAGTGTTGTAGTGACCGCTGAAGCTGGTAATACTATGGAATATACAATCAACTTCACAGTCTTGAAATCAGATGATGCTACATTATCCGATTTACAAATCAACGGTGAAACAATTGCAGGTTTTGATAAAACAGTGAAATCATATGAGGTGGTTTTAACTGAAGTTTCTACGATGGTGATTGGAGCAACGGCAAGTGATATTGATGCTGATGTAAGCGGTTTAGGTGAAATTATTCTTTCGGAAGGAGAATTATCGCATACTGTAACGGTTACTGCTGAGGCGGGTAATACAGAAGAGTATGTGATCAACTTTAAAGTTTCTATTGTAAGTTCTATTGATGTAGCACAAGAATACTTCAAAGTGATCGCTTCTGTAGGAACGATTCAGGTAAATAACTTGAAAGGAGGAGAGCAAATCGCAATCTATGATCTAGAAGGCAGACAAATTAAAAACCATACTGCAGCATCAGGTGCTTACGTTACAACAATGGCAAGAGGTATCTACTTAGTGGTAGTTGGAAATCATGTCTCAAAAGTATTTGTGCAATAAATAGTAAAAAAAGTAAAACCAGCACCTGTTTCAGGTGCTGGTTCACCACCAAAATTCATCAAAAGTATAGTATAATAATCTACAGTTTTCAGAAACACTTCTACATCTATGAGAAAATCTAATTACATCATATTCCCCCTATTGATCTTACTGAACATCTTTGTCTCCTGTAAAGAATCGCCTGTCAATCATCCTACAATTTATGTGAAGGAAAATGATAGAGCAGAAGTTCTGAAGAAGATAGAGGAACAGGATTGGGCAAAGCAATCTTATCAAAAAATTAGCAATAGAATTACGCCCTATGTACTTCGTCATATGAATGATCCGGAATGGATCACATCACGCCTTTCTATGTACTGGAAAGAGGGAGAACGTTTTACACAGTGCTACATCAATAAAAATCAAGACTGGGATTATGGCACTGGCAATGCACCCGTACCCACGGTTCGTTTTCCTGGTATGCGTAGATGGAATAATTATATCAACGTCCCTTTGGAAGATCGAATTCCTTATAGCGAATCGGGCGACATGCTGGGTATAGACCGTTCAAGCAGTGATAAATCATATGTAAAAGTGCCTTACAAAAAATCAGGTCATATGATTCGATACAACAACCTCGATATTTTAAAATTAGGGGAGGAAGCGGCTTTTCTTTATTGGTTGACAAAAGACGATAAGTACGCAAAGTTTGCAGCGGATATCTATTGGACGTGGATTTTAGGGACTTACTATATGGAACCACCTTTAGATCCTAACAAAGCAACAAAAGGACCTGGGGGATATGAACCAGGTGGAATTTTAGGTTATTATGACGTAGAGCAAATTCATGATAACACACAAGTCAGTGCGGCAGTCATTTACGATTTTCTGTATTACTACCTTCAAGATCATCCGCATGAGCATTTAAAAGAAATCAACAAAAGTGTAGTGGAAGTGTCGGGCGTTGTATTCAAGCGTTATATCGATTTAGGTTTAATCAGAGGTGGCAAAAGAGGAAATTGGAATGTCAATGGCTTTAAAAATATCTTGAACAGTATGTTGGTATTGGAGCCGAACGATTTCTATAAAGATGGAAAAGGAAAGGACTATTACATTCCGTACTACACAGAAATCACAACAGATTATCACGCCGCATTGCCGGATATTATGAAGGTTTGGGATGAAAAAACGGGACTTTGGCCAGAGTCGCCGGGTTACGCATCTGGTATGATCCCAACGGTGTTTGATATGGGCTTAAAGCTTTACAATAACAACATCAACACAATGGGCAACAACCCCATGATTTTGAAAGCTGTTTTAGCCAATCTGAATTGGTTAGATGCAAGAGGTAATTTGGTTGTTTTTGGAGATATGAGAGGAGGCCCGTTTGGGTATGACATTTTTGAAGATGTAATGGCGTATTATGTGAAAGAAGGAAATCAGGAGGGAGCATCACAAATGGCGGCGATCAT
This sequence comes from Flammeovirga sp. SJP92, assembly GCF_001583495.1. Taxonomy (GTDB): domain Bacteria; phylum Bacteroidota; class Bacteroidia; order Cytophagales; family Flammeovirgaceae; genus Flammeovirga. The sequence goes on along the minus strand of NZ_LQAQ01000034.1, from coordinate 2,797 downwards.
ACAGAAAGGTGTGGATTTAGGACAGCACCAGCGTGATAATTTTGATTGGAAAGGCATCTCTTTATATCAACCTCTTTCAAATGTGGAAGGAAAACTTCCATTCAAAGAATCAGTATATTCTGAACGTCACCGTCATGTTATTCAAAAAAATGGCAATGATGCTGACAATGCAATGATGTTTACACTGTACGGTGGAGATAAAGGAGCCCACCTTTCTGCCAATGGATTAGCAATGCAGTTATATGCAAAAGGATGGGCGATTTCACCAAAATCTTCCGCTTATGAATCTTACTGGACGGAAGATTTCAAATACTTCAGTGGTGCAACGGGATCGAATACCGTACTTCCAGGTTATTCAAAAGGGGAAATTGTTGTGAATGGAATTGATCCTGAAATTGGAGATAACGGTTTTTACAATACTAAGGTGACTTCAAAAAACTGTTCTTTTACAGATATATCAGCTTCTGAAAAAAGACGTTTAGTTGCCATGATCAGAACTTCAGAAAATGCAGGTTACTATGTAGATATCTTCCGTTCTGATTTGGATGAAAATGATTACCTCTATCACAACCTCGGAAATGATTTTCAATTGTACACTGCAGATGATAAAAGTATTTCAACAACAGCGGTTAACAGTTTAGGACCAACTTATCACAAAGGTTATACTTATTTCAAGAATCCAAAGAAAGCAAACTGGGAACAGGATTTTAAAGCTCGATGGACCATCAATGCGGTATCGCCAAGCCTAGTGACAGATATGTGGATGGTAGGTCAAAATAACCGATCACTCTTCCAAGTCGAAGCACCTGCAGTCACGTTGAGAAATGATATCACACCTCAGGCCGTCAATAGCAGTCCTGAAGGAACGCCAACTTTGATTGTGAGACAAAACAGCAATGCACTGAAAGATCCATTTGTAGCCGTTTTTGAATCTTATTTTGAAGGAGAATCTTCTTTGGTAAATGTCTCTTCTTTAGAGAAAAACAAAAGTGAAATCACAGCATTACAAGTAGAATCCAAGAAAGGTTTAATTCAAAATATTATTTCTTCTACTGATAACGAATCACATAAACTACAAAACGGAGTGGAGTTTAATGGTGTTTTTGGAGTGACATCATTCAAAGACAATCAGCTCGATTACCTCTACTTAGGAAAAGGAAAGCGCTTAACACTCAACGATTATACCATTGCCTCAAAAAACGGAAATGATGTGTCGGCTGAACTGCGTTTCGAAAAAGGACAATACTATTACTCGTCAAATGATGAGGTGATTATTACCATCAAAGGAGAACATCAACAGGAATACCCTGCTGGATACAATATAGAACTATAAGAAACAGACAATGAGAAAATACACACAACTGATCTGCTTAGCTACAATGCTTTTAGGCTTTGCATGTAATTCTGTCAAAAAAACAGAAGAAGTGAAACTAACCGATGATGAACGTATGGAATGGTGGAGAGATGCTCGTTTTGGCATGTTTATCCACTGGGGTGCTTACTCTATGCTTGGCGGAGAATACCAAGATTCGATCTGCTGGGGCGGTGCCGAATGGGTGATGGATAAATTAGATATGACAATTGAGGAATATGAAAAGTACCCACGTAGTTTTAACCCTGTGGATTTCAATGCTGAAAAATGGGTTTCATTAGCTAAAAACGCAGGCATGAAATATATTGTACTGACCTCAAAACACCATGACGGTTTCTGTTTATGGGATTCAAAAGTAACCGATTATGATATCATGGATACTTCACCATTCAAACGAGATATTATCAGAGAAATGGCTGAGGAATGTAAAAAGCAAGGCATCGTTTTCTGTCTGTATCACTCTATCACAGACTGGCATCACCCTCAAGCACAATCCATATTTTACCCTGATTACAACATCGGGCAAAAAGATCAGACAAAATCAAATCCTGAATTTCCGAAGTATTTTAAAAACTATTTAAAACCACAAGTAGGAGAACTTTTAAGCAACTATGGAGATATTGGCGTGATATGGTTTGATGGAGAATGGATTGCTGATTACACTACAGAAATGGGTAAAGAAATGTATGATTACATTCTAGATTTACAACCCAACACAATTGTCAACAATAGAGTGGACAAAGGACGTAACGGTATGGCGGGCTTCAATGTGGAAGGAAATTTTGTAGGTGATTTTGGTACGCCAGAGAAAGAAGTTCCGGCAACAGGAATTGATGAAGATTGGGAAGCATGTTTCACAATGAACGGTTCTTGGGGCTATAAACCTTCTGATCTGAACTGGAAAAGCGATACGTTATTGATCCAAAGTTTAGTAGACATTGTATCAAAAGGCGGTAACTTCTTGTTGAATATTGGCCCTGATGGCCTAGGTAATGTTCCTGAAGAAAGCGTAGTTCGTTTGAACACAATGGGAGAGTGGATGAAGGAAAATGAAGAAGCCATTTACGGAGCGAAAGCTAGTCCATTTGAAAAACCAGAATGGGGTGTTTATACATCAAAAGGAAATGTAGTTTATGCTCACGTTTTTGATTGGCCAGAAGATGGCAAACTTCCATTAAACGAAAAAGTAAAAGTGAAAAGTGCTACACTGTTAGCATCTTCAGGTTCAAATATAGAGTGGGTAGAAGGGGCACTTCAGTTACCTGTTCAACCTACCAATAAGTTTGTTTCAGTCGTTAAAATTGTTTTAGACCAAGAACAACCACTGTAGAATTGAATGAAGAATTAAGAGGGAAGAATGAAGAATTATGGTTCTTGATGTGGCTTAATAACCACCATAAAAACCATTTTACGAACCATAATTCT
>NZ_LQAQ01000033.1 GCF_001583495.1 Flammeovirga sp. SJP92 | reverse complement strand
TTAAGTACAAATTCAAAATTATCTAATACTAATTCTATTTATTGTTTTGCGATTACTTCCTTCAAAAAACTTTCAATAGAACCACTATTAATACGTTTTTTAGCGTTGAACTCACAAAAAATAAATTAGAATGAACTATGATTTATTTTTGACTTAGTACTTATTTTATTGAAATTAAATCCTTGTAATTAGTTTGTCGTTCATTTATATTTTTCTCTTTTTTCTCAAAGAAGACTCTCTGATGATCAATTCACTTTTTAAGATTGAAGTCTCACTTGTCAATAATTCCTCATTATCTTCTAAATGTAAAATAAGTTTTTTCGCCACCAATTTTCCCATTTCATAGGCAGGTTGGTTGACAGTAGTAAGAGAAGGAGTGAAAAGTTCGGCAAGAGGTTCATTACTGAAACCCACTACTAAAACATCTTCAGGAACAGAAAGATTATTTTCACTTATAGCTTTAATGGCCCCAAAAGCGGTCATATCATTCAACGCATAGACGGCATCCGGGACTTTTCCTTTGCTGATAAGGTCCTTCACATAGCTATACGCTTTGTGTGTGCTTAGTTCCATTTCATTGATATTCAAGTGTTTTAGGTCAATGCCTTGTTTGATATAACTATCAATGATCCCTTTTTGGCGATTGCTATAAATTGAAGCCGTTTTATATCCAGAAAGTACAGTAATTTTTTGTGCACCTTGCTGAATAAGATGATCACACATTAGAAGTGCAGTTTTATGATCGTCCATTAATACGCGGGTGGTTTGTAAACCTTCGGCGTATCTATCAAAACAAAAAACAGGAATCTGTTGATCGATTGCTTTTTGGATATGTTCAATATTATCATTATACATCGCAGGTGAAATCAAAATACCTTCAACCCGGCTATTTAATAGTGTATTGATACTTTCTTGTTCTTTTTCAGTGATATCTTTCGTTTGAGTGATAATCACATTGTAGCCATAAGATTGAGCAATATCTTCAATGCCAGCGATAGCTGTAGAGAAAAAATACCTTGAAACAAAAGGGATCACAACACCAATGGTATTGCTTTTATTCGTTCTTAAATTAGCCGCTAAATTATTAGGCTGATAATTTAATTCCTTTGCTTTAGCCTTCACTTTATCTCTTGTTTTTTGAGAAACACGAGGATGATCATTCAAAGCTCTAGAAATTGTTGAACTGTTCAGATTTAATGCTCTAGCGATGTCATGGATTGTGGTTGCTTTTTTTACTTCCATTCATTAACTATTTTCAATTCAATACTTTGATCATTTCACTTGATTATTGATAATTTCATTTTGAATATCAGGATTTTTACACGTGTAAATTCATTGTTTTAAAAGGTTCGTTCAGGTCACGTGTAAACGGTAGTAGAAATCACATGTTATTCAAACAGATGTATTGGAATTACACTGCTTTTTTATTCAAATTTGTTTTGCCAACCTAATTCTTTAAGAATAATATCTGAAGTTGAAGATTTACCTTTATTTCAATCACCAATTTTTATGTTCCATACTACTTTTTTGAACTGTAAATATGCCTAATTTTAGTCTATAAGCTGTATTGAATTCTCTCAAAAAAATAAATTGAAGAAGTGTCTTTTTTACATAATTATGAAGTAGACTCAATTTGTCAACTAAATAATTCATTATATATCAGATAATCAAGTAATTAAAAATTTCATTGTTGCTGTTTTTTGTTTGATTAAAATGTTTAACAACAGAAATCAATACCAATTAACACAAAAAAAAGCAATAAAAACAATCGATTGTATTTTTTGTTGAAAATTTATAAAAAAAATTTGCATAATACGGATTATACTACGTATCTTTATTGTACAGAGAGTGAGGAAGCTCTTTGATTTTTACATGACCATGCAATCGATTGCAATTTTGGTCTGTTATTTATAATTACCAAGTGAGATTTTCCACCCGGCCTTAATGGAATGAAACGAAATGAAATAATTAAACTACGTGATCTTTTTACAAAATCTTCATTTTTGAAGATCTCTATATAATAAACAAAGCGTTACTAAAATAGGAACCCTATACGTTAGAAATTGGCGTTCTACTGTCCTCTTTTTTTAAAAAGGATTGAAGATGAATATTGTCAAAAATATTTTTGATGGAGGGGTTATATGTGGTAAAAATTTGAACCAATTGGAATATTTTCCAATACACTACGAAATGAATTACAGCTACACTATCGATTTAATCTATTTAACTACAAAATGAGCGACTTATATGAATTGGAAGGTAAAGGTACATTGCTTACTAAAAGCGTGGATGACCTTGAACTCAAAGAATCTAAATACAGGTATAGGATATTAGCATTGTTGTTTATGGCCACCACCATCAACTTGATGGATAGAAGCATGATAGGCGTTTTGGCACCTAGTCTCGAAATGCTATTTGATTGGTCAAAATCAGATTATGCAAATATTAATATAGCTTTTAAACTAGCTTATGCTATTGGTATGCTTTCAATGGGAAGTTTAGTCGATAAGTTTGGAACACGAATTGGTTATACTGTTTCCATTGCGGTTTGGAGTGCATTTGGTATGCTTCACGCTGTTTTAAGACCTAGTTTTGGATTGGTCGGTTTTATCATAGCCCGCTTTGGATTGGGGATTGGTGAAGCAGGAAACTTTCCAGCAGCTGTGAAAACAGTAGCAGAGTGGTTTCCTAAAAAAGACAGGGCGTTTGCGACAGGTATTTTTAATGCAGGAGCAAATGTTGGAGCCATCTTAGCACCTTTGGTAGTAGGTTTAATTGTACTGGAGGATGGAACGCATTGGCAATTTGCATTTTTGGTAACTGGAATTTTAAGTGCTATTTGGGTGATTTTGTGGTTGAAAGCGTATAAAAACCCTGAAAAACACAATAAGGTGAATGCAAAGGAATTGGCCTATATTCAACAGCATGAAGACGAGCAGGAAAATTCTTCAAAAAAAATTCCTTGGGCACGGGTGATAGCTAAAAAACAAAGCTGGGCTTTTGCTATAGGAAAAATGACAGATGGAGTTTGGTTCTTTTTTATGTTTTGGAGTGGAATGTTTTTCCATGATACATTCGGTGTGAGCATCAAAGAACTTGGAGCTGCATTGGTACTTGTTTACCTTGTTGCAGATTTTGGTAGTATTGGAGGTGGATACCTTCCTAAGTTTTTTTTGAATAAAGGATGGTCACTCAATAAATCCAGAAAAACAGCAATGCTAATTTGTGCAATGTTTATTGTACCAGTAGTATTTGCAACATTAACTGATAACAAATGGATTGCTGCTATTTTAATCGCCTTTGCTTCAGGTGGTCATCAAGCATGGTCAGCCAATCTTTTTACACTTGTTTCTGATACTATGCCTAAAAATTCAGTTGCTTCAGTTGTTGGAGTTGGAGGAATGATTGGTGCAGTTACCGGAATGTCGATTGATTTTCTGATGGGCAGATATTTGGATAAAGTGGGAAGTGAGGCTTACTTCTGGATGTTTTTGATTGCCGGTCTTTCCTATTTAATCATTTTGGCAATTATTCATCTTATCAATCCAAAACTTGAGTCTGCAAAATTTTAACCAAATGTATATATAGTTTATGTTAGCTTGTTTTGAAAAATTAGATAAGCTCAACTGCATAAAATATTGAAATGCGACATGAATAATTGGTATTTTCTTTTCTTCGAATAATTACCAATTGGAATAAAGCGTTGCATTTTACTACATCTAATTACCTTTTAGAAAGAGAAATTATGAAAAACAATTACGTTTACTTCTATAAGTTTGTAAGTACACTACTATTAATACCCCTTACATTTAGTTGTAATGAACAAAATGATAAAATTTTTATATCATTAAATAATACAATTTTAACTGATCGCCTAAATGAGACCATTGAACTTGATGTTCAACCCTTCGAAGAACTGATTAAGAAATATGGTTATGAAAATTTAGCCATTGAAAATACTGAAACAGGAGAGTTGTTAATCAACCAATGGATTGATCTGAATGATGATAAAGTGATGGATCAGTGGTTGTTTCAAATTGACATAAAATCAAATTCTAAATTATCACTTATTGTACGCCCATTGAAGTCGGGTGAGGCACAACCTTCTTCACAAAAAACGACGTATTCAAGGTTTGTTCCAGAAAGAACGGACGATTACGCTTGGGAAAATGACAGAGTGGCATTAAGAACTTTTGGTCCTGATGCTCAGAGAAGAGCTGAAGCGAATGAGTATGGCGGTACATTGACCAGTGGAATTGATGCTTGGTTGAAAAAAGTAGACTATCCAATTATTGATAAATGGTATAAGAATAACTCTGAAAAAGAAGGTGCTTATCATATTGATACTGGAGAAGGTTACGATCCTTATCATGTAGGTCCTAGTAGAGGTATCGGTGGTATTGGGTTTTGGGTGAATGATTCTCTTTATACATCAAAGAATTTCACTTCATACAAAACCATTTCAGAAGGACCTATCCGTACTGTTTTTCAATTGAATTATGCCCCTTGGGAAGTGAACGGACAGCAAATAGCGGAAGAGAAAATTATCAGTTTAGATCTTGGGAGTAATTTATGTCATTTTCATTCAAAATTTACTACGGAAGGTGTTGTGCCTCAGGTTGCTGTAGGTATTACATTGCATGATAATAAGGGAGAGGTTTTGATTGATAATTCAAAAGGTATTTACAGCTACTGGGAAAAAATTGATGATGCAAACTTAGGGTTAGGTGTTGTGATGCCGAGTCAATTAGATAAAGGTTTTGAAAAGGTATCCGATCATAAAGATGCCAGTCATCTATTGGTGCTTGCAACTCCAAATCAATCAGAAATTGATTATTACGCCGGTTTTGTTTGGGAGAAAAGTAAGCAATTTGCATCTGAAGATGAATGGAATCAGTACTTACATACTTTTATAGAGCGAGTGAAAAATCCAGTAAGCATCGAGATCAATAAAATATAACGTGACTGAATTTTTTTAAACTAATCTACCACTTTTTAATCAAAATTTGATGAAAAACTTCAAATCATATATTACTCTATATTCTTTCAATTTACTGATAATCAGTCTTGTTTTTGGGTGTGGACAGCCTCAAAGTCAAAACGATACAAACGATACAGCGGTCGAGAATTCAGATCGTTTCAACATAGATGCACAATTGGATTATTGTTTGGCACAGGCCGAAAAAACGTTAGCCTTAGTGCCTGCTGATTCTCTCTTTCCAAGGACTATTAACAAAGGAAGTAAAGAATGGCGTTATGTACCTGTAGAAGATTGGACAAGCGGATTTTTTCCAGGTACACTATGGTATCTGTATGAATATTCTAAAGATAAAAAATGGTTGACAGTGGCAGATAAGTACAGCCGTTTCCTTACACCTTTAGCCACTCGACCTCCACTAGATCATGATATTGGTTTTCAGATGTTTTGCAGTTTTGGAAATGGATACAGACTCACTGGAAATGAGGAGTATAAGGATTTAATTATGAACTCTTCCAAGCAGTTGATCACCTTGTATAACCCAAATGTCGGTACCATTTTGAGCTGGCCTAGAGATGTTCCAAATATGGAATGGCCTCAGCATAATACCATCATGGACAATATGATGAACTTAGAAATGTTGCTTTGGAGTGCACAAAACGGAGGAGATGCAGCATTTAGAGAAGTTGCTGTGAATCACGCAGATGTGACCATGAAAAATCATTTTAGAGACGATTTTACTTCTTATCATGTAGTGATTTACGATCGTGAAAATGGTCAGAAAATTAAAGGAGTAACACATCAAGGTTATGCAGATGATTCTATGTGGGCAAGGGGACAGTCTTGGGCTATTTATGGCTACACGATGATGTATAGAATGATAGGTGATGAAAAATATTTGAAATTTGCGCAACAGGTATCAGATGTATATTTGACCCGTTTGCCAGAAGATTTAATACCATTTTGGGACTTTTCTGCTCCTGATATTCCAAATGCACCAAGAGATGCTTCAGCGGCTGCAGTTACAGCTTCAGCTTTGCTTGAATTAGGTGGATATGTAGGCGGTGAAAAAGGAAAAAGATATATAAACTTAGCTGAAAAAATGATTATCGAATTATCTTCCGAACGTTACCAAAGTAGAGACAGCAATTCTGCTTTTCTGTCGCATTCAACAGGTCATCATCCTGCTGGTTCTGAGATAGATGCATCGATCAATTATGCAGATTATTATTATGTGGAAGCATTAATAAGATTGAAAAAAATAGAACTAGGAGAATCAATACTATCGTCAATTTAGAGTGAGTAATTTTTTTGATAAGCATAAAGACTATGGTTAAACTTTTGGCCATAGTCTTTTTTATTTTGAAAAGGAAGAGGGCAAACATTTCATTTCATAATGAACTGTTTTTTATATTGTGCAGGAGGAATCCCCTTTACGGTTTTGAATACTTTTGAGAAGTGGTAACGGTCTGAAAATCCGACTTTTTGAGCAATGAAGTCAAAGGAAAGTTCAGCATTTTCCATTAAGTGGCATGCTTTCCCGATACGTACATTCTTAATGTATTCTTGTGGACTTAAGTGTATATTTTGTTTAAAAAAACGAGTAAAAGAATTGGTGGCCATATTGATATTCTCAGCCAGTTCAGCATTGTCAATAACTCTGAAATAATGTTCATTGATAAACTCAATCGTTTTAATAATACGAGCATTCAGTTGTTGAGGTAAGAGTTGGTTTTCATCAATACATTGGATAGTAGAAAGTATTAATTGGTGAATTTTAATAGCGGTGTGAATTCGTATTAAATCATTGTTGCTGAGTACTTTTTTTTTGATTTGTTGAATAAATTCTCTTTGATCATCACTTAATGGAATCTCATAAATATTACTATTGAATTGATCAAGTGCTTTACCTAAGTTGAAGTGGATAAACAGATGAATAATGTTGTTCTGGTTGATATATTTCTCTACATCATTACTGCATTGAATAACTCCACCCTCAAGTTCATTATTACTCATGTTTTCATTCCCTTTAATAGAAGTTTCAAACATAGTATTGGGAGGGATGAGAATAACTTTATCGGGATTGATTTCAATTTTCCGTCCTTTATAAGTGATGTAGGCCCCTTTGTTTTTATTCCAATACAATCTCCAATAAGGAGAAGATAACTTTCCGTTTTTCCATTTTTTTAACCACCACAAACGGCAACAGAGTACCTCGATTCTTAGTGGGTCTATTCTCTGTGTGGAAACAGAAGGATCTCCACTTCTTTTAAGTTCTAATTTCTCGTTCATAATTTTAGTTATGTTTCATATGTACACAAATATAATTTAAATAAACATTTTTTAATACATTAGAGTTATTTACTTTTGTTATATAAGATACACGTACAAAATACGCTACATAAATTTAATACATAGTATTAAGTGATCTAAAATATTGTAATAATCTACTTTTGAAAATCTGACAATTTTATTCTTTAATTTATTTTTAATAAACATCAAAAAATACAAAATAATACTGAAATGAATTTGCAATTTACTTTATAATACAAGACGAAATGAATTTTACTTATTAAACTAAAAAAGATAAAGCAATACGTGGTATATGGATTATCACTACCGTACAGTTAAAATGTATCACACTATTCTCTGAGGAGTTTAATCACTTCTTTAAGTTCTAATTGTACGAATACTAATATGCCTTTTTGCTTAGAGCATGTTTGAAACATTACTTTTAGTAAAAATCCACCCTAACAGAACGTGAGTTTATTAATTTCATCACAACCTAAAACGGAGAATTTTTACTTCTAAAATTTATATTCCAAACATACTCTTACTTTTTTCAAGTATTGAAGATTTCTCTTTTCTCTCTTCATATATCTATAACATCATCGTAACTCATTTGTTGAGAGACGAATAATTATTAATTTTTTTTACTTATGATAGCAGTAACTATTACTAGCAATGTCCGTAAAAAAGTACTAACAACCTTACTCTTGATAGTAGGTATTGTTACTTCAGGTTTTAGCGATCCCGCTTCGGACAATAGTGGGGACGAAACTTATCAAGAATTTAAAATATCTGGACGAGTTTCTGATAAAAATAACGATCCACTACCTGGCGTTTCTATTATGATTAAAGGGACAGCCAAAGGAACAACAACAGATTTTGATGGAAGGTACTCATTATTTGTTCCCGATAAATCAGCAGTTTTAGTATTCTCATTTATAGGATACCAGCCACAAGAAGTTCAAGTTTCAACTCAATCAGAGATTAATATCAAATTAGAAGATGATTTAACAGAGTTGGAGGAGCTTATTGTTATTGGTTATGGGGAACAGAAAAAAGAAACACTAACGGGTGCAGTAGAATCAGTAAGTTCTGAGGTTTTTGAAAGCCGTGCGGTTTCTAACCCTGCTCTCGCACTTCAAGGTCAAACTCCTGGTGTTGCAGTAACACGTACATCAGCTCGTCCTGGCGATGATCCTTCTATCTCAATTCGTGGTACTAACTCAATCAACGGAAACTCGAACCCGTTAGTCATCATTGACGGTATTCCTACTTTAGGAATGAGTGCATTTACTTCTTTAAACCCAGACGATATTGAAAGTATTTCAGTATTAAAGGACGGATCTGCTGCGATTTATGGTTCTAGAGCATCAAATGGTGTATTATTAGTAACCACTAAAAAAGGTAAAGGCGAGATCAAAGTGAACGTGAATATTCAAGGTTCAATGAACACTCCATCAATGAGAGCGCCGTTAGCAGCAAGTCCTCAAGAGTATGCTAATGCGTGGTTGAGATATGGTGAGCAAGATAAATTAGCCGGTTTGGATACTTATTACTGGGCTTGGACTGAGGATCAATTAAACTGGATGGCAAAAGGGGAACCGGGTTATTTAGAAACACCTTATTGGGGTAATATTTATGTAGGAAATAACCTTAAGCAAGAAGATTTATATGGTACTTCTTATTCTCAAAGACATGATGCAAGTGTATCAGGTGGTACGGATAGAAGCAGTTACCGTTTCTCTTTTGGTTACGTAGATGAAGTAGGTCCTGTGAAGCCTGTAAAAGATGCTTTAAAGAGATACAACTTCAGAGGTAATTATAAATTCCAGGTCAATGAGTGGTTAGATTTAAGTGCGAATGTTTCTTATTTCAACAGAACAATCTCAGGTCCTACTTATGATGGTACTAGAGCTTTCCAAGAGATTCCATTATTCCCAACAACTAACCCATTTGGTAATTGGGGTGCGAACTTTGGCCAAGCAGGTGGTGGAATTAACAGACTTGCAGAAATGGTAGACGGCGGTAAAAGAAACAAAGAGCGTCAGGAATTTAGAACGATGTTGAGTGCTACTGCAAAAATTTTACCGGGCTTAACTTTCCGTGCGGATGCGGCATTAGACCGTTCTTGGGATAGAAATCAGGAGTATAGATCAGAAGTGACAACTTATGCTTGGAATAATACTGTTGCTAATGCGAGAATCAATACAAACAACAACTATATTTCAGAGTCAGCCAATACAGATAGACATGAAACTTACCAAGGTGTATTTAACTATGAGAAATCATACAATAATCATAGCTTTAATATCACAGCAGGTGGTACTGCTGAGAAAAGAGTTCATGATAAGTTAGGTGCGAAATTATATGACTTTGAAGATTTAGGCGTCTATGATTTAGAAATGGGTAGCGTTGAAAACCAATTTGAAGTGAATGGTGGAGGTTCAAACTGGGGTTTAATGTCACTTTTAGGACGTTTCAACTACGGATATAAAAATAAATACCTTATTGAATTACAAGCTCGTCGTGATGGTTCTTCTAAATTCGCTGACGGTTACAAGTGGAAAACATTTGCTGGTGGTTCATTAGGTTGGGTAATTACACAAGAAGATTTCTTAAAGAACAACGATATCTTAAGTTTCTTGAAACTGAAAGCAAGTTATGGTGAACTAGGTAATCAAGGCGGTATTGGAAACCATGATTATGCATCACTAGTGGACAGAGGTTCATTTACTTACTTCGGTAATCAAAGTGTTTATCCATATCTTACAGCAACTGCTAATGATATCACAACAAACGAAAGATCTTGGGAAACAATTAAATCAAGTAACATTGGTCTTGAATTCGGTTTCTTAAACGATAAATTGAAAGGTGAATTCAACTACTACCAAATGTTGAATGAAGATATGTTGATCGGTGTAACTTATCCTTCAATTTTAGGTGGTTCGCCAAAAACAACAAACAGCGGTACTTTAGAAACAAAAGGATGGGAATTCCAGATTTCTTGGAATGACAAGATTGGTTCGGACTTCTCTTACAACATTGGTTTCAACCTAAGTGACTCTAAAAACAAATTGGTTTCAATGGAAGGAAAAACGGATGTGGCTGAAGGATTAGTAGGACAAAGAGAAGGTTACCCACTTAACTCTTACTTCATGTACCAAACTGATGGGTACTTTGCTACTCAAGCTGAAGCAGATGCTTATTATGAGCTTTATGGTACTGTAAAGCCAGGTCGTTTACCACAAGCTAACCCTCTTCGTGCAGGTGATGCAAGAATCGTAGATGTAGATGGCAACGGATACATTGATGCAATTGGTGATCCTGAAAATGGTGATGCAGGTGATTTAGTGTATGTTGGAGATAAAACACCTCACTTCTTATTCGGTATCAACGCAGGTTTCCAATGGAAAGGTTTTGACTTCAATATGTTCTGGCAAGGAGTAATGGAGCAAAAAATCTACCGTAACAAAGGTCAAGCAGTATTCCCTCGTTCAGGTCACTTTACCAACCAAAATGTATCTTACGTAGGTCACACATGGACCCCAGACAATACAGGTGCACCTTACCCACGTGTTACAAGCTGGCAAGACATCAATGACTGGAACTACAGAAACACTGATTTTATGTTGTCAAGTGGTAGATATATCCGTCTGAAAACGTTGTCATTGGGTTACACATTCAATACAGGGAAAATTAAAGGAGTGGACAAAGTACGTGTTTACTTCTCAGGTAATGACTTGTTGACCTTCTCAAATGAAATCTTAGACGGATGGGATCCAGAATATGGTAACTCTTTAGACCAGACTTACCCATTCTACAGATCATTTGCCCTTGGTGCTAACCTATCATTTTAATTCGAAAAGTTACAATCATGAAACTTAAAAATATAATATCAATTTTTGGTGTAGCCTTATTAAGTAGTTGCACAAGTTATTTCCTAGACCTTGACGATCCTGCCCAAGTAACAGAGGACAGTTATTTCAATAAACCTTACCAATTCAGAGAAGCAGCTAATGCAATGTATGCAGGTCTGCCGAGCTTTAGAGATTCAGATAGAAAAACTTGGGATCTGTATGGTTATGGTAATGATTTGATGGCCAAGACGATTGATGATGGATCAAGATATGGCTATGGTGACTATTCTACACCATTGACGCATAAGATCTGGGATAAAGATTACTCTAACTTACGTACTGTAAATAAGTTGATTGAGTTTGCGGAAAACTATGAAGGGGATCAAGCAGACATCATGAAAGAAGTGGCTGAAGCGAAGTTTTTCCGTGCGTATTACCACTTTGAATTAATGCAGTATTTTGGAGGTGTAACCATCGTGACAAAGTCATTATCAACAGACTCTGATGAACTTTATGCTAAGCGTAACAGCCGTTATGAAGTGACTGCTCAAATCCTTGAAGATTTAAATGCGGCAATTCCAAACTTACCATTAGAATCAAGTATTTCAGATGGTGATAAAGGACAAGTTAGCCAAGGTGCAGCAAAAGCATTCAAGGCACGTGTACTATTGCATGAAGCGACATGGATGAAGTTTGTGGGAACTAAAACGGACGGAGACGGTACTTCAGAAGGTGCAGGTAGTGAAGGTTATGACCAAGCAAACATCAATATTTACTTAGCAGAAGCAGCTAAAGTGGCAAAAGAAGTAATGGATGACCCTTACTATCAGTTATTTGACTACAATACTCAATTGGAGAACATGAGTAGCTTCTTCTTATTCAACTTAGATGCAAGCTCAAATCCAGTGGGTGTAGACAAGTCTATCAATAGAGAATTTATCTTTGTTCGTAAACACGATATGGCTCTTTTCCATGACGGAAACCCATCGCAGGTTGGTCGTACAGCACCTACACGTAAGATGATGGATATGATACTTTGCTCAGATGGTTTGCCAATCGAAAAAAGTGCAGTATTCCAAGGTTATGTAAATGCAAGTGATGAGTTTATCAACCGTGATTACCGTATGAAGGGTTACTTCTCATCTTACAATCAGTACGGTGATTACACTGACTTGAAAACTGGATTGCCAACAAATGAAACAATTTTATTGGCAGGTTTTACAGATGCTGATGCAGGTGGCGGTTATAAATGTCACAAGTATACAAAATGGGGACAAAATGATAATCCTGAAGTACTTGCTCAAGGAGGTTTAGATTATCCAATCATTCGTTTACCAGAAGTTTATTTGACATACGCTGAAGCACTTTACGAATTGAACGGAACATTATCAGATGCTGAATTAGATGCTTCTATCAATAAAACAAGAGCTCGTGCTGGTATTCCTCCATTGACAAATGCCTTCATTTCTGCCAATGCACTTGATGTACAAGAAGAAATCAGAAGAGAATGGGCGATTGAGTTCTACTCGGAAGGAAAGCGTTACCACAACCTTAAAAGATGGGGTATTGCAGAGCAGGAACTAGGAGATCCATTATTAGGTATGGTAGTAGGAGGCACTCCATTTGAAAACGATCCAGCTAAATTCAAGAGAGAGGCTTACCCTAATGAACCAATCCCTTATACGTTGCCAAATGGCGAGACAAAAGATGTAATTGTAGTTGCAGATGAGGGAGTTAGAAACTTCTCACTAACAAACTACTTGCGACCAGTTCCAACGGGACAAATTCTATTGAATGAGAATTTAACACAGAACCCGGGTTACTAATTGAAACAGTGTTTATTTTTTTAATCCACAAGGCATATCACTTAAGGTATTCCTTGTGGGTACTCACTAATCTGACATGAAAAAAATGAAAAATAACATATTAACGAAATATTTATTACCATCCTTATTGACTGCAGGGGTTCTATTCTATTCTTGTACGAAAGAGGATGAATATGAAGCAACAATTCCTAGTTTTCAGGAAGTTGAAGTCAATAATTTTGCTCCAAAAACAGGTTTGCCATCCACTCAAGTGACGATTACGGGTAAAAACTTTGGGGACTTCAAAGAGCCTACATTTATCTATTTCAATGGTATTGAAGTAGACCAAAATTCATACATCTCTTACGGTGACAGCAGTATTGTTTTTCCCGTTCCTGTAGATGCTACAACTGGAGCTATCGAGGTGCGTTACCTTACTCAATCAGTATTAATGGAAGAGGAGTTCGTAGTAATTCCTGGTGCGAAAGTGAGTGGAGTTGAGCCAAGTATTGGTGTTGCAGGTGATATCATTGCAGTGCTTGGTGAAAACTTCAAAGAATCAGGCTATGATGTATCGGTTGTTTTTGAATCAAATGAAGGAGGTATTGCAGGAACAATCAAATCTATCTCTGAAACTGAAATTTTAGTAGAAGTACCAAAAGGCGGTATTTCAGGTAACATCACTTTGATGCACGGACCGCAAGTTATTGAAGGTCCATTATTTACTTACCCTTTCACAGGTTTAGAATCAGATTTCTCTGTAGATGAAAGTGGTTGGGTAGCAGCAAAAGGTTCAATCGGTACTTCTGATAATGTATTGAATGTATCACTTGTAGATGGTCAATCTTCAATTCAGTTGGAAAGCGGTGTTAACTTTGATGTTGCTACTTACCCAATCATTGCAATGAAAGCAACAAGAATGGCGGATTATGATCTAACATTTGAAACTGATTTCGGTACGTTCGAACAACTAAACGGTGTTTATAATTCAACAAATTACACAGGTGTATTGTATGGTGATATTTACTATTGGGACTTGACTTCAGGTGTCTTCAAAAATGAAGCAGGTGAGTCACATACTATGTCAACAACAGGAGATAATATCACAGAATTAGTGCAGTTCAACTTAAATACAATGTTGAACAGTGGTTTGAAAATTGAATATATCAGATCATTTGAGAATCTTCCTAAGCTAGAAGAATATGCAGAGCAAAGCTTGCCAAACGGTAAGTATGTATGGGAATTTGATAGAAACGAATCTGAGAAAGCAAATTGTGATTGGACAGATCATAGATCATCAAACAATACACATCAAGCAGATGGTAAGTTTGTAGTAACATTTGGTGAAGGACGTCTTGATATGTGTCAAAACTGGAAAAACGGTAAAAATTCTACAGCTGGACAAAATGTACCAGGTGATGCTGACTGGGTAAACAACTGGGTTTACAATCCTGAATTCCCAATTTATGCTGCAAGAATGGGTAACAGACCTGCCGGTTCATGGTTTACAAAGCAATTTAGATCTGAAAGAGGTTTTGGTGGAAACGACCATATCTTAAATTCGATTCAAATTGCTGAATCAAGATCTGATAAAACGGGTACATTTATCTCTGATGATGTTTTCTATTGGGATATGAGTCAGGAATTAACTAACACGGAAATGATGACTGATAACCTAACAGGCCGTCAAGGAACGAACATCTACGATATGAATAAATTCAACGGTAACGAAATGGACGCTTCTGTAATTGGCCAACAGTTCGAATTAGAATGGTTCATTACATTCAGATCTGTGGCTGAGTTAGAAGAATACTTAGCTAATGGTAATTAATATATATTAAATAGTGTAATACAAGAAAGTATTCTTTTTCATCTAAGTAAGTAAAGCAACTTTTTGCTTTACTTACTTTCAATACTTTGTTGTAATTTTTTAATTTCAAAATGTAAACGCAAATGATGTTATTTACTGGATTAACAAATGTGAGAAGGTATTTTAAATCCTTTTTACTCTCTATCAGTTTATGTCTTTTGGCTTCTTCTTTTGTGCACTCACAAGAAACAATCACGGTGAGTTCTATGGAAGAACTTTGGGCTACGACCACACTATCAGACCAAAATGTTGTGATGACTCCAGGTACTTATGTTGTAGATAAAACGAATATGTACAGCAGACCTGATGAATATAAATGGGGCGCTACAGTGATCAGAATGATGGGATCTAATAACACATATGATTTCACTGGCGTAAAAATAGAAGTAAATTTTGATGCGTTTTTTGATAATGCACCCCAAGCTGAAATCGTTAATTTCCATAATACAGGAAACAATAACGTTTTCAAAAATCTTGAAATAGAAGATATTATTGAAGATGTAGAAGGGCTGGACTGTTCCGTATTTGGTGGAGCGTTAGGTGTAATGTTTGACGGTAGCGACAACAGAATAGAAGGATTTAAATTGACAATCCGTGGTTCGTATCCATATGGTTACGGTGATATTTTTGGAAAGGGAGGTACTTGTAATCAAATTGGTCACTGTAAGCACAGCGGTTATTTGGTAAGAGGAGATAGAAATCACCTTTTAAACTGTGAACTTTATAGCTTCTCTTATGGTCACGGTATTTTTGTGCAAGGTGGACACGATGCAGTCATTGAAGGATGTTATATAGAGGGTGAATTACGTACAACAGATGATATTTATGATGAAATCGGTACGGGATCACCTGCAGATGAAGTGTATCAGCAATGGGGGTATTTCCGTACGGCAAATGATTGTAATGAGAACAACAATAACGAGGCTAATCCGGTAGAAGGTTTTGAAGAATTAGGATTAGAAAGAGGTTGGAGATTCTCTTGTCAAGAGGACGGAATTAGAGCATATATTACGGGTCGTATTTGGGATGCAGAAAGAAATGTACTTTCAGATGATGAAAGAAAAACAGAAAACATGACTGTGTTGAACTGTACGGTAAAGAATTTCAGATCTGGAGTGGTAATTACGCATGCTACTGGTAAAAAATATGCTGAAAACTGTGTTTCAATTGGTTGTGAAACAGCCTATAGTATGGGTAGTGGAATGGCTGTAAACTGTAAAGGTGATGCAACAAACGGACCTTTGATTGTTCATGAATATTCAAATGATAGAAACGGGTATGCGACTTTAGAATTACTGAAATCTGAGGTAGAAGAAGAGACAGGTGTTTATAATAATATGCTGGCTTGGTTATCAGGTAGTGATCACAACATTTCTATTAAATACGCTGAAGGACATGAATATACGGCAGAAGATGCTCCTGATTTAGACATTCTTGTGGCGGGTGTAAGAACAGGCTGGAGACATGTTTATGGAACAAGAGACTACGCTGTAACCAATTCAATTGTAAGAAACTACACACACTATCCTTTTGTATTAGGAGATAAATCAAGTGATAACAAATACATTACTTGGGGTGAATTGATGGATCAAGGCTCCAATAATATCATGTTAGATGGTGTGCCGGATACAGATTGTGGAGGTGATGTAATTACACCGATAACTATAGAAAACGAAGAAGAATTAATAAAGGGAATTAATTACCATTACTATGAAGGTGCTTTTGTTGTTCTACCTGAATTTGAAACGCTTACGCCAAAGAAAAGTGGGACAATCGATGCCATCACTCTTCAAGTAAAAGATGATGCTGAAAGATTTGCTTTTGAATTTGAAGGCTATTTCAAAGTAGAAGAAGCAGGACCTTATAGATTTAATTTAGCATCAAGTGATGGTGCGAAATTATATATCAATGATGAATTGGTTATCGATAACAGCGGAAGACATGATCTTGTTGAATTAGATAACACCGTTTGTTTAGAAGCGGGTTATTATGCGGTGAAAATTGAGTATTTCCAATATCAGAATATTGACTTTTTATCAGTAACCAAAGAGGGATTGAATGATGAAGGCCCTCAGTTTATTGATTTTTACGCAAAAGAAATCACAGACGAAGAGGAAGAAGAGGAGGAGGAAGAAGAAGAGGAAGATGACGATGAAGACGATATTGTAAATAGTGTTTTCGACCAGGAAAGCTATGAGAATTTCGTATCACCAAACCCTGTGGCTCATCAATTAAATATCACAGTTCCAGCTGAATTACTCAATCAGCAAATTGTATTATCAGTGGTTGATATCAATGGTAGAACAATTGAACAGACTTCTTTTTCAGGAAAAGAACATACGTCGATTGATATGTCTGATAAGACACAAGGTATCTATTTCATTAGATTGATCAGCAATGAGAAAGTCTATATCAATAGAGTAATCAAAAAATAACAATGATAGTAGGAAGTTCAAAAAGGGGCTTCCTACTCCTTTCATTTATCAAAAAGATCTCTTTACAACATTAGGTAAAACTCTTCAATAGAAATTAATAATCAATACAACAACAACACAGTATAAAAACTAAAATCAAAAGACTATCAGTCTTACTTCTGGATATAAAAAAACTCTTTTTTTTTCTGATTATAGATGCAATCGATTGCACTTTTTTAAGCTAGAAAAAGAGGGATGATCAAGGTTTAAAGAACTGATAGATAAAATATTAAAACAATTAAGTTGTTGATTATTAGTCTAAAAAGAATTGACTTGAAATGAATAAATAGAAGTAGATCTACTTGGTAAAAATTGGATGTTTAGAATAGAAAAAAGTAGAACATTGGATTGTATTAGAAAAATATTTGGAGCCATAGGACTATGCATTATTTGCATAACGTCACTTAGTGCACAGCATAAATTATGGTATGATGCTCCTGCTTCTAATTGGAATGAAGCCCTGCCAATTGGTAACGGACGTATAGGTGCTATGGTTCATGGTGATCCGGTGAAAGAAAACATTCAAATGAATGAAGCAACACTTTGGTCGGGTAGTCCGCATAGCAATGACAATCCTGATGCAAAGGACGCTTTGACAACTATCCGTACTTTGCTTTTTAATGATAAATATGAAGAGGCACACCGATTAGCCAATGACAAGTTTATTTCAAAAACTTCTCACGGAATGAACTTCGAAACGGCGGGCAATATTTTCTTAAGTATGCCTCAACATGCGGAATATGCTGATTACTATCGTGAATTAGATATTGAAAAAGCAACGACCACCACTTCTTATGTAGTGGAGGGTGTAAAATATAAAAGAGAGGTTTTCACTTCTTTCACGGATCAGGTGATGATCATTCGCCTTACAGCCAATAAAAAAGGAAAAATTGATTTTACTTTGTCAGCCTCAAGACCTTCACCATCAACAGTAAAGATCTCAACTCCTTCAAATAAAACTTTAATAATGGAAGGGACCTCTGCGGATGGTAAGAACAAAAGATTGCCTAAAGATGCGGATTACATCAAAGGGAAAGTAAAATTTGAAACACAGGTAAAAATAGACAATGAGGGTGGGAAAGTTGTAGCCAATGGTCAAGACATCAAGGTTTCCAAGGCTGATGCTGTGATCCTTTATGTAGCGATTGCCACTAATTTTGTCAACTACCAAGAGCTCAGTGAAAATCCACATCGATTAGCAACCAATGCAATCCAAAAAGCAGAAAGAAAATCCTTCAAAAAATTAATAGAGAATCATACGCAGTACTATCAAAAATTCTACAAAAGAGTAACGCTTGACTTAGGAAAAACGAAAGCTTCTGAAAAACCAACGGATTTACGAATTCAAAATTTTAGTAAAGAAAATGACCCCTCATTAGCTACACTTTATTTTCAGTTTGGAAGGTATCTGTTAATCTGTTCTTCTCAGCCTGGAGGACAGCCTTCCAACCTGCAAGGGTTGTGGTGCAATGACCTGACACCGCCTTGGAAAAGTGCGTACACGATCAACATCAATACAGAAATGAATTACTGGCCTGCCGAAGTTACCAACCTTCAAGAAATGCATGAGCCTTTAATTGAAATGGTAAAAGAACTCTCTGTAGCAGGGCAGAAAACGGCTCAAGATATGTACGGTGCAAAAGGTTGGGTGACGCATCACAACACTGACTTATGGCGTATTTGCGGACCTGTAGATGGTGCAACTTGGGGAATGTGGCCGATGGGAGGTGTATGGTTAAGTCAGCACCTTTGGGATAAATTTATGTTTAGTGGAGATGTAAATTATCTGAAAACCGTGTACCCTGCAATGAAAGGAGCGGCTGAATTTTGCTTAAGCTTTGCCGTTTCGGAACCTGAGAAAAATTGGCTGGTTATTTCCCCTTCTACCTCTCCAGAGAACAGGCCCTCTCATCATCCTAAAATGGTGAATATAGCTTATGGGACCACGATGGATAATCAACTGCTCTTTGATATTTTCACTAAAACTATCCAAGCAGCAAAGCTTCTAGAGAAAGATGAGGATTTAGTAATAGAGATGGAAAAAACATTAACACAGTTGGCCCCAATGCAAATCGGTAAACATGGACAATTACAAGAGTGGATGCAAGATTGGGATAATCCAGAAGATCATCATCGACATGTTTCACACCTTTATGGATTATTTCCATCCAATCAAATTTCACCTTACAACACACTATTGTTGACACAAGCATCTAAAAATGTGTTGATCTACAGAGGTGATCCGTCTACAGGGTGGTCTATGAATTGGAAAATAAATCTTTGGGCAAGATTACTGGATGGAAATCATGCTTACCGTTTAATGGAAAATCAGATCAAATTGGTAGGCCGATCAGAGTCTCAAGTCGGAGGAGGAACATATCCTAATATGCTCGATGCACATCCACCTTTCCAAATTGATGGAAATTTTGGATTCACTTCGGGTTTAACAGAAATGCTTTTACAAAGCCATGATGGAGCTGTTCAACTACTTCCAGCGTTGCCAGATGTTTGGCCCAAAGGTCAGGTTCAAGGTTTGAGAGCTCGTGGTGGTTTTGAGGTAAAGAATTTGGTGTGGGAAAATGGCAAATTAAAAGAGGCGGTAATTCAATCTACAATAGGTGGAAATCTAAGGATTAGAACTTATGAGAAGTTGGTCTTGAATAATGGAAACAATATTAAAATCGCTTCCTCAGACAATCCCAATTTCTTTTACCAGACACCTTCTATCAAAAGGCCTTTGACAGCATCACAAACTACAGTCGAACCTTTTGAAACTAAACCATATTTCGAATACGATATACCTACAGAGAAAGGACAAGAAATTAAACTATCAACATTAAAATAACAGACTCGATGGAACATAAAAAATGGTTACTCTTAGTACTGTCATTGATGATAAGTACAACGATTTTAGCACAGCAAGAAGTCAATTCAATTGAAGAATTACTTCCTTATTTAAAACAAAATAATGTCAATGTAAAACTTGCACCAGGCACTTATACGGTCACAGCCAAAGACGTAAAAAAGGGTAAGTTCAAAGAGTTTACGAATATCTTAAATCACAAAGTATATGTACTCTTTTTGTTTCAAGGAAATAACAGTACTTATGATTTTACAGATGTGACCATCAATGTAGAAACAGCTGTTTTCAATGCTTTCACAGACTACGATGACTTTTATGAAGTGCAAACCATCGGCAATAATAATGTCATCAAAAACATGACGCTTGTAGACGTGGGAACTGTTTATGATTACCCAAAAGAAGGTGCGTGTAATATTGTAATGGATGGAGCGAACAACAGAATTGAAGGTTTTCATGTTTCTACCAAAGGTTCTTATCCTTATGGCTATGGGGAAACTTTTGGGAAAGGCGGAAGAAATGTCATCAAACATTATAAACACTCTGCATGCTTGGTAAGAGGTTTTAAAAACCATTTGAAGAATACAACTGTTATTCACCGAAGTTATGGTCATGCCATCTTTATGCAAGCGGCAGATCAGCCCATTATTGAAGGATGTTATGTGGAAGGTGAAATGAGATCATCAGATGATATGCTGGCAGAAGAAGGGTCAGGTTCTGATGGTGATAAAGCTGGTTTTATGACGTATTGGGGCTACAAATTGCCTGCTGGATATATGATGTGTTTGGGAGAAGAAGGCATTAGAGCTTACAATGGAGGGGAGACTGTGATCAATGGGAAGGAATATAAAAGAGGAACTTCCAACCCCACTATTTTGAATTGCACTGTGAAAAATATGAGAGCGGGTGTCACACTCACGCATGCTACTGGTAAAAAATATGTAAGAGGAACGACGGCGATTGGCTGTCAAAGAGGTTTCTGTATTGGCTCGGGTGATATCATTGATTGTTATGCAGATACGCAACATGGCCCTGCCTTAGGCGTGGACTATGAGAGAGATGAAGGAATGAACGCTGAAATCACATTGATTCCTTACGAAGGGAAATCATACAATGGAATGGGTTGTGCGGCTATGGTGATCGGTTCCAATCATAAAGTGGTTTTAAAATCATTAATTCCCGAAGGAAAGACGGATCAAGACTTGACCATAAAAATCGGAGGGAATAACAATTCCATTGGGATGAGAGGCAAGGATCAAAATTACTATGCTGGCAATAACATCATCCATAATTTCACTGCACACCCTCTTGAACTCGATGATAATGCAAAAAGCAATCATGGTATTTCAGCAAGTGAAGTAACAGACGAAGGGTTCAATAACCATATTTTCAAAAAAGATATTCAGTTACAATCGAAAACTATTAAGTAGCGATAAGTGATGAAAAAGGTATTCAAAAATACACTATTTGGCTTTATAGGTCTTAGCTTTATTTTGTCATCATGTGGACAATTTAAATATCCGGTTACAGAAATTGATAATAAAGTCACTGTACAAATGGATAGCTTGAATTTAACCATCGAAATTATCGATGAATCTATTATTCATGTTCAAAAAAGTTTGGTAGGTGTAGAACCGATAAAGCACCCCGATTATGTTACGGTTTTGAAACCTCAGAATGTCAACTGGAAGATGAAAAAATCGGAGGAGCAACTGAGCATTTCTACTGAAGCTTTAAAACTTATTGTCAATGCAGACGGTACAATTGAGTATCAAGATGCGAAGGGGCAAAAGTTGGTCAGTGAGACGAATGATCTGACGTATATCAATCAAAATAAAAAAGCAAGTTGGAAAGTTTCACAAGCTTTTGTGGCAGGTGATGAAGCCTTGTATGGATTGGGACAGTTTCAGAGTAATATTTTAAACTGGAGGGGAGTATCTAATCGTTTACAGCAATACAATCAGGAAGTAGCGATTCCTTTCTTGATGTCTACCAACAACTATGGTATTTACTGGCATAACTATAGTGTGACGGATTTTAATCAAGCACAACATGAAATTTCTTTTGATCAAAAAGAAGAAGCTTTTGCAAGTGTGGAGGAGGAAAATTTGGGGCAAGATGCAGAGAATGTTGTAAAGCATAAAATGAAGGAAAATAATGATAAAAACATTAGAGTGACGACCTTTATTCCAGAAAAAACGGGGGAGTACAGCTTCTTTGTAGAAAGTGATAAATCCAATAGAATGCGTGGTGAAATTCGTGTATTGATCGATAATGATACGGTCATCAACTATGCAACGATTTGGGTACCAACTTGTCATTCGGGAACAAAGAAACTTCAAGCAGGAAAGACTTATAAGATCACTTTCCAAAATACCGGAGCCAAGAAAATGAAAGGCCGATTATTTTACAATGAGCCAGATTTTGACAAAACAGTGTTTAGCAGTGAGGAAGGCAATGTAATTGACTATTATTTGATTCATGGTGAAAATCCAAGAAAAGTTCTGGCTGAATACCACAACTTGACGGGTAAATCGAAATTATTTTCTAAAAAATCTTATGGTTTTTGGCAATGCCGTGAGCGTTACCATAATCAAGAAGAATTATTAGAGAATGCAAGAGAGCTGAGAAAAAGAAAAATTCCGGTGGATAATATTGTACAGGATTGGTTCTATTGGCCTGATGGAACAAAGGGACCGGAATGGGACAGAAGCAAATATCCTAATCCTAAAGCAATGGCGGATGAAGTGCATGACCTCAATATGAATTTGATGGTTTCGGTTTGGCCAATGGTCAATAATACGCCTTTGTTAGAAAAATATGATTTACTGCAATACAAACTCGGAAAAGGAAATCACAATCTTGATTTTTATGATGAAGGCGTTCGTGAGCGTTATTACAGAATGCTAAGTGATAGTATGTTCCATTTCGGAGTGAATTCAATTTGGCTTGATGGAACAGAACCTGCTTCAAAACCAAGAAATGATGTGCAAACGGCAATCGGCCCTTTCAAGGAAGTGAAAAATGCGTATTCATTGTTGGTCAGCAAAGCCATGTTTGAAGGAAAAAGAAAGGAGTATCCAAACGAGCGTATTTTCAATTTGACGCGTTCTGCTTACCCTGGTCAACAACGATATGGTACAGCCACTTGGTCAGGAGATGTACAATCAACATGGGAGCAATTCGCAGAACAAATTCCAGCGGGTCTAAACTTCACGATGGCGGGAATGCCTTATTGGTCGCATGATATTGGCGGTTTCTTTAGAGATGCCAATTCCATCAACCCCATCTACGATGATCAATATACTAATGAGGAATTTATTGAGCTGTTGAACCGTTGGTTTCAGTTTGGAGCATTCAGCCCGATTTTCCGTATTCATGGATATGTTTCAGAAACGGAAATCTGGAGATATGGAAAAGCTTTTGAAACGTCTGCCCGTAAGTTTATTGATCTCCGTTATCAGCTGATGCCTTATATCTATTCGGAAGCATGGAAAATCACAAAAGATGGGCATACACTAATGAGTCCTTTGGCATTCTATTATCCCAATGATCAAAAAACATGGAACATTAAAGATCAATTATGCTTTGGTGAAAATATAATGGTGGCATTTGTGACGGAATACAAACAACGTCATAAAAACGTCTACTTGCCAAAAGGAGAGTGGTTTGACTATTGGACCAATAAAAAAATGCAGGGAGGACAATTGGTAAGAGCAAAAGCTGATTTTGATG
The DNA here is from genome assembly GCF_001583495.1 of Flammeovirga sp. SJP92. Classification (GTDB taxonomy): domain Bacteria; phylum Bacteroidota; class Bacteroidia; order Cytophagales; family Flammeovirgaceae; genus Flammeovirga. The sequence goes on along the minus strand of NZ_LQAQ01000033.1, from coordinate 11,376 downwards.
AAACACCTATCTTCGTCAAAGCGGGTTCTATCCTTCCAATCGGCCCTAAGGTACAATACGCTACACAACCCACTGATGAACCTTTAAAATTGAAAATCTACCCTGGTAAAGATGCTCAATATACACTTTATCAAGATGATAATACTTCTTATGAATATGAAAAAGGAACTTTTTCGGAAGTGGTATTTGAATATTCTGAAACGGCTAAAACCTTGACCGTGAAGAAAGGGAACGGTGATTATATCGACTTTGGAAAATCACCAATGCAATTACAAGTGGAGCTAGTAGGAAGCAAAACAGAAGAGATTGCTTTTGAAGGTCAGACACTGCAAGTACAATTATAAATGAAAGATCCTCCTTATAAATCTTGTTTTAAAGTTGTGATTACTTAATACATGAAATAGGGTGTTTCCATAGTGTTTGGATACCGTTTGTAGGGACGTTGCATTGCAACGTCCTCAAGGACCACAACACGAACCATTTTAGCTCTCAAAATATAACGAATTGATAAAAATGAAGAATTACTTATTTACTATATTACTAATAGCGATAAACTGCCTTTCTACAATGGGGCAAAAAAAAGCACAAGAAAAACCCAATATTGTGGTCATTCTATGTGACGACTTGGGGTATGGCGATTTATCTGCTTATGGACACCCTACAATTAAAACACCTCATTTGGATAACATGGCTCAAAAAGGAATTTTGATGACCAATTGTTATTCTTCTGCACCAGTATGCTCACCATCAAGAGCGGGTTTGTTGACAGGAAAAAGCCCCAATAAAGTGGGGATTTATGATTTTATTCCAGGGTATAAAAGAAGTGATGATTTAAGAGATTTAGTTCACTTACAGGAGTTTGAAAATACGATACCATCCGTACTAAAATCGGCAGGGTATGCAACTTGTTTATCAGGAAAATGGCACTGCAGTTCTAGGTTCAATAGTGATGCACAACCTAAGCCAGATTATTTTGGTTTCGATCATTGGTTTGCAACGCATAACAACGCATCTCCAAGTCATCAGAATCCATCCAATTTTGTAAGAAATGGAAATAAAGTAGGTGAATTGGAAGGCTTCAGTTGCCAAATTGTAGTAGATGAAGCGATCGGTTGGTTAAATACCAAACCAACAAATCAACCCTTTTATTTACAGATCACATTTCATGAACCTCACGAGCCCATTGCCTCACCACAACAGCTGATTGATAAATACCTGCCTCTCAGTGAAAATGAAGCACAAGCAAAGTACTTTGCAAACGTAGAAAATATGGATCTAGCCGTTGGGCGATTATTGAATTATTTAGAAGAGAATAAATTAGAGAACACACTGATTTTCTTTACGTCTGACAATGGGCCAGAAACACTTATGCGTTACAGTAGAGCCAAGCATTCTTATGGTTCTCCGGGGGAATTGAAAGGTATGAAACTTTGGACCAATGAAGCCGGAATTAGAGTTCCTGGGATTTTATATTGGATGGGGAATGAAACCTTTAATGGCACTTCTGATGCCGTCATTTCAGCACTCGATCTTATGCCAACGTTAGCAGAAATATCGGGTGTTCAACTCGAAAACAAGCATGAATTGGATGGAGAGTCTTTTGTGAAATGGATAAAAACAGGACAAAAGAAGAGAGTAAAACCACTGGTTTGGGCTTTTTATGATGCCCTAAATCAACAACGTGTGGCGATGCGATCGGAAGATTGGAAGGTATTGGCCACACTAACTGTAGATGGAAAAGAACTACCCAAGTTACATAATCTTTATGACGGAAATGAAGCATTAGTGAAAAGTGCCAAGCTAACCAATTTTGAGCTTTATGATATCAAAAATGATTTGGGAGAAACAAACAACCTAGCCTCTTCTAAACCTAAGGTTTTAAAGAAAATGAAGAAGGTGATGGAAGAAGAGTATCAACTTTTATTAGAGGAAAGTTTTATATGGAGAAGAGAGAATTAAAAGGTTGATCAAGTAAGAAATGATCATTGAGTGATAACAATAATACGACATGAAAAAGACAATACAACTATTACTATTGATACTATTTACCTCGTCCATGTGTATAGCACAGAAGGAATTGAAGTCCTTGGGTGGGATAGACAGAAATCAACCTTTTTCTTTAATCTATAAAGAGATCGATACTTTACAGTTAAAATTGATTTTTCATTATCCTGAAAAATTCAATAAAAAGAAATCATACCCCTGCATTATATTTTACTTTGGTGGAGGTTGGAACGGCGGATCAATCAAACAGTTTAAACCCCAAGCTGAATACTTTGCATCAAGAGGGATGATTACTGTATTGGCTGATTATAGAGTAAGAAATCGACACAAAACCACTCCTTATGAATCAGTGGAAGATGCCAAATCAGCCATTCGATTTTTAAGAAAAAATGCTGAAGTTTTAAATATCAACAGTGAAAAAATAGTAGCATCAGGAGGATCGGCCGGGGGACACTTGGCGGCGGCATGTGGTGTTTGTCCTCAATTAGATCATCCTAATGAAGACCTCAGCATCAGTTCAGTTCCCAATGCATTAATTCTTTTCAATCCAGTGTTTGATAATGGACCTGAAGGATTTGAGCATAAAAGAATGGGGGAACAGTGGAGAACGATTTCTCCTGCTCATAATATCACTGCTGAAGCACCACCAACCATCGTTTTCTTAGGGAGAGAAGACCATCTTATTCCAGCTTCTATTGCAGAAAATTACAAAGCTAAAATGGATGCTGTAGGGCGTCGTTGTGATTTGTTTTTATACGATAATGCCGGTCACGGTTTTTTCAATAATTATAAATACGATGGTAAATTTTATAAGATCACTGTCTACGAAACAGACCTTTTCTTAAAGTCAATCAAGTTTATCAAAGGGAAACCTCAAATGATTGTCGGCGATGAGATATAGTATCTACTTTTCTATCATTTTCGTTTTTATTGGCACGCTTTCCATAAAAGCACAAGACAAACCCAATATCATTTTTCTAATGACTGATGATCAGCGTTGGGATAATATGGGGTGCTATGGAAAAGCGGAATTTAATACGCCAAATATCGATCAGCTGTCAGCAGAAGGTGTCACTTTTGATAACGCTTATTACGCTGTTGCGATTTGTATGCCTAGTCGAGTGACCATGATGACAGGGCGGTTTAACTCCAATCACCAAGTAGGTTTTGTAGCACCAACAGATTATACATTATCACAGAAAGACTTTTCAAAGAGTTACCCTGCATTACTTAAAAAGGAGGGTTATAGAACAGGTTTTATTGGGAAAATGGGATTTACTGTGACGCCAAAAGCAGTAAGGCCAAGTACTCCCAAAGAGCAGTTTTATAAAGAAAACGTGGGAAGTGTATTTGATTTTTTTGCAGGCAGTGAAACAACCGAAAGCAAAGGACATGTGATATGGCCTGAAGAGGATAAAACATTAAAAAACATCTATCAAGAAGACAGAAAAAACTCAGGGAGAACATTAAGAACGGGTGAAGCTATTTTGCACTTTTTAGATACAAACCCTAAAGATCAGCCCTTTTGTCTCTCAGTAAGCTTTTATGCCGTAAAGCATGATAATAACCGACATATTTACTGGCCCCATTATGAGCAGTATGAAAATAAAAATTTGACGGTGCCAGAAAATTGGGTAGTTGAAAACGAGCAGTTGCCAGCGGTAGTAAAAGAAAATGCAAGAGGGGTTCGTCTGCATCGTGAACGTTCTTCCACATCTGAAAAATATCAAAAGCTGGTCCGACGATTTGCCACGCAAGGGTATAGTGTCGATTGTCAAGTGGGGTTGTTGATGGAGAAATTAAAGGAAAAGGAACTTTTGAAAAATACAGTCATCATTTACACCAGTGACAACGGACGTTTTCAAGGCTCTCATGGATTATTTGACAAATGTCTTTTATATGATGAATCTGTAAAAGCGCCTTTGATTATTTATGATGGAAGAAAAACACAACAGCAACAAGGTTTCAGAGAAAAGGCACTTGTTTCTTCAGTCGATATGGCGCCTACAATTTTAGCATTGGCAGGCGTAAGTGCTCCAGCAACTATGCAGGGAAGAGACTTAACAAAAATTCTAGACCAAACACAGGATAAGAGTCAGTGGAGAGATGCTGTATTTATGGAAGATTTGTTCTTAGTAGCAATGTTTAGCGAACGCTATAAAAAGAATGTAGATGAGATTAATTCAGCATTAATCAAGAATAATAAGTCGTATCGAAGTCATGGAATTCGGACAGAGCAATACAAATACTTTGTCTATTATGAGCATTCTCCAAAAATAGAAGAACTCTATGATATGGAGAACGATCCGTTGGAGCAAAACAATTTAGCACAAAGTCCTGCTCATTCAGAAATCTTGAAAAGTTTGAGAGATAAGACTGAGCAGATGTATCAAAATATATTACCACAAAGAGAAGAATTTTAAGTTAGATTGATAAGCACCTAATTATTATTAATCCTTTTCAATTGAAATACTGTAAGGGTGCTTTTTGGAGCATTCTTACAATTTCAAAATTTAAGTTTCAAATCAGAATGAACAGATTTTACTTGTTTCTATATATCGGGTTGGTTTCAATTTTTTTAGCTCCTCTAACATCTAGAGCACAAGCGAAGCAACGTCCAAACATAGTCATTATTTATACTGATGATCAAGGTTATGGAGATGTAAGTGCTTTAAACAAAGACGCTAAATTTGTGACGCCCAATATTGATAAACTTGCTGATCAAGGAATTATTTTCACTGATGGGCATAGTAGTGATGCGGTATGTTCACCATCAAGATATACTTTATTGACGGGCCGATACAGTTGGAGAACGTCATTGAAGAAAGGAGTTTTAAGAGCCGATGGACCTTGTCTGATTGAAAAAGGACGAATGACCATCGCATCACTTTTAAAAGAGAATGGCTACAACACTGGAATGGTGGGGAAATGGCATCTACAGATGGATTTTGTTGGAGAGCCTAAAAAGAACAATAGAGACTGGTCAAAACCTTTTGTGGAAGGACCGATTGAATATGGTTTTGATTATTTCTTCGGGATTCCTGCCAGTATGAATTTTGGTATCCTTACATATTTAGAAAATGATAAAGTATTGGATCCGCCTATTCTTTGGACCAAAAAGAAAAAGAACAGCAATCCAAGAACCTACTCGGGTGTTGGTCCAGCGGATTATAGAATGACACCACCTTTTTTAGATGAAATGCCCAAAAAAGGAGGTATTGAGGTGGCTCCGTCTTTTAATGATGAATTGGTACTGGAGACTTTTGCAGGAAAGGCAGTCGACTATATCAATGAAAGGGCAGAAGAGGCGAAAGCAGGAAAACCCTTCTTTTTATACCTTGCTTTGACCAGTCCGCATTTACCACATTGCACACATAAAGACTTTCAAGGAAGAACAGCCTGTGGAAACTATGGCGATTTTATAGAAGAGACAGACCATAGAGTAGGGCAAGTATTAGACGCTTTGGAAGACAATAAATTGACAGAAAACACACTCGTTATTTTTTCTTCTGATAATGGTGCTGAAACAAATTATACCTATCATCAAACCACTTATCAGCATTTTAGCAACCTGCATTTCAAAGGTGGAAAAAGAGACATTTATGAAGGAGGGCACAGAGTACCATTTCTTATGCGTTGGCCCAATGGAATAGACGCCGGTCTTCAATCAGATTTTCCCGTTTGTCAATCGGATTTTTTAGCAACAATTGCTGATATCATTGATAGGCCATTGGAAGATCATGAAGCGGAAGATAGTTTTAGTCTATTTCCATTATTGAAAAACCAAGAAGAAGACTATACAAAAGGAAGAGTGGTGATTCATCACTCGGCATCAGGTCATTTTGCCATCCGACAAGGAAAATGGAAACTCAATATGTTCAGAGGTTCAGGCGGATCTTTAAAACCTGCTTTTGTAACGCTTACAGAAGGTGATGCAAAATTTGAACTTTATGATTTGGAAAAAGATCCTTCTGAAACCACAAATCTTTATTTCGAATACCCTGAAGTGGTAGAAGAACTGACTTTAAAGATGACAAACAGTATTGAGAACGGAAGGACCACAAAAGGAAGTCCTCAACCTTATATCAAAGAAAATTGGGAACAAATAAACTGGATGAAAATAAATTAACTATGAGCAGATTTCTAAAAAATACTAGTAGGATAATGTTAGCATTATTCGCGTTGTTTCTAAACTTACAGCAATCCAATGCACAAGAAAAAGAAAAACCAAATATCATCCTGATTATCACAGATGATCAAGGAATGGGCGATTTAGCCGTAACGGGAAATCAGTTTATAAAGACGCCCAATATTGATAAGTTTTCTAAAAGTGCAATTAATTTCACCAACTATCATGTCTCTACAACTTGTGCACCTACAAGAGCATCATTGATGACGGGGCGCCACTGCAATAGAGTCAATGTGTACCATACGATAGCCGGAAGGTCTATTTTATTTGAAGATGAGGTGACTTTACCACAAGTGCTGGCACAAAATGGGTATACCAATGCAATGTATGGCAAATGGCATTTGGGAGACAATTATCCTTATCGACCTGAAGATAGAGGTTTTCATGAAGTGGTTCGTCACGGAGCAGGGGGAATAGGCCAAGGTCCTGATTATTGGATGAACGATTACTTTAGCGATACTTATTTTCATAATGGAAAAGAACAACCTTACAACGGTTACTGTACGGATGTGTTTTTTGATGAAGCATTGGACTTTATAAAGAAAAACAAAGATCAACCTTTCTTCTGTTATATCGCTACCAATGCACCTCATGCACCCTATAATTTACCACAAGAGTACCTTGAAATGTATGAGGGGAAAAAGTATGAACATATTCACCCACGTTGTCGTCGTTTTTATGGCATGATCACCAATATTGATGACAATTTTAAAAGGTTAGAAGATAAATTAAAAGAGCTTGATATAGACGATAATACTATTTTGATTTTCACAACTGATAATGGAACTTCTGCTGGGCGAAAAGTTTTTAATGCCGGTTTAAAAGGAGGAAAAGGCAGTCAGTTTGATGGTGGACACAGAGTTCCTTTTATGATTCGATGGCCTAATGGTGAATTAACAGGCGGGAAAAATGTGGATCGATTAGTGGCACATTATGATCTGCTTCCAACATTTGTTGATTTGCTGGATTTGGATTTCAACCCTGTAAAACCACTTGATGGAAAAAGCTTGAAACCTCTGCTCACTCAGGACAATCCGAAATGGGAAAATCGTATTTTATATATTGATACACAGAGAGAACAAAACCTTATTAAGTATAAAAAATATGCGGTGATGGATGATCATTGGCGATTGGTTGATGGTGATAAACTTTACAATATCACAGAGGATAAAGGGCAGGAAAACAATATCATTGAGCAACACCCAGAAGTAGCATCACGTCTGTCTGAAGGTTATGAAAGATGGTGGCAATCCTTTATTGATGAAGGAGTGGATGAACGTTACGCTTACATTAAAGTGGGCTCAAAATATGAAAACCCAAGTAAAATTTCATCTCATGATTTATTGATTGGAGCCTACAGAGGAGTGTGGCATCAGAATGGGGCCATCGAAGCAGAACAAGCATCAGGAAATTGGAAAATTGAATTTGTAGAAGGTGGTGATTATACAATTACACTGAGACGTTTTCCAAGAGAAAGCAAATTAGCCATTAACGCCACTTTTCCTGCTCAAGAAAAACGAATAGAACTGGACAAAACAGCACCTGCAAGTGTGAAGGATGACTTTACTGAAGCAAGAATGTATGTGGCAGGGATTACCAAATCTGAAAAAATTGCTGAAGGTCAAAAAGAGGTCACTTTTAAATGTAAAATTCCTGCAGGGAAATATGATTTAGAAGCCGAATTGATTGATAATTTGGGGAGAGTGCATCCGGCTTACTATGTATATATAGAAAGATTGTAATGGATACAATAATCTGTCTTATACCATCAAAAAATCAAAATTTACAGAGAATGAGTTACTTAACATATAGAGCCATCTTTTTGAATTTCATCTTAAGTATTTTATTTATCCATACTTCGGAGGCATCTTCAAAACCGCAGACCATTAAGGTAAAATCACCGGATAACAGTAAGGTGCTTCTTATTCATCCTGAAGGAGAAAATGGGATAACGTTTAGTTTACTTTATGGGAAAGAAGAAGTGGTTTTGCCTTCCACATTGACTTTAAAATCAAAGGATATTGACTTTACATCCCCTTTTAAAGTGGTGAATGTAGTGAAAGAAAAGGTGAAAAATGAATGGGTAAATCCAATCGGTGAACGTAGTACTGTAACGGATCATTATACTCAAGTAAAAATTGAACTTCAAAGTAAAACCTCTTCCTTAAATCTCATTTGTAGAGCCTATAACGAAGGAGTCGCTTTTGCTTACGAAATACCTCAACAAAATGGACTTTCTTTTATCAATATAGAGGATGAAAACATTACTTACCGTTTCAAGAAAGATCACCATGTTTGGTCAACGCCAAAAAGAGAATCCGGTAAATTAACGGCTCAAGGTGAGTATAAAAAAATTGCATTATCTCAACTTGAAGTGGGTTGTGAAAGACCACTTTTGATTGAAGTGGATCATGATAAAAAATTAGTACTTGCTGAAGCAAAATTGGTGGATTATGCACGTCTAAGTTTTCAAGCGGGAAAGAAAGGCGCTTTTGAAATTGTATCCTCTTTAGATGGGAGACAGGAAGATATCAAACAGGATAAAATTACGGGTGCAGTGATAGAGGGAGAAAGTAGTAATGCACCTAAAGTAAAGGGTAATCTTCCACTTCAATCACCTTGGAGAGTCATGATGATGGCCAAAAACTATGGTGAATTATTGGAGAACAATTTTATCATTGAAAATCTAAATGAACCATGTGCTATTAAAGACCCGTCGTGGATTACACCCGGAAAAGTACTAAGAGAAGGAACGCTGACGACTCAAGGTGCATTAGCTTCCATTGATTTTGTGGCAAGTCATAACATGCAGTATGTTCATTTTGATGCCGGTTGGTATGGTAATGAAATGGATAATTCTTCCGATGCCACTACCATTACACTTGATCCAAAAAGATCTAAAGGGCCATTTGATTTAGAAAAAATATGTCAATACGCCAAGAGTAAAGGAATAAAGGTGATGCTTTATGTCAACCGTCGTGCTTTGGAGAAACAACTAGATGAGTTGCTTCCTTTATTTTCAAAATGGGGTGTGGCAGGGATTAAGTTCGGTTTTGTGAGAGTGGGAGATCAGGAAGCTACCGCTTGGATGCATGAGGCCATTAAAAAAGCATCAGAATATAAAATGATTGTTGATGTTCATGATGAATACAGACCGACAGGTTTTTCAAGAACGTATCCTAATCTCCTCACACAAGAAGGTATAAGAGGAGATGAAGAAACAGTTCCCAATCAACATACATTGATTACAATGTTTACACGTTGTCTGGCAGGTGCTTCTGATAATACTGTTTGTTACTACAACAAGCGAGTGAAAACAATGGGTTCCAATGCTTCGCAACTTGCAAAAACGGTTTGCATTTATAGTCCATTACAGTTTTTATACTGGTATGACAGTGCTCCACTTGCTCCTATGAAAGATGATGCTTTATGGGGCAATACAAGACATATTGGAAATGAACCAGAATTGGAATTTTTTGATAATGTACCAACGGTTTGGGATGAGACCAAAGTACTAAAAGCGGAAATAGGAAAAATAGGTGTGATAGCACGAAGAAAAGGGAATAATTGGTTTGTTGGAGGTATTAACGGTATGGAGCCTCAAGATATAGCACTTGATTTTTCATTCCTCAATAAAAAGAAAGAGTATACCGTAAAAATATATACGGATGACGATACGATGAAAAATCGTACTAAAGTGAAAATCCAACAACAAAAATTGACCCATGATCAAATACTAAGGTTGAAGATAAAGCCTAACAATGGGTTTGTGCTTCATATTACACAAGACAAACTTTTGTAATGTAAATCCATCATTGAGCTATTGGTAATAAAGAACTAGAAATGAATTATTAAACTTACTTTCAAAATGAAAACAAAACTACATTTAAAAATAGGCATAGTATTACTATTGGTGGTTTTAATCAGTGGAAGCTGTCAACTTCATCAATTGAATAAGGAACAGAAACGCCCTAATTTTCTATTTGTATTAGTGGATGATCAGGCTCCATTTGATTTAAAATTATACAATCCAAATTCAATTTTAGAAACTCCAACCATTGATAAACTGGCTCAATCAGGAATGACCTTTGATGTGGTGCGACATATGGGTTCAATGAACGGTGCAGTGTGTACTCCCTCTCGTCATATGATTATGAGTGGTAGAAGTGTTTGGCATTTACCGCCAAGTGCTGAATTTCAAAAACAGACTTCCCCTCATGCATTAGACAGTATGACGATCGGTGCCATTTTTAATAATGCGGGTTACAAAACCATGAGAACTTGTAAAAAAGGAAACTCTTATCCTGGGGCGAACCGTCAGTTTTCAGTGGTGAAAGATAAAACGAAGCGAGGTGGAAGTGAAGAAACGGGCAGTGCATGGCATGCAAAACAAGTGCTAGAATATTTATCAGAGAGAGAAGCAACGAAGGAGGAAAATCCGTTCTTTATTTATTTTGGCTTTTCTCACCCTCATGATGAAAGAAACGGAACACCTGAATTACTTGAAAAGTATGGAGCCGTTAACCATAAAGACAAAAACAGTTTACCTCCATTGAATAGTAAACAACCCGCCCTGCCTGAAAATTACTTGGCAGAACATCCTTTTTTCCATGGTCATGTTAATTTGAGAGATGAAGACAGAGTAAGGGGCGTATGGAAAAATAGAGATGAACAAACCATCCGCAATGAATTTGGAAGAGAGATGGCTTGCTCGGAAAATATTGATATCCAACTTGAAAAAGTATTGCAAAAACTGGATGAAATGGGGGAACTGGAGAATACGTACATTATCTATACCGCCGATCATGGTATTGCTGTTGGAAGACATGGTTTGATGGGTAAACAAAATCTGTATGAGCACAGTTGGAGGGTGCCATTTATAGTGAAAGGCCCCGGAATTAAAGCCAACACCAGAGTAAAAGGAAACGTGTATTTATTAGATATTTTCCCAACACTTTGTGAGCTAGCAGGTATTCCAATTCCAGAAACAGTGGAGGGTGAAAGCTTCAAAAAGGTTTTAGAGGGAAAAAGCAATACGCTTAGAGATGAAATGTATGGGGTGTATTGTGGTGGAACAAAACCAGGTATGCGCGCCGTAACAAAAGGAGATTGGAAACTAGTGAAATACGATTTGATGGACGGTGCTGTTCGTCAAACTCAGTTATTCCACCTTAAACCCTAAT
>NZ_LQAQ01000032.1 GCF_001583495.1 Flammeovirga sp. SJP92 | reverse complement strand
TGAAGAAACGGGCAGTGCATGGCATGCAAAACAAGTGCTAGAATATTTATCAGAGAGAGAAGCAACGAAGGAGGAAAATCCGTTCTTTATTTATTTTGGCTTTTCTCACCCTCATGATGAAAGAAACGGAACACCTGAATTACTTGAAAAGTATGGAGCCGTTAACCATAAAGACAAAAACAGTTTACCTCCATTGAATAGTAAACAACCCGCCCTGCCTGAAAATTACTTGGCAGAACATCCTTTTTTCCATGGTCATGTTAATTTGAGAGATGAAGACAGAGTAAGGGGCGTATGGAAAAATAGAGATGAACAAACCATCCGCAATGAATTTGGAAGAGAGATGGCTTGCTCGGAAAATATTGATATCCAACTTGAAAAAGTATTGCAAAAACTGGATGAAATGGGGGAACTGGAGAATACGTACATTATCTATACCGCCGATCATGGTATTGCTGTTGGAAGACATGGTTTGATGGGTAAACAAAATCTGTATGAGCACAGTTGGAGGGTGCCATTTATAGTGAAAGGCCCCGGAATTAAAGCCAACACCAGAGTAAAAGGAAACGTGTATTTATTAGATATTTTCCCAACACTTTGTGAGCTAGCAGGTATTCCAATTCCAGAAACAGTGGAGGGTGAAAGCTTCAAAAAGGTTTTAGAGGGAAAAAGCAATACGCTTAGAGATGAAATGTATGGGGTGTATTGTGGTGGAACAAAACCAGGTATGCGCGCCGTAACAAAAGGAGATTGGAAACTAGTGAAATACGATTTGATGGACGGTGCTGTTCGTCAAACTCAGTTATTCCACCTTGGCGAAAACCCTAATGAGTATTTACCGGAACATCATAAAAAAGGGAAGATGGAAACCAATCTCGCCAATGATCCAAAGTATGCAGATAAAGTGGAAGAATTGGAAGCGTTACTGCTCCAACAAATGAAATATTACGATGATCCTTATCGACTTTGGGATCAAGAAAGTAGTGAATTATAGATGGAAGTGAAGGGGGATTGGGTAACCTGGTGCACGCAATACTAGCTTCTATTTTTTCAATAAAACAATGACCACATAAGAAACGAACCTCAAAAATTAGGAAAAGCAAAATGGGTTCTCATTCTACTGGTTTACTTTTTACAATAATGAATTTCACATATGAATAAACTCGCAAAATTATGTTTAGAAAACTTATAGAGACCATAGGCTGACCCTTAAAATGTTAGTCTGGAATAAGGAATAATAGGATAAGCGTAATGAAAATTATACGTATTGCGACCTACATTCTACAACAATTTTTTTTACTTAAATTTTTAATGAAATGAATACATTTTTAGCTCTCGTGAAGAGAAAGAAAAATTGGAATTCAATTTTTCGAGTAGTATTACAATCTATTACATTTTTATTTTTTTCAACTTTAACATTCGCACAGCAAGTACAAGTCAGTTCTTTGGCTGAATTAAATCCTTATCTCTCACAAGATGATGTGGATGTAAAATTGGCGCCTGGAGTTTATAATATTACAGCACAGGATATCGTTGATGGTAAATTTTCAGACTATTCAGTGATTGATAGCAGACTGAATTATGTCTTATTTCTTTTTTCTGGAAATAACAGTACTTATGATTTTACAGGCGTAACTGTCAATGTGGAAACGGCGGTTTTTAATGCTTACCCAGGAAGCTATTCAGACTTTTACGAAGTACAGACATTAGGGAACAATAACGTGATCAAGAACCTTACATTAGTAGATGTGGGATCTGTGGATGATTACCCAAAAAACGGGGCTTGTAATATTGTAATGGATGGATCAGGCAACCGTATTGAAGGATTTCACACAACTGCAAAAGGCTCTTTCCCTTACGGTTATGGTGATGCGTTTGGTAAAGGTGGAAGTTATACCATCAAACATTACAAGCACAGTTCATGTCTAATTCGTGGAGAATCGAACCACGTGAAAGGCTGTACTTTTATTCATAGAACCTACGGGCACTGTGTATTTATGCAAGCGGCCAATAATGCCAAAATCGAAGACTGTTATATAGAGGGTGAAGTACGTTCTACAGATGATATGTTAGCGGAAGAGGGAACGGGTTCTCCGGCCGATAATATTGATTTTTTAACCGATTGGGGTTACCGTTTACCTCCGGGGTATATGTTAAGTACAGGAGAGGCCGGAATTCGTGCTTATAATGCAGGAGAAACGATCATTGATGGTGTGGAATATAGCCGTGGTACTTCAAATGTTACGGTCTTAAACTGTACCGTAAAACATATGAGAACAGGGGTGACAATTGCTCATGCTACAGGAACAAAATATGTTGAAGGTGTGACGGCGATTGGTTGTGAGAATGGTTTCTCATTGGGTTCAGGTGATGTGGTGGACTGTTATGCAGATTGTGCATTTGGCCCTGTCTACGCAAGTACATATGAAAATGATAACTCATACAATGCTGAAATTACCATCATTCCTGCTGAAGATCCTTATTATAATGGTTCAGGAAGTGTGGCTTATATTGGTGGTTCCAATCATAAAATCACTTTGAAAGGAGGAGACGCTAACCTTGCAGAGGATCTTACTATTAAAGTAGGTGGAGATAAAAATAATATTCGATTATTGTATGGAAATTTACCTCACCAAAATGATTTCAAAGGCTCCAATTTTGAATTGAATAACCTCACAAATTACCCTGTTTTATTATCTGACAAATCAGAAAATATCACTGGACAATCAGGTGGAATGGTAACAGATTTGGGTGTCAATAACAACCTTACTTATACAGCAGTTTCTGCATTAGCAATTGAGGCAGTAGATTATGCTGAAATGTCTGGCGTAACGAAAACAGCTTCTTATGTAACTGATATTACTGCTGATGATTGGATGGAATATACGATCGATGTCCCTTATTCAGGTACTTATTTGATGGATTATTCAGTAGCGAGTGCCTCTGAAAATGGAGCATTTATAGTTACTCATTCATCAGAAACAATTGACCAAGTTACTTTCCCTGCCACAGGTGGAGCGGAAATTTGGAATACAGTTCGTTCTACGTCTTCTTTCTTTTTAGAGAAAGGCGAACAAACTATTCGCATCACTTCCAATTCTTCAGATTGGAATTTCCAAGGCATGGATTTATTGCTAGAATGTGCACAGGTAGATATCGTTCCTTATGTTGAAGAACTTAATGTATTAGGGACTAGATTAAGTTTATCAGAAACGAACGAAATTGATGTTTTCCCAGGCAATACCGTAAAACTATTACCTGAACCAACGGTTGGAGGTAGCTGGTCTTGGACGGGCCCCAATGGTTTTTCAGCAGACACTAGAGAAATTCAAATTTCAGCAATTCAAGCAGAAAATGCTGGAGAATATGAAGTGACCTTCACGAATGATTGTGGAGTAGAAGATAAGATGGTTTTCACTATCAATGTTGAAGATTCTTATGTCATTCAAGCTCAAAATTTCTCAAATTCAAATGGTGTAGAAACAGAAGTGACATCAGATGATCAAGGTGAGAGCAACGTTACTGCGATCCATACTTCAGACTGGATGGAATACGAAATCAATGTTCCCGTTTCAGCTACTTATAAAATTGATTATAGAGTATTGAGTGCGTCCAATGATGGAGACTTTACAGTGAGTCTAGATGGAGAGTCACTAGAAAATGTTACTTTTTCATCATCTGCATCATGGCAAACGGTAACTACAGCTACGCCATTCTACCTTACAGAAGGTATGCACACTATAAAAGTTACTTCTAATTCAGAAGATTGGAAACTCAATTGGATAGAGTTGAAAGGAGAAAGCTTTGTCAACCCATGTACTTTGCCTTTCACGCATGACGGTTTCACAATCAGAAACGAAGACAAAATGTGGTCTTCAGGTTTAATGGATATCTCTTGTGTGAATAGTGTAAACGTATACGCTGTGTTTGAAGCGATGGGTGCAATGACAGCTTCAGATCAGTTAAATATCTATTATAAATTGGATGGAGGAGAGAAAGTTCAACTATTGGAAGAGACTGGAGATCTAGAAAATAATACGGTCGTTTTAAAAGATATCAGTGGTCAAACCATAGAAATTTTGATTGAGGGTGTTTCAACAAGTGAGGATAACTATTATGAATTCACGAAAATTAATATTGTTGAAACGACAGATCCTTTCCAAAAAATAGAGGCTGAAGATTTTGATGATCAATCTGGCGTAAAAGTAGGGAATAATGGAGATGTAGACGGTGGCCAGAATTTAGGCTCTATTACACCGGGTTCATGGTCGATGTATGCAGGTTTAGATCTTACAGAGGTAAAAAGCATTGACCTTCGATTAGCCACTATTTTTAATGATGCTTTTGTAGAAATTCGCCTTGGTTCACCTGAAGGAAGATTAGTCGGAAAAGCATTTGCAACCAATACCAACGGATGGCAAGTGTATGAAACAGTCAGTGCTCATATTGAAGACGTAACGGGTATTTATGATGTTTACTTAGTCTATCAAACTGTTTCAAGCAGTTATGTAGTGAATGTCAATTGGCTTCAGTTTTCAGATCAATTTGTAAAGCCTGTCATCAATCCTTTTGAGAGATTTGAAGCAGAATATTTTGATGAAGAAAGTGGCGCTGAAGTAGTTGAAACAACAGATGTTGACGGAAGTGAAGACGTGGTAATTGGTAGTACAAATGGTGATTACATTAAGTTTGACCGTCTTGATATCACAGGGGTAGAGCAAGTGGAAATGAGAGTTGCTAATCCTAATACAGCTTGTACAATAGAGGTACGTTTGAATAGCCCTGAGGGTAAAATTATCTCATTTATCGATGTTCCATCAACAGGTTCATTATCAGATTGGACAACTGTCAGTGCTCCTGTTGATGCTGTGTTTGATGAAAACAGTATTTATTTCGTTTTCAAAGAAGAACAAGAAGTGGCTGTCAATTGGCTTCAGTTTAAAGGGACTGAAAACAGTTTAGGGTATTTACAAACACAAGATTATGATGACAGTGGATTGGAGAAAGCATTGATCTCATCTATCACTTCAGATGCAGAAGGCGGAGAACAAGATTTACGTAATATTGTTTCAGGAGATTGGATCATGTTTAGTGCTGTGGACCTTACAGGAATCAATAGTATCAATACTCGTTTTGGTTCTTTATCGGATGACGCATTTATTGAAATCAGAACAGATGCTTCTGACGGAAATCTGATCGGACAAATTGATTTACACAACACGGGAAGCTGGCACAACTGGGAAACAGTTTCAGGAAATATTGAGGTAGAAGACGGCGTTTATGATCTTTATTTTGTCTATAAAACCGTCAACAGTTCCAATGTATGTAACAGTAACTGGTTCCAGTTGTCAGAACAGACTATTGCACATCCTTATGGTCCGTTAGAAAGAATTGAAGCAGAATCTTATACAAGAGCCAATGGAACTTCTACTACGGCAACAACTGATGAAGACGGTGGAGAACTAGAAGTAACATCAATCTCACAAGGCAACTGGCTTCTATTCCAAAATGTAGATTTATCCAATGCCGTTAGCCTTGATACACGTATTGCCTCTGCATCAGATAATGTAACCATTGATGTGTATGTGGATGCTTATGATGGCGAAAAATTAACGACAGTGGAAGTGCCGAATACGGGAGGTTTATCCAATTGGGAAACTGTGAAAACACTCCTTGATGGGAATGGAAAAGAAGGAATACACCATATTTATTTGGTATTTAATGGAGAAGGAGAAGATCTAGTCAATATCAATTGGTTGCAGTTCAGTGACCTGACAGAAATTGTATTGTTAGACCAAAAGATCACTTTCCCGGTGTTCCTACAAGATTATAAAGTTGGAGATGAAAACATTCAATTAAGTGCAACGACAGATTCTGGTTTACCGATCACATACTCAAGTTCAGATGAAAGCGTAGCAACAATTGTTGATGGCGATATGGTTCAAATCAACGGAGCAGGAGAAGCGTATATTACTGCATCTCAAGAAGGTAATAATAAGTATAAACCTGCAACTAATTTGAGCCGAAAATTAGTGGTAATCTCAGATGACGTCACAAGTATTGATGATCTTTTAGGTGAAATCAGTTTTTACCCTAACCCGGCCTCTGAGTGGTTAGTGATCAAAACAAAAGAATTCAAAAATGTAGCAATAGAGATCGTTAATTTGAATGGTCTTGCCGTACATTCTCAAAACATCAATCAAGGGGAAAGTCAAATCAATATCAGCACGCTGAACTCAGGTATGTACATCCTTAAAGTTGTAGGTAATGATAAAGTTTTGATGACTTCAAAATTTATAAAAAGGTAAGTTTTACCGTGAGTACATTGTAAACTAATAGTGGTTAGTGTGGGCGTTGCAATTCAACGTCCACACCTATAGCGCAAGAGTTAAGCGTCAGCGTCTCTTGTGTTTCATAGATCACAAGAAGTCTCTGACTTCTAATCGAAAAGTTCAATTTAATTTCAAGTTACTATTACTGATAACCTTTAGAAATCAGGAGATTTCTATTGATCTGTAAGGCACGAATGACGCTATCGCTTAACATTCGCGCCATAAGTAGAAGCTCAATGAATAAGAAAAACAATTCTTAGTTTACAACATACTTATACCCAACAAGGAAGACGCTGTCACTTCCTTTTAAACTCTGATAGCAAATGACAATTAAGAAATAGGTGACCGACATTACTTATTTTTTCTTGTGAGAAAATCACCTTCAAATGAATGTGAGATTTCCTCTATTTACTGACAACTATTTTTTACATCAATGAAATTATTACTAATTACAACCTTATTAGTCTTAGGGGTATTCAATCTGTATGGGAAAGATTTTATACACCCGGGCTTATCACATAAGAAATCAGATTTAGAACGGATGAAAAGTCAGGTGCTGGCAGGTATCGAACCTTGGAAATCTTCTTATGCTGATTTGACACAAAAAACAGACGCAAGCTTTAATTATAACGTACAAGGACCAACTCAAAATGGAAATGAAGCACATTATTTTGATGAAAGCAGTTTAGGCCCTATCCAAAAAGACGGTCAGGCGGCTTATTATAATGCGCTGATGTGGTATGTGACAGAAGATATAAGATATGCTGAAAAAGCGATAGAAATATTTGAAGCATGGTCGACAATCCGATATGTGAAAACCATTCCTCTTACGTCAGGAAAAGCACTATGGAGGATGTTGGAAGCGGCAGAGATCATTAAACATACCTACGGCGATTGGGAAGAAGAATCTATCCAAAGTTTTAAAGAAATGCTTGTTTATCCGGGGTGGTCCGGAACACAAGTGCCCGATGGTGATAAAAGTTTTTACTGGACGATTTATAACGGAGATAAGGCACGTCATGGTAATCAAGGTCTTTTTGCATTCAGATCTGTAATGGCCATGGGCATCTTTATGGACAATGAAACTATTTATAATAGAGCGTTACGTCATTTGCAAGGATTACCGCATGATGAAAATGACCTTCCTTATCCATCAGGACCTCCGATTACGCAATTAGTAGATACAGGCAATGAATATTATGAAGAGTACAAAATTGTGGGTTATGAAGACACTATCGAAGACTATATTTACAACGGGTCGATAGAAAACTATATTTGGGAAAATGGACAATCTCAAGAATCTGCAAGAGATCAAGCTCACGCTTTTGGTGGAATATCTATTATTGCAACGATGTGTGAAATGGCTTGGAATCAAGGTGACGATATTTATGGGTTTTCAGATAATCGATTGTTGTTGGGGTTAGAATTCGCTTATCGATATAATATAAGTTATAACTATTCTTTTCCGGATCAAGAAGAACCTTGGGAGCCTACTGTAGCATCAGGAGAATTTATAGAAAGAACAGATCGTTCGGGAAGATGGAAATCTTTGAAAATTAATCCTTGGACAGCTCATTTAATTCATGATGAAGAATACCTGACAAGAGGGAAGCATGATCAAATTCCATTGCCACAATTGATATTAGGACATTACAAGGATAGGTTACATCTTGACCAAGAAAAATATAAATGGGTGAATAGAGCCGATAGTTTAGCACTTGAAGCAAGAGGTGGCTATGAAAATGCAGGTACTTACACAGATCACCCTTCATTCGGACATCTTTTTTATCATAGAATAAAAGGAGCAGAAGGCGACCCTGTTCAAAGCTTCACCAATCAAGTCCCAACTTTTGGTATGCACACATTGCCTACCACAATTGAAGCTGTAAATTTTGACCACTTTGTATTAGACGGAAATGACAAAACCTATTTCGACCTTTCTGATACCAATGAAGGAGGAGAATATCGTTTGGATCAATCAGTGGATATAGAGGAATGTAGCGAAGGCGGTTATAATCTCACAGGTTTAGAAAGTGGTGAATGGCTGAACTATACAATTGCTGTTCCCGTAGCTGGACTTTATACCATTAAAGTTAGATATGCTTCAGAAAGTACGGATGGCAAACTAAAATTCTCATTTGATGGAGAAGATAAGACGGAGGAAATTACGGTTCCATTTGGAGGAGAAGATTCACAAGGGATGACAGATTGGAAAGAGTTGGTTGTAGCGAGTGATATCATCCTAAAAGAAGGTGTACAAATCATGAAGGTGAATATTAGTGGTGTTTCTAATTCATTTACTTTGAAAAACATTTCTTTAGAAGAAGGAACTCCATCTGATTGTGAGGAGGCTTGGTCTGGAATTAAAGCTTCAGATAATTTTCAGGAAGGCGTCTATTATCAATACTTTGAAGGGGACTGGGAAGAACTGCCTAACCTTGATAATCTAGAAGCAAAAGAAGAAGGCTTTACGGATAATATTCACCTTGATATTGCACAAAAAAGCAGTGGTTACGCTCTACAATTTGATGGTTATATTAATATGGATCTCAAAGGAAGCTACACTTTTTATACTACTTCTGATGAGGCCTTGAACTTATGGATTGATGGGGAGAAAGTAATTGAATATGATGGAAGCCAATCTAATAATGAGCAACAAGCAACAGTCTGTCTGGATAAAGATTATCATAGTTTTAAAATACAATATTTCAATCAATCAGACGATGCAGAACTTTCTGTGATGTACGAAGGTCCAGGTATTAAAAAAGGAGCGTTAACTTCTTTATTTGCTACGGTTCCATGTGAAAATTCTGGTATTGTTCCCCCGGAAGATCTTTTAAAAGGGCAAATCAATTATACGTATTATGAAGGAACTTGGAGTGAAATTCCAGATTTTAAAACTTATTCTGCAAAGAGCATTGGTATACACTCATCAGTAGACCTGAATATTGAGGGCATCCAAACTAGTTTCGGCCTAGTGTTTAATGGCTATATCAACATTGCAAAAGGAGGAGAATATACTTTTTACACGGCCTCTGATGATGGATCACGCCTGTCTGTTGATGATGTAGAAGTAGTAGATAATGACGGTTTACATCCTTCACAGGAAAGGTCAGGTGTAATATGTCTGGCTCCAGGATATCATTCGGTAAGTATAGAGTATTTTAATGTGGGTAGTTCCAAAAATCTGTCAGCCTCCGTAGAAGGATTAGGGCAACCTAAAGTATTACTCTCAGAATTTGGACTTTATGGTGTTCCAGTACCCGATAAGCAAGCACAAACAATAACTTTTCCTGAGTTTGACGAACCAAAGCTAATCACAGATGAAGATTTTGACCCAGGAGCTACAGCCTCGTCTTTCTTAAAGGTCAACTACAATACTTCTGATAGGGAGATCCTTTATTTTATTGGTGGAAAAATGAAAATTGTAGGTGCAGGAACTGTCGATATTATCGCGTCTCAAGCTGGTGATGCTCGTTTTTTACCTGCTGAAAGTATAACACGAACTTTGGTAATTTCGAAGTTAACTCCAATCATTACTTTCCCAGAGATTGAAACCAAAACGCTCGATTCCAAGGATTTCGACCCGGGAGCGACAATTAATATCGAAGATCTTGAATTAACGTATTCAAGTTCAGATGATGCTGTGGTTGAATATATTTATGGGAAACTACGTGTCAGAGGTATAGGTGAAGCAGAAGTGACGGTATCAAATATTGAAACAGACCAATATAAATCAGTGTCTGCAACTCAGAAAGTAGTGGTTGTTCAAGATAATGTAACTTCTATTGATAGCAACCCTAAGACAATAGAGATTTATCCTAATCCAGTAATCGATTTTATGAAGGTGATCAATAAGAGCAATAATCAAAATGTAGAATTAGAGATCATCAATAGTGCAAGTAGCCTTGTATCCACTTCTAAATTAAATAAAGTAGAAAATACAATCGATTTGAGAAAGCTTCAAAAAGGGGTTTATATCATTAGAGTGAGAAGTGATAATACCGTTCTGTCGAATGAGAAGATTATTAAAAAATAAGATTTATCAGTTGTTACATACAAAGTACACTGTAAACTAAATTATCGCAATTAGAAATCAGGAGATTTCTGATGATCTGTTGGACACGAATGACGCTTACGCTTAACATTCGCGCCAGGGGACTTTCTACCTAAACCGGTTGGTAGTGCTCCCCCGGCCTTGAAGGGAAAAGCGTTAAGAATTTCATGTATTGAGCCGTTAAAAATGATTTTCTTGTTTGAGCTTTAGCGAGTTTAAAATCATTTAGGCGAGAGGAATGGAATTTAGCTTTTGACTTCAAAGCCTTGACTTTTTTGCTTCGTTTTTGTGTTAAGACAAAAATGAAGAAGAAGGTAGCTTGGAAGTAGAACATAAAAGTCTTGAGGAAAGATCGATTGAAAGTTGACGATAACTTCGTTTACAGTGTACCAATTCAAATTTAGATATCAATTTCAACGCTTATGATCCAAAAAATACACTACTTAATTATAGTTCTTTTTTTAACAGCCATAGCACCCATAAATGGTCAAAATAGTATCTATAATAATTTAGGAGTAGCACCTGTGGATGGAGGATTAGAAATGGATGATTATTGGGTTTGGGGAAGTTCTGTTATCAAAGGTGAAGATGGCCAATATCATATGTATGCATCAAGGTGGCCTAAATACTTAAAATTTCATCCTGGATGGATGATCGCTTCGGAAATTGTACATGCGGTGTCAGACAAGCCGGAAGGTCCATATAAATTTCAAGAGGTTGCATTGGGTGCCAGAGGTGCTCAATATTGGGATGGGAGATCATGTCATAATCCTAAAATTGTAAAGTACAAGGATGAATTTCTCTTATTCTACATGGGGTCTACTCATCCTTTTGAAGATGTCTCTGAAGAGAATGCAGATCAGCTGACTTTATCAAGTAAGTGGTGTATTGCAGGCAGGTGGGGGAAAAGAGTAGGTGTTGCGACTTCAAAAAGTCCATATGGACCGTGGAAAAGGTTAGACCACCCTATTATTGACGTAAAACCAAATTCTTATTATAGTTTCTTGACTTCTAACCCTTCTCCACTAATAAAGGAGGATGGGACAGTGATTTTGTTATTTAAGGGGAGAAGTTACCAAGAGGATGAACTGACTCATACAGATCAATTTATTGGTGTTGCAACTGCTAAAATATACCATGGACCCTATACGATCAGTGAACAGCCGATTTTTTCTAAAGATAAATTTGGTGAAGTAGAGGACCCTCACCTTTGGAGCGATGAGAACGGTTATCATATGATTGCAAAAGATATGAGAGGAAAGATTGTCAATCATCATCATGGAGGAATACTCGCTCACTCTAAAGATGGTATGCATTGGAAATTAGATAAAAACCCATTGGCTTATACTCGTAATGTCACTTGGAGTAATGGAAAGGTACAACAACAAGGGCAACTAGAAAGGCCTTTTGTATTTGTAGAGAATGGAAAACCAACGCATATTTTCTTTGCAACGATGGACGGAAAAGGTGGATTTTCAAATGGTTCGAAAACTTGGAATATGGTGATAAAATTAAACGATACAATCAAATAAAAAACGAAGACCATGCACTTTAAAAAGCACTATTACATATTAATCTTAGCCCTATTTTTTTTCAAAACAGGCTTAGTTAGGGCACAAGTAAAAAGCAAAATTGACTGGCCATCATTTATGGCACAACATGATTTGATTTGGGAGGAAATTCCTTCACAATGGGCAGAAGGGGCCTTTGTAGGGAATGGACAGCTAGGCATGATGATGTATGCAAAATTAGATGAAAACCGCTTTAATTTTCATATTGGTCGTCAAGATGTAACCGATCATAGAAAAGCACCCGATAAGAAAACTTCAATGGGAATAGACGGGGCCAATTTATTGGATTTTTCAAGACTTGATATTGGGAAAATGGTCATTCGTCCCGAAGGAAAAATCCTCAATGCCTCATTACGTCAAGACCTTTGGAATGCAGAAGTGAGGGGTACGATTTATACAGATTTAGGGCAAATCGATTTTAGAGCTTTTACGGCTTATGATGAGATGCTTCAAATCATAGAATTAACTTCTTCAGAGCAAAAAGAAGGAAAAGAATGTCCTATTAAATATGAGTGGCTACCCGGTGATCCGTCATGCCCGAGAGCCCATTTGATGTATGAAAGGTATAAAGATGATTATCAATTTAATCCACATTTACCCGAACAAAAAGTCATTGATGGAGTCAATGTTTGTGTACAAAAATTAGAAGCTGGAGGTGATTATGCAACAGCATGGAAGGCTGAAAAGAAAGGGGCTAAGACAACATTATTTTTAACGACCGCCAATGAAGTGCCGGCTTCCAACATCTCAGAGAAAGTAGCGGTGAAGGAAATTCAAAAAGGGGTTGAGCTTGGGGTGAAAAAACTAGAGAAGGCAACAAGAAAATGGTGGCATTCCTTTTATCAAAAATCATTTTTATCAATGCCCGACAATAGAATGGAATCGTTTTATTGGATTCAATTGTATAAACTCGCTACCTGTTCCAGAGTTGGTGGACCTGCCTTGGATTTGAATGGAGTATATTTTAAAAATACTTCATGGCCTGGGTTGTGGTGGAATCTGAATGTACAATTGACGTATTGGCCTTTCAATACCAGTAACCATCAAGATATCGCTTACAATTACATTGAGTTGATTGATGATCAGTTTGAATGGATTATGAGAAATAGAACCGGAAAAAGCTTAGGTGATTACGGTTGGGCACTGCACAACTATTGGCTGTATTTTGATTATCAAGGAGATGATGAAGCACTTCTTGAAAAATGGTTGCCTAAAGCCAAACGAATCATCAAAAAATATGAGGATAAATTGATTCAAAATGATGAAGGGAAATATGAACTGACGCCCATGGGTTCGCCTGAGTATAAAGGATTTAAATCATTTCATAACACCAATTATAATCTAGCAGTACTAAGATGGCTACTGAATGAATCAATTGCTTTAAGTCAACAGTTTAATGCCAATGCTGAGTTAATAACACATTGGAAAGGGATTTTAAACGACCTCATTGATTACCCAACGGATGAAAACGGATTGATGATAGGCAGTGATCAGCCTGTAGATATGTCGCACCGTCATTACTCTCATTTATTGGCATTGTATCCTTTATTTCAGTTGGACCCTGACAGTGAAAAAGACCGAGATTTAGTAGTGAAATCAGTTTTGCATTGGCATCATATTGATGATGGAAAAGCATTGGCAGGGTATTCATTTACGGGAGCATCCTCATTATATTCCGCATTGGGTATGGGCAATGAAGCAGAGGCGATTATGCAAACTTTTTTAGATGCAGAAATTGGTAGAGCTCATTTTCTACCCAATACTTTTTATATGGAAGGCAGTAATCCTGTGATTGAAACACCCTTAAGTGGGGCCTCATCCATCATGGAATATAGCCTTCAAAGTTGGGGAGGAAAAGTTAGGGTTTTTCCTGCTATTCCAGAAAAATGGGAAGAAGCATCTTTCTCCAATTTACTAGCACAAGGAGGTTTTGAAGTGAGTGCGTCTCTCCAAGAAAAAGAGATAAAATGGGTGGAGGTGAAAAGCCTTGCAGGAAAGGAGTGTGTACTTAAAATTCCTGGTTGGGAAAACGCTTTTCAAATAAGTAAAGGGAAGCAGTTCAAAATTGAAAAAGTGAAAGAGGGAGAGTTTCGTATTTCTCTTAAAAAAGGGGAAAAAGTGACATTGGGTATCACTCCAAAAATAAAACCTATCTTGAAATCAATTCCGCATCCTGAAGGTAAAGCCAACTATTTTGGAGTCAAAAAACACACGAAGAGAAAGCCATTGTTAGAAGCTCCAATTTTGGAATATAAAGCATTAAAATAGTACCGATGAAACAAACGAAACAAACACTACTTATCTCCTTTCTTTTATTATTCAGTGCGTGTTCAACGAGTTTGGAAGAAGAGGAAGATTTACTATTAAGTTACAATCATCCGGCTACAACTTGGACGGAAGCTTTACCCATTGGAAACGGTAGACAAGGGGCAATGATTTATGGTGGGGCACTGGAAGAACATTATCAATTAAATGAGAATACACTTTATTCTGGTGAGCCTTCTTCCAATTATAAAGGCACCAATATTCAGCCCACTTTCCAAGAAGTGAGGGAGCTGATTAATGCACAACAATACAAAGAGGCAGAGAAAATTATGGCTAAAGAATGGCTTGGTCGTTTACATCAAAGTTATCAGCCTTTTGCAGATTTGAAGTTTAATTTTGGCGAAGGAGAAATCTCAAATTATAAAAGAGATTTAAATATTTCAGAGGCCATTTCTCATGTCTCTTATCAAAAAGAAGGAGTTGAATACAAAAGAGAGACATTGGCAAGTCATCCTAATCAAGTGATCGCCATAAAATTAAGTGCAAGTCAGCGTAAATCCATCAATTTCAAAACACATTTTGAAGCTGTACATCCACAATGTAAAGTGGAAGTGGAAGGCAATACGCTTATTTTCAAAGGTCAAGCGCCAGGTTTTGTGTTGAGGAGAACCTTAGAAAATGTGGAGAGAAATGGTGATGACCACAAGTATCCAGAGATTTATAATGCTGATGGAAGCAGGAAAGAAATAGCAAAGCAGGTGCTTTATGGGAATGAGGTCGATGGGAAAGGAATGTGGTTTGAGGCACGCTTGGAAGTGAGAAATCAAGGGGGAGAAATTACTTCTACTTCAAAAGGATTATCAGTCACTGGTGCTGATGAAGTGGTATTGTTGTTAGCGATGTCTACAAGTTTTAATGGTTTTGACAGAAGTCCTTCAAGAAATGGTATCAATCCATCTGCATTGAATAGGACCACCCTCAGACACCTTTCAAATAAAACATTTGAAGAGATAAAGAAAACACATTGCAAAGATTATAAAAACTTATTTGATAGAGTTTCTTTTCAACTTGAAAGTGATGTAGACAGCAAAGGCAAAACGACAAAACATCGTCTTGAGGAGTATGCAACGAATCATGATCCGGCACTTAATGCGTTACTTTTTCAATATGGACGATACTTAATGATCTCAGGTTCAAGAAAAGGAGGACAACCTCTAAATCTTCAAGGAATTTGGAATGATATGCAGATTCCGTTTTGGAACTCGGCTTATACCATGAACATCAATGCACAGATGAATTATTGGCCCGCTGAAGTGACAAATTTATCAGAGTGTCATGAACCAATTTTCAGATTGACCAAAGAATTAGCCATCACAGGCAAAGAGACCGCCCGAAAAATGTATGGTTTATCAGGTTGGGTAGCCCATCACAATACAGATATTTGGAGGACTTCTTACCCTGCCGATAATGCCGTCCAATATTCATTTTGGCCATTGGGTGCGGGTTGGTTGACGAGTCATTTATGGGAACATTATGCCTTCACTGCTGATACTACATTTTTAAGAGAAGAGGCTTATCCATTGTTAAAAGGAGCTTCTCAATTTTATGCGGATTGGTTAGTAGAAAATAAGGAGGGTTATTTGGTAACTCCGGTGGGTACATCACCAGAGAATTCTTTTTATTATGCTGATGGAAAAACGGCTTCGGCGAGTGAAGGTTGTACTATGGATATGGCCATCATCAAAGAAAATTTTGAAAGGGTAATTCAAGTTTCTGAAATATTGAATATAGATCCTGATTTCAGAGCAGAATTAAGACAAAAATATAAGCAACTTTTACCTTATAAAATAGGGGCAAAAGGACAGCTTCAGGAATGGCAAATGGATTTTAAGGAGACGAACGAGCACCATAGACATTTATCACACCTTTATGGATTTCACCCTGGCAATCAGATTACAAAAAATGAAACGCCAGATTTGTACAAAGCCGTGAGAAAGACCTTAGAATTAAGAGGAGATGAGGCGACAGGCTGGAGTATGGGATGGAAGATTAATTTCTGGGCAAGAATGTTTGATGGTAATCACGCTTATAAAATCATCAATAACTTATTCCGTTTTGTGGATGCCTCAAAGGAACAAAAACATGGCGGTCTATATGCCAACTTATTTGATGCACATCCACCATTTCAGATCGATGGTAATTTCGGTTATACTGCAGGTGTGGCAGAAATGCTATTGCAAAGCCATACAAGTGAAATTCACCTTTTACCAGCATTGCCAGAGGCGTGGAGTTCGGGGAGTATATCAGGTTTAAAAGCTCGTGGAAATGTGGAAGTAGATCTAAAGTGGAAAGATGGAAAGCTTTTGGAGATCACTTTAAAATCAAAGTTCAATCAAAAAGTGAAACTACGTTATGCCAATTCTTCCATCGAAAAAGAATTGAAAGCGGGTGTTCCTTTACAATTGAATCTTAAATCTTTTTCAAAACTTTAGAATGAAGTCCAAAGTCTATTTCATTCGTTATTAAGAAAGTTGTAAGCTTTAGAAAACAGAAGATTTCTGTTGACCTATAGGGCACGAATGATGCTTAGGCTTCACATTCGTGCCTGTAGGTATTCTACACAATTAGTTTTGAAGATACATTAATTTAAGCCCCAAAACTTAAAGTTTTAAGAAGTACATCCCATTTCCATTTTAATAGTTATCACTTTTTTATCATATTTATAATACAAAAAGGAAATCTCCCCTTCAAAATAAGTGAGATATAATGGAATGATCTGCTACACTTTTTAAGATTAACCTGATTTTTTTATATGAGATTACTATTACTTTTTTTACTTTTTAATGCTTTTGTAACATCTGTATTTGCGAATAAAACTCCAATAGAATTTCGTCATCTTTCCATCAAGGATGGATTGATTTCTAACTATGTCAATACCATTTATGAAGATGCGAATGGACTGATTTGGCTGGGGACTAATGGCGGTTTGTCAAAATATGATGGGTATAACTTCCAATCGTTTACAAACTCAACCTCCGATACTGCAACATTGAGTAATAATATGGTGACCGTTTTGGCGGAAGACAAACATGATAATTTATGGATCGGAACCCAAGAGGGATTAAATAAACTGGACCTTACGACTTATAAAATCACTAGAGTAGCTTTAGAGAAAGAAGATGATATACCGTTGATGGTAACAGCTATTTTGATTGATGCACAGCAGAATATTTGGGTGGGAACTTACGGTAATGGTTTGTATTGTTTGGACGCTCAGTTCAATTTGATCAAACATTATGTTCACGATAAAAACAACCCTTCTTCCATTATCAGTAATCAGATCCAAAGTTTATTGGAGCACCCACAATGGGGAATTATGGTGGGAAGCATCAAAGGACTTGAAATACTCAGTAGCTCCTCTAATGCGAATAACTACATTTTCTTACAAGGAAGCAGTATCAATAGTTTGACTTTGAAGGAAGATGCTTCAGTTTTGATCGCCGTTAACCATGATTATGATGAGTATTATCTATTGTCATCAGACTTTATTATTGAAGAAGAAAAAATTCCATTTGGCCTCAAAGGAAATACCAGTATTCTGCAAATCGATTCAGAAGGTAACAGATGGTTAGGCGTAAGAGATGTGGGTGTTGTTTTGAGGAAAAAGAATGGAGAAATCAATACGCTCAGATACAATAAATACCAAAAGAGAGGTATCAACAGTAATACAATCACAAGTTGGCTAGAAGATCAATATGGGAATATTTGGTTGGGAACTTTGGATGCAGGTGTCAATATTTTTGATAAAAACAGAAAGCCTTTTAATACTATTGATGATAACTATCTTGATAATGGATTGAGAAACAATAGGGTAAGATCCATGTATCAAGATTCTGAAGGGGAGATTTGGATCGGTACAAAAGTGGGAGGAACGCTAAGCAGGTTTGATGCAAACACTCACACTTTTGAGCATTATGAAGCCAATAAGAACGATAAGAACAGTTTAAGTAATGATTATATTTTTTGCATCACAGAAGACAAACCAGGTTTTTTGTGGGTAGGAACATTAGACGGACTAAATTATTTCGATAAAA
Organism: Flammeovirga sp. SJP92; assembly: GCF_001583495.1. Taxonomy (GTDB): domain Bacteria; phylum Bacteroidota; class Bacteroidia; order Cytophagales; family Flammeovirgaceae; genus Flammeovirga. The sequence continues at coordinate 157,265 of NZ_LQAQ01000032.1, read as the reverse complement.
AGAAAGGTACTTTCAAAAGCTACAGACCTGATCCAAACAACCCCAACAGTTTAAAGTCAGAGTCGATTTATGCACTGTTGAAAGAGCAGGACGATCTGTATATTGGGCATGCACATCATGGTTTGGATATCTACAATACCATCACAAAAAAGTTTGTCAATTATCAAAATGGAGCCAATGAAAATACCCTTTCTGATAATAGAGTAAAACAAGTTTTTAAAGATTCTAGAAATGAAATTTGGGTAGGTACCATGAAGGGGTTGAATCTGTTTGACAGTCAGAAAGGAACCTTTAAAAGGTTTTTAAATTCTACGTCGGATACGACAAGCATCTCAGGAAATATCATTCAAAGTATTTATGAAGATGAAAATCAAAACCTCTGGATTGGAACATCACTAGGTCTGAATAAATATGACCCTGAAACCAATTCCTTCATTAGTTATACAAAAAAAAATGGATTGGCAGGTAACTCCATTAAAGGGGTGTTGGGTGACTAGGTCTGAATAAATATGACCCTGAAACCAATTCCTTCATTAGTTATACAAAAAAAAATGGATTGGCAGGTAACTCCATTAAAGGGGTGTTGGGTGATAATAATGGAAACCTATGGTTGAGTACCAATAAAGGGATTTCAAAATTTGAAATTGAAAAAGGTCGATTTAAAAACTATAATACTCTGGATGGACTGGAACCCAATGAATATTGGCCCGATGTGCAATGTAAAACCACCGATGGACAATTGTTGTTTGGTGGGAATTATGGTCTAGTGATTTTTGATCCAAGTCAAATCAAAGACAATCTTTATATTCCAAAATTGAGATTGAAGGGTTTTAAAATCTCCAATAAAGAAGTTCCTATTGGAGGAGAAAATTCGCCTTTGAAATCTCATATCAGTTTATCCCAAGAAATAACTCTGAAATATTATCAAAATGACTTTAGCATTGATTATGTAGCGTTGACCAATACCTCTTCAAAGAAAAGTGAATATGCTTATCAATTGGTGGGTTTTGAAGACGATTGGAATTATGTAAGGAATAAACAAGAGGCAAGCTATACCAACATTGATCCGGGGAATTATACATTTGTAGTGAAAGCTTCCAACAGTGATGGGTATTGGAATGAAGAAGGGACTTCAATTGAAATAGAAGTTTTACCTGCCCCTTGGTTTACAGTTTGGGCTTACAGCTTTTATGCAATTGTACTTCTTTTGATTGCTTATCAAATATGGAAATATTGGACAGAAAGGATCAAAAACAAGAAAGAATTAGAGTTGAATGACTTGAAAATCAACTTCTTTGCGAATGTAAGTCACGAGTTCAGAACGCCATTGGCATTAATACTTACGCCTTTAGAAAAAATCATACAATCTAATAAATACCCCGAAGAAGAGGAACAGCATTTATTGATTCATAGAAATGCCAAACGCTTGTTGAATTTGGTCAATCAACTATTAGATTTTCAAAAGATCGGCACCAACCAATTACAACTCAAGCGAAGTGTTACAGATGTGGTTTCCTTTACAGAAGAGTTACTACATTCCTTTGATGATCTGACGCAATCGAAAAATATCAGTTTAGAATTCCACACTGAAATAGACTCTTTAAGAAGCACTTTTGATTATAATAAATTAGAAAAAGTACTTCTCAACCTTCTTTCCAATGCCTGTAAATTCACTCCTGAAAATGGAAAAATCACGCTTTCAATCAACAAAGAAAAGGACTCATTGACGATTAAAGTGAAAGACTCAGGAATAGGAATCGCTCCAGAACATTTGGAAAATATCTTCAATCGTTTTTATCAAATTGACACTCCAAATGTGACCAATAGGGAAGGAAGCGGTATTGGTTTATCTTTGGCGAAAGAATATGTGGAACTTCACGGTGGACAACTTACGGTGGAAAGTACACTAGGTGAAGGAAGCTGTTTTAGTGTGAAACTACCTCTTGAGAAGATAGAAGAAGGAACACTTCCGTTGCATAAACCAAATGTGATAAAAAATAAGAAAGCATGGTTTAAAAAGGAGACAGAGGTGAAGCACTCTAGAAAAACTCCGAACTTATTGGTGGTAGAGGACAATGAAGACTTCAGAAAGTTTTTGGTGGGTAATTTAAAAGGCAAATTCAATGTAATAGAAGCTAAAAATGGACAAGAAGGCTGGGAGGAAGTCATCAACAACTTCCCTGATTTGATCATCAGTGATATAATGATGCCGGTTATGGATGGAAATTCACTTTGTAAAAAGGTGAAAGAAGATATTCGAACTTCGCATATTCCGGTCATATTACTTACCGCTCAAACTTCTGAAGAATCACAGGTGCAAGTTTTTGAAAGTGGAGCAGACCAATACGTTTCTAAGCCTTTTAATTTTGATGTCCTTGAATCAAGAATCCATAGTTTATTGGAACAGCGTACAAAACTTCAGCAAGCCTTTAGCAAAAAGCTGGAAGCCAACCCAACCGATGCGAAAGTGGAAAGTATTGATGAAAAGTTGATTCAAAAAGCTTTAATTTTCATTGAAAATAATATTTCCAATTCCAATCTTACTGTAGAAGAACTAAGCAGTGAACTAGATATTAGTAGAGGACATTTATATAGAAAAGTGCAAATGCTGACGGGTAAATCACCTTCTGATTTTATCCGAGCCGTTCGATTAAAAAGGGCAAGCCAACTGTTGGAATCCAGTAATCTGACCATTTCAGAAATTGCTTATGAGGTGGGTTTCTCCAATCCGAAGTATTTTTCAAAATGTTTTAAGGCAGAATACAAAGTCTTACCGTCGGTATATGCCAGCAATAAGAAAACAGAAACCAAAATCGATATTTAAGACTTATTCAGTGTAATATAACTATTGCTGTATATTATTGAATTATTTTAATTTGGGGTACCATTGTAACACCTATTTGTTACCAATGTTACCCCATCTTTTTGGATAAATAATTCTCTGCATGTGTAAAACGATATAGATTTGCTACATAAATTAAATAAGTGTAATTATTACTGTATTCAGGCTCCACATTAGTGAGTTTGCACATTTAATGGTATATGTATTAGAAGAACAAAACTTATTGAATAATAACAATTATACATAATGACATTTTAAGAGGTCTCTTGAAATTAAGATTGCGCAATCAAGTTATTATTTTAATTGTCCGATTTATTCAACCAGCAAAATGAAATGAATTATTAAGAACAATGTAAACTAAGTTTTCAAATTTTTATGGTTTTAGAAATCAGGAGGTTTCTGAGGATCTATAAGACACGAATGACGCTAACACTTAATATGCACGTAGTGGACTTTCTGCCATTTTAGTTTGGTAGTTCGACCCTCGGCCTTCAAAGCCTTGACTTTTTTGCTTCGTTTTTGTGTCAAGACAAAAATGAAGAAGAAGGGTGTTTGAAAGTAGATCTAAAAATCTTGCAGAAATGTCGATTGAAAGTTTGCTATAATTTAGTTTATAAAAGAATTACTCTAATATAAATAGACTGACGTAACCAAATATCTTATCGAAATGATTAGAAGTAACTCATGATTACTTCTAAAAAGCCCCCTATTCTCTTATGCGAAACATAGGTAGGCCGTTATGTCTAATAATGTGTAAATACTTTTGATGAAGCCCTGAATTAAATTCACCGGCCTCCATTATGATGGCTTTATGATTTTCAATAATCACTCAACACATTTTCTATTACATTTTAATACTTTTATTATGATGAAATATGTTATCAACTTTTCTGGCGTTTTATCGAAAGCGTTCATCAAACTATTTACATTGACAACTTTCTTTTTATTTACCTCCACTCTTTATGCCCAAACTGTAGTCAATTCACTAAGTGCATTAAAACCTTATTTGGATGATGATAATGCAAATGTGAAATTGGCTCCCGGAAACTACTATATTGATGCAGATGATATTGCAAATGGGGATTTTGGTAATCCACTTTTCGTTTTTGAAGGGAATAACAGCACGTATGATTTTACAGGCGTAACCCTTTATATCAATACCGATGTAATGCGTGCTTTTGGGAACGTAGATTACAGTCACCTTCAAACTTTAGGGAACAACAATGTTCTTAAAAACCTGACCATGATCGATGATGGAACCGTCGATGATCGTCCTCAAAAAAGAGCAACAAATATCCATATGGACGGCTCAAATAACCTGATTGATGGTTTTCATCTTACCGTAAGAGGTTCTTATCCTTATGGATACGGTGATGCCTTTGGTAAAGGTGGAGGTCCTGTAATCTATCATTATAAGCACTCGGCAATCAATGTTAGAGGGAATTACAGCCATTTGAAAAACACTACAATTATCCATCACTCTTACGGACATGCTATTTTTATGCAAGCGGCCAGTCACCCCACTATTGAAGGGTGTTACGTGGAAGGTCAAGTAAGAACAACTGATGATATGCTGGCAGAAGAAGGGACAGGTTCTCCGGCTGATAATGTTGATTTTATGACCACATGGGGCTATAAATTACCTCCAGGATATATGATGAGTTTGGGTGAGGCAGGCATTAGAGCCTATAATGCAGGAACAACTTATGTCGATGGGGTGGAGATCAGTAGAGGAACCGACAACCCCACTGTGATAGATTGTACGGTAAGATATATGAGAACGGGAGTCACTGTTGCTCATGCTACGGGTACAAAATATGTGGAGGGCTGTACAGCAATTGCTTGTGAAAACGGCTTTTCATTGGGTTCCGGTACATTGACAAATTGTAAAGCAGACCTAGCTTACGGACCTGTGTATCAAAATACTTATGGATCAGACAATGGGTACTTGGCAGATATTACCATCATCCCTGCCGTTGATCCTTATTATAATGGTTCGAAAACAGTTGCCTATGTTGGAGGAAGTAATCATGAGATTACACTTACAGGGACTGAGACGGTTGTAAATCAAGATTTTAAAATCAAGTTTGGAGGCTCAAAGGATATTGTACGTCTCTTAGGAACGAATTCTCCTTCTCAAAATAACTTCGATGCACAATCTTGTGAGTTCAACAATAACACCCAATACCCTATGGTCATCTCATCAGGAAGTGGAAATAATACCATAAAATCTTGTGGAAATGTGACAGATAATGGCTCTCAAAATAACGTTTCTGGTTCATCAAATTGCCCTTCTTTAAATGATAATATAGCATTGAATGGTGTTGCGAGTCAGTCTTCTACAGATTATGGCGGATCTGCTTCTAGAGCTATTGATGGAAACACAAATGGCAATTGGGCCAATAATTCTGTTACGCATACATCACCTAATGAAAACAATCCATGGTGGGAAGTTAATCTGGGTGGTACTTACAGCATTGATGAAGTGGTAGTTTTCAATAGAACAAACTGTTGTATGGATAGATTGAGTGATTATACTGTTTCGGTCATTAATGGCACAACTACCACGTATTTTGAAACTTTTGCTACTCATCCTGCTCCTTCACAAACTGTAAATGCAGGTGGTGCTTATGGCAACATTATCAGAGTACAAATCAATGGAACAGGTACGCTTTCTTTAGCCGAAGTTGAAGTCTATGCAGGGGAAATTAGCACAGACATTAATTATCAATTGATCAAAAGAAATGCTACTGGATATGCGATAGATGGTGGAAGTAATGGCGGAAATATAGAAGGGCGTTCTGTAGAACTTTACAATTTTGTGCAACATGATAATTTGACTTGGACAGAAATCAATTTAGGTGGAGGTTTTTTCGCCTATGAAAAATTAAATTCTGGCTATTGTTTAGATGGTGGCGATGCGGGTACAAATGGTCAAAATGTAGTTTTATCAGCTCGCGATGATACAGATTGGGGGCAACAATGGGAGAAAATTGATGCAGGAAATGGACATTACCGACTTCAGAAAAGAGGGACAAACTTCTCTTTAGATGGAGGAAGTGGAGGAGCTGTGAATCAGAGTGTTACTCTAGGTGCAAGCAGTAGCTCTGACGCTGATCAACAATGGAGATTTGATTTTGTGTCTTCAAATTCTAGGCAATCAACCAACGAAATGAAGACTTTGGAATCTGATATTGTGATGTATTATCCCAATCCTGTGAAGGACAAACTTTCACTTTCACTTCCAGTTCAAACTTATACTGCTTTTGAATTGTATGGTGTTGATGGTAGTGTTTATCATCAAGATGAAATTCCAGAAAATGACAGTGCTTTAAGTATTGACTTCTCTTCTTTAACTGATGGTGTGTATGTATTAAAACTATTAGGGAAGGATGCTGTGAAATCATTAAAAATCATCAAAGAATAAGGCCATGAACAAGAATAAAAGAAGCATAAGATTTTGTCTGGCAATAATTCCGTTACTGTTATTACTCACTAATTCAGTATTTTCTCAAACTGTCGTTAATTCCTTAAGTGCATTGAAACCCTATTTGGATGATAACAATGCAAATGTAAAACTCGCTCCAGGTACTTACACTATCGATGCATCAGACATCGCTAGTGGGGCTTGGGGGTATGATGTTCCCTATTTTGACAGTTATACGAAAACGGTAATGCACTTTGCAGGGAACAATAGCACTTACGATTTTACGGGTGTAACCATCAATTTTGACACGGATCTGTTTACTTCAGCAGGAAGCAAACAAATCTGGGAATTACAAATAACCGGAAGTGATAACGTCTTGAAAGGTTTGACAATGGTGGATGATGGTACTGTAAATGATGCTCCTTCAAAAGGGGTATGCAACATAGTCATGGACGGAGAAAATAATCGGATTCAAGATTTTCATGTAACCATAAAAGGTTCATATCCATATGGTTATGGTGATGCTTTTGGGAAAGGAGGCACCAACAATATCATTGCACATAGAAAACACAGTGCTTGTTTGGTGAGAGGAGAATCAAATCATGTGCTGAATAGTACGTTCATTCATCGTTCGTACGGGCATTGTATTTTTATGCAAGCGGCAAGCAATCCAAAAATCGAAGGATGCTATGTTGAAGGAGAGGTGAGAACTACAGATGATATGTTGGCAGAGGAAGGAACAGGTTCTCCGGCGGATAATGTAGATTTTATGACGACTTGGGGTTATAAATTACCGGCAGGGTATATGATGAGCCTGGGAGAAGAAGGAATCAGAGCTTATAATGCAGGGGAAACAGTGGTCAATGGAGTATTTATTGAAAGAGGAACTTCAAGCCCGACCGTCTTAAATTGTAATGTGAAAAGAATGAGAGGTGGAGTGACCTTACCGCATGCTACTGGAACAGTAACTGTGTCAGGTTGTACAGTACGAGAATGTGAAGGCGGATACCAACTTGCTGGCGGTACATTAACCAATTCAAGCTCTGATTGTGTTTACGGTCCGGTCTACAAAAGTGCCTACGATAATGACGATCCTTCATCTTTAGATATTACAATTTTACCTGCAGAAGTTCCGTATTATAATGGATCGAAAAGTGTAGCTTATCTAGGCAATGACCATGGCAATATCACGCTTACAGGATCTGAAGCGATTGTAGATCAAAACCTGAAAATTACTTTAGGTGGATACTTTGATGGAGTTGGTCTGAAAAATGGAAATGCTTCTTCACAAAATGATCACACAGGGTACTATTTAAACCTGACCAACAATACTTTTTATCCTGTAGAAATTCCATCGGGAGCCAATTACAATTCAGTAATTTCTTGTGGAACGGTAACGAATAATGGATCAAATAATACGATCTCAAGTTCTACAAATTGCCCTTCTAGCAGTTGTTCTTTCTTAAGTGCATTTTCAAGAATTGAAGCTGAAAATTACTGTGATCAGTCAGGCATAGACACTGAACCTTGTGACGAAGGAGGTTTAAATGTAGGTTGGGTTGATGACAATGACTGGATCAAGTTTGACGATGTAGACTTTGGTAATGGTGCTAACTCCGTGGATTTAAGAGTATCAAGCAGATACACAGGCGGTACTGTACAATTGCGATTGGGAAGCACTTCTGGAACTTTAATCGGAACAGCTTCAGTGCCTGTGACAGGGCAGTGGCAAAATTGGACTACAGTAACAACGCCCATCAGCAATGTTTCTGATACTCAAGACTTATATCTGGTATTTACCAATGGAGGAATTAACATTAACTGGCTTGAGTTTTCAGCTACATGTGCTTCTTTCTCAACTATTCAAGCAGAAGATTTCAATGGTATGTCAGGTATTGTAGATGAAGGAAATAACGTAGGTTTTGTTCATAATAATGACTGGGCAAGGTATGATAATATTGATTTGACATGTGCTCAAAGTATAGCAGTAAGAGCATCAAGTCAGACGAATGGAGGAAGTATTGAAGTACGTTTGGGAAGTGCGTCGGGTACATTGATAGGGACAGTAAATATTGGTAGTACAGGCAATTGGAACTCTTGGCAAACGAGTACAGCATCTATTTCATCAACCAACGGCACGCATGATGTCTACTTGGTGTTTAAAGGTGGAAGTGGTTACTTGTTCAATTTGGATTGGCTAGAATTTAGCACTTCTTCATCCTCTTCAAGAGAAGGAAATTTATCACTTATGGAAAACTTTCTTTCTCCAGAAATTAGGATTTACCCTAATCCTGTAACTGATATTTTGAATATTAAGAATGCAGAGGGTACAGATGTAAAAATCTATAATACTTCAGGAAGTTTAATCTATAAAAAACGAAATAGTGGTAGTGTAATAAATATAAGCAATTTGGAAGACGGGATATTAATTATTCATGTAACTGATAATAGTGTGACTAAAGTGTTTAAGGTTATCAAACAATAGTTTTAGTACATAATAGCAAGCCTTAGAATTATATTCTTTGACTTGCTGTTTCTACTTTTTTATTCCAAATGATTAATGATTTGACTACTATAAATAATACAATAATAATAGATAGTGTTTTATACTTTTATTTCATGAAAAATGAATCAGTACACAGCTTGAAAAAGCAATTAAACTACATACAACATTGAGATGATTTAAGCATCGAAGCCATAAGTAATTTACTTTTGGCTTCGTTATTTAAAATAAAATGCAATCGATTGTATTTTTTAGTCAAAATGTTTGCTTTTATAAGTATAAAAGTCGTAGTTTAGCATTGTAGAAGTAATAAATGTCATAAACACTTCAATAATCATCAAAACAATCGATTGTATTTTTTTTCCTTCAGAAAAACTACAATTCAAACATTCAATGTGAAGATTTTGGTGGTAAAACAATGAAATGAATCTATACTATAATATGTAATTCCTATTTTAAAGAATTAAGCAATTCATCATTAATTCGATAAAAAGGATCAGCAATAAACTATACGGTCAAAACTTATATATCTGAATTTAATGCTCTTGGGATAGTGTACTCATGGGCTTGAAATAAATTTTTTTAATCTACTAAAGTATCTGAAAAGAAGTATTTAGGTGTTTCTTGCACCATAGTTAAAACTGTGGGCAGGTGATAAACAAACCTTTCAAAGACTGAAGTCTTGAAGGTTAATTACGGAGGCAACACTTCAGTGTTGTTGGAGTCAGTATCATTAGCCCATGACTTCAGTCGTGGTGCACGTTATATTTCAAAAGCTAAAACCAATAGCAAGGTCAAAAATTAAAAGTCTGAGAGATAATGAAACGCAAACAACAAATCGTTTTTACAATTATTTTATGGGTGGGAACACATCTCATGGCCTTTGCTCAAGAGGCGATGCTGTTTCCTGTACCAGATAATTTACCAGAAAGTTATCCTCGGATATTTACGGCTCAAACCAATAAGAAGGAGTTACAGCAAAAAATAAAAAAGGAGCAGTGGGCGCAAGAGTTATTAAGTGATCTTCATGATAGAATTGATGTTCATGTCGAAAGGCATGTCAACGATCCCGAGTGGATGGTTTCTCGTTTACAGATGAATTGGAAAACCAAAGCTTCAAATGTATATGTCAATGGGATTAATTATTCTCACTCTGATGGAGAAGCTCCAGTACCCACCGTAAAATTTGATGGATCAAGAAATTCAACCACAGTTTATGGGAGACCGAAACTTGAAGATATTCTTCCTTATATGGATGACGAAAGGGGAATGTATCTTCCTAACCGATCAAAAGAGGGGCATCCTTTTGAATGGACGGATCGATCAGAAACGGGTACTATCATTTCTTCTATCAATAATGAAATTCTAAAACTAGGGAAAGAATCAGCCTTTTTATACTGGCTTGAAGGAGATGTTCGGTATGCTCAATTCGCCTTTGACCTTTTTGACGTTTACATGACCGGAATGTCTTATAGAAAAGAACCGATTGATTTATTAAATGGCCATATTCAGACTTTGGTTGGGTTTTCCCATTTCCAAGTCATCCACGAGAGATCCCTCGAAACGGTATCCATACTATATGATTTTTTGCATCATTATATCGAAAACCAATCAGCTGATAAGGTGGAGTTATACGATGCTACATTGAAGAGATGGATGGATCAAGTGATAAAAAATGGTGTGCCTCAAAACAATTGGAATTTACATCAAGCTAATATTATTCTAAAAGCGACAATGGTGCTTGGGGACGATGACGACTATGAAGATCAGAAAGGTAGGCAGTATTATATCAATTATATTCTTAATGTCACTTCCACAAGACAATGGTCACTTTCCAAGTTTATGAATTACGGATATGATGCTGAAAATGGAATTTGGAATGAATGTCCCGGCTATGCTCAAGGAGTTACAAAAACACTGATGGAATTTATTACCAACTTTGATAATGCGTTCAATGTAAACCTTTTACCTTACGCTCCAGTAATGGAAAAAGCGATTAAAGTTCTACCACAATATACATTTCCTAATGGTCAGACGGTTGGTTTTGGAGATACCTATTATGGACCTTTAGAGACAGAAGCAATTGAGAATGTGATACGTTTAGCTCAAAAATATAAGAACGACCTACAAGAAAAAGAGTACACCGCTTTGTTGTATAGCCTTTCACCTGATTACGGTCTGCATAAATCAAAACGAAAGCATAAAACAGATATTTCCTCTTTTTTCAGTGCGCAACCATTGGTGTTGAATCCAAAATACAAGCAGGGAGATCTTGAAGAATATATCACACCTACATTTTATGCTCCCAATGTAAGTTGGCATGTACAAAGAATAGGGAAGGGAACTGATGGATTGATGGCTTCTCTGAATGCCTCTTTGGGAAATCATATGCACGCCAATGGAATCAACTTGGAATTGTATGGCAAAGGGTTTGTTCAAGGAGCAGACCCTGGAAAAGGAGCAGGTTATCTTGATCCTATTTACCTAGAATATTACTCTCAGTTTCCAGCACATAATACTGTCATGGTGGATGGGATTTCATCTTATACAGAAATGCTAAGTAATCATGCTTTCGACTTATTGAATGAATTTCCCACTTCGGAACAACAAAATGAGTATGCTCCCAATGTGACTTTTTCTAATGTTTATTTCTTAGAACCTGAATCTAGAAGTGATCAAAATAGATTGGTAAGCATTATAAAGACAGGGGAAACAATGGGGTATTATATCGATATTTTTAGATCTAAAAAACAAAAGGGAGGAGATAAGTTTCATGATTACTATTATCACAATTTAGGGCAAAGTATAAAAGTGATGAATTCCAAAAATGAATCTTTGACATTGGAACCGAATGATGATTTTGGCTTCGCTGGCGGTCATTTATATGCGTTAGATTATATATGGAATAAGCAATCTATTCGCACAAATAAAGATTATCAAGTAGAATGGAAAATAGATTTCCCTCAAGGAAAAGACGATGTTTTTATGAATCTTTGGATGAAAGGAACGGAAGGACGAGAAGTATTTACAATGGACTCTCCACCTTGTAAATCTTTTAGAAAGAAGAGTGGAATTCCGTATGAAGTGAGCAAAGCCCCTTATCGAACCATGGTCGCTCGTCAATATGGTGAAGCATGGAACAAACCTTTCGTATCCGTATTTGAACCATTCACCTCTAAAGAAGGAAAACAAATTAAGACCATACAAGGGATTAAAAATATTCCTGATACCGCAGTAGGTTTGAAAATAGAGCACAAATCCGGCAGAAAAGATTACGTTTTTTCTTCCTATGAAGGACAATTGATCAAAGCAGAAGGGCATACCACTGATGCAGAGTATGCATTGATTGGAGAAGAAAAAAATGGTGACTTAATATTAGTAACAGGCAACGGTACAAAGTTGAATTCAAATGAATTTTCAATCAAAACAAAATCAAAAGGTAACTTTGTACTAGAAGTAAAAAATCAAGTGATTACACTGCATAACAATGTTGGAATAACAATAGGTCATAAAGGAAAAGAATACTATTTTCAGCCTGATCAAGCTAGAGTAATTCAATTTGAATGATAAGGTGTCACTTGGAACTTTTTATTTAATTCGAAGTCGGGAGACTTCGCCAATGTGTCATCACAAGTGACGCCTATCGGCTTAACACTTGCGATATAAAGGAAAACTTACAAAAACATTAATACAACTTTGAAAAGAGAATAAGAAAAATGAAGAATATATTACTGATTATCACTCTTATATTAACACCTATTCTACCATTATTTTCACAAGTAAAAGAATATATTGGGAAGGAAGATTTTTCAGATTGGAAGGGAGCACAGAAAGTCAAAAAGAATGTAGCTACACTCTCGAATACAGATACACTTTCCTATACCTATTCTAATCAAAATAGGATTTACTTTCCGGGTATTCACAGACCCTTTTACGGGGATGCATCGGACTGGACAAAATACAAAGGCATTACTTTTGACATCTTCCTAGCATCAGATACACCTACTGAAGTGACATCAATTATCAAAGTAGATTCTTTGGATTACAGTGAATTAAACCCTGTAAGCACGGCAAAAATAAGATTAGCACGTAAGGGTTGGAACTCGGTTTTTATCCCATGGAATATGTTTAACATTGACATTGGACAGAGAAGAGGGACGTTATTTGCCGTGAAGCATGTGTTATTGACAGCTGATGCCAAAGAAAAATATCAGATCAAAAACATCAGGGTAACAAAAGGCTTGGCTACTTTTCTAGAAGCTGAAGTCCAAGGGAAATCAGCAAAGGCAGGCACAACAGTTGCCTATGAATTTGAGGTAGGAAACACCACAGATCATAAGCAAGGAGTACAGCTATTAGTACAAAGAAATGGGTGGGAATCTATGGAACCTTGTTTAAGTAAAGATGTGGTGGATTTGGAAGCTGGAGAAGTAAAAACAGTGCAATTAACGGTGAACATTCCAGATCATATCCCCCAAGGTATCAGAGAAAAACAAGTAATAAAAGCAGTATCTAATGGTATTGGTGGATCAGAAGAAACGTTAGAATTTATTACTGCAGTAAGCGTACCTACACCCAATATTGTATTTAGCTCAGAAGGATGGGAAAACGTAAGGGAAAAGGCCAAAAAGTACGATTGGGCAAAACAGGATTTTGATGAATATGTAAAACGTGCTGAAAGATGGAAAGTGCCAAAGGGAAAAGACTTTTCAAATACAAAAGAGAGACCTTTGGGGCAATCTGTTTTTAATACAGTGGGGCATGAAATTTATAATTGTGCAATAGCTTATCAACTGACAAAAGAGAAGAAATTCGCCTCGAAGTGTATCCAACTATTACGTCGTTTAGCAGATCCTGAAACGGGGTATCCAGCTACATTAGTAGGGGGAAGTAATAACTTTGTAGGAGAAGGAAAGTTTTGGCAAGCCACAGGGCGAACTTATGATTTAGTGAGAGAAAGCAGTCAACTGACGGAAGAAGATCATAAAAAGATTCAAGCCACTTTCAGATTATTTGCCAACCAAACGATCAAAGGAAATAGCAAAGGAGCCATCAGTAATTGGAATGTGGCAGAGCTTACGGCGGCATTTTATTGTGCCATGAATTTACAGGATTGGCATTTAATTACTCAACTATTAGAAGGGCCAACAGGAATTTATAATCACCTTACGCATGGTATTATGAATGACGGTTGGTGGTACGAGTGTGCAGTAGGTTATAATACATGGGTAGCACAAGAGTTTTCTGAAATTGCTCTAGCACTTCAACCGTGGGGCATCAACTTTAAAGATCAGAAATTTCCAATTGGAACCACAAAGCATTTCTCTTTACTGGCAAGCCGAAGAGAGGGTGGTATGTATGGAATGGAGTTTGAAAAATGGGGAAAACTGGAGCGTAACAACGTGTGTATAAAAGATATGTGGGATGCCACTGTTCCTTTCTTGGACTACAGAGGCGTGATCATGGCCGTAAATGATGCAGTTGAATCCAAAGTTTCTGGTAAACCGTATGAATTGGCTTATTATTTATACCGAGACCCAGAGTATGCCGCCATTGTCAATAGAGGAGGAGACAGAGACCTATTATACGGTGTTCCAGACCTTCCAGCAGTGACTTCAGAAAAAATGAAACAGTCAGCCTATGCGGACAATATGGGGATTGTTCAGTTAAGATCTCAGAAAAAAGATAGACCTCAAAGAGAACAAATTCAAGCCTCTCTTCACTATGGTTCTCATGGCGGTTTTCATGGACATTTTGATAGAACGAGCATGGTCAATATGGCCCGTTATGGAAGGAGTTTTTATGGAACTTTAGCCTATTGGTTCAGGTACAGTAGTTTTATGTATAAATTCTGGAAGCAAACTTCTATCAATAAAAATATGGTTGTGGTGGATGAAAAAATGCAACAGCCCGTTCAAAATGCCCGAACTATGTTTCATACAGGAGACATGATGCAATCCACGGTGGTAGAAACTAACTCAAAGTGGAGTTATGCACCTTACGGAGGAATAAAATGGGAAGGACATACTTTTGCAGAGAAAATGTGGAAAGAGAGCAGAACCATTGAGCAACCAGAAAACGCTCCAGAATACGGTGAAGTGACGGCTTTCACAGAACCTGTAATGCAAAGAAGAGCCATGGTAGTGATGGATGATTACATCATTTTGGCTGATTATTTAGAAGGAGAACAAGAACATCAATTTGATTGGATGATGCAGGTGAAAGGTTTTAAAGGAATTGAAGCTGATTCTGTCAGATACGTTAATCATACCAACCAAATGAATACAGATCCATTAGGTGCCGCTCAATTTATTACAGACTGTGATTGGTATGAGGTACAAGGAACTTCAAAAACGCAGTTTGAGATGTGTTTTGGCGAAGGTTGTGACAACCAAGGAGTAAGAATGCCCAACAGAGAAGATGGTCCCTTGAAAATGGACATTTATAACGCTTGGCCCCAACATTCAAAAATTATGATTGGCACCTCAACGGAATCCATTAATGTAAATAAAAAACTCTGGTATTCCATTCTAGCAGACGGTCAAGAGGTGGTCAATGACAGTACAGGAGCCTGGATTTTAGGCAGTAAAAATATCTCCATCGATTTATCAAAAACAAAACAATTGGAATTGATTTCAAAAACAGAAAGAAGAGTCAACAACAATACATTGTTTTGGGGAGATGCTAAATTGATTTTAAAAGATGGATCTGAAGTTTTCGTTTCTAGTCTTCCTGTCAAATTTGAAAATATACTTCTCCCGGAAGAAAACGGAAAAGACTATTACGGAGGACCTATTAAAATTCAAGGTGAACTAATGGCTAATTCTACTCCTGCCATGCCTGAAAACTTGAAAAAGGCAGGGAAAGTAATCATCGATTTGAAGGACCTTGATGTTGTCCGATTTGAAGCAAAAGTAGGCGGTGATTTTCCTTTAGGAGATGAAACGTCTAGACTTAAAAATATGGCGGTTCGTACGCAGGGTAAACAGAAAAAAGCAAGATACCTCGCTGTAGTTGAACCTTATGAGTCAGAAGCATTGGTGAAAAAAGTGACGGCTAAAAGTGCGAATGAACTTACCGTAGAATTGAAAGATGGAAGAGTACATGAGGTTGTTTTTGCTGGATTAGAAGAGGATAGTCAAAAAGTAAAAGTAATTACAAAAGAATATAAAGACGGAGTACTGCTGAGAGAGGAATCAAGTGATAACAAAAAGGAAGTAGGACTCTAAAAAGAATTGAACAGTATGATAGCTACACAAAAAGAAATCGTTTTAACATTAGATGCGGGGGGAACTAACTTTGTTTTCTCTGCCATGCAAGGAGGGGAGTTTATTGTTGAAAATTATAGACTGCCTGCCGAAGGTCATGATTTAGAGAAAAGCTTAAAAAATATCCTTAATGGATTTCATCATATCAATGACCAATTGCAAGCCAAAGGATTAACAGCAAATGCTATCAGTTTTGCATTTCCTGGGCCTGCAGATTATCCTAATGGAATCATCAGAGACCTTCACAATTTAACAGGTTACAAAGGCGGAGTAGCCTTAGGCCCGATGCTGAATAAAGCGTTTGGTGTTCCTGTTTATATCAATAACGATGGTGATTTATTTGCTTTAGGAGAAGCATTAGGAGGATTCTTACCAAAAATCAATGCACTGCTGAAGGAAAGTGGAAGTACTAAAAGATATCATAATTTGGTTGGCTACACCATGGGAACAGGACTCGGGTGTGGTATTGTAAGCAATGGAACGTTGCATATTGGTGATAATAGCGCAGGGTCTGAAGTCTTCCTTTTGCCTTCAACAGTATTAGAAGGAGAGAACGCAGAAGAAGGCTCATGTATCAGAGCTGTAAAGCGTTTTTATAATGATTTCTCCCATTCAAATGATGCAGACGAGTTGACACCAAAAGACATTTTTGATATTGCTGAAGGGCATAAAAAAGGAAATCAAATTGCAGCTGTCAACGCATTCGCGAAAGCAGGTGAAAATTTAGGAGGGGTTTTATGTGCTATTAATGCACCCATAGATGCCCCAATTGTAATTGGCGGAGGATTGTCTGGTGCATTAAAATACATTCTTCCTTCAGCTTTAGAAGTGATGCGTTCTTCTTATTCCAATGGAATAAAAAAGGCCATTGCAAAGGTGTATGATTTCACTAATCCTGAAGAGCAAAAAGCATTTATTGAAGAGAAAGGTAAAAAGATCAAAGTTCCTTTTTCAGAGGAATATGTTTTTATGAATGAAGAACAGAAAATAGCCATTGGAGTATCACAATTAGGTACTTCAGAAGCAATCGCTCTAGGTGCTTATGCATTTGCGGTTGGAAAACTAAAGGCAGAAGAAATTCAACTTTAAATCGGTAGTAAGAGGGAGGGCTTTTTAATCTATATTATTAGGTCTTCCCTTCTTTTTACACCAAACAAAATCAACTTTCAATTAACTATTACGGACTTTTTTATAAAAACCAAAGTCTAGCGCAAGTGTTCAGCGAAGCGTCACTTGTGCTTGCCATTATTTATAAGTCTGAAGACTTATAGCTTCAGCAACTTTATTTAGAACTAAAAGTCTTCAGACTTTTTTCAGATATTAGGTCCAAGTCACGCTTTTAGCTTAAGACTTGAACCAGTTTTAATTTTTATAAAAAAGCCGTGCATAACTATTACAAAATTTATGAACAAATTCATCTACCTAATTTTTATTGGTTTAATACCATTCACCCTAAAGGCTCAACTTACCGAACCGGTAGGAAAAGCAGACTTTAGTGATTGGGCAGGTATTCAAAAAATAAAACAAAATGAAGCGATTGTAAAATCAGCGGAAATCCTTTCTTACACCTATACTTCAGGAAAAAACTGGTCAAAAGGCTATAGAGATTATTTCAATGGATGTGATTGGAGTCAGTATGAAGGAATTTCATTCGATGTTTTTCAAAAAAAAGAAGCAGAGGCTAGCATTGCATTGACTTTTTATGTTGCGGAAGAAAACACACGTAAACTAAAATATGAAAACAAAGCCTCCGTCACCTTTTATGGAGCGGGTTGGCAAACTGTATTTATTCCATGGAAATTATTTGATTTGCCAGAAGGACAACGAGGTACACTTCAAGGAGTGAAAAATCTAAACCTGATCATTAATTCTGATAAAAATGAAGTAGTCAAACTAAGGAATGTCCATTTGACAAAAGGTAAAAAAATAGCCGTGTCATCACCCATTCAAGGTTTATCAGCCAAAGCCGGAGAACATGTAACGTATACTGTCAACATCGGAAATCCAACAACGCAGACTCAAACCGTACAGCTCCATTTGCCAAAAGTAGGATGGGAATCAATGATAGCGAGAACAAGCACATCAAGTATCACTTTGGCACCCAACGAAACGAAAGAGGTGATGTTGGAAGTGGAGATTCCATCAAGTTTGCCCCAAGGTGTCCGTGAAAAACAGGTTTTAAAACTTACGCCAAATGCTGATGGCAATAATGCTCGTACTATTGAATTTACAACGGCTGTAACGGTTCCTTCTCCATTTATGGTGCACACGCTAGACAATTGGAAAATAGTGGAGGATAAGATTGAAAATTATGATTGGGCAAAAGAAGAATTAGCAAAAATAGAGGCAAAAGCTCAAAAGTGGACAGTACCTGAATATTCACAAAAAGAAGCGCCTATGGATGCATTTAGAGGTCCCTATTTATTCCATAACAATGAAGCAGGGAAGATGATGAATTGTGCGATGGCTTATCGTCTGACAAAGAAGGAAGAATATGCGAAGAAGTGCATCGTATTTTTAGAAAAGTTAGTGGATGAGGAAAAAGGATATCCAGCTACTTTCAGAGTCAATCAAAATAACTTTGTAAAAGAAGGTGGCGTTTTCCAAGATGTTGCCAGAGGTTATGATATGCTATTGGACAGCGACCTTTTGACGGAGCAATTGAAAGCAAAAGTAGAGAAAACATTCCGTTTATATATAGAAACAGCCATGTTAGGCAATGATGATGGAGGAGTGAACAATTGGGATTTAAGTGAGTTGGCAGGTGCTTTTTATTGTGCATTGGTGATACAAGACTGGCATTTGGTGGATTGGGTATTGAATTCCCCTTCTGGAATCTACCGTCAATTTACCCAAGGTGTAATGAGTGATGGCTGGTGGTATGAGTGTGCAGTGGGTTATAACCTCTGGTGTTCAACTATGTTTTCTGAAATTGCCATTGCTTTACGTCCATGGGGCGAAAACTTTGTAGATGCTCAGATGCCTATCGGTACAACTCCTTACTACTCTCTACTTCCTGAAAGAATGAAAGCAGGTTTATACGGAATGAACTTTGACAAATGGGGAGCAATGCACAAACCTAGCGTCGGTATCAAAGACATGTGGAATGCTCTGATTCCGTTCTTGGATTACAGAGGTGTTATCTTTGCGGTCAACGATGCACAAGAGGCAGTGGTCACTGGTGAACCTTATGAATTGGCTTATTACTTGTACGGCGATCCTGAATATGCCGCTGTGATTCAAAGAGGAAAGGGACGTAATCTTCTTTATGGTGTACCCGAACTTCCAGAGGTGAAATCAGAAACGGTCAAGCAATCTGCCTATGCAGACAATATGGGAATTGTACAATTAAGATCGCAAACAAAAGACCGAGAACAAAGAGAGCAGATCCAAGCTGTTTTACATTATGGTACACATGGAGGTTATCATGGACATTTTGATAGAACAAGCTTCTTAAGCATGATGCGTTATGGAAGAAGTTTCTTTAATCCAGAAATGTATTGGTACGGCTACAAATCCTATTTATATAAGTTTTTGGTCCAAAATTCCATCAATAAAAACATGGTGACAGTGGACCTGAAAATGCAAGACCCTCAAGAAAGTTTCCGTACTTTATTCTACACGGGCGACATGATGCAAGCTTCAGCTGTGGAAACGAAAGCACGCTGGCTCAACCCTCCTTATGGTGGAATTGTTTATGCAGATAAGATGGATTATACCTTTGCAGAGAAAGCTTGGGAAGAAGGCAGATCTTTGTATATCCCTGAAGAAAAACCACAATATGGAAAAGTGTCAGACTCTACGGAAGTGATCTTACAAAGACGATTAATGGTCATGATGGACGATTATGTGGTATTAGCAGATTATGTAGAAGCAGAAGAAGAGCATGATTTTGATTGGCTGTTTCAAATGAAAGGGTTTAAAGAAATCAATGGACCAAAAGTGAAATTAGATCGACATGAAAACCAAATGACCACTGATCCTTTCAGTAGTGCACAGTTTACTACAGACTGTAATTGGTATACCACTGAAGGTACATCAAGAGCTGTTTTTGAGATGTGTTTTGGAGAAGAATGCGACAATAGAGGTGCAAGAATGCCTAACAGTGAAGACGGTCCACTGAAGATGGATATTTTCACAGCTTGGCCAAAACAAAATGATATTATGGTAGGAACAGCACCAGAATCATTTGGCGTCAACAAGCAACTTTGGTATTCCATTAAAGCAGATGGAGAAGAGCTTTTAGCCGATAGTACAGGGGCATGGGTATTAGGAAGCAAAGATATTGATCTGAATATTGAAGGAAAGAAAGAGCTGAAATTAACAACTTTATTAAAGCGAAAGCCTAAAAATAATACCATTTTCTGGGGAGATGCTATTGTTGTATTAAAAGATGGAACAGAAATCAGTTTAGCTGATTTGCCTTTGAAAACGGACAATATTTTACCGACATCACAAAAGGGTGAAGACTATTATGGTGGAGTTGTGAAATTAGGCGGTCAGTATATCGAGAAACCTTTAGCAGGAATGCCTGAAAACGTTGAAAAAGCAGGTGAAATCACAGTTGATCTTTCGGCTTATAATGTAGCTCGATTAAAAGTAAGAATTGGAGGAGACTTTCCTTTAGGAGATGAATCACCACGAAGAAAAACATTGGCAGTTCGTACCAAGGGGAAAACAACTAGGTATTTGTCTATCATTGAACCTTACGAAAGTGAGTCGGTGATTGAATCTGTGGAAGCCAAAAATGCGGATACTTTAATTGTTCAATTAAAAGATGGGCGAAGACAGGAAATTACTGTTCAAAATATGGAAAGTACTGATAAAGTTATTGAAGTACATTCAAAAGAATTCTTGAATGGTAAATTAATTCGTGAAGAATCGACTAAAAATGCCACCAAGAAAAATTGGATGAAATAGAAATTCAAATGCCGGTTCAGTGTGTTGATCATAATGCACTGAACTGACGTTTTTAAAAAAACTAACCATGAAAAAATTCACCTTTATTTTATTCCTGCTAGAAGTAATATTCATCAATCCTCTTCTACAGGCACAAGGCAATCCTATCTTAAAGAAAAGTGATTCCAATTTCTTATACATTGCAGATCCATCAGCAGAAGTATTTGACAACAAAGTCTATATTTATTGCTCTCATGATCAAAATGAAGCCACCAATTATAGCAGTATGCAAGATTATGTTGTTTTGGAATCATCTGATCTTAAAACCTGGACCAATCATGGTGTTGTATTAAAACCCAGAGCCTATTCTTGGGCCCAAGGGCAAATGAATGCTCCTGATGTGGCGTACAAAAATGGCTGGTATTATTTCTATTTTCCATACGATAAAACGCACATTGGCGTAGCCAAAAGTAGAACCCCAGAAGGGCCGTGGGAAGAAGCCGTGACGGATAAAATCACTTCTATCTTTGACCCAACTGTCTTTGTAGATGAAGACGGACAAGCCTATATATATGGTAGCGATACAAAAATAAATATAGGAGATAAAGGGCGTCATATAATGGGTGCCAAACTAAAAGAAAATATGGTAGAATTAGACGGCCCTTGGCACCGATTAAGTGAGGAAACCGTGGCAGAAGCAGTACATTGTTTTAAGCGTGAGGGTAAATATTATTTTATGGCTAGAAAAGGGTGGAGAACCGCTTATTGGATGGCAGATTCACCATTACCCGCTGCACCTTATGCCGACTACAAAGGCTTTATCACACCCCATCAAGTGGATGCACCTGCCCATATGTCGGCCATTGAATTCAATCATCAATGGTATTTTTTCTACCAAAGAGGAGACGTGAATGAGGGAACATTCTGGCGCCGTTCAGCTTGTTTTGACAAAATGTTTTTCAATGAAGACGGTAGCATTGTACCAATTGAATACACATTGGGAGAAGGAGTAGAGACCAACGTTCCTGTGACGCCAATTAAATGAGATAATTGAGAGGGTTTCTTAATTTTTTGCTATTCATCCTCCCTGTATAATGGGAGGACTATTTTTAATGGAATGTTTACAAAGGTTGATTTCTCGAGATCAGGTGAGCAATTTAAATTAGTCTTTCAAAATTCTATACGTTTCAATTTCACCATAGACAGCAAACCCATATTTCTTGTAAATAGGTTCTCCCATTGCAGATGCATGCAAAACACAATACGGACAATCTTGATTTTGAGCTTCTACAATCAATCTTTCTGTGATGAGCTTGCCAATACCTTTTCCTCTTCCTTCTGGAACAGTGCCAATCATATGAAAGCCGGCGTTGTTAGAATTGTCAACAAACAAAATACCACATCCTAAACTTTGATCATTCTCTGTATATAAAAATGCCTTTATTTTTTCATGTTGAATAATTGTATAAACAACAGAAGAATCAACTTTATACCCAAAAGACCTTGAAGCCACCTCTGCAAAATAGATAGCTTCTTTTTCTGTATTGATGGAAATAATATTTGAACAATCATGATGAAAATGGTTTGTAACTGACATATCCAATGCCATATTTTTTTGAGACATCAGAAATTGAAGATGCTCTTTATCTTTTATCAATGAAGGTTGGTCAATTGTGATCAATTCCGGTAATTTTCCTTGCAGGCTTAATCCAATAACTTCTTCAATGCTGTTGGCATAGTGATCAATATCAAATTGAAAAACCCTGTAAGGCCAATCGCTTCCTTGAACAGATACAGCGTTATAGTGATCATTTTTTGTAATTGTTTTGGTCAATTCACCAATACAGCTCCAAAGCTCAAAGAGATTACCGACAATTTGTGAATTCATAGTACTCATTTTGGTTTATTCATCAACGAGCAATTTACTACAATTCATTTCGTACTCAAATCAATAGAAGTTTTAATCTCTTCAATCACTTTTTCGATATCCACTTCAATGGTCGAAAAATCAATAAAGTTAGCATTTTCTTCTTCTATCTTATTTCTTTTAATCAGGTTTAAATTCGATGCGTGTTTGAAAAATGGATAAAGTTTATCTTGAATGTTATTCATGTCTTTTTTCAAAATAATCCCATTTCCTTCTTCAATAATAGTATGGGGAGCTAACTCTGTGTTATTGACCGTTCCTGTAATGAAGATGATGGGAATTGGTAATAAAGACTGATTGATATACTGAAGTACATCCAAACCGTTGAAACTGTTAAGTTGATAATCAGAAAGTATGATATCAGGCCTAAATACCTCAATCACATGTAAAGTTTCATCGTAGAGGTTTGTAATTTGTATAGAAGGTTTGCTTATTATTTTGCGAACATGATACGCTATCAATTCCGCATCAGCAATATTGTCTTCAACAATAAGTATTTTTAATGGCAAGTCAAGCATCAAATAATATATTATAGATAATTCTAAAAAAGTTATGAGAAACAAACTTCAGCAATGAGAAGTTATCGTGTCACAAAATAATTATTATATATTAAAATTTGTTATATTAAGAGTACTATTAGTTATAACACCAAAAGCAAAATTTAAATAATACCTTCAGATATGAAAAAATTAATATCCAATCTCATGAATATGGGAACTGGTATTGGCTACGACTATGAAACTGAAAAAAAAATAAGGTTGACCAATGCATTAACAATGTTTTCAAGTGTATTTGCCTTCTTTATGTTTATAGATTTTATGACCTCAGGACTCTCTATTTATGTCTGTCTATCGGTGTTATGCATGTTTTTTATTTTAATTTCAATTCCAATCTTGCATCAAAGAGAATTGAAAGTTTTCCCAAGGTTATTGTATTGTAGTTACTCACTTATCAACGTGATTATACTTAGTGTTGTCATGGGGCCGGAAGTGCACGCCCAGTATTTTTTGTTTGCCTATTTGGGATTGCCAATGGTCATATTTGGCTATGAGATGGGAAAAATGAAAATAGTTTTGTCCTTGTTGGGGTTGGTGGTTTTTCTTTATCTGGAATGGCATTTTCAACATTTTGAGCCTATCGCAAAAGTACCTGAAGAGCAAATCTATACTCAAAGACTTACCAATAATGTGGTTTCTATTTTGGTTGTGATATTGCTTTATTATTTCTTGAATAAGGAAAACAAAAGGTACGTAGATCAGGTAAAGGAGAATATTTTTAGGGAAGAGAAAAGTAAATCGCTGGAATATTTTGCCTACTTGTCACATGATTTAAAAGAGCCTCTAAGATCAGTATCTGGATTTACGAATATCATAAAAATGGAATACCATGATGAGCGTAATAAAGAGTTAAATAAATATTTCAAATTTATTGATAATGGGGTGGAAAAGATGAATACGCTGATTGATGCCCTCTCACAAATGGCAACCTCAGGAAAAACATCTGACTTAAATAAAACTGATCTGAACTTTGCATTAGAGGAGGTGAAAGTTATGCTCAATGAAGTAATACTTGAAAAACAAGCTGTAATTCAAGCTAAAAATCTTCCCATAATCATGTGCTATTCCACAGATATAAAACAGATTTTTTCCAATTTAATTTCTAATGCCATTAAATATCAAGAACCTTCCAACCGGCCAGTAGTGAAAATCACTTATGAGGAGAACAAAGATTTTTGGAAATTCTGTGTAGAAGATAATGGTATTGGTATCCCCGAAGAATATCAAGAAAGAATCTTTAAATTTTTTACAAGATTACACTCTGATTTGGAATATGAAGGCAGTGGTCTAGGATTAAGTTTCTGTAAAAATTTAGTAGATAGACATTTTGGAAATATGTGGGTAGAAAGTGAAATTGGAAAAGGCAGTAGGTTTTATTTTACCATTTCAAAATACTTGAAAAGAGATGGCCTTCCTGTTTCAAAAATGATCCATCAAGAAAAAATGAATTAATAATACTGTCCCATTAATTAGTATTATCAGAAGTTATTAAGGCGCTATCATGTACATTCATTGCTTATTAGACCCCTATAAAAGCGGTTATAATTAATTGAGAATAAAAAACTCCCCTGTTATCAGTTATTTTTTTTCGTCGCAAAACTAATCTAAAACAGTATGTTTGTTTTGGAAGATAATTGTAAAAGCGAGACCGGCTTGAGTATTTATTTTCTATGAAATGAATGAAATAAATCATTAAAAGATTGAATTGATGAAATCTTTGAATATTACCTATTGCCTATTTTTTCTGATTGTATTAGGTACTTTTTCGACCTCTTTACTTTTTGCTAAGGATTATTCAGTATTGGATTATGGTGCTACAGCTGATGGCGTGACTACAGATACAAAGGCTGTCCAAAAAGCGATCGACGTTTGTAGCCAAAATGGGGGTGGAAGAGTGATTATTCCCTCAGGAAAAGTAGTGCAAATAGGTACTATTTACCTTAAAGATTATGTCACACTTTTTATAGAAAATGGAGCCACTTTAAAAGGAAGCCCATCTATAAAAGACTACGGTAAAGACACACACAAGAACAGATATAAAAATGAACCTCACATGGATCGTTGTTTGATTTATGCTGAAAATACCAAATACTTTGGGATTGAGGGAAGAGGCACAATTGATGGTAATGGTCATCCTAAGAACTTTAATAGAAAGACAGGAAGACCAATGCTTATCCGTTTTCTTAACTGTTCGAATATTCAATTTCGCTCAGTGCAATTGATAAATCCTGCAGCATGGACTTCTGCTTGGATTAATTGTGAAGAAATTGTAGTAGAAGGTATTCGAATTAAAAGCCGTGTTAATCATAACGGTGATGGTTTAGATTTTGATGGATGCAAAAATGTAATGGTTTCTAATTGTTCGTTTGATACAAGTGACGATTCTATTTGTCTGCAAGCTTCTGATCCAGATAGAGGGTGCAGTGATGTGGTGATCAATAATTGTATTTTTGAAAGTAAATGGGCAGGGATACGTATTGGTTTACTCTCAAGAGGTAATTTTGAAAGAGTAAATGTAATGAATTGTACTTTCAAAAATATCAAGGACAGTGGTTTGAAGATCCAAATGAACGAAGGAGGAGTGATGAAAAATATGACTTTTTCCAATATAACAATGACCAATGTTCCAAGACCTATTTTCATGACATTCTGCCAACAGAGAGCACATGTTGATGCTCCGGAAGAATTAGCTCCAATGAATTATATGGGAGATATGACTTTTGAAAACTTCCAGATTGACAATAGCATGGTAGAAAAAAATGCACTGATTGTGATGACTGGCTTGCCTAATGGTATTATTAAGAATATTACTTTAAAAAATATCAATATGCATATTGTTGGTGAAGAAATTCAAGGTGAAATCTCAAAAAATGATGTACAGGAATTAACTGTAGACGTGATGGAAGGATGGTGGCCCGAATTCAGTAGATTAGGAGGTACATTGCCTGCTTCGGGCGTTTATTTAAGACATATGGAAGGTGTATTTTTAGAAGGAGTAAAACTATTTACAGAAAAGAATGATAAGAGACCTCCAGTTGTAATGGATGATGTTAAAAAATACGATATACACCGTTTCTTCCTGAATGGTGAAAAAGTAGTTACTCCTTTGGAGAAATAAATTAGTATGTTAAGCTATTATAATTACTCTTTGATTGAAATATTATAGAACACACCTTGTGGTGAGGTGTTAAACTTTTGATTTTAAGGTGCTTAATTCATACTTTTCCCTTCGGTTTATGTGATGAAAAAATAAAGTTTGTAAGTAGTAAATGGTAAGTTTATCTACATTTCAACTAATAAATTATACCACACACTTCAAATCTCTTCGAAACCAAAAAGCACAAGACTATTTGCTAGTCTTGTGCTTTTTGATTTAGATCAGAATCTCCTTATTGCTTGATAATTTTTCTACTTCTTACACCATTTTCAGAAAAGGCAGAAAGAATATAAACTCCTCCTTTCAATCCAGAAATATCAATGGAATTTTGATTAGAAGAGATCAATACTTCCCCAGATAGAGAGATGATTTTATAATTTTCAGCATTACCAAGGCCTTTTATATTAAGGATGTTTCCAGCAGGAACAGGGTATACCTTTAGATCTTCTAAATAGTTACCTAATCCTAAAGGCTCGTCGGTGTTTCCAGTATTAAAAGTGGATCTCTCTACAGGAACTGACAATTCGAAAGTCTTAAGTATCATAGTAGTAACATGTCCTCCATCATCATTAAAGTTGATTGAAATACTGTTGTTTTCTTTGATCAATTCATAAGGAACAGGAACTTCTATCACGCCAAAGAATCGGTCTCTATTTTCTTGATCATTACCTTTCCAGTTTTTTGGAAAAGGAATAGTTGCACCATTAACTGTCAATGTTGGAGCGAGAGATTTATCAAAATCACGACCTAACCCGATTCTTAAAATAGCTTCTCCATGATCAGCAGTTGTGACATTATTGATAAAGAAATCGATGGTTGAATTCGCTTTGATTTCCTGAAGGTAAGAAGAAGCATAGAAGTTATTTTCTCTTTTAGTTTCACTGATATCAAAAGCATTCGTAAAAGTATATTCCAATATCATTGTAGCCTCAGAACCTAACGTTACTTTATCCAAATGCTCAGTGTAGTTTAAGGTATCTAATTGCGTTAGCAAATTAGTTTCATAAGCATGTTTTACCATGATACTTTCCACAGGGTACTTTGATAGTTCACTGATATTCAATTGTACATCTTTTACTTCTTGATCAAGATTACTTAAAATCAAGTATAATTTTTTGCCATCAACATAAGCATCAGAAAGAAGATCAAATTCATTGGCTTTTGTATCAATACGAGTTCCTTTTACATTGGCCCAAAGTTGGAAGAATTTAAGTAGATCAGTGTAAACGTAACCAGAATGAGGCTCTTCGCCTTCCATTTCTCCTAACTCTCTCATTAATCTTGGACCATAAGCATTGTATTCATCCTCAGCTTTATTGTGTGCCCAAGTTGCTTTTGTCAATAGAAAAGGAATAGCGTTGATAATTTGATCTTGTCTTTCTAGCAGTTGCAGTAGCATTGAAGAGAAAGAACGAACGTTATACCAGTCTCTTTCAGGATAATAAGGACCGTCACAGCTTGGACAGAACCAACCGTATTCAGAAATAGACCAAGGTTTTACCTTTCCTAAACTTAACACACTGTAATGATTAATCATGTCCATAATAGCCTCAATGTTGCTTCCTTTTCTCTGTTTTTCTTCCATAGTAGTATTGTCTCCCACATAGTCATACAGGTGGAAAGAGAAGAAATCCATATTTTCTCCAGCTTCATCAATAAACAATCTCCAGTTGTTGTCCCAATGTTTAAAATTACTGCTTTCAAATGCTGGATGTGCGGCTGTATATCCACCAACCATCACATCTGGATGATCTTTTTTCACACGTTGAGCCACAACATTGTGCATTTTAGCAATTTCAAGATTAGTAGTTTTATATTGATTGGCTTTTACAAAAGGCTCATTCAAAACTTCCAGCATTAAAGGTTTTTGTTTACCTGTTGTACCACCACTGCCGAAATAGTGCGTAAGGTAACCGCTGTAAAATTCTGCTACGGCCTCATAATCATCATATTCCCAAGGAGTAGCATCACTGCAACATGAACTAGGGTTTGTTTTTTGTCCATTAGGATACATAGGTGACATTTGACCACCTTCCATACTTGTCACAACTCTATGTTCAAGTAAGTGTGCAGAAGTCCTCTTCGCGTAATTATTGACAGTTTGTTGCCCTTTTTCTTGAAGGTGTTCTGGGTCAGGCCAACCTTTTCTATTAGGATCTTCACGTACCTGATTGAATTCCCAGACGATGGATCCGTTATTTCTACCTAAATAAACATCATAGTCATTCAAAAATGAAGCTCTTTGTTCGTCGCTGTCCCATTCATTTCCGGTAATACTTTCATGGTATACCATAAATTTTGATCGGTCGAATTCAGCACTGTTCCCAACAATATGTTTCATATTGAGGTTGATGTCAAGAGTGTCTTGTGCCTTTACAGCATAGCTGAAGGTCAAGCAATAGAGAAGTAATACAAGTAAGTTTTTCATCTCATTCAAAAAATTTAATTAGTCATACTTAATTTAAGAACTTTCTAAGAGTGGAGCTCTTTTTTCCAATATTACAGCTTTACTTACCTTATCCATTAAATAAAATTGAGTAAATGGTAGGGGGGAATTTTTGGATTTGAACAAGATGCGTCGGTGTTTTTATTGTTCAGAAAAAATCTAGTTTGAATTTTATAAGTAATTGAATCTTCAATAACGATTAAATTTGAACTGAATTAGAAAAAAGGGGGAGTAAACGTTTATTTTTGAGAGGTATAATAGGCGGGTTTCTTCAAACAAAATTTTTAAAATGAATTGGGAGCTCTATTTTGATTTTATAAATGCTTTTAATTTTTAAGAAGATAGAAATTCAAGTGGTTGTTTAGTTGGCTAAGTTGGGCATATAAAACAGTTTATAAGAATTTCACCCTCATGAATGCCCTTTTTTATTCCCTCTATATTATTATCAAACGTCTACCTTTATGTCAATTAGAACGTACTTAACAACTTTTTTGAGAGATAAGAAATGAGATTGAATACAGTGAAATATTGGATTTCGGGTCTACTTGTGTCTTTGTCCCTATTTTATTTAGCGGGGTGTGAAGACGGAAATGATAAACCTAATGTTATTTTAATTGTAACAGACGATCAAGGTTACGGAGATGTAGCAGCGCATGGAAATAAAGAAATTAATACTCCAGAAATGGATCTGTTGCATAGTGAAAGTTTAAGATTAACGAACTTCCATGTGAGTCCAACTTGTGCGCCAACAAGAAGTGCATTAATGACGGGTAGAGATTGTAACAGAGTCGGTGTATGGCATACCGTTATGGGTAGATCAATGCTTTATGAAGATGAGGTGACTATGGGTGATATCTTCACTGAGAATAATTATGCTACAGCAATGTTTGGTAAATGGCACTTGGGAGATAACTATCCTTTTGGCCCTCATTTCAGAGGTTTCCAAGAAGCGTTTTTCCATGGAGGTGGCGGAGTAGGTCAAACGCCGGATCACTGGAACAATGATTATTTTGATGATGTGTATTTAAGAAATGGAAATGAAGAAAAAGCCAATGGCTATTGTACAGATGTTTGGTTTAATGAAGCGTTAAGTTTCATAGAAAAAAGTAAAGACAGCAAGAAACCATTCTTATGCTATATAGCTACAAACGCTCCTCATGGTCCATTAAATGTGCCAGCAGAATATGCAAAACCTTATATTGATAAGGGAGTGCCAAAAACAAGAGCAAAATTCTATGGCATGATCGAAAATATAGATGATAATATTGGTAAGTTAAGAGCAAAGTTGAAAGAATGGGAAATCGAGGATAATACAATCTTAATTTTCATGTCGGACAATGGAACAGCTTACGGTGCAGGCTTCAAAGGAAAAGAATTGAAAGGAGGCTACAACGCTAATATGAGAGGAACAAAAGGCAGTGCATATGATGGAGGTCACAGAGTGCCATTTTATATTCATTGGAAAAATGGAGGTATCAACGTAGGAAAAGATGTAGATGATCTAACGGCTCACCTTGACGTATTGCCAACCTTAATGAAACTTTGTAATCTAAAGACATCAAAATCGATCCAGTTTGACGGAATGGATCTTACAGGTGTGATTAAAGGAGAGGAAGAGGAGAAGAAAAAATCAAAGGAGAGAGTTTTAATCGGAGATTCACAACGTATTATTTACCCAGAAAAATGGCGTAATTCTTATGTGATGAATGGCCAGTGGAGACTCATTAACGGAAAAGAATTGTATGATTTAACAAAAGATCCATCACAGTTGAATGATATTGCAAAAGAAAATCCAGGAAAAGTAGCGGCACTTCGCAAAGCATATGAAGCACATTGGGCAGATATTTCACCTACATTCCAGAACTTCCCCTATATCAAATTAGGAACAAAACAAGAACCGCACTCTACACTAACTGCTCATGATTGGCACATTAGTGAGGAACAAGCAATCGCATGGAATCAGAAGCTAATCCGTAAAGGAGTCGGTAAAGATGGAGAATGGAGAGTGGATTTTACAAAAGCGGGTAAATATAAAATTGCGTTAAGCCGATGGCCAAAAGAGGCTGATTTAGCGTTAGATGCAGCTGCACCAAAATTCATTTCAGATGCACCTGATTATGTATTGCCGGAAGGGAAGATTTTTAATTTTAAGAGTGCAACTCTAAGAATTGGTGATAAAACTTGGGAAAATACAGTTACTCCAAATGCAAAAAGTGTAGTTTTTGAAGTAGAAGTACCAAAAGGAGAAACAACAATGCAAGCCACTTTTATGACCAATGATAATACACCAAAAGGAGCTTATTATGTATATGTAGATGACCAAACTACATTAAAATCGAAATAATTACTCTAGGTTTTACGTTTACGAAAGGCCCGCAACCTCGGTTGTGGGTTTTTTATTTCCCATTTTTTAATCAAACACTTCTTCTACTTTTACATAATTTATTACAATTGAACTGCTACGTGTATCTTGTACTTATGTAGTATAGATAAAGACTACAAAAAAGGGATATATGACCAAACGAATCAAGAGTGATTATTCAGCATGAATATGATCAAGTGTATAAAACTTGGGAAGGTAGTTTAACCTAAAAAGTCAATTAAATATTTTACACCAATTCAAAGGGATGTATTAGTGATTTTTCAATTCCCTCAGATTTCAAAAAAGAAAATTAGTAGATGTCAATAATGCAGAATATTATGTAACACTTAAAGAATACAAAAAAGATCAAAAGGGTAATTCATAAAATAAGAAATTATCACAGTATTGGATCATCATTCAATGCTGTTTTATAAGAGTACTCCTTGTTATTGGTCAGTATTTTTTTAGAAGAAAAGACGAAACAATAGTCTAGAGTGTTTTAAAAAGGGGGGTGTTTTTAAAAATAGAAGTGGTAAATACCATTTTATATTTTTTTGTACCGTTGACGTAGGAGGGGTAAGACTTCGTAATAGGTGGCATATATGGCTACTGAAATTGAATTCACCCCTTTTTAAGTTCCCTTTTATCACAAACCCGAAATACCACCCTATTTTTAAAAAGAATGTTACTAACCTCCACCTCCTAATACTATAGCTTTGTATAACGTTTAAAGCATTCTTGTTATCGATTTTTGTTTCAACCCCAAGAGTGTGACGCGTGTTGACAGTATTAAAAAAACCTAAGCATTACAAAGATGAAATTAGTTAAAGTAATTTCACTCTGTGCTTTACTAGCATCCACTTCCTGTGATGTAGTGAATAAGAAGAGTGGAGTAAATATTCAGAAAGAAGAGAAGTTTGAAGAGGATTGGGAGTCTTTATCAAAAGCAAATGTTGCTCCCGAATGGTTTAAAGATGCTAAGTTTGGTATATATACTCACTGGGGGCCAGTATCAGGTGCCTTTGTAAATATGAGACCTAAACAACATTTGGCGGGATGGCACGGGATGCTGATGTATGGAAAAAATGGTATTCCCAATTGGAGAACTGGTAAATTGCCCAGAAGAAAAAATGGTACAGTTAATAATAACCCCACAGGTAATTACAAACATCATACTGCACAGTTTGGTGATCCTAGTGAGGTAGGATATAAACATCTGATTGAAAATTTTAAACCCACTGGCTTTGATGCAAAAGAATGGGCTGATTTGTTTGAAAAATCAGGGGCTAAGTTTGCAGGCCCAGTTGCCATGCACCACGATAATTTTGCCATGTGGGACAGTAAAGCAACCCGATGGAACTCTATGAATTATGGAGGAAAAGATATATCAAAAGAGCTAAAAACTGAAATAGAAAGCAGGGGAATGAAATATATTGCTTCGTTCCATCATGCTTTTACATGGAAATATTTTGCACCAGCACATGTTAATAGCAATGTAGATCCAAAGGATTATGACCTTTACACGGAACCGCATGGATATGATAGTAATATGCCATCCGAAAAGTTTCATCAGGAATGGTGGGCCAAATTAAAAGAGTACATTGACAACTATCAGCCCGATGTCTTATGGTTCGATTGGTGGCTAGAAAATATGGATGAGCAATACAGAAAGAAATTTTTGGCTTATTATTACAACAAAGGAAAAGAGTGGGATAAAGATGTTGTGGTACTTTTTAAAGAAACTACATTCCCTGAGGCTACGGCAGTAAGAGATTATGAAAGAGGCCGCCCAAACAAGCCCACAAAAGAAACTTGGATCACAGATACTTCTCCAGGTACATGGTTTTACCGTTCTAATGCAAAGTTTGTTTCTACAAATGAATTAGTAGACATCTTGGTTGATATCGTTTCCAAAAACGGTAGTATGCTCTTGAATGTACCACCAAATCCAGACGGTACAATTCCTCCACAAATGGAAAAGCTGTTAGTAGAAATGGGTAAATGGCTAAAAGTAAATGGAGAAGCTATTTATGGAACAAGACCTTGGGACGTCTTCGGTGAAGGTCCAACACGTCTGCCAGCGGGTGGTCATAAGATTGAACGTAAGAAGATAGTTTATACGGTCAATGATGTTCGATTTACTAAAAAATCGGAGGATACTTTTTATGCTATTATTATGGATACACCAGAAGATGATATCAATATCACTACGTTAGGCAATCATTTGGGTGTTTTGAATAAAGATATAGAGAAAATAACATTATTAGGCAGTGAGGAAGAATTACAATGGGAAAGAAAAAACGATGGTTTAGTGATTAAGAAACCTAAGTTCTTTCCTTCACTTCATGCACATGCCTTTAAGGTTAAATGTAAAGGGTTTAAAAAGACAGGCTTAGGTGGAGAACTAGAACAAACTTTGTAGACAGGTTTTAATGTTTAGGTAATGAACGACTACTAGATACTAAGCAAAGATTAATTTATATAGCTTGGTTTAAAATGAAAGTGTGACTACTTTTTTATGAAAGAGCATGTTTGGAGGGTTTTTCAAACATGCTTTTATTTTTTCAAGCTTTTAAAATTCAAAAATGATTAATTGATAGTTGATGACTATTTAGTTTACTGTGTATTACATTACGATTAGGTTATTTATCAGGAAAGAATATTGGTAGTACAAAAATAATTGTATATTTAAGTTTGAATAATAAATAAACTTCCCTTGATATACTATGAACATTACTCTAAGAGAAATACAGGTAGAGGATATACTGCACCTGATAAATTATTGGACTCAATCGGATAGTAAATACCTAAAAAGTTTAGGAGTGGACCTTAATAAACTTCCATCGGAAGAGATGTTTAAGGAAATGCTTGAAAATCAAATACAACAGCCATACTCAAAGAAACAGAATTATGCCTTAATTGTATTGAAAGAGGAGCAACCTATAGGCCATGTAAATATTAATGAAATCGATTTTGGCAATGCTGCCAAAATGCATCTTCACATCTGGAAGAAAGAAAACAGGCAAAGTGGAGTTGGTACTGAAATGATCCAATTAGCAATTCCTTATTTTTTCAAACACTTTCAACTTCAAAAGCTGATTTGTGAACCTTATGCTAAAAATAACGCACCCAATAAAACATTAGAGAAAGTAGGTTTTAAATTTGTCAAGAAATACACTACTGTACCGGGTTCAATCAACTTTGAACAAGAAGTAAATCAATGGGAATTAAATGATGTATCAAGCTCATCTTAATTAAATAATGAATGTATTAAATATGAAGACTTTTCACGTAGAAACAGAACGCTTACTATTAAGAGAATTAAGGGAAGAAGACTTGGATGGAATGTTTGCCTTAGATTCTAATCCTAATGTAGTGAAACATATTGGAATCCCTCCTCTTACTGATCCTCAAGAATCTTTGAATATTATTCAGAATATTCAGCAACAATATATCGATTTTGGAATCGGCCGTTGGGCTTGTATTCTGAAAGAAACCAATGAGTTTATTGGCTGGGCAGGTTTGAAAAAAGAAACGAAGTTAAGTGAGTTGGGACCTTATAACGATATCGGCTACCGATTTAGAGAAGAGTTTTGGGGTAAAGGTTATGCAACAGAGTCCGCCAAAATAAGCTTGGATTATGCTTTTGAGGTTTTAAAATGGAATGAAGTAGAGGCGTGTGCCGATTTTGGCAATGAAGGATCGAATAAAGTACTTCAGAAAATTGGTATGACTCACACTAGAGATTCAGAGTATGAAGGCATGCCATTGCATTGGTATAAAATAACAAAAGACGAATGGTTGGAAATTAAGTAACTGCTTAATAATACCATGTCTTCTTAATATTTTAAATAAAGAATACATGTAGAGTTTATAAGTTTGAAAGAGATATTAGAAAACACGTAGAAATATCGATTAAAAGTTGACGATAAAACAGTTTTACAATGTATTCCATTTGGCTCATTTATCTTTCTTAAATAGTAAGGAATGAGCCAAAACAATTTGAACGCGATAGGGTTTCTTATGTAAAAAGGACTTATGCTTTTAGAAACAACATATGGAAAACCCATTCATTACAATAAATCAAAACAAATAGTAGGTAAAACATTTTCGTTATACAAAATAATGAAAATTGGAGGAAGTACCTCGAAACGCTTTTTTATTCAATCCAGTAATTTAAATATAGGTTTTGATAAGGAAATTCAATCTGATTTGGACTCAGCCATTATTGAGATGAGGAAAAGTGGAATTGTGGTTCATATCAATATAAAAGTGAGAAACTTTGAGTGGTTCATTCCTTACTACCGTTTGGTTTTATATCATACCGATCAGGTTTTTAGTATACATAGTCAAGGTTTTTACCTTCAGTTTGATCAATACAAAGCCTCTTTACAACATTCACAGTTTGTCAGAAAGCTCATGCAACAGAAGCAAGAGTATAGAAATGAATATTCATTTATTGATGATCTGTAAACTACTGAATAAGAATAGAAATCACTATAAATAGAGTATTAAAATATCTTAACTCTGATTTTAGTTATTTTTCTTCAACGTTATACTTTATTATCTTTGTACGTTTTTAATATTAATACCTAAACGAATATTCAAATGAATTTACTATTAGAGAAGACAGACAAGATTCGTTTAATCCAAGAAGGGAGTAAATTACCCTACGACCTTCTTCTATTAGCTGATGAGACTATCGAAGCCATTGACAAATACATTCACGATTCAGAAATTTACATTTATGAAAGGGAAGGAGAAACCCTTGGTGTTTACGCTCTCCAAATGTTTGATGGTGAATCTATTGAGATCAAAAATATTGCTGTATCAAAAACATGTCAAGGTGAAGGTATCGGTCAAAGAATGTTACTTAATGCTATGGAGCAAGCCAAAGATAGAGGCTTTAAGTACATTTTGATTGGCACTTCCAATGCTGCTTTCAGACAACTTTACATTTATCAAAAAGTTGGTTTTGAAATCTTTGAAATTAAGAAAGATTTTTACACCAAAAACTACAGTCAAGAGCTCATTGAGAATGGTTTGCCGCTGAATCACATGCTTGTTTTGAGAAAGCAGTTGAATGATTAATAAAAAAATAACTGAAGAAGGTTCTTGCTTAATTGAAAGTAAGAACCTTTTTTTGTAATAGTCTACTTTTTGAAAGAGAATATTTTTTTTAATTTTTGAATAAGTTTATTATTAATAATGCTATACTTATGAGACTAATAACAACTTTACTACTATTATTTAGTGCCACAGCTTTTGCCCAAATAGATATTGGTGACACGGTGACAGTAGCAAAATCGAAGTACAAATATGTTGTAAAACACATTTCAATTACAAGCCAGAAGAAAACGGCTTACGAATTACTGAATATCAAAAGTAACAAAAGAAGATGGGTTCTAGAAGATGAACTCGTGTATGAACGTACAAAAAAGAAGAATCAACTTTATCGTAAAGCTGAGGAAGAGGAATTTGAGAACTTCATTGAATAAAGAAGTTCAAAATGCCCTTATAGGTACATCCAGTTTATGGGGTTTTTTATGGGCAATAAAAAAAGGACTCCAGCAAAACTGTGTCCTTTTCATTCTATAAACTAAACTAACAAACAAACTTCCAACTAAATATTTTTAATCGACTTCTTTATGTCGATGTGTTGTTCTTAAATCATACTCAAA
This sequence comes from Flammeovirga sp. SJP92, assembly GCF_001583495.1. Lineage (GTDB taxonomy): Bacteria > Bacteroidota > Bacteroidia > Cytophagales > Flammeovirgaceae > Flammeovirga. The sequence continues at coordinate 120,196 of NZ_LQAQ01000032.1, read as the reverse complement.
TAAATATCATTTAAACTTGTTAACCAAAATTGAGAATCATAAATAATGACATTATTAGAATAGTGCCATTATTAAATTTAAATTTTTATAAAACGATTAGCAAAACTTGAACCTTGGGTCAAAAAGTAAATAAAAAAAATTCCCCAATCCATTAAAAACGGAAAGGGGACTCATTATTAATTGGGGGATGTATAAATCATCCCAATTGAAATACGATATCAGATTTAAGTTGATTGTTTAATATCAACATTAATTATGTAGTGGTTTTAATGAAAATAGTCCTTTTCTACATGCCTGCTTTTTTTCTTCACTTATTTTCAAAAACCTTACGTAAACAAGTTACCAATTTTTAGGACTATTTCTACTTTTTGGATGGAGGTAAATACTAAATAACATTATATACCATTAATTATATAGTGTGTTGCTGATCAAAATTGAATTTATTTTGATTTTGATATTGTATTATCCCACTTTTTTATCATGTAGTATGAAATATGTGTCTTGTAATAATGTAATTCAAAAATTAAATAACTTATTATGTAATAAATATTACTAATTATAAATTACTTACCTTTTAATATTAAAAATACGTCAATAACAATTGCACTGTGTTAAAAGAATATATATAAAGTATTTTGTTCATTACATTTAGTTAGTAGCCATTAAAGAAAATGTATCTAACATGATTTTTATTATTTTTTTTTTGAATCCTGTTAAAATAGCACTTTTTAAGATGTTATTTATCCATTATTTTATGTGTTCGATGATATTATTTAATAGGTACTTTACTTTATTATTAGTAATATCAGTCAATGAATTTGAAAATGTAGAACCAATTGATGTATAATGTTAAACATTATTGTTCTTTCGTTTACCTCTCATCACTTTATTATTCTATATTTTTAACTATTTTGCGTAAAAAATACACATAAACATAACTTATTATTCTAAACTATGCCACATAAATACCATCCAGAGTCATTGATGATGACACATGGATATAAACCTGAATTGTCTGAAGGAGCTGTGAAAACTCCAATTTTTCAAACTTCAACCTTTGTATTCCAAACAGCAGAAGAAGGAAAGGCTTTTTTTGAAGTTGCTTATGGTTTGAGGGAAAAAGGACAGGATGAAAACCTAGGTTTGATTTACAGTAGAATCAACAATCCCAATTTGGAAATACTGGAAGACCGACTTTGCCTTTGGGATCAAGCAGATGATTGTGCTGTTTTTGAAAGCGGTATGAGTGCCATAAGTTCTGTGTTGCTCGAATTTTTAAAGCCTGGAGATCTTTTACTTTACAGTGCTCCAACTTATGGAGGGACTGATCATTTCATTCATGATTTATTGAAGAAAATTGGAGTGCACAGTATTCCATTTAGACCCGAACATACAAAAGAAGATCTATTTGAAATGATCAATGAGTCGGGCATGGCGGATCGTTTATCATTAATTTACCTAGAAACACCTGCCAACCCAACCAATGATCTTTTTGATATTTCCCTTTGTGCTGAAATAGCGGACCATTACAATCAACCATCCGAAGAGAAGAACGTTTTTGTTGCGGTTGACAATACCTATATGGGACCGATATGGTCGCAACCACTAAAACTAGGAGCGGATATAGTGATGTATTCTGCAACAAAATATATTGGTGGGCACAGTGATCTTATCGCAGGAGCTGTGTTGGGTAATACAGAGGTGATGCAGAGAGTGAAAACATTGAGAACTTTCCTTGGTAATATGGTTTCTCCACATACCGCCTGGCTGATATTGCGCTCTTTGGAGACTTTAAAAATAAGAATGGAGGCTCAAATGAGAAATGCTATTCAGGTAGCCGAATTCTTAGAGGAACATCCAAAAGTAGATAAAGTGCATTACTTAGGTTGTATTCAAGAAGGAACGAAAGAGTATGAGCTTTATAAGAAGCAATATTCTTCACCTGGAGCTATGGTTTCTTTTGATATTAAAGGAGGAGAAAAAGAAGCATTTAAATTTTTGAACCAATTAAAATTGATGAAGCTTGCCGTGAGTTTGGGAAGTACGGAAAGTTTAGCACAACACCCAGCGAGTATGACGCATATTGGTATTGCAGAAGAGGAAAAGACCACTTTTGGAATTCTGCCGAGCTTAATTCGTCTATCAATAGGTGTTGAAAATGCTGAGGATATCATCTGGGATATCCAACAAGCTTTGGACATAGTTTAAAGATACAAATCTAGGGATGATGACATTAAGGCCATCATCCCTATACTATTGTACTTATGCTAGATCTTCTTTGCGTATTTTTACAACACTCGACGTAGCATTTTCCTTAACTTCTTGTTCTTCTTTTTTCTTGGTTTTACGTTCTTCTTTTCTTTCCTTAAATAATTCCACTGTTGATTTTCCTTCCTTTTCAGCTAACGTTTGTTGTATATTCAAACCTTGGGCGTTGGAGTTCATGCTTAGTAGAAAAAGGGATAAAGTGAATGCTAATATTTTCATAGGTAAAATTAAGTTTATTCATTAGAGATGTTTAAATATAGTTTAATAACGTTTGTAAACTTAATTTTTTAAGAAAAGAACACGATTTCATCACCAATTATAACAAAGGTTATACATTTTCAAACCTTGGATAAACAAGAATTTTAGATTTTATTTCCCCTTCATCATGTTTTACAATCAGTTGAAATACACCTTTTCCCCATTTATTGAAGTAGATTTTGGTTTCCCCTTTGAAGTTATCATGAAGTAGAGTTTCTCCATCTTCATTAATAATTTCTACAAAATAAGTTGAAGATTTCTTTGGTGTAGTTACAGTAACATGATCGTATACAAGTGTAGGGTAAATCTTCCATTCCTTTTCAGAAGAAACGGTTTTCTTTATATAATTCAGAGCTTTGGTAAAGAGCATGAGATGACATAATTTTTATTTACGAAACGCAATAAGTGTTAAAATCAATAAAAATAAAAGTTTACCAACTTTTTTTTGACTTAATATCAGAGTAATGGTTTTTTTACTTTGAATAATACAATATATGTAATGTCACTTTTTGTCACATAAGCCATTCGATGAATAATATTGTACACGTTGCATTTCTTTGTTTTTTACAATTAGTACATCCAACTTTATTTTAAATATTACAGATTGATCATCTCATTTTCTGGAGAGATATTGATGAAGAAAAATATTAGTAGAAGTGATTGTATTTAGTAATCCAAAATGGAACAACAAACAATTTCAAAATAATAAAAGGATGATGAGGAGAAGTAGATCAAATAGTTCTTGAAATTGTAAAAAGATACCGTTTTGAATTAGGTAAAAAAACAATATTGATACCGATGTTAAAACTGTAAAACCAGTTAGTTTTTTGGGCTTTAAATCAAACAATATTAATCTATGTTATATGTTTACATTCTTAATAAGAGTTAAACAAACTAAAAATAATTGTGTAATAAAGTTAAATTAAAGATAATTGTTAATTATTATAAATTCCCTCTTTTTTATGGGTGAATAAATTAATGAAAAAGTAAACTTATTTTATAAAGAGCAAACTTGTCTTTGAAATCAATAAAAATAAAATCTCTTTTTATTCGTCATATTAAACTTATTTATGGTTAATGCTTAGTGGTCTTTAATTAATGATGAGTACAGAAAAAGTTATTACAATGTATTCTCAGTATATAATTTTGATAACGTGATTGATGTAAAATCTGAATGACGAATATCAAAGTTTAAAGCTCTTTTTTCAATTTTTATTTGTAGCAGTAGACTGCTAGATAAAATGGCAATCAATACTATATTATTCTTATTTTTTTGTTAGCTGTAAATTGGAAGTTTTAAGCGGTTAGAATTTAACTGGTATATCAAAATTAGTTATATCATATTTTAAAAAGGGATTAAATTTGGTAGTGCACAATGACGTTTTGTAGAAGGAAATCTTGGAATAAGTTTTTTTTATAAAAGCAGGTTAAAGAAATTAAATTACTAAACTGACTTATGTTGAAATAATGAAAATTAAGCAAAATCTAAAATTATTACTATTGGTTTTAATAGTAATACATTGTTTTTGTGAAGTATCAAAAGCTGAAGTACAGAAATATACTTACACAAAAACTTCTATTAACGGCGGTAATGCAACCTCTTCAATTACAGCACAGACTTCAGGTGAATGGACATTTACATTTTATTCTGGTCTTGGCTTCTTTCCTTCTTCACCTTCAAATGATGATTTAGTTAATGCACAATCAAGTTTGGTTAGCCTTTTAGAAGCGGTCAGAAATAATTCGTTTTCAGTGTTCTATATCAGAGATAATGTAACTAATGAAATAATTTTTACATATCGACCAAGCTTAGAATATATCAACGAAATAAGAAATGCTGCTCCTTCGGCTGCATATGGCAGTGAAATTGTCAACATTAACAACTTGATTAAAGATAGATCATATTCTATTTACAGAAATTTTCCGGGTGGAAAATCTACATTAACTTATACTTTAGAATCTCCACCTATCCCTCCAGCTATTAATATTAAGTATAATGGCACTCTTACTGATGAAAGTATATTCCCTATTTGCAGTAACGAAACAAGCTCAAGTTTAGTAGCTTCTATTCCTTCAAATAGTAGTAATTATAATTTAAGCTGGAGAGTACAAGGAGGTAACAATCATTCGAATGAAGGTGAAACATTAAATTTTAGTGACCTATTAAGTGGTTATCAGACTTCTACAAGTCTTACAAGGTACTATGCAACTTTGGAAATTTATGATATTGAATACGATTATACTCATCAAAAGAGTTATACTTTTGAAATTACAGATTATAATAACAACAATTATACAGTTGAAAGTAGTCAAGTATCATTAAATCAAACGACTTGCGGTATAGATGCTGGTACTATAAATTTTACTTCTACAGCTTCTAGTGGTACCTACAGAATTTATAAAGATGGTACTGAAATACCAGCTTTGAGCTTTATTGGAAGTGGGAATAGTAGAGAAATAAATATATCAGGGTATGGATTTGGAAGTTATCAAATTAGATATTTTAATACGAACCAATGTATTGATGATGCAAATTTCACCATACCCGGAACATTCGAAGAATCATTTGCACCTGTAATTACAAGTTCTCCATCTTCTAGCATTTTGGATGTTGAAGGTTTATATGAATTTTCTGCATCACTAGAAGGATGTGGAAATATTGGTTGGCAATATTCAGAAGATAATTCGAATTGGACTACTTCAGAAACTCAAGGGGCCAATTTTTCAAGAATAATAACTACTCCCCAAATATTCATTCGTGCGATAAATACTGTAAATCATTTTTTAGTATCTCCTTCTTTAGCGTATACTATAAACTATCGATCTCCTGTGATTACTGATTATCCTAATTCAGTGATAAAAGAAAAGGGTGAATTCCCTTTTGCAGCTACTTTAGAAGGTTCAGGAGCTATAAGGTGGGAATATTCATCAAATAATTCTGATTGGACTAAATATTCTGATGAATTTGGGGAAGAGGTTGAACTGTCAATTCATAATGATTTACAATATATAAGAGCATATAATAGTAGAAAAGAAGATATGGTGTCGCAGACTATCATGTTTGTTGTTGCTCCTGATCTTAAGCCTCTATATTTCTCTAGAAAAGAGGATAAATTGTATGCAAATAATCTAGATGATTTAGAAAACTATGATCTGTTTTGGTCTGTAAATGGTGTATTAAGATTAGACTTGCCCATTAAAGAAAACCCTTTTCTTAGTGATTTATATGATAATTGGACTTATGGAATTATAGCCAAAATAAAAGAAGAGAATAAATATTCTGATGTATTGGTTGATTACACTTATTTACAGATTAGTAATACATACGTACCAAATAATCAATCATTATCACAAAGTAATATCAACTACGTGAGAACTTATGGTTTTAGGAAACCTATGGATAGTATACCTTCAGATATTGATTCAAAATCTCCGGAACATGGGATTCTGACATCTACAGAATACATTGATGGTTTAGGTAGACCGATACAGAATGTGAGTAAAGCAGGCAGTCCAAAGGGATATGATATTATTACTCCTATAGAATATGATGATGTAGGAAGAAACCCGAGAGCTTTTTTAAGTTATATAGATGAAGGGACTTCCAATGGAGATGTTAAAAACAGTGCTTTGAATAGTCAATTTGTATTTTATAATGACAACAAAGCAGGAGTTTCTAAGCATACCTCTTTCCCTTTTTCTGAAACAGTTTTTGAGGCTTCACCACTTGATAGACCATTAAAGCAAGGTGCGGCTGGAGATGACTGGGCTGGGAGTATAGGCATTAGCGAAGAAGAACATGTGGTGATAATAAACCAGAGACCAAATGTAAATACAGATTATATAAAAAGATATAGTTATGTAGACAATCCATTTGTAGAAACTATAGAATTTAACGAACCTGAAAGTGGAACACAAACTCATATAGCGAAGGAATCAATTACTTTTACAGATGGTTTTGAGTTTAGTGGAACTTCAGGGACTTTTATAGCATCTATTGATGATAATTTTGATGGCACGAACGAAGGATATTATTATACAGGAGACCTTTGGTTAGTAGAAACATATGACGAACATGGTTATTTAACCGTTGAAGGAAAAAATAAAAGTGGACAAGTAGTCGTAAAAAGAGTGCAGAATGGTATCGATGTAACCAATGGATTAGTGACTTACTATGATACTTACTATTCATATGATATATCAGGTAATCTTATTTTGGTTATTCCTCCTCAAGCAACTATTGATATCGGAAACTCTAATGAAATTTCACAAACCATTTTAGATAACTTATGTTACCAATACCATTATGATGAACAGAGCCGTATGATCGCCAAAAAAATACCAGGTAAAGGTTGGGAGTATATGGTATATGATTATTGGGATCGATTAGTGCTCACGCAAGATGCTAATTTAAGAAAGGAAAAGAAATGGTTATTTACGAAGTACGATTATTTCAATAGACCCATTTTAACAGGAATAAAAGTATTAGGGGATACTCATGAAAACTTACAAACTATTTATAATAACTCTTCTTTAGAACGTTATGAAAGTCAAGGTGGAAATGTTTTAGATTATACAAATATTGCGTTGCCTTCTGTTTCAGAAACGGATGTATTAACGGCTACTTACTATGATGATTACTCTTGGAGAGAGGAAACGTTGAAATTTGCCTTGCCAAGTAATATTTTTAATGTGACAACTGAAGAGCAACAGTTGGGTATTGAAGTTCCTAGCATACGTGAAAGCGTTAAAGGACAAATAACAGGAAGTAAGGTGAGAATTCTTGATACAAATCATTTCCTTACTACAGTTACCTATTATGATGCTCGATATAGAATTGTGCAAACTATCACGGAATCTTTAGGTGGTGGTAAAGATCGTTTAACGAATCAGTATAATTTTTCAAGTGAAATTGTCAAAACGTACCTAGAACATGATAAGGTGATCGATAATGTTACCTGTACTGTGAATGTACTACAAGAAAATGAATACGATGATTTAGGTAGAATACTAACTGTACATCAGAAGTTAAATAATGATGAAAAGCAGCTTATTGTTGAAAATACTTATAATGAGTTGGGGGAATTAGTTAGTAAAAAAACTGGTACTGCAAACCAACCTTTATTACAGGAATATAAGTACAATATTAGAGGATGGCTATTGGGTGTAAATACGGATCAAAATAGTAGTAAAACCTATCCATTTAGTTACGAGTTAGCTTACAATGAAGCAGGACAGTTTAATGGAAATATCGGTAGTCAATTATGGCAAAGTTACGGAACGCCAAATACGCTAAGAACTTATGATTATACCTATGATCCTTTAAATAGATTGAAAAAAGCGACCTATGAGGCAACACAAAACGGTTCTCCTATATCTGAAAATTTCTCTGTCACAGGAAATGATAATGGAATCGCTTATGATGCCAATGGTAATATTTTAAGCTTACAAAGACAAGGTTTAGAGTATAAAGTAGGTGAAGGAAATAGTTTTGGCTCTATTGACGATCTTACTTATACTTATGCAACAAATAGTAATCAGCTGATAAAAGTAACTGATGTTGCGAATAAAATAGGGGCTAATTTTAAGGAAGACCATAGTTTTTATGATGGTGCAAATTCTAATTCAGAGTATCAATATGATGCCAATGGAAGTATGATTTATGATGGTAATAAAGGCATTACTAATATAACATACAACCACTTAAATCTTCCAACAAAAGTAGTAGTTGCTGATGGAACAGTAGAATATGTCTATGATGCAGCAGGTATTAAATTACAAAAAATAGCTACGATCAATGGGGTCACAAAAACAACAGATTATATTGGTGGTTTTGTGTATGAAGACAATGAATTACAGTTTATGCATACGGCAGAGGGTCGTGCTTTAGCAAAAGGTTCTGGTATCACTTCTCATACAGAAAATCAAGATTTCGTACAAGAATACCATTATAAAGATCACCTAGGCAATTTAAGAGTTGCTGTTCGTCCAAATTCGATGTATTATGAAGATTTCGAGGACGATGAGACCTATTTTGAAGATGCCTTAAAAGATAAAATCAGTTTTGCAGGTAGTATGACCCAAATGCTTGGAGGAGAAACGGACCATCAAAATGGTGCAAATATTCTACTAGATGTAAAAGAAGGAGAAACCTTTGTGGCCTCAGTAGAAGCTATATACTATGTGGATGGAAGTGAGGAAACTCAAGCAACTCAAACTTCTGAGATATCTACAACCACTGTAGGAACTGATGGAGAAACTTCTTCTACAACTACTCAGCAATCTGGAACACCTTTGCCGGTAATGACTTTTGGAACAGAGACAGCAGGTGAGGTCAATGCCTATTTAAAAGTAGAGTTTTTAAATGCATCAAATGTGAGTGTGGAAACGAATAGTTCTTATCTTACTAAGGAACAGCAATGGGAACAATTACAACTGAGTTTAACCACACCTGAAGGAGCAACACAAGTAAGAGTTTCTATTCATAATACTTCTGAAGAAGTTAATGCCTATTTCGATAACCTTAAAGTCACTTTCAACGACTACATCGTACAAGAAAACCACTACTACCCGTTTGGTATGAATATGGCGGGAATTGAGAAGGAAGGGACTCCAGATCATAAATTCCAATATAATGGTAAGGAGAAACAGGAGGAGATTGGTTTTTATGATTATGGTGCTAGGATGTTAGATGTAAAAACCGGAAGATGGTTTGCTGTAGATCCTTTAGCAGAAAAAATGACAAGGCATTCTGTTTATAATTATGCTTTCGATAATCCCATTAGATTTATTGATCCTGATGGTATGAGTCCTGATGATATTATTTATATAAACTACAGTGATTCAAAGAATTTTGTGAATATTATTAAATCTTCAGGAAGAGACCTTATAGTTTTTGTTAGAGGAAATGATAATTACACTGTTGGTTCTGCAGACCATAAGTCCTGGAATAGATATGTTAAGGACGGTAAATATACTGGTGGTTTTGATTATATTTACTCTTCAGGTTTTCAACATTCAAAACTAGACTTTTCTCTATTCTCAACGTTAGTACTCTCTGATCCTTATAATCATTTTGTAACCAAAAATACTGTTGAGGAATCTTTTGATGGAGAAGGTTATATGTTATTTGATACGAACAGTGGGGATGATGGGTTAGGATGGTCTTCAAATTTAAAAGCAAGTAAAGATGCTTACGTTCAATCTCTTATTGGATTTGTAGATATAGCTCATGGTAGTACAAATGGACCAGTATTTAATGGAAAACTTGGATATGATGCTCTTAAATTTAGTTCTAAAAGCTTGCTTAACATTGGAGCTGAAAAGGTATTGAAATCAGATGTTATTGTAGGTCCAACAACATTCAAAGGTGCAATAGTGGAGCTTCCAAGCGGAAGACGTTATCAAGATGTAGAAGGTTATAATAAGTATGGAGAATTAATTAGAAAAAGAGTTATTTATGAATAGTTACAGATATTATCCTTTTAAAAGGATTGTTTTACTTCTTTTATTTTTTTTCTATATCTCTTGTTCTACAAAAACGGGAGTTTATTGGGATGACCTAACTTTAAGAGGAAATATAAAACAAATTATTATTGAGAAAAAAAGTATTGGTGAAGATGGATTACCACCATCTATTACAATTAAGAATTATGATAGGAATCGTAATATTGTTAATGAACATAATATTATAATTTCGGGCAAAGACACAATTATTCATAAAACAATTTATAGTTATAAGAATGGGCTTGTATCACAAGTTAATGTCGATAACTTCTTTTTAATGTTTTATGATAAACATAATAATTTGGGACTTCCTACAGGAGGACGAATTTTTGAGAATGTTAGTGATGAAGTTTTTATACAAAATAGGTTTGTGTTTACTTATAATGATAAAGTAAAAACAAAAATTATGCATTTTTCTATTTCTGATTCATTAGTTTTTGAAGCGAATTATTTTTATAGAGATGAAGAACTATACGAAAAAGTTCTAGGTGAAAATATAATTAAATATTATGATTATGTGTATGATAAGTTTGGTAACTGGATTGAAAGATGTGAAGAGAAAACCATGAAAACAAAAATCACAAGAAATATCGAACAAAGAAAAATAGAATATTATTAGACTTTATCACGGTTTATTAAAGTAGAGTTTTTTAAAGTTCTTATTTATGGTTAAAAAGTGTTTTTTTATACTGTTTTTTAAAAAAGGTAATTGCACCTCGAAAATTCATTACAAAAGAAACCGTGATAAACTCTATTAAATTTCTCTCAGTTCATAGTGTTATTTCAGATTTTAACCATAAGAAATTTCATAGTAAATAATTTCCTAGAAAGAATGGGTATGATCATAAGAAACATTATGATGCTCCTTTGAACTGAGTGTTAAGTAGTAAAGTTAAACAGAGCTTACCCATAGAATAAGTTTTCAAAAAACAATAAACAAAAGTAGTAAGAGTAGAAAGTTGTTTTGTGAGTCCAAGTCATTAGGGAATTTTACGAATCTCTATCCAATTGAGCTTATCACCTCCTAAGGTTGAGATATTCCACATTATAAGGAGTGGGATCGTAACATGTAGAGGTGACAGAAGCTTACCTACTAAGGTAGAAGACTTTATTAATAATAAACATAATGAAATAATATTATCTGTAAAGATTTGATAAGGAAACAGCAATGATATTTCACACTCCTACTGTCGAAGTGTGAAAGGAAATGTTATTCCAAACCAACCTATTGATTAAATTTCAAACTTATCTTTTTAAACAAAAAAAAGCATAGTAAACTAATGAAAAAATATATCATCTTCATTCTATTACTATTTACAACCTTTATATCCACTATACAAGGTCAAACTATTAATGGAATTACACCACAAGACCCACAAGTAAGGGCAATACAAAGGTATGATGAAGTACCCGTTGGAACGTATACAGGCATCCCTGCTATTTCTTATCCTTTATTAGGCTTAAAGAGTGGAGACTTAAACTATCCTTTATCCCTTTCCTATCATGCAGGGGGAGTTAGAGTATCAGACCAATCCACCAATGTAGGTTTAGGTTGGTCCTTAAACAATGACATCGTCTTAACCGTAAGTCCAATTGGGAAAGTAGATTTAGATCCAAATCTTAACTACACAGAAGATGAAGTTGAGAATTTATTGAAGATATGGAATGATTTTCCAGTAAAAACATCAACTAACCAAAGACGGTCAGTTATCGATGAGGAAACGTGGGCATGTGATACAGACCCAAGGTCTTACAAAGATGAACCCCGAGCAAGGATTGCTGAACAATTAGAATGGGGAGAGTTTCAACCTGATGTATATTCTATTTCATCTAGCTTATTGAATATACGTTTTATGAAAGACTTTAAAACAAATAAATGGGTTATATTAGATGGAGATCCTAATTGTAAAATTTCCTATAATAATACTTATAATACTTGGGAAATAATAGACTCAAATGGTACGAAATTTAACTTTGGTTATGTTGAGCATAGAAAAAATTCAAATTTAGCGAACAGTACACCAAGTTGGCGTATTGCAAGTATTGTTAGTTATAACAATAATTTTCTAATTTTCACATACGAGGATGGTAGTCAAGGAGGTAGAGATGAGTTTGATGAATTTAGAGAAGAAAATACTTATGATTATAGAGTAGAAATTCAACCTCTCACTTATTATAATACATCTGCCAAAACGTTAGTTGAAACTGATCCACTTAATCATGTTCCCCAAAGCTCAGGATGTTATGTAGATTTTAAAACAAGAAGGTTAAGCAAAGTAGAGAATAATTTTGGCGAACATATAGTATTTGATTATTACACCACTAAAAGAGAAGATTTAAAAACTATTGATAGTAAAAAAAATTATGCACTTAAGAGTATCACAAAATATGATAGATATGATAAAGAAGTAAGATGCATTAAATTAGATAATAATGATTATTTTGACTCTGATCCACAAAATAGTTCAATTGATTATTTAGAAAAGAGGTTAAAACTATCAGGATATAGTATCAACGAGAATTCAACTTCTACTAACCCCATTGAAGTTTATTCATTCGAATACGACGAGACTTATTCTTTACCCAAGAAAAATAGTAAAGCAGTAGATTATTGGGGCTATTATAATGGAGAAAGTAATACCTATTTATTCCCAAATTTACTTTTACTTCATAAAGTAAACAACCTTCCAAAGTTGAGAACAACAACGGGAGGTAACAGGGGAACAGATGAAGAAGGACGTTTTAAGGCTTGGTCTTTGAAGAAAATCAATCTTCCTACAGGAGGAGCGATAGTATATGATTTTGAGGCACATCGTTTCAACAATTTTATAATGCCAAATCGACAGGAAATGAAAGAAGGGTCTATTTCTTCGATGATTGAATATAAACAAAGTGGATACGCTGATACAAGATATCTTTCTGAAGAAATTGAGGTGGGTGATAATGAAAATGTAGAGTTAACTATTCATATTTCTTTTGGAACTGATACATATCTTGAATCATCTGAAGAAATAGAAGCAGCTAAAGATTATGCAATTTCAATATTAGAAAATCGTCCAGGAAATCCATATTTCTTTTTTGAAATAGAATCTTTGGATGAAGGAAATAATTTCAATCTCACTTGGAACCCCACTATTGATTTTATGAATGACTTTAGGAAAGACAAGAAGTGTTATGCAACAGACGTTGTTCACTTTAATCTTCCAGCTGGAAACTATAGAGTTTCTAGATGGTTCCCAGGTCCATATTTAAATTATAGTTTCTCTTTTGATGCTTATCCTAAGAATGTATATCCTGAACTCCACGAAAGTATAGGAGGGGGTATGAGAGTGAAATCAATCAGTTATTTAGACCAAAACGGGGAAACAACTAAGAAAGTAGATTATAATTATAAACAAGATGGTATTAATACAGGGAAATTGATTCAAGTGCCATTGTTCTATAGTACTGCTATTCAGAAGCAAGGTCTAACAGACGTGATTTCACATACTAATACAAAAACGACACTTCAAAAGTCATATCAAGTAAGAGCAACTATTTTAGAAAATGGTAATGTTTTTATTACGTTTAAGGAGCAAATTGATGTCGTTGATGATATTACTGTAAATTATACTATAAATGTTTCAGATTATCTATATGAGAAATGGACTATTAGTTCGAATAGTTTTAGTACTAAAATACCTGGTTCAACAGGATCTCATATAGGTTATTCATCTGTGTCATTGATATATTCAGATGGAGGTAAACATACTATTGATTATTATAATGAACCAAGTACTGGTCTTAATACCTCCTCTCTTTGGTTGAAGAATAATAAAAAGAATGGATCTATTTTATATGAAAAAAAATATAACGAAAGAGGTGATCTTTTAACGTCAGAAGAATATTTATATCGAAGTTATAAAAGAGATAATATTGATTTAGCTTCAATGTCAGTAAGAGATGAATACTCGGGTCCAGAGTGTGAAAGTGTTGGAATGATGATGAATAATCATCTCTATAGGGGAAGGTGGATATTGAGTTTAAACGTTTTTGATATCGGTTTTGTAAAACCCTATAAATCTATTTCAAAAAATTATTCCAATAAAAAATCACATGAAGTCATTACCTATTATAACTATGATGATTACTTACAAACAAAGTCTATTGAAGTAAAAAATAAGGATCAACTTTATTCAACAATATCATATTTAGAAAATAAATATCCTTATGATAATATCGATGATTATAGTACGACTATTAAAAGTTCATTAGTCAATTATAATAGAATAGCTCAGCCTTTAGAAATAATTGAAAATCAAAAAGATTTATATAGCTCTTACAATTCAAGTTATTCATCAAATAGAAAAAGAATCAATTTTAGTTCTAAATTATATGACGGTAAAAGGTTATTAGAAAATATATCAGCATATCACCAAAAGTCAGAAAATAGTAATGAGAAACTCATATCTGAATATAAAATAGAAAAAAGAGGTGATGAATTTCCATATCATATTCTAGAAGAAACGGATAAAAGTGACATACATTATTGTTATCTATACGGGTATAAAAAAAGTGGTGAAACACAAACATATTTACCTATAGCAAAAATTATTGGAGCTACTTATGATAATGGTTCAATAAAAGATATTAATAATAATGAATTGACATCAGATCAAATTACAAATCTAGAAAGTTTTTCGGGAGAGGTAATTACAGATGCTTTGAAAGCAATTCAAACTATATTACCTGCAGCCCAAATTGAGTTGTATGCTTATAAAGAAGGTTTTGGTATTAGTGAGAAAATGGATATTAATGGAAAGCTTTTTACATATAAGTATGATACTACTGGTAGGCTAATTGAAGTAAAAGAAGATGGAAATGTAATTTCAGCTTATGATTATAAATTATTAAATAAATAGAGAAGAATCTATTTAACATATTATTCCTCCTAATTCATAGTTTAGTTTTTTTACAAAAATTATCCCCAATGTTATGAGTGTTAAGCAACAGTATCACTTCGAACTTGGCTATAGAATAAGTTTCCAACTTATAACTTCAAATAAAAAAGAAAATAGGTAAAACATAAAGGTCAATTTTTGATAACTATACTTTCAAAATTGACCTTTACCTACTCTTATGTAGAAAGTGGTTTTTGGGAGTCCAAGTTCTCAGGGAATTTCACGAATCTCTATCCGGTTGAGATTATCACCCTCCTAAAGGTGAGGTGTTCACCCTTATAAGGGAAGGGGTTACGACATGGAAAGGGGAAAGAGGTGTACCTACTAAGGGTGAAGAGTGTCACCTTATAAGGTAACACTCTTCACCCATTTTTTTCTTACTATTTGTGATTTGAAAACTTCAACTTCTCAACAAAAATTGTAGTATATTTACGCCATAAATCGAACAACTGTTATGTGTACTTCCCACTGTTCAGAGTGTTAACTGGTATCACTCGGAACTTACCTATGGATTAAGTCTTTGACTTATAACACAAGATGATAAAAAGCAAACATCAAAAAATGAGATACACTCTCTTACTTTTTTTATTTTTCACATTGGAGGTTTTGCATGCACAAACCTATCCCTCACTTTCTGAGCTGAAGCAACAAAAACAGCTTCTTCAACAACAGCAGTTGGAAGACAGTTTGTTGCAGATGGGAAAGATGCCACAGTTGGTGCCTTTTGTAGGAGGAAGAATAGGTGCATCAAAAGTCTACGATTTCAATCGTGGGGAAACAATAGCTCCAAACATTGCCCCTTATCTCACCGCAGGCGTAAGTTATCGCTATTTGCGTTGGGAAGCAGAAGCAATGATGGGGTTGAATGTGATGCTCAATACTGATTCCTTGTCGTTGGGTATTTCAGACCGTTGGCTGGCCGAGGGAAAAGTAAAATACAGATTAGGTGCACAAAGAAAAGGAATGCTCAATGCAGGTCATGGATGGCAACCGAACACCAATTATATCAGTGCAGGCGGTGGTTATGCATGGAAAAACAAAAAGGACAAAATCATTACGTTGTATTCAGATATCAACTACCACTATCAGCACAATGACTGGGGCGTACTGGCAGGCATTTCTGTAGGATTTGGCAAAAAAGGCTTAGATCAAGTGGTCAAAAGCAATCTCAATGGTTTTGACCCCAACCGAGAAATCCAAAGTCCTAACCTCAAAATGCTGGAGAAATTCAAGGACATGCAAAATATGCCCTTCGGAGAAGGTCTAGGCTTGCTAACTAAAGCACTTAATATCGGGAACACGATCACAATTGCACAGCAAGATCCACTCAAAGTTACTTATTCCCCGTCTTTGCAACTGCCCCTCAGCAAAGCTTGGAGTGTAGGCATTGGCCCGAATATCTCAATGGTGTATGATTCCCTGCATACCAATTGGTCCTTTGGAGGAAGAGCCTTCGCCAGAGTACAACCCCACAAATACCTGCCTTATCTACAAGTAGAATATTCCGGATTGTACGAAGCCGATTCCCTTTCCATCTCCAAAGAAGGCATCACACCTTCCCCCACTTCAAGCTGGAAAAGTGATGTGCTGATAGGAGCAGGATATTCTTTGCAAGTCGGAAAATTCTTCTCCATAGAAGCTTCCGCCATGCGAAAAACCGGTTGGGTAGACCCCGTAGACGGCAACCCATGGCAATTTCAACTGTCCACCAAAAAAGACATTCCATTTGCCAATCCAGAAATGGACCAATTGGAAATTCCAGAAGCCACCATTGATGTCGGCAAATTCCTCAAAGTAGGAGGAGGCATCAATATGACATTAGGAGAAACCCCTGGAGTGGAAGTAGCCCCTCAGTTCTATAAAACAGTAGGGACCAAAAAGAAAACAAACATAGGTCTGTCCCCCTTACTCCGCTATTCCAGAGTAGAAGACAAAGACCTTTGGGTCTACGGAGGCCGAGTGTTCACACAATATACACCCCTCAAAGGATACCCGCACATAGACGCAGAAATAGAAGGCATGAATGCCTCAGATCCTTCACAACCCGAATACAAAAGACATTGGTATCCCTCCCTCAGAGCAGGTACCGGCTACACTTTTCAATTCGGCAATTTCTTCGGCATCAACTTCCAACTGCTTTATTCTTTTGTCTATGAAACAGAAGACAATCCCCTCCAAAACAGCCCTTGGGTCTTTAGAATTGGGTTTAATGGGATTGGGGATAAATAATAGGTATATCATCATTAGCCCACGACTTAAGTCGTGGGCTAATGATGATTGAAAAAATTAAATATTTAAATACTCTTTAAAAGATGAAAACTATGCTTCTAAGACTTCAAATTTTGATCACAATAATATTAGTGAGTTTGAATACATATGGTCAGGACGAGACAGTAAATGGCAACTTGGATGTGAAAAAAAGTATCACATTAGGTGGGACAGGTGAAAAATTACATTGGGGGTGGCCGGATAGATCAATAGAACAATACTCTTCCGATGACAAAAGTATGATGATACGTTTTAAAAACAGTATGAGCAGTAGTTATGGGAATGCTGATGGAGGTTTCGAATTTACTGATCATACCGGGAAATCTGTTCTGAGAATCAATAACTATAAAGTTGGAATAGGAACAGATTCTCCTAAATCACTACTATTTATCAAACAATCTTCAGAGACAAGTAATTCAGGTTTGTCAATTCAAGATTTAGCGACAAGGACCATCAATATTTATGGAGAAGGTGCTTCAGGTAGACAAGTGATTTCAACAACAGGCACCAATAACCCTTTAGCTTTTATCTTAAATGGTACTGAGGTAATGAGAATGGATTACAGAGGGCATGTAGGGATCGGCACAATAACACCAACATCTAAATTTTTAATAAAGCAGTCTACAGAAAAAGAAAGCACGTCAGGTCTGTCTATTCAAGATTTAGCGACAAGGACCATCAATATCTATGGAGAAGGAGCAGCAGGAAGGCAGGTGATTTCCACAACGGGAACAAATAACCCTTTAGCTTTTATCTTAAATGGAACGGAAGCTATGAGAATGGATTATAGAGGGCATGTTGGTATTGGGACAACAAACCTTTCTGATTTTAAATTATCTGTAAAAGGTAAAATCAGAGCCGAAGAAGTAAAAGTATACACAGGCTGGGCAGACTACGTATTTGAAGAAGATTACAACCTAAAAACTCTCTCAGAAGTAGAAGCCCATATCAAAGAGCATAAACATTTACCAGATGTTCCATCAGCCAAAGAGGTAGAAGAAAATGGGGTAAATGTAGGAGAGACAGAGGCGATGTTGTTGAGGAAGATTGAGGAGTTGACATTGTATACTATTGAACAAGAGAAAGAAATTTCCAATTTGAAAAATGAATTAAGAGAAGTTCAAGATTTAAAAAATGAGCTTAAATCTTTAAAAGAAATGATTCAATCAATTCAAAAAAACTAAACTAATAAACTGAAATATATATTATGAAAAAGACATTTATTTTACTTTCGATTCTTCTGATTTCTGTAAAAGTATTTTCTCAAAACCAGGAAATTAAAGGCCACTTAACAGTGACCAAGAGTATTTTAGCAAATGAACCTTTAGAAGCCAAAAGTTGGGACGATTTATGGCAATGTGGCTTTTTTGATGCTCATAGTTTGCCTTCAGCACCTGAATCTTCTGGCTGGTTTTGGGGTGTAAATTTAGGCCATAGGTCCAATTTATATTCAGATGCTAAATATGGAGGACAACTGCTCATTAAGCATAGCCCATCAACTCCAACACTTTATTTTAGATCAAGAAGTGCAGAAGGTTTGGGTACATGGGCAAAAGTATTACATAATCAAGGTGATCAGACATTAGGAGGGAATTTGATGGTAGGATCTTATTATGCTGATGAATCTACACAAAATGACTTTCTAGGTAAAAAAATATACTTTGGAGGAGCCCACCTTAATGGAGATGCAGTATGGATGGGTAGATATAATGAAAGCAGAGAAAATACACATTTGAGGATAAATATTGGAGATGATGGGGCTGATATTTTTGATATTGGTTATAACCACTGGAATGGTGGGGGATGGCAAAGTCGTTTTAAAATAAATATGTATGGCAATGCTATTATCCATAATTCATTATGTATAGGAACAACTTCAAGAGGGGATTACAAACTTTCTGTGGCTGGTAAAATCAGAGCCGAAGAAGTAAAAGTATACACAGGCTGGGCAGATTATGTATTCGAAGAAGATTATAACCTAAAATCTCTTTCAGAAGTAGAAGCCCATATCAAAGAGCATAAACATTTACCAGATGTTCCATCAGCTAAAGAAGTAGAAGAAAATGGGGTAAATGTTGGTGAGACAGAAGCGATGTTGTTGAGGAAGATTGAGGAATTGACTTTGTATACTATTGAGCAGGAAAAACGACTTAACCATCAAGACCAAAGGTTAGATGAGCAAAACGAAACTATTTTAAAACAACAACAACTTATACTTCAGTTATTGAATAATATGGAGCAAAATGAAAAATAAAACATTAAAGGTATTAATAACAGGGATATTATCTTTATCCCCTTTTATCACTCTCGGTGTATTTGCACAAATTAAGACTTCAGAAGTTAAGGTTGAACAAACTAATAATGTAACCACAATAGATGGACAATTGCATTTGAATAATAGAACTTACTCGAGAGGTATAAGAATTCTAGGTCGATATGATTATGGTAGATCGTCTACTTCAGCAATTGAATTAGAAGTAAAAGATGAAGATTATAATGCAATTAGAGCATTTAATGGAGATCAAAAGCTAGGTACTATTCACTTTTTTGATGATAATTGGCATCAGGGTGATCCAACGAAATCAGCTGGTTCAATCAACTTTGACCCTGTTACAGCAGTAACTATTGGTACATGGGATAATCCAGCTGCTTATTTTAGGGCAAATGATGGTTTTGTTGGTATAGGAACTCAAAATCCAAATTATAACTTAACTGTAAATGGTGTTACTTCAACAAAAGGATTGCGTATTCCTGGAAAATATCAATACGGTTATGATCATTCAGCCATTGAGATTGAGGTTGAGAATGAAGATTATAACGCAATTAGGGGGTTTAAAGGTTCTACTAAAATAGGAACAATACATTTTTTCGATGAAAATTGGAAAGGAGGTAGTCCTTCTAGTTCGGCAGGATCAATAAATTTAGATGCTATAACAGCTGTAACTATAGGTCCATGGGAAAATCCAACAGCTTATTTTAAGCAAAGTAATGGTTACGTTGGAATTGGTACAGAGAGCCCTACTCATAAATTAGAAGTTAATGGTTCGATTAAAGGTGTTAGTTTTCATTCTAATAATAATAGTTGGTCAGATTTTGTTTTCAAAGATGAATATATTCTACCTACGTTAAGTGAAGTCGATCAATTCATAAAAAAAAATGGACATTTGCCTAACATTCCAAGCGAAACAGAAGTATTAAAAAATGGTACAAACCTTGGTGAAATGGATGCCAAACTCTTACAAAAAATTGAGGAATTGACTTTGTATACAATCAATCAAGAGGAGCGAATTGAAGAAATGAAAAAACATAATGAAACGCTAGAAAATAAAGTTGTTGAATTAGAAAAATTGGTTCATCTTCTTTTAGAAAAGGATAAATAAAAATTCGTAAGTTCTAAATCAAAAATAAATTATAGTTAATTCTAATTTATTTTTTGAGAGTACAACGCTAAAAAATGTATTAATAGTGGTTCTATTAAAAGTTTTTTGAAGGCAGTAATCGCAAAACAATAAATAGAATTAGTATTAGATAATTTTGAATTTGTACTTATTATAATACAATAGCACAAGAGTATATAAAACCTCATAATACCCCGAAAAATGTATAATCTACATTTCCGGGGTTTTTTATTGATGGAATTTTCTTTTCACCTGAAGGCATAACATTGAGAATGAGGGAAGAAAATGCTTCTAAAATTTAATATCCCAAAAGAAAGTTTTTAACTTAACATTACTCTTCCAATTCATTGAACAAAATAAATAAAACAAAATAGTTAAGCATTCATTATTTAAACATGAGGTCAGGATTATCAAATGCTGATAACCAATTCAATTTCCTGGTCTTACATCTACTATAAACTAAATTTTATGAGAAAAATTTCACTATTGCTCCTCGTAGCATTCTTGATTATGGGAAGTAATCAAAGTTATGCACAAAGAAAGAAATCTACAGTTGCTAAGGTAGAACCAATTGACTCCCATCTTTTTGACAGTCTCACGTTTAGAAGTATTGGGCCTGCATTTATGTCGGGAAGGATTGCAGATTTAGCCATTGACCCAACCAATGAGAATATTTGGTATGTGGCAGTGGGATCAGGTGGTGTATGGAAAACAGTCAATGCAGGTACTACTTTTCAGCCAATTTTTGATCAGCAATCAGTATTTTCTATTGGTTGTGTTACGCTCGATCCTCAAAATCCAAATACGGTTTGGGTTGGAACTGGAGAGAATGTTGGCGGACGTCATATTGCCTTCGGCGATGGTATTTATAAAAGTACAGACGGAGGGATAACTTGGGAAAATAAAGGGCTCAAAAAATCCGAACATATCTCCAAAATTATGGTCCACCCTGAGAATTCTGATGTGATTATGGTAGCTTCTCAAGGACCACTTTGGAGCCCAGGAGGTGAAAGAGGTTTTTTCAAATCTACGGATGGAGGAGAAACTTGGAAAAAAACGTTAGGAGATGAGCAATATACAGGGGTAACAGATATGGTTTTTGATCCTCGAAATCCTGACCGTATATATGCTGTTACATGGGAACATCACAGAACAGTTGCCGCTTGGATGGGCGGTGGTGAGCAATCAAGAATTTATAGTTCTGATGATGCAGGCGATTCTTGGACGCAGTTAAAAGCCGGTCTTCCAGAAGGAAAGTGGGGTAAAACAGGCCTTGCTATCTCTCCTCAAAATCCTGATGTTTTGTATGCCGCCATTGAGTTGAACCGCAGAAAAGGAGGTGTTTGGAGATCGGATAACAGAGGTGGCAATTGGACTAAAATGTCAGATGTAGTTTCAGGAGGAACGGGGCCACATTATTATCAAGAAATATATGCTTCACCACATAAGTTTGACCGTCTTTATTTTATGAACAACAGTTTGATGAAATCAGAAGATGGAGGAAAAACGTTTACTTATATGGATGAAACGGCAAAGCATGGCGACAACCACGCAATGGCTTTCAAGGCTTCAGATCCTAACTATATTTTGGTGGGAACCGATGGAGGTGTATATGAAAGTTTCGATTTGGGAACCACTTGGCGCTATATGGAAAATATTCCTATCACTCAGTTTTATAAGGTGG
Organism: Flammeovirga sp. SJP92; assembly: GCF_001583495.1. Taxonomy (GTDB): domain Bacteria; phylum Bacteroidota; class Bacteroidia; order Cytophagales; family Flammeovirgaceae; genus Flammeovirga. The sequence continues at coordinate 97,874 of NZ_LQAQ01000032.1, read as the reverse complement.
CAGTTGATGATGCAGAACCATTTTACAATGTTTACGGAGGAACACAAGATAACAGTACAGAAGGTGGACCATCAAGAACGGATAATCACCATGGTATCAGAAATGCCGACTGGAAAGTGGTGCTAAACTGGGATGGTCATCAACCTGCAACAGAACCAGGTAATCCTGATATTATGTATGGTCAGCGTCAACAGGGTACGTTGTCAAGAATTGATTTAAAAGCTGGGGAAGTGATCGATATTATGCCTCAACCTGATGCTGATGAAAACTATGAACGTTACAATTGGGATGCTCCTATTTTAGTATCTCCACATCAGCCATCAACCATTTATCATGGATCACAAAGACTTTGGAAATCGACCAATAGAGGTGATTCATGGACCGCTTTATCAGGAGATTTAACTAGAAATGAAGAGCGTATTGCCTTGCCGATTATGGGAGGGACACAAAGCTGGGATTCCCCTTGGGATATTTATGCAATGTCGAATTTCAGTACAATTACTTCCATTGCTGTTTCACCAAAAAATGAAAAAGTTATTTTTATTGGTACCGATGATGGTTTGATTCAAGTTACGTCAGATGAAGGAGCAACTTGGACTAAAATAGAGGTAAGTGCTTTGGGAGCGCCTTCAAGAAGTTATGTGAATGACATCAAAGCAGATTTATTTGATGAAAATACGCTATATGTTGCGTTAGACAATCATAAAGAAGGAGATTATAAACCCTACTTATTGAAGAGTAATGATAAGGGTAAAACATGGACAAAAATTGAAAATGGTTTAGGAGAAAAGAACTTGGTTTGGAGAATTGTTCAAGACCATGTCAATAAAGATCTAATGTTTGCAGGAACTGAATTTGGTGTTTTCTTTACGGTAGATGGTGGACAAAGCTGGACGGAGATGAAAGCCGGTATTCCAACTATTTCCTTCAGAGACTTAGCGATTCAAAGGAGAGAGAATGATTTAGTGGCCGCTTCTTTTGGTAGAGGTTTTTATATATTAGACGATTACTCCGCATTGAGAGGAGTAAATAAAGAGCAATTGGAAGCTACGGCTACTTTATTTGAACCTAGAAAAGCGTGGTGGTATATCCAAAAGTCAACTGTTGATTTTGATGATGCAAGAGGTACGCAAGGTAGTCAAATGTATTTGGCCGAAAATCCTGATTTTGGTGCTGTATTCACATATTATTTGAAGGAACCAATCTTAAGTTTGGAAGAGGAACGACAAGCAGATGAAAAGGAAAAAGGTAAAGCTTCTTTTCCAGGATGGGAAGTGTTAGATCAAGAGAAAAGAGAATTGAAACCATTTGTTTATCTTGAGATTAAAGACCAAGAAGGACATATTATCAATAGGGTAAATGCTTCTAATGCAAAAGGGTTTAACCGTGTGACTTGGGATTTAAAAGTAGGAGGTACGGGCACTATTATGTTGAATGATAAGGAAGAATATTTGACCGCTTTGTTAGTTTCTCCAGGCACGTATAGTGCTACTTTGAATGCTTTTGAAGGTGGAAAATCAAGAGTCCTTTCAGGTCCTGTCAATGTGGAAGTAGAGCGATTAGGCAAAACAGCCCTTGAAGGAAGTGCAATGGATGAGGTTGTGGCTTTCTGGCGTAAATACGAAAACCTGACACGTGAGGTCAGTACATTGTCTATTCAATTATCAAATACTCAAAAAGCAAGCACGAAACTATTCAATGCAGCTGTAAGTTCTTCATTGGATCATCAAATGATGGAGAGAATTGCCACTTTGAATACACAATTGGCAAGTTTGGATACCCAGTTTAATGGAAATCCAGCCAAAAATGAGGTAGGAGAGAAAAGTAAGACCACAATTGGTGAAAGACTTTTTGCTTTGAACCGTGGTATTTCGATGTCTACTTATGGACCAACTGCCACACATTTAAAAACGGTGAAAATCATAGAGGATGAACTAAAAGCACTTCAGGAAAAATTAGCTCCTTTAAAAACAGAAGTGAAAGAGATTGGAGCAAAAGTTTTAGAAGCAAATGGTGCTTGGATTGAAGGAACAGAATAAATGTTCAATTGATATATTTTATACATTGTAAACGAAGTTATCGACCACTTGTAGTATTTAGAAATCAAGAGATACTTGAAAGGAGGTGATAATTTCGAAATAGTTTGCTTTACTAAAAAATAATAAAAGGAGATTGTTCATTGTAGCAATCTTCTTTTTCTTTTGTCACAGTACTTAGTACATTGTCAACTAAATTTTCAAATATTTTTGACATTTAGAAATCAGGAGATTTCTAATGATCTGTAGGGCACGAATGACACTGACGCTTAACATTCGCGCCAGTGAACTTTCTACCATTTTAGTTTGGTAGTACTTCCCCTGGCATTGAAGGGAAAAGCGTTAAGAATTTCATGAATTGAGCCGTTAAAAAATGATTTTCTTGTTTGAGCAAAGCGAGTTTAAAATCATTAAGGCGAGTGGAATGAAATTTAGCTTTTGACTTCTAAGCCTTGAATTTTTGCTTCGTTTTTCATCAATGGAAAAATGAAGAAAGAAGAAGCTTGGAAGTAGATCATAAAAAGCTTGTAAAATATTGATTGAAAGTTAATGAAAACTTAGTTTACAATTTGCTTAAATGTACTTAGATTATATTCATTAAATTAACGGATCAAAAACAAATTATAATGAAACTTCTTAAGCAACTTATCTTTATCATACTGTGTTTGATGATACTACAAACCATCACTTTTTATACCATAGCTCCCAAAACTATTTTAAATCAAGTTGGGAAAAACTACATCAGTTATATCTTAGAATATATGGATAATGATGAGGTTTCGATTGCAGTGGTTTCAAACTTAAACGCTACTTCTGTAGAAATAAAGGAGGAAATATTGCCATTTCAACCTTACTCAACTGATATATTGTCTTTAGAAACGAAAGGAGATGTTATGGGATTACTCCATCAAGGTTATACTTTAATTTATTTGTTAGAATTTGATGGCAGTCATCCATTTTTTATTAATACCATCCATGAAGCTGAAGCGGCTAAAGAATATGGAGCAGGGTGGGAATCCAAATACATCTGGGTACTTTATCAATGGATACTTATTGAAAAAGTGAATACAGGGATCTCTTGATAATTATAAAAAATAAAACACCCCGCCTATAAAATCTGCGGGGTGAATGGTGCGTTAATGCTTCTTCATGCTAAATTGAGTTAACTTACTTTGACTACTGAATCCTAATATCTTTACATATTTATTAAGGTGTAATAGAAGGGAATACCGACTATGACATTGATAGGGAAAGTAATGCCCAGTGCCATAGGGAGGTATAAACTTGGATTGGCGTCGGGTACAATCTGTTTCATTGCGGCAGGAACTGCAATGTACGATGCACTTGCACCTAGGATTGCAAATAGTAATTGATTACCAGGGTTGTCAGTGATTTGCTGACTGATTAAAAGTGCTATTAATCCGTTGACAAAAGGCATAATGGAAGAGAAAAGGAAGGGTGAAAGCCCTTTGCTCACCAACAGTGATAATTGTTTACCACTCGTGATGCCCATGTCTAGCAGGAATATGGCTAAAAAACCTTTAAATATGTCTGTGGTAAATGGTTTGATTCCTTCTGCATGTTCAGCTGATACCGTAAAACCGATCAGTAAACTACCAAATATTAATATTACACTTCCGTTAGTTACCGAGTGCCATAATAATTTCGAAATACCTGATTTATCGTTACTATTTCCTTTTTTGTAGTAATTGATCAACATTACCCCCATCACAATTGCAGGGGCTTCCATAATGGCCATAACCGCAATCATGTGTCCATTAAAATTAATCGATTCAAATTCTAGAAATGAAGTGGCAGTGACAAAAGTGACAGCACTCACAGAACCATAAGATGCAGCAATTGCTCCTGCATTTGCAATACTCATTTTTCGTTTCAGAATCAAGAAGGAGGAAATTGGGATAGTGATGGCTAGAAATAATCCTAAGAAAATGCTCGATAGAATTTCCAGATTCATACCACTATGAGAAAGTTCTTGCCCACCTTTGAAACCTATGGAGAGTAAAAGGTAAATGGATATAAATTTGGAACTGTTCTCTGGAATCTCTAGGTCACTTTTGATTTGTACAGCGATAATGCCAAGAACGAAAAAAAGAAGTGCGGGATTTGTTACGTTTTCTATAAGTACTTGAATGTCCATATTAGATGTTAATCAGAAATTTTTACTGTGTAAACTTTTTCATATGTCACCTTTTTACCCATCTGTTCTGCTTTGAGTAAAAAGCTGTGTAATGTGGAATACGAAAGTTTCCCTTTCTGAAATTCCACTTCGTTAGAACCAATCAGATGATCTGTTACAATTTGGTTTTCACCTTTCTCATTCAGTGTTTCTTGCAATACTGAAAGAAGCTGGGAAGGATCAATGGCTTTCCGGCCGTTACTAGAAGCTGATACATTCTCATGCTTCATTGTAGACTTGATGTGAATGGTTAGCTCATCTTGAGCAGTTCTTGTTGCAAGACTTGTTACGTCTTTTGTTTGCAAATCTGTCGTTGTGTTTCTTGTACTCTTAGTCATAGTATTTATGTTTTATTGTTGACACAAACCTACAGATTAAAATTCATAAGTTTTTATTTAATATATTTATGAAAAATATAAGTAATTGTTTATGAATTTCACTTTACACCAACTAAAAGTACTCCTTAAAATTGCTGAACACCAAAGCATTACGAAGGCATCAGAAGAGCTTTATTTGACCCAGCCAGCGGTATCATTACAGCTTAAAAAACTACAAGATCAGTTTGAATTGCCCCTTACTGAGGTTATCGGAAGGCAACTTTATATCACTAATTTCGGAAAGGAAATTGTTGAAAGAAGTAAAAAAATATTAGAAGAAGCAGAGGGCATAAAATACACAGTAGACCAATACAAAGGTTTGGTTTCAGGAAGTATAAAAATTTCTGTAGTCTCCACTGGTAAGTATGTAATTCCCTATTATTTGAAAGATTTTATGGACAAATATCCTAGCGTTGAGATTAAGATAGACGTGTCCAATAAGGTAAAAGTAATAGAAGGGTTAGCGAATAATGAAAGTGATTTTTCATTAGTTTCCGTTCTTCCTCCTGATTTAAAAGTGAACACTGTAGAGTTAATTGAAAACAGATTGTTTTTAATTGGAAGTAGTTTTAGTAATGTGAAAATTCGAAGACCAAAAGACTTAGAAAAAGTAACATTACTTTTTAGAGAAGAGGGATCAGCTACTCGAAATGCTATGCAGGATTATCTCAAAGAAAACAATGTTAATGTAAAAAAATCAATGGAATTAGTCTCTAATGAGGCGGTGAAACAGGCCATAAATGCAGGTATTGGTTTCTCTATTGTGCCACTCATTGGTTCCAAACTCTTTCTAGAAAGTGAAAGCGTAAAGTTTTATCATTTAAAAGGGTTGCCCATAGAATCGAAATGGCATATCATCTACAATAGAGGTAAAAAGTTAACACCAGCACATCAGGCTCTTTTGGATTATATTGAGGAGCATAAAGAAGAAATTGGACAAAAATATTTCTCCTGGGCACTAAAAGAAATCTAGTTTTAGTACTAACTTTACAAAAACTAAAACTACATTAATTATGACTTCAATTCATGAATTTAAAGAAGAGGAACTTGATGATTTTATCCAGTACCTTACTTTACATTTATCAGAAAATGGCAAAGACGGAGAAGCTTTATTCCAGCCTATGTCGAGGAAACACGGAATAGGTGAAACACAGCTTAGGGAAAAGTTCAAAGTAGGTTTAATTAGAAATTATGGTGAACCAGGGTGGCGAAAATTATGGCTTGCCAAAAATGAACAAGGCCAAATTATTGGTCACATAGACATACGTTCTTATCCAGATCAGAACTCTTCTCATAGAGTGCTTTTAGGCATGGGAGTAGACAGCAGTCACAGAAGATTGGGAGTTGGTTTGCAGATGCTTGAATATGTCATACATTATTGTGATGAAGAAGAACAGATCAATTGGCTGGATTTACAAGTGATGACTTGCAACCAAAAAGCCATCAATCTTTATCTCAAAAAAGGGTTTGTAGAAATTGGTAAAATCGAAGATATGTTTAGAATCGATAACGCGTCCTTTGGCTCTACCTCTATGACTTTAAATGTAAGCTAATGCCCTATATTTATCATTTTCATCAAAAAAGGTTGGCCACTTAATATTAGGTTAAAACTAACTCAATTTTTTTTTATTAACTTGGCTTGCGAATAAACTGATATAAGATATGTCAACTTTAGAGAAACTAAGAAATCTAAACAGCAACGATCAAGTGGTCAATCATGAATTTTTATTACATGAAGATCACTACGACTTACTAATGGACCTTGCTGAAGCAGAAACAGATGATGAAGAAGATGAAATCTTCGAGCAAATGTCTGATATACCAAATCTAGCTTATATTGCTTCTGTTATTGAATATTGGGAGAATAAGGTGGGTTCTGCAGCCATAAAAAGAGAAATAGACAGAGGTTATGAGGTCACAATGGAAAGCAAATCCGAATTAGAAGAAACGGTTTGTGAAGAGTTATCTCTAGAATTTACAAGATTTACAGTTGAGATTGATGACGAAATCATTCGAGTACAAGTCATCTCCAACGACTAATCTCTAAAGAATATACCCATGACGCGCCAATCATGGGTATATTTTTTTGTCAGTTTATAATTGTATATAAGCAAAAAACTCCATTAACAAGGCAATTCCAATATGGATAATAATGCCTCCCCAAAGGTTTTTGGAATAGTAAGCAATCACCCCAAGAATATAGCCACCGAAAATGGAGCTGATGGATTCACCAAGCGGTTTTCCAAAGTGAAATACAGCGTAGGTAATAGCCATTGGAATGACCACATCTTTCCCCAAATATTTGACTAATCCAAAAATTAGTACCCCTCTAAAGAAAAGCTCTACTCCGAAAAATTCTAAAGCATAAACCAATTCAAATAAGCCAATAAAAAGAGCCTTGGGAAGTTGGAATGTAATGGCCATCACTTCAGGTCGGGCGTACTTTACAAAAGGATAGAACTTTTGGAATGAAGCCGTAAATGATGCTCCTATGATAAAAGGAGAGATCAAAAGAAGAAGAATTAAATAAGGCTTTAAGTTTTTGGCCCTTAAATCAAGACCATAAAAATTTGACAGTTCTTTCCTGTCGTACATAAAATAAAGTAGAATAGCCCCTGTGAAAATGATAGTCACTTTTCGAGCTTTTGACAATACTTTAAAGAAATACAACTTGACATACCCCTCTAGATCTGCAACAATGTAATGATGAAATAGGAAACTTCTGGAAGCCGCCAATACCATAAAAATAAGCGTGAGCTTGATCCAAAATTCTTTGTTTTGCGAGAGTACTTTTCGCTCAGAGGTAAAGTGTATAATAATGAGCACGCCCAAATATCCCGTCATATGATAGCAAAAAAAGGCAACCCCTTTTAATGCAAATGGTTGGATGGTATCAATATAGGAATCTTCAAAATCAAAATGATAATTAAAACCAAGCAAAAGAACGGCCCAAATACCGATTAAAATTAATGTGATGGGGCTGTAGAGGTTTTGATGAAAATCCTTGAAGTAAGTAATTAGTTGTTTCATGAAAAAATCCTTTGAAAGATCCAAAAAAGTATAGCAGTGATTTTAGCTTTTGACTATGGGATGTTCTGATTTTCCCCATTCAGACCAAGACCCATCATAGATTGACATTGAAACATCTGAAATTTCGGAGGCCGCCAAGTGAACAATACATGCTGTGATTCCTGATCCACAGCTGAATATTAGATTTTTACCCTTTGGAACACTTTCTTCAAAAATTGCTTTCAGTTCTACTTCACTTTTTAGTTCACCCTCTTTCAATAATTCTTTGAAAGGTACATTTACAGCATTTGGAATGTGACCACTTTTCATACCTGGTCTTGGTTCTTCAACTGTTCCATCAAAACGTTGCTTCCCTCTTGCATCCACTACTATTTCTTTTTCAGAAGTAATATTTTCCAAGACTTCCTGCATAGATCTTACGCTCTCAGGTTTCAGCTTTGCCTTAAAATCTCCTTTCTCAAATTGTTGTTCTTTGTCCTTTTTTACCGTGTCAAAACCACTTTTCAACCATGCAGGTAACCCTCCATTTAATACTTTAATGTTTTCATGCCCCATGGCCTTAAACATCCACCAAACCCTTGGGCTTGAAAAAAGACCAATGTTATCATAAACTACAATGAAGCTATTTTTATTGATTCCCAAGTTCTGACATTCCTTTTCAAAATGCTCTGGAGTAGGAAATGTATTTGGCAAACCACTTGAAGTATCACTAAAAACATTCTTAATATCAAAGATTCGTGCTCCATCAATCATCAAATCAGGATATTCAGTAGCTAAACCAGCTGCTTTTCCATCTTGACTTCCATCAAGTAGTATAAGGTTTTGATCTTCTAGCTGATCATATAATTGTTGAGGAGTGATAAGGTTTTTCATATATAATTTTTTTAAGGTCAAATTTGAGACTGAAGATACTAATATTTCAATTTAATCGCTGATCTTACTTCACTTGAATCTTGAAAAATGATGCTTGCAGAACTAAGAAAGTGATTTGAACCTTTATTATTAAAAGATTTCATTAAATTAGAGACTGCTGAAGGTGAAATTTAGATTTTTAACGCTCTTTCAGGAGTCATTATAACCGAATATATTTTTTATGAAGAAGAAAGATCTCCCATTTATGCCTGATTTTTTTGATAGGTATATTAATAAAGTAGATGACAAATTATCAGTCATAGACGCACTGTCTGAAACTATTGTAACTATTGATGCAGAATTTGTTGCGGATTTAAAAGCGCTTAAAATGGACGTATATGCTCCTAACAAGTGGACCACTCACGAACTGTTGCAGCATATGATTGACACTGAGAGGATATTGGCCTATAGAGCGTTGACAATAGCGAGAGAGGATAAAACGAACCTGCCAGGCTTTGAAGAAGATGATTATGTAGTAGCAAGTATGGCCAACCATAGAGAATTGGATGATATGATCAATGAATTTCAAATCATTCGAGTTAGCACAATAGCAATGTTCAAGAGTTTTACAGACGAGATGTTGTTGCAGGCAGGGTCTGCGAACGGTGTTAAAATCTCTGCATTGGCATTAGGATTTACAATTGCAGGGCATCAATTGCACCATATGGATGTCATTAAAGAAAGGTATTTCCCACTTTTAGCATCAAAATAAAAATGATAGATACATTTTCTTCAAGTGCTTTTGAACGTGCACCGGTTATGGGCGTGTTGCGTGGAGTAGATTGGGAAACACTGAAAAGGATACTTCCATTGTATGAAGAAGCTGGTTTTACCACTTTAGAAATTACAATGAATACCCCTAAAGCAGAAGTGTTGATTCATAATGCGATTCAAAATTTCCCGAACTTGAATATCGGTGCAGGTACCGTTTGTTCCGTACAAGAATTGCAAAAAGCATTACATGCAGGAGCCAACTTTATTGTGACGCCAATTTTGAATGAAGAATTGTTTGAAAAGTGCAAAACAAGTAATACACCCATTTTTCCAGGTGCCTTTACACCTTCTGAAATCTACAAAGCATGGCAATTGGGAGCTAAAGCAGTAAAAGTATTTCCTTGTTCTCAATTAGGCCCTCAATATATCAAAGACGTCAGAGGTCCACTGAATGAGATTCCACTTTTACCAATGGGTGGTATCAATCAGGATAACTTATTTGAATATTTCAAATTGGGAGTTTATGGTGTGGGTATGGGAGGGAGTGCCTTATTTACACCAGAATTAATGCAAGAAGGAAAAGATCAAGAGTTATTGGCTCATTTTAAAAAATTATACTCCAAGCTAGAACAAATTAAAACCATCTTGAAATAATGGACAAACAACTTCTTTACGATGAAATACCTCAACTTCCAGAAAAGACTAATGCGGCTACTGTAATTAGTAGAATGGTAGATGGTCTAGGGTTTAGGTATCATTGGGCAACAGAAGGACTGACAGCCAATGAAATTGAATTCAGGCCAGTGGATTCAAGCCGAAATATGATTGAACTGATCGGTCATATTTATGATTTGGCTTTTACTGCTCATAAAGTTTTAACGAATAGTACTTCTCCTAAAAAAGAGCTTTCCAACTTGGAAGATTACCGTCAGGAAACATTGACTTTGTATTGGAATTTGAGTCAACACCTAAGAGGTATGGACCCGAAAACATTGGAAAATTATAATTACAATGGGTCTACTCAATCTTTTCCATTTTGGTATTTGATCAATGGACAGATTGCAGATGCTCTTACTCATGTGGGGCAGGTGGTAAGCTGGAGAAGAATAGCAGGTAATCCTCAACCAAAAGGAGTGAATGTATTTTTAGGAAAGAAAAATTAACCTTTTAAAAACCGTATTGGACAGTCCAATAATGCGTTTTTAACCACGTTTTTTCTTGAATAAAAATAATTGTTCTAGTCTCAAAACATTGTATATAAGTCTCATTTAGGCCAAAAAACAGAAAAAATACTTAAAAATGGTTATTGTCTAGAGAGATACTACTGATTATTTTTGTTAAACATTTATTAAGTTACAAAAGTAGTTAGAATCCCAATTTCTGGGACTGAAAAACACCACTTCTTGAGTGGTGTTTTTTTCTATATGCGTAATACACATTTATAAGTAACAACCAATTTTGATGATGATCATCAATAAAATACCTCAATAATTTTAAAGTCTTCCTAATAAATACTATTGCTTCTGTAGGTTAATATTCATTAGTAAGCCATTCGTCTGTAGTGCCGTATCTTTGAGCTGTTAGTGTTTAAACATAAAATCAACTGTAATGTTAACGAGACTTTTACCTATTTTCATTGCCTTATTATTTACTCAAAAATTATTCGCCCAAGAGATCGAAGGAATTCAAATTGGGAAAAAAAATCAAAGCAGTACTTTTACTGAAATTAATGAACATTGGTATCAAGTGATGCCGATAGAAGATGAACAATCAGAATTGATTTGTGGTGTCATTTATTTACCTGTCGATTCAGACTCTAGAATTCCTACAACTTTGACAAAATCTGCTCATATGGCTTTTGAAGAAGGAATGCAAGAAGCACATACCATCACCTTTGATAGTGTATTGAATTATTCTGAAGCAACTATGAAGTTTTTTATTAATAAAGAAAGAGGAGTTGAATACGAACTGATTACTCAAAAGGTAGGTGAAGAATATGATACTTTTTTTGTGGTATGGTATGAGAAATTCTCTTCCAAAAAGAATCCCCTGCATATAAATTAGGTATAGATTCATTATTCCTCATAAATTTGTGAAAGCACGACTCAAATGATTGCATCATTTTGATGAAATGCCTGAAACTTAAAAAACAAACTCATTTATGGGAGCAATTATGAATTTCGCGATCTTCCCAATTGATAAGGGAGATCATATCGGTGAATACGTGAGTAAAGTCGTAAAACACATTAAGGACTCTGGATTAACGTACCAGTTTTCACCAATGGGTACTGTCATTGAAGCAGAGACCGTGACTGAATTACTCAACGTTGTGGACGAAGCATACAAAATTATGGATCCTATTTCTGATCGTATTTATTGTGTGATGAACATGGATTACAATAAGAATAAATCAAATATGATTAAGTCAAAAACAGAATCAATCGAAAAAAGAATTGGTAAAGTGGACTAATCGAACCGAAGGGAATTTCTAAAAATAGAGGTTCCCTTTTTTATAACCATTTTTTGATAGCAAACACCCGCATTTTATAAAAACCAATTTCAGTATCACCGTTTTATACAGTAGCTCAAGACCAGAAGAAGACATTTTATTTTGGTGCTTTAATCTTTAAATTTTGTATTCAAAAAATGGAAATTAATAACAGGTTGCTCATGCTTTTAAGTTGCCTTGGTGTACTAACGGCCATCAATGCCTTCAAAGAAATTCAACAATCCACCGAACTTGTTTCTCATAAAGCTCAAAAAATTGCGGATATTTATCAGTATGGGTTTCCGATTGTGTTGATGTATTATACCCAAAAATCAAAAACTAAACAGAAAGAGAATTCTAATCCTTTATTATTCAAAAAGGCATCATTTTCTTCTCCCATAGAAAAAGTGAAATCACTCACCTTAGAAGAGTTTCTGACAGAGTTATCATTTCTTATGCAAAAGAAACCTTATGCTCAAAACAAAAAGTTACTTCAGCAAATGAAAGCGATTGGTATTCATATTGGTAAACCGTTTTCAATGCATGATATTGGTCCGGTGGAAAGAGAATATTATAGATTGATTCCTTCAGACGTACAATTAGAGTTAGAAAAACATCATTATTATCCATCAGGAATGATAACAAATAGAAAATTGAAATAAGTACTAAATCAAAAATAAATCATAGTTAATTTTGAATTTGTACTTAAGTTTTTAAAAAAAACTCCTTCACTTTACAATGCATTATGAAGTGAAGGAGTATTTCTTTTATGAATTAACGTTTTTAGATCAAGTATCAGTTGTCACATTATCCCAGTTTTGATTCGCATATTGAATAAGCCAATTCAAAGCATAATGCCATTCATAAACAACGCCTGCATCTAAATTTGCCGGAGCTTTTTCCCCTTTTACACGTGCACTCACACATGCCCAATCGTAACGTAATATCAGATCAGCTTTGTCAAGAATTTCTTCTTTGTTTCTCAATTCAGCATCCTCTCTGAATTTCTTTGGCCCTTTTTTGACAATGATGCCTACATCATCAGCTACATTACATACCTCACTTGGAAAATGTAAATCTTCAATATAACCCAAAGACCAAAGCATAACGTGCATACATTCATATTTCCAATTTGCATTTACTCTTTGCTGTTCCGTCGGGTTATCGGCATTAAAATAAAGCAATTCATTAGGAGTTAATTTTTCCTCCACACTATACATTTGCTCAAGATTTTTTAAATGAGCCTCTTCCAGCCCTTCACTTTTTAAAGCAAGATAGAGCAACGCAAAAACGCGGTCCACTACTTCATCTTTTGTCCTTAGTGTAATGGCCTCATCTGAGTTGATAAATAAGGCGTTTTTATTCTTGTACACTGGAATCCCTTTAGATTGACAGATGGTTTCAGAACGTTCTCTTCTTTCCTTTTGAGAAGTCGTAGGTTTAATATTTTCGACTGCTTTGGTGTTTTGTCCGTACATCATTTGAATTGAGAGTAGACTGATTAAGATGAATGTTGTAATAATTTTCATAAAGTTTGTTTTAATAGATCTGATGAGAACGCTACCTATGGTCAGGTTTAAAAAATGCTTATAATAAATTGAAGTAAAGGTTTAAGCTGTTATTCTCATCAATAAATGATCTTTTTATACCAAAAGCAATCTACTATATTTTCCTCTTTTATGCATCTATTTGCACGAGATGTCTCAAAAATAACTTTTGACTTTTTTATGTAAATGTCTAATCAGATAATGTAAACGATTGATTGGTAATTGTATGACCTTTGTAATGTGAGATTTAGGGAAAGAAAGTGATCTCACAACACTATACATCATTAAATCAAAAATCTATTATTATGAAAAAGTTATTATTGCTACTATGCGTTTTTGCTAGTGCACAATTATTTGCTCAAAATGACATTCTAATTAAAAATGTAGATGTATTTGACGGCAAAAATGAGAAATTAAAAAAAGGCGTTGATGTACTGATTCATGGGAATAAAGTACAGAAAATTGCAAAAAATATAGAAGCTGATACAGTTGAGATAATAAATGGAGAAGGCAAAACATTAATACCCGGATTGATCGATGCACATTGGCATACCTCTTATGCTTATACTCCAGCAGAGGTTTTGTTTATGAACCAAGGTGACATGCCAGAGGTAGCAATCCGTAGTATGAAAGGGGCAGAACAAACACTAATGAGAGGCTTTACTACGGTAAGAGATCCAGGTGGAAATCCGTTTGCCGTAAAGAAGTTAATTGATGCTGGAGAATATCCAGGCCACCGTATTCTGCCTTCGGGACCATTTATGAGCCAGACAACAGGACATGCAGATCACTACTGTATTTTGGATGAACCAAGAAAATCAGTAGGAGAGATGAGTTATTGGGAAAGAAATATGATGGCCATTACTGCTGATGGGGTTCCTGAGGTACGTAAAGTCACAAGAGAGATATTAAAATATGGTGCTACGCAGATTAAAATCTGTACAGGTGGCGGTGTTTCATCTGAATATGATCCTTTAGAGGTAATGGAATATTCTATGGATGAAATCAAAGCGATTGTCGAAGAGGCAGAAAATTATGGTACTTATGTTCAATCACATGTAATGATTGATAAAGGAATTATTGCAGCTGTAAATGCAGGAGTGAAATCAATTGAGCATGGTTTCTTTGCTTCAGACTCTACTTTGGAATTGATGAAAGAAAAAGGCGTTTGGTTAAGTCCACAGCCTTTCTTGGAAGGAGATAACGCTTTTGCAGATCCGGGTAGTCAGGAGAAATGGTTACAAGTGGTAAAGGCGGTAGACAATGTGTATCAGAAAGCTTCAAAAATTGGTGTGAAAGTTTCATTTGGTACAGACATTTTATTTGATGCAGAAAACACTAAGAATCAGAATGTCTTATTGGCAAGATTGGGCAATTGGTATTCACCGTTTGAAGCTTTAAGAATAGCCACTTCAGGAAACGCGGAGTTGTTGGAATTGGCTGGCTCAAGACATCCTTATCAAGAAGGTTTGTTAGGTGTGGTAGAAGAAGGTGCTTATGCCGATATGATTTTGGTGGACGGTAACCCACTTGAAAATCTTGATTTGGTAGCAGATCCAGAACACAATTTCTTGATGATCATGAAAGATGGAGTAATCTATAAAAACACAATCAATCAATAAAACAATAAAAAAATGGAAGTTTATTTTCAAGGAATATTAACCATTTTCTCATTAATCAATCCGGTCATTTGTTCTCAAATCTTTGGCGGGATTGAGAGAGGGAAATCATACAAACACAAACTAAGAGATCTGACAGAAACCGTTTTTACTGTGGGATTAATATTAGCGATATCAGCATTTTTTGGATCAAAACTCCTTAATATGTTGGAAATAAGTTTAGATGCATTCCAAGTGGCAGGAGGATTAGTATTGGTTTCAATAGGCTTTGGAATGTTAAACAAAAAAGAGAATCAAAAAGAACAGAATAAAGAGAAAAGTTTGATGCCTTTGATTCTTTTTGCTGCAAGTCCAGGAACCATAACAGGCGTGATCACACTCTCCATTTCAGAAGCAGAGAATCATATACCTGTAGTGGCACTGATATCTATTGCGGTGGTATTGATTGCAACATGGATTATCATTGCATTATTATCAAGAAAGAATCAGACAAAAGCATCAAAAACAAGCCAAATCACCACCCGTTTTATGGGACTAATCATCTTAGCCATGGGCGTTCAATTTATTTTGACAGGTGTCATGAGTTTTGCAAATAGTTTTCATTAGTTATAGGTACTAAACCAGAATCAGTTCTCGAATAAATTATATAATAATGAATCAGAATTAGTTTTGTTTTGGTACGAAATTAAGTTTCGTAGTATTATAAATACCTCCGGTTTTGCTGGGGGTATTTTTTACATTATTTTGAAATGTGGAAAAAGTGGAGTACATCTTTACAGAATGATAAATGAAGGAAAATAGACAGCAATTTACATTTCACTATCAAGGGAATTTCTCTGTGGAAGAGTTCTTAGCAGCACTTGCTTCAGAATATAATGGGGACTATAAAGACAATCTATTAAAGATAAAAAATGATGCTTTTGATCTTCATGTGTACTATTTTGAATGGATCAAAGGTGTAAAAATCACTATCAATTCAATCTCTTTTCATGAGCAGGTGGAGCTTCATTACCAAACTGATCAAAACGATTCTAATCTATATTTTAGTTTTTATCCTCAAATCAATTTCCATAGAAAAAACTGGGCAGATAAAACTGTACTTCAAAATACAAAATCATCAATTGTTTTGATAGAGAAAAATATAGGGGAGGTTACCTTGCTTTTTGAGCCACAAGAGAAAAGAGAATGGATCAGTATTGAAATACCTTCCAACTACTTTGAAAACATTCATCATCAAAACACCATTAATATCCAAAAATACCTTCTCGAAAAAACATATGCATTTGTAGAGCTTATACCCTTTGAAATTAGCAAATCGCTTTACGAGTTGATACATTATAATGGAGAACGCATCTTGCAACCAAGTTTTACCACCTACAGGTTACTAGAGTTGACTACTAAGTTTTTGTACCTCATAGACAATAGAGGTGAAGAATTATCAACCATGAATCCTAATGACATTCATAGAATGATACAATTAGAAACAGCACTGACCAAAAACGTTGGAAAGTTACCTTACATCCCAGAACTATGTGCACAATTTGGTATCAGTGAAAGTAAACTCCAAAAAGACTTCAAACAGATGTACGGCACCACCGTCTACAAATACTTCCAAAACTTCAGACTAGAAACCACCAAGCAACTGCTTCTCGAAACAGGCAAGTCCATGACTCAAATTGCCTTGGACTGCGGGTTCTCTTCATTAAAGAAATTTTCTACAGCCTTTAAGGAGAAATATGGGGTGAGTCCGAGTGGTTTTAGGAAGGGAATTAACTTTAAATGTAAATAAAAGTTAAAATCAAAAAAAAGAATGTAAATGATTGTTTATTAATTATTAATGTGTGTACTTTGTTTTGTAATACAAACAAACAATTAAGCGTTATTATATAAAATATTTAACATATTAGTGTGTAAGCAAATATTGAAAAAACAAACTATATTCTAAAATTAATAAAAATGAAACCTTTATTTTTTCTCATCTTAGTGCTGAGTGCATTTAAGACAATTGCTCAAGTTACTGAACTAGGTAACGCTTCTGGTCATGCTTATGTATTTGTAAATGGAAATACAGATAATTTTTCAGAATCTAAAATTCGAATCACAAAATATTCTAATGCAAATGCGCATATAGATGTTTGGGATGGGAATGACCTTCACTTTAATTATTACAAAGGAAATCATATTTTTTTTGGTAATGGTAGTGGATCTGCTCACAGCATGTTTGCAAAAGAAGGAAGGTTGATGATAAATACATTATCTAATAATTCAAACTACAATCTTTTTGTAAATGGCAACTCATACGTTAATGGAGTTTTGGTTATTCCTAGTGCGAATGATAAGGAAGGTAAATCATCAGGAATAACCTGTCAAATAAATGACGATTTCTTATTTGATGAAGAATACATACACCACTACGGTTTTGGCTTTCACAATTTTGATGCTGGTTCATCAGCTAATGGTAACAATGCTTATATGTCTGGCCATTTTGGTGCTGATATTTTTACAGGAGGCAAACATCGTTTTAGAATTACACAACATGGAAAGGTTGGAATAGGAACTACGACACCTGATGCGATGTTAGCTGTAAATGGGAATATCAAAGCAAAAGAAGTGAAAGTAACAAATGAAAATTGGCCAGACTATGTTTTTGAAGACAGTTATGCTCTAAAACCACTTTCAGAAGTTGAAGCCCATATCAAAAAATATAAACATCTTCCCGATGTTCCATCTGCCAAAGAAATTGAAGAAGATGGGGTGAATTTGGGAGAAAGTGATGCTGTTTTATTAAGAAAGGTTGAAGAATTAACGCTTTACTTAATTGAAGTGAGAAAGGAATTGGACAAACAAAATGAACTAAATAAGATTTATTTAGAGAGAATTAAAAAACTCGAACAAGACTAAGGTAGATGAATTTGAAAATGGCTAAACAATTAAAACAAATAGCAACAATAGCTTAACACTTTAACTGTTTCTATTAATTAATAATAACCTAAGTTCTGAGTATTTAGATAGGTATACTCAAATACTGTATAAGATTACTATAATGTTTTCAATTAGAAATTTTTGATGGAAATTGATATAATTCTCATTTAGGTATCGTCTCTCATTGCATTTTTCATGATTTAGTTATAGAGTTTCTCTTTAAGAAGAAGTGGGCATTTCAAGTAAGTATGAGGTCAAAGATTATCAAATATGTAATAAAAGGTTTGATACAATCTTTCTTTTTAGTGATGTCTATCCAAGTTTTTCCAGATAGTTTTCTAGGATTAATTCAATTCAACTGAACTTTTAAAGCAATGAAATACTTCAAACTTGTAAGGTCATTTCAGAGAATATATTAATATCAAAACAACTCTGTTCACCACAATAATTTCTTTTACTAGTACAAATAGAGAATTAAAACATATTCCACTAAATATTTCAGGTCGGTTCCATTTGCAGAAGAGGTCATGGAAAGAGTGTAAGTAAAAAGTACTGCTATTGGGTATATAAGGTGGGTTTGCCTCTCTTGCTAAGAGAGCAAATAGTTTTTTAGTATAATAAAATGAATTTTAAACATATTTAAAGTAAATATAATGAAGCAAATATTAATCACTTTGTTAATTATAACTAGTTTATACAATTCTTCGTTAAGTCAAGATTGTGTATTAGAAGTAGACATTAATTATACCTGGAAGAATCCAGATGATATATTTAATGGGACAACTGAAGAAACAATTGATTTTCCTTTTACTGTTTTTTCAAATAACTCGGGAGATTGTAACAATTTAAATATTGATAAACCAATTATTCTCTTAGAAGGCTATGATATCTTTGATAGGGAGGATCCTCAAGAAATATTTGACACTTATTTAGATGCTCATGGATTAGGGCAACAGCTCTTGAATGATGGTTTTGATATTATTGTACCAAATCTAAATGCCCCATCATTGGAAATTCAATTTAATAGTTATCTTTTTGAGAAATTTATTTCTTATATAAATGGTGAAAAAAAATCTAATGAAGAACTGATAATAATAGGGGTTAGCTTGGGAGGAGTTATTTCAAGATATACACTGTCAAAGATGGAACAAGATAATATTCCCCATCAAACAAAACTTTTTATAAGTTTTGATTCACCTCAAAAAGGAGCAAATGTACCTCTATCTGTTCAGGCATTTATCGCAGAGCATAGTGCTTTTAGTGCTTTTAGTCCAGATATCACATTACTTAAGTATCATAGGCTAAGAGCAGGTACTCAACAATTAGTTTATCCAACTCTTGGATGTAAAGATGAGAATTATTTTTACACACCACATTTAGCTCATGAAGATTTCTACAATGAATTAGCTAGTTTAACACAGAATAATGGATATCCACAAAAGTGTAAAAATGTTGCCATATCTAATGGGACTTTAAATGGAATGGGCTTTTTTAATACAGCAGGGGCAACAGCACTTATCGCTCAGATTGGTTTTTACTCCAGAGTTTTAACCACAGCACCAGGTGGTTCTGATTTATTATGGGACTCTGATATTTTTAGTTATTATTATGCATCAGAACCTCATGACATAGGTATTGAACCAGACAATGGCCGTTTTTTTTCAATTGGATTTGATAATGAACCTTTTGATAACCTTCCTGGAGGTTATTATAATTGGTTTGGTATAGTTAGTGATGAACTTAATAATGCTGATATTGATCATATTGGAGCTAGAGCATTAATTGAAGACGCCTGTTTTATTTCAACAAATAGTGCTCTCGATTTATCTACAGATATTTCAACTCTCAATTTAGCTAACTATGGAAAAGATAGAATTTTAAGTAATACACCTTTTGATGATATTTGGTGGGATGTCTCTCATTCCAATATGACCCACACAGAATTATCATCCGATATTAGTATTTGGATAGAAGACCAAATCTATTCAGTAGATAATGAGGATATTTATGTTACTCATCAAAACACATTAACACTTAATAATTATTCACCAATGAAAAATGAAGTGATTAAAGCTGGAGAGTCAATAACAATTGAAAGTTTAAGTCGTAATTTAGGAAATGGTGATAATATTGAAATTGTTGCTGGAAATAATATTTTTGTGAAAAACTTACAAATTGATAAAGGAGCGAACATTATTATTAAAGCTACAGATGTTGAAAATTTAGAATTTGAATGTTTAAATAATTTACCTTCTAATTCAAATACAAGAACTTTCAATGATGATTTTTCAAATTCAGATCAACTAATTCAAGCAGATACTATTGTTGATGGTAAAAAAATTGTTTATTATAAAGTTATTGAAAAGGGATCTGAGGAAGCGGTAATATCAAATCAGTTAGCTACTAATGTTGATGAAAACTATATTATTATAAATAATAACCTTGAATCTAATAAACTAGGTGTAAAAGTTCTTGATGGAACTAAATACCAATTTTATCTAATTGATCAATTCAATAATTTATTATGGAATAACAAGGATTTAAATAAAACAAACTATTTAATTAACACTGATAATATGAATAAAGGGATTGTCTTTTTGAAGGTAATCAATCCTACAACAAAAACTATTAATTATCATAAAATCATAATTAATTAGTGTTAAGATTTATTATTTACTAGAAAAATTTTTATAGGAATATTATTGTTACAACTGAAGAACAAAAGCCCTCAACTCTCAATAAGAGAAGAGGGCTCATTTCTATTAATTACTTATTTATGATCTATCTTTTTTCTAAAATCATAATAGATTATACCTATTTTTTATTTAGCTGATATGTAAGAAGATATATCTTAACTATTTTCTTAATTGTTCCTTGAGGTAATGTACTTAGTGTAAAAACTATATTCAAAAAATGGTAAATAACCGAGGTGGTTATTTCAAATGTAAAATGAGAATTAGGAACATTAAAAGTATAATTTCATAGGATGTTGAATTAGGGCTAAAGAAATAAAAGTATACATTGACATGGAAAGGAAACTCTATGTATAACTAGAACACAAACTAGAGTTTCTTTCAGAAGTCAAAAGTTTATATTAAAAAACATAAGCATAAATACTTAGTTGGTGCTTTTATAACCAATAAATTACAAGGTAGAGGTGTATCTTGGAGAGACATACTAATGATATAGAGAAGTTTAGGTCGTATTCAATTAAACAAGAGAAATAAACTTATTTTTTTATAAAATAGTAGAATACTAAAGAAAGGATTTGTTTTGCTAGAAAAAATGAGTAGGGTAATTATTTCATCCTGAACAGCTCAACATCTAAGTAATTGTTCTGATATAGAAAAGAAGATTTTAAAAGTTTTCAAACTTTAAAACAAAAAAATAGATAATTATAATGAAAAAACTAATGCTAATGGCAGTGTGCTGTTTTTGTAACTATATAGTTTACGGACAACAACAATATAAAGAAGATGTTGATCCCAATACTATGGAAAATGGGGTTTATTATCAGGGCGGACCTGGTAGTGGTAATGCAAACTTTAATTGGAAATATCCATATGGCACTAAACTAACCATTAAAGCAGACAATAGTGGATACCGATTATTTGAAATAATGACAAACCAATATTCAGCAAGTAAAGATAATTTATATTACAGAAATTATAATCCTAGTGGTTCTACAGAAAAATGGAGTTCATGGTATAAGATATTATCGGAAGATAAGGAAGGTAGAGTAGGTATTGGTACAACATCCCCAAAAGAAAAGTTTGAAGTTATAGTTTCTCCATTAACTTCTCTCAAGACATATCCTAGTGGAGTAGAAGTAACAACCAATTCAGATGGTGGATGGGCTAGAGGATTTCGTATCAGAAATGAAAGAGAAAATACAGCCACCATTTTTGGAGCCTTAAATGGAGATGCATACATAGCTGTTGGATATGATTATACTCAATCTCAGTCAGGATATCTAAATCGTGCGATGACGATTAAAAAAGAGGGTAACGTAGGGATAGGAACTGATTCTCCTGAAGCCGTATTGAATATTAATAAATCAATTAATAATTTTTGGACTACTAAAATAAAGAATACAGGCGGTAAGTCTCAAGGATTACTAATACAAAATGGTTATGGTAGGTCATCAAATGATAATAGTTCCATCATTTTGCAATGTGAAGACAATGATCAAAATGTAAGGTTTAAAGTTCAAAGTAATGGAAAAGTAGGTATTGGAACTTCTACTCCTGATTCAAGGCTAACAGTAGCAGGAAAGATTCATGCACAAGAAGTAAAGGTAACAGTATCGGCAGGAGAAACACCTGATTATGTATTTAAAGAGGACTATCATCTTATGTCTTTAGAAGAAATTGAAAAATATATTCAATTACACAGACATTTACCTGAGGTAAAATCAGCAAGTCAAATAGAGGAAGAAGGACTTCATCTGGCTGAGATGAATTTACTTTTGTTGAAGAAGGTTGAGGAGTTGACTTTGTATACTATTGAGCAAGAGAAAGAAATTTCCAATTTGAAAAATGAATTAAAAGAAGTTCAAGATTTAAAAAATGAGCTTAATATTTTAAAAGAAATGATTCAATCAATTCAAAAAAAGTAAACTAATAAACTGAAATCTCTTTTGCTTCAACTTCCAACTGCACTAATCTTTTGTCTATGAAACAGAAGAAAACCCTTTACAGAATGGCCCTAGGGTGTTTAGAATTGGGTTTAGAGGGATTGGGGATAAATAATTAACTATTCTAATGAAAAAATTAATTCTAACTGCTACTGTTTGTTTATGTAGTTTAGCAGTATTTGGACAAACAAATTATTCAGGTATTTTGTCTCACAAAAGTTCTTATTTTACAATATTTCCATATAATAGCCAATATGATGATAATTCTTATGTTAAGCTCTTTTATGATGGTAATAATAACTTAATTAACTTTTGGAACTCAGATTCGGATCGCCCTTTCACAAGTTTAGCTGTGAATAAGGTTATCACATTTGGAGATATAGAACTAGGTCATTACAGACATGTAACTGGGAGTGATACCGATACTTATGGCAATAAGTTAGTATTAAGAGGCGGTCATTCCAACAGTGACCCGACATGGATAGCAAGATACAATCGAGAAGCAGATAAAACTTCTTTTAGAGTAAATATTGGTGATGATGGAGTATCAAATCACGATTTATTTGATGTTGGTTTTACTTATTGGAAAGATTCGGAGTGGAAAAGTAGGTTTACAGTTGATATGTCTGGAAATGCTTATATCTACCAAAGTTTAAACATTGGTAATGAAACAAATCAGTATGGTTATTCATTGGCAGTGACAGGAAAAGTGGGTATAGGTACAAATGCTCCTAAATCACAACTATTTGTCAAACAATCAGGAGAAACAAACACATCAGGTTTGTCTATTCAAGATTTAGCAACTAGAACTATCAATATTTATGGAGAAGGACCATCAGGAAGACAAGTGATCTCAACAACAGGCACCAATAACCCATTAGCTTTTATCTTAAATGGAACGGAAGCTATGAGAATGGATTATAGAGGGCATGTTGGTATTGGGACAACAAACCTTTCTGATTTCAAATTATCCGTAAAAGGAAAAATCAGAGCTGAAGAAGTAAAAGTATACACAGGCTGGGCAGACTATGTTTTCGAAGAAGATTACCACCTAAAATCTCTTTCAGAAGTAGAAGCTCATATTAAAGAATATAAACACCTTCCAGATGTTCCATCAGCTAAAGAAGTAGAAGAAAATGGTGTTAATGTTGGGGAGACAGAAGCGATGTTGTTGAGGAAGATTGAGGAATTGACTTTGTACACAATTGAACAGCAAAAACTAATTGAAGAGCAGAATGAAAAAATAAGTAAGCTAGAAAAGCTACAAAGTGAAATAGAAACGATTAAAGAACTAATTAAAAATAAATAAAGTTAATACGCAGTCATTATGAAAAGAAAATTTAAGCAAGCTACTAAATATGTATTATCCATCTCCTTAATACTGTTTATTAGTTTATGTATTTCATTAAAATCTTATGCTCAGGAGTATCAAATTGTATTGGGTTCTGTTAATGTAGTAGGTTCTGAATACTTAGTGGGATATGTACCAAAAAATGATGGTAATAATTTTCATAAATTGAGATTAGAAATATTTGGAGGTAATTGGCATGCTTCAAATTTAGGTTTAACAACTTATTATATTTCTTCTAGGGATGGTTTGAAAGTTAATCTTGAAAGAAGAGGTGGAAGTCATAGTAAATATCAAGTTAAGTTTTATCAATCTGCTGATGGCGGATATGATATTGTATTACGTATTACTGATATATATCCATCTCTTTCGATTAAATCTTCAATGATTAATTCTAAAACATTGTTTCAAGAGGTGAAGTATTTTAAACCTGAAGTTTATAGTTTAGAAGGAGCTGAAGATATAACTTCAACCATAGTTCCCAAAATCATTACTTATACTGGTACACATGGAGAAATTGGACTGAATACTTCCAATATATCAGGTTATCAATTATCTGTTGGAGGCAAGGTTAGAGCCGAAGAAGTAAAAGTATATACAGGCTGGGCAGACTATGTTTTCGAAGAAGATTACCACCTAAAATCTCTTTCAGAAGTAGAAGCTCATATCAAAGAATATAAACACCTGCCAGATGTTCCCTCAGCCAAAGAGGTAGAAGAAAATGGTGTGAATGTTGGGGAGACAGAAGCGATGTTATTGAGGAAGATTGAGGAGTTGACGTTATACACTATTGAGCAAGAAAAAGAAATCAAAAGCTTAAAGGAGTCGTTAGATAAAGTAGATAATCAGGATAAAATTATTTATCAATTATTAGAAAGAATTTCAAAACTAGAAAAGAATCAGGAATAGTAAGATTCCATAAACTATTCAACCTTAGTTTGAAGAATAAAGTGATATTGAGCAGCTTGTTAAAAACTTTCAAACAAAAAAAGATAAAAAGAAATTATGAAAAAACTAATATTAACCTCAATCATCTCTATTTATAGTTTTGTGATTTTTGGACAAGAAACTATTAAAGGAGATTTAACAGTTGAAGGACGAATTATTGGCGGTTTTGGTGCTGAACATGTTAATGGAGTATTAGATTGGAATGATAAGTCTAATACTAAATCAGGAAACGGGCTTACCTTGCTAAGAGGTGATGCACCTAATGGTCCTAAAAAATCGAATTATTATTTTCATCCATTCAACTTTGAATATATATCTAAAAATGGGACAGGTAATATAACTCAATTTGCAATCCCTTACGGTGCATCTAATGCAATCAATGAAGGAATGTATATGAGAGGACGCTATTCTAACAATTGGACTGATTGGGTAAAAGTGTTAAGTGAAAATACAAGTGGACAAGTTCGAATCTCCACTGGATTAGGAATTGGAAGTTCATCGGTTACCGCTCCAATTGATGTGGCAACTACTCAAGAATATCAAGCACATAATGCAAATAAATTGATTGTAAGGGCACCCAATTCATCAGGCACAGATGATCAAAGAATGGTAGGGCTTTCATTAAGTTTAGATTACAGTGATAATATGCATAAGGAAAGCCAAAAATCTGTCGGAATCTTTGCACAGTCTACAAGTTCATGGAGTAATAGAGTAGATATGTTATTCTATACTAGAAATTATGAAGGGGAAAAATCATATGATGAAAGGATGCGAATTTCTGGGAGTGGTGATGTTGGAATAGGAATATCTAAACCTAGTGCAAAATTAGATGTGGACGGTATAATCAAGACAAATGAAAGTATTCAGATTAAAACTAATCAATTTGCAAGTAATGTCAAGCCAAATATAACTTTATCATCAACAATCGCTTTAGGGAAAATAGAAGGAATTGATTTCCGTACAAATGAATCAGCAACTTTTAGGGGAGGTCTTTCTTTTAAAACTAGGTATCATACAGACGGAGATGATAATGGTTTTCATGAACGAATGATAATAGATCACTATGGGAATGTTGGAATAGGCACTAATGAAACTACTGATTTTAGGTTATCAGTAAAAGGAAAAATCAGAGCCGAAGAAGTAAAAGTATATACAGGCTGGGCAGATTATGTTTTCGAAGAAGATTACAACCTAAAATCCCTTTCAGAAGTAGAAGCCCATATCAAAGAACATAAACACTTACCAGATGTGCCATCCGCCAAAGAAGTAGAAGAAAATGGGGTGAATGTTGGGGAGACTGAAGCGATGTTGTTGAGGAAGATTGAGGAGTTGACTTTGTATACTATTGAACAGCAAAAACAAATAGAATATCAGAGCAAGCAAATTAGAAACCTTGAAAAAGAAAAAGAACGTAATGATGCATTGGAAGAGCGTCTTTCAAAAATCGAATCTTTATTAAATAAGTAAACTAATTATTATGAATAAATTTTTACTAATTATCTTATTTATGAGTGTCTTTACTCTAGTAGGTTATGGGCAAACAAATAAAATAGGAACAGAGGGTAATGTAGGTATAGGTACACTGAGTACTAGTGGGGCAAAATTGACTATTCTTTCTAATGTGGGAGAAACAGAAAATTTGCTAAAAATGAAGGTTTCAGATGCCATTGATGATTATTTTTTAATCACAAATTATACTGGCGCTGCGTCACAGTTTATCCCATTAATAAAAGGAGCTCGTTCTTCAGATAATAGAGTTGCATTAGGTATTATGGGAATGGCTAATCCTAATTTAGATACAGATGATAATGCTTTAATTAGTTTTAATGCTCGATTGTCACATACTTCAGGTGCAGGACAAAGAGTTGTTAATAGACCTCTTTTTTCTTGGGAAAATTATACAGATAAAGTAATGGTTTTAAATGCACAAGGAAGATTAGGAATTGGAACTACTCGCCCAACCGCAAAACTACATGTTCAAGAAAGTGATGGAAGTCAAGCTAAAATTAGAGTACACGGTAAAGGTGAGAATAATAGTGGTACTCAAAATGACATTTATATTCATGGTGATTTTGTAAGCGGAACTGCAGATGCGGCTTCTTTCGATAGATATAATGTTGGTATATCTTCTTGGTATGGTATAGGTTTTCATAGTTCATTTAATAATAGAGCGGGTATTGTGTTTGATACAAGAACTGCCAATGCTTATTTTGATGGGAAAGTAGGAATCGGGACAGATACACCTGATTCAAAACTAACTGTCAAAGGGAAAATTCATGCCCAAGAAGTGAAAGTTACAGTATCGGCAGGAGAAACACCTGATTATGTTTTTAAAGAAGATTACAATATGATGTCATTAGAAGAGGTAGAAAGGTACATTAAAAAACATAGTCATTTGCCAGAAGTGAAATCAGCAAGTCAAATAGAGGAGGAAGGGCTTCATTTAGCAGAGATGAATTTACTTTTATTGAAGAAGGTTGAGGAATTGACAATTCATACTATAAATCAAGAAAAAGAGATCTCAAATCTTTATGAAACAGTAGAATTACTTATAAATAAAGTAAATCAATTAGAAAAAAAATAGGACCAATTTTTTACCTGAAAAATATATCAAACTCTAAACGATCAAACAAGCATGAAAAAGATACATTTCATTTTATTAATAATATTTTCAACTTCATTAAATGCCCAAACCATTGATACTAATAATGGGGATATAAGAGGGTTTAATAGAATCCAGACAAATAGTGGAGATTGGATGGATATTCAATTATTTGGCTCAGGAAGTTCTTTTAGAATAAAGGATATGTCAGGTACACCCCATACATCTTTTGTTGAATTTAATTCAGGATCAAAACGTTCGGATTTTTATTCAGATATATTTTTACTTCCTGCTGGAAATACAAGAGGGAACAAAAGTATTAATTTATACAGAGGTTCTGAAGGTAAGGACTTGGCAACTATAGGTTTTGGAGAATTAGGTTCTCAACTTAATTGGCATATTGGTCATTTATATTATGGAGGCTCCCCCAATAAAAGTTTTTATATAAGTCGATCTTCATCGATAATTAATCCTGATGGAACAGCTAATCACACCCCAGAGTTTACTATACTAGGTAATGGTCAAGTTGGGATAGGTATAACAACACCAAGTGCAACACTACATGTGAATAACGGGGACAACTCATATGGTACTATTTTAGCCAATGCAGATGAATCAAATTTTTCACTTTATGCTAAAACAATCACAACACAGCCAATCAATACTGAGTCCTTTCGATTAGGATTAAAATACGCGAGTGATGAAAAAAATGGTTTTATTTCATTTTATCGTGGGTCAGGTACATATGGAGGCTTTTTGGGGCTTTCTACTAATGGTATTGAGCGAGTTAGTATTGATAGTAAAGGGTATGTTGGAATCGGCAGAAAAAGCCCTTCAGCAAACCTGCATGTCCAACATAACGGTGCTGATAGAGCTTCTGTAAGGGTTGAAGGTAAAGGTGAAAATAACAGTGGGGCGAGAGATGATATTTCAATTCATGGTGATTTTGTAAGTGGAACCGCAGATGCTGCTTCTTTCGATAGATATAATGTTGGTATATCTTCTTGGTATGGTATAGGTTTTCATAGTTCATTTAATAATAGAGCGGGTATTGTGTTTGATACAAGAACTGCCAATGCTTATTTTGATGGGAAAGTAGGAATCGGGACAGATGCACCTGATTCAAAACTAACGGTCAAAGGGAAAATTCATGCCCAAGAAGTGAAAGTTACAGTATCGGCAGGAGAAACACCTGATTATGTTTTTAAAGAAGATTACAATATGATGTCATTAGAAGAGGTAGAAAGATACATTAAAAAACATAGTCATTTGCCAGAAGTGAAATCAGCAAGTCAAATAGAGGAGGAAGGGCTTCATTTAGCAGAGATGAATTTACTTTTATTGAAGAAGGTTGAGGAATTGACGTTATATACCATTGAGCAACAAAAACTAATTGAAGAACAGAATAAAAAAATAGATAAGTTTGAAGCATTGCAACGTGAAATTGAAGCCATCAAAGAGCTAATTAATAATAAATAATGAAAAAACTAATTATAACAGCAACGATTAGTATCTATAGTACATTATTATTTGGGCAGGAAAAGTTAATGACTGAAAATCGTGCTATTAGTGATTTAATTTACAGAGATGGTAAATTAGGAATAGGAACTAATTCCCCTACAGAAAAAATTCGAGTACAAAATGGTAATATTTTGTTATCGTCAGGTCAGTCTACGAATTCTTCAATACATACAGGTGTGAAATTTTCAACTGACAATTTGCCATATTACTCTTCTATATTAGGTTATAGAGGTGAAGGTAGTAATCTTATAGGAATGAAATTTTTCACATCTGATAGAGTAGGAAATCTTGAAGCGATGCATATCAATTACAACGGTTTCATTGGCATTGGTAGATCTAACCCATTAGAGAAATTACATGTTTATAATGGTAACCTTTTAATTTCTTCCAATAATAACACTAACAATAATGTAAGTCACGGTATTTTATTTACAACTGATAATATGAATTATCAATCTTCCATTTCTGCATTTAGAGGTATAGCAAGTACATTTATAGGTTTAGATTTTAAAACTTCAAATGGGGCAGATAATATAAATGCAATGAGGATTAATCCTGATGGGTCTATAGGTATTAATACATTCGTTACATCAGGTTATAAGCTATCTGTAAATGGAAAAATAAGAGCCGAAGAAGTAAAGGTATACACAGGTTGGGCAGACTATGTTTTCGATGAAGATTACAACCTAAAATCCCTTTCAGAAGTAGAAGCCCATATCAAAGAGCATAAACATTTACCAGATGTACCATCAGCTAAAGAAGTAGAAGAAAATGGTGTGAATGTTGGGGAGACTGAAGCAATGTTATTGAGGAAGATTGAGGAATTGACTTTATATACTATTGAGCAAGAGAAAAGGCTTGATAAACAGGAAAAACTTATTAACGAACTATTAAAAAAAATTGGTCATGACGAATAAACTTATACTAACTATTACATGTGTATTTCTATCTCTTATTACTTGTTTTGGACAAGAGAAAATCTATAAAAGCTTAGAAATTACTGGTACAAATGACACAAGATCAGTAAATGGTTTTAATAATGCAATTCAATTTACACATCCAGATCATGCGGCACTTGTATTTAAATCAAGAACAGTGAATGAGCTTATGTTCGGGTTTCATTTAAATGGCAACTTCTATTGGGGAACAGGTCAATTTGCCTCTAAACCAAACTTTTATTCTATGATTTTAGATGGGTATACTGGTGATTTGGAATTAAAAGGTACTCTTAATTCAAACAAAATCGAAACAAATGATTTAAAATTAGGATCTACATTGCATATGTCCGGTGTTGGAGACGGAAAATTTACAACTCATTTTAGTGATAATGGTTTGTTTAATTTTCATTACAGTAGATGGAGAGGAGGTTGGAAATGGACCACAGATGGGTCTGAAGATGGAAATGGTGTTGTTAGGACTATAATGTCCTTACATAATCATTATGCAAGTGGTACTAGTGTAAGTTTTTCATTAGGAACAGGAGTAAGTTCTATTAATAACATTTATAATGTTCCTGATAATAGTATTGTAAAATATTATATCCCAAGATGGAGAGGAGGTTGGAAATGGGCTACGAAAGATACCAATAACCAAGAAGTTATCGGTATGCAATTGAAAAATGATATCTCAGGCTCTTTATTACAAGTAGACGGTAGAATTATTTCTAAAGAAATAAAAGTGAAAACTGATGTATGGGCAGACTACGTATTCGAAGATGATTATAACTTAAAGTCTCTCTCAGAAGTGGAAGCTCATATCAAAGAATATAAACATTTACCAGATGTTCCTTCAGCCAAAGAAGTAGAAGAAAATGGTGTAAATGTAGGAGAAACAGAAGCGATGTTGTTGAGGAAGATAGAGGAATTGACGTTGTATACAATCGAACAACAAAAACTAATTGAAGAACAAAATAGAAAGATAAATAAACTTGAAGTTCTTCAACAAGAATTCGACGAAATCAAAAAGTTAATTAAAGAAAATAAATAATGAAAAAGGTAATTCTAACGGTCTCATTTTGCATCTGTAACTTCGTTGTATTTGGACAAGAAAAAATCACAACTGAATCAGGAGCAAAATCAGATCTTTTATATAAAGAAGGAAAAGTGGGAATAGGAGCAGAATCTAAATTTGAAGCTGATCTCCATATTTCAAAAGATCATCCAACTATTAGACTGGGTTCAAGGAAGGCTGCTGAAAATTTTACTGGTTCTATAGGTTCAATAGATTTTGCTAAACATTATGATTTAGGAGTGGTATCAAGAATTTCTTCTAATACTAAATGGGGAAATGGTGAATGGTATTCTGCTGATTTAAGATTTTCTACAGCAAAGAATTCTGTATTAAAAGATAGAATGGTGATAGATTCAGAAGGTAATATTGGTATTGGTTCAAGTTTACCACAATCTAAATTACATATTAATTCTAACACAACAAATAGTGAATTATTAAGGCTTGATAATAATGGACTTAGGTATACTACTTTCAATAATTATTCAAATGGCTCTGATAATGTAGGTTTAGAAATTAAGAAACATAGTAATGAAGGACAATTTAAGTTTAGTAATTTAAATAGAGATTTACTGAATATTACTTTTAAAGGGGAATTAGGCGTTGGAATTTCAAGTCCAAGAGCAAAACTACATATTGTCCAAGAAGGTGATGCTAAAGGTTCAGAATGGAGTTCTGAACATCCTATTCAAATATGGGGGGATGACCAAGATTTACAAATTGGTGTGGATACAGAAAATCGAGTAAGTTATTTTCAATCAGTTGATCATAATACTGTTACATCAAATATTGTTTTAAATCCCCGAGGAGGTAATGTTGGTATCGGAACAGTTTCCCCAGATGCAAGGCTAACTGTAAAAGGTAAAATTCACGCTCAGGAAGTTAAAGTCACAGCATCAGCTGGCACAGTACCCGATTATGTTTTCAAAGAGGATTACAAAATGATGCCATTGGCTGATGTTGAAAAATACATTAAAGAATACAGTCATTTACCTGAGGTGAAATCAGCTACTCAGATTGAAGAAGAAGGACTTCATTTGGCAGAGATGAATCTGATTTTGTTGAAGAAGATTGAAGAATTGACATTACACACTATTGAGCAGGAAAAGCGTTTGAATCAACAAGATCATCTTAAGGACAAAGTAGACCGTCAAGAGAAACTAATCGAAACATTATTAGAAAGAATAACTAAACTAGAAAATAAATAATATTACTATGAAATCATGGCAATTAATTTTGACTGTACTTTTTATAACAAATACTTCTCTTTATGCTCAGGAAAATCAAATTAGTAACAATGGAAAGATAGGTATTTCTACACTAACACCAGCTGCAAAATTATCAATAGGCAATTCAAGTAACAGAATAGGACTTCTACATCTTGATTGGGTACATGAAAACGACTGGGGAGGAAGTGCATATAAGTGGACTGGATTTATAGGCTTTAATGCTTATAGGAATGATAACGATCCTAAAGGATATTATTACCGTTCAAATAATTATACCAATAGACTAGTGATTGAAGGAAATAACTATGGCTTTCATTTTTTAGGAGAAGAAAAAGCCCCTGATTTTGGAGGTAATACAGGTTCAAGAAAACTACAAGAATTATTTAAAATAAATAATAGTGGCCTGGTAAGCATCAATAATAGCATGATGAACTTGGGTTGGACTCACGAGAATAATTGGGGAGGAAGTTCTAATAAGTGGTCAGGTTTTATAGGGTTCAATGCAATAACTAGTGATGAATCGGCTAAAGATACTTATGCACGTATCAACGTTTACACACGTATGAACGTTTTTGAAGGTAGTAATTTTGGTTTTAGATGGCTGACAGAGCTAGATATAGATAGGAATACTAATGTAAAAGAACTCAAAGAAGTTATGATATTAAATCATAAGGGGTATTTAGGAATTGGTACTAGCTCTCCAGATTCAAGGCTAACCGTGAAAGGTAAAATTCACGCTCAGGAAGTTAAAGTCACAGCATCAGCTGGCACAGTACCCGATTATGTTTTCAAAGAAGATTATAAAATGATGCCATTGGCTGATGTTGAGAAATACATTAAAGAATACAGTCATTTACCTGAGGTAAAGTCAGCTAAAGAGATTGAAGAAGAAGGACTTCATTTGGCAGAGATGAACTTACTTTTACTAAAAAAAGTAGAAGAGTTGACCCTTTATATAATAGAACAACAAAAGCAATTAGATCAACAGCAAAAACTAATAGAAAAACAGGCTGAAATATTGAAACAAATAATTAATAAAAAAAATGATGAATAAAATTTTTTTATCGACACTTTTTGTGTTGTTATTTTTTACAAATAGTTACGCACAGTTAGTCATCAGAAAAGATGCTATTTCAGATGATGCACCCTCATCGTATCAAGATGGAGCTTATGTTATTCCAAGTGAGAGTGATGCACCTTCTTCTTGGATTTTTGATGCTGGAGTAGTGTTAGGATTAAAGCCAGAAAGTAATATTAGTAGACACACACAATTGATTTTCGACTATAAGGGCCAAAGAGCAGCATTAAGAAGTAAAAATCAAGGAAATAATTTATGGACCTCCTGGAATAATTTCATGTTGACAAATTCTAATGGAGAATTGTTGCTTGTAGATGAGTCAAAAGGTCTGAACTTTAAAACTCCCACCACAAATAAGAATACCTCAATAACACTATTTGGTAATTTATCGAGTACTATGTTTGAGAATCAAAATAATTTCTATTATAAATATTCAGGAGCTTGTTATACAAATGGAGCTTCAAATCAGATAAGTAATTATATCACTTATACCTCTTCATTTGGAAGTTATTTGAACTATAAAAATCAAGGATATGGTTTTTATTCCAAAGGCCCTTATCCAACTATGTTTATGGAAGTGACTTCAGGTAGTTTTAATGGTATTACAAACTTACCAAGTGATTCACCAATTATGAAAGATTATCTTTATCAACAAATCTTAGGTCCTTCATTTCTAGATAATGGAGGTAATTCAATTCCTGATGGTTCAGCTTTAAAAGCAACTAAATCAAATTCAAAGTGGCTTTGGGGAGTCAAGAAAAATGGAGAGTTTGTTATAGCGGGGAAAGTACATGCTCAAGAAGTGAAAGTTACAGCTAATGCTGGTACAGTACCCGATTATGTTTTCAAAGAAGACTATCATATGATGTCTTTGGAAGATGTAGAGAACTATATTAAAAAGCACAGTCATTTACCTGAAGTAAAATCAGCAGCTCAGATTGAAGAGGAAGGACTTCATTTGGCAGAAATGAATTTAATCTTATTGAAAAAGATCGAGGAATTGACTTTACACACTATTGAGCAGGAAAAGAAAATAAAAAGCTTAGAAGCCAAAGATAAAGAAATTGAAGAGGTAAAATCTTTATTATATAAACAACAAAAGCTAATTGATCAACTATTACAAGAGAAATGATAAAAGCTAGAATAATACTAATTTTTATGTGTCTCCTTTATACTGGAATATAAAAGGGACAGCAGTTAGATAATGAAGCAGTAGTGAAAGCAAACGTAACTACTACAGGTTGGAAAAAAGTAGCGATGAGCAAGAGTCCTTCTGGAAGAGGATATTCAGAAGTGAGTATAATGACTACCGGTAGTTGCTGTACACTACATTTTGTTGAAATCTCATGATTTAAAGGTTGGAGTAATTATGGAGGAATTAATATTATTGAAAATTCAACATCAGGCTATTGGAATGAGGCAAGGATAACATATGATGGAAAATATTCTTATTTAGAAGTTTATTGGTCTCAGAAATGGGTTTAAACCCCTCTACTCTCAGTACAGAACTTTAGTATTTCGAAAAAATCTAATACATATTGTGAATTATGACACTGAGTACAGAAAAGGGAATCATATAGTTACTCGATTAACCGTTCATATCGTCATTGTGATTAAGTATCGACACCATGTTTTGGAAGGGGTATTCAAAAATGGTGTAGATTTCTTCTCATTCAAATATGTGAGACTGAAGGTATTGAAATATTGAAAGGAGTAGTCAATAAAGAGCATGTTCATATTGAGTATCCCCCAAGCAAAAGTTTCAGTGAAATTCTAAAGCGAATGAAAGGCCGAACCTTTCGAATACTTCTACAAGAGTTTTCAAATTTACGGAAACGTTATTGAGGTAAGCACTTTTGGATGGGAGGGTATGCGCTTGGAGTACAGATAATGTAACCGCTGATCAAATGGTCTACCACTATTTGGAACTTCACCGTAACTATATTAAAATATGTTTTAAAAAGGTTTGAAGCTGAATCTCTCAAAAAAAATAATTATCCTTTCCTCTTAGATAGTTTGAACTAGTGGGGTAACTATATTCTTTGATATCGAAAAATTTTAAGCAATTAGAAAAACTATGTATAATATTGTAGAATGAGAATGTATAACTAACTTTGCATCTCTTTCAACAATAAAACTAAACTTATATATAACATTAAAGAAAATGAGCTTCAATCTGAAAGATTACAATAAATAAATTTCTCTTTTTTTCTCTATGCTTTTTTCTGAGATCATAAAAGTTTAGTACTAAATAGATTTATAAATAAATAGCAAACAAGCAAAATTAATTATGAGAGCTAAACTATTCATTCTAGTACTTATAATGGGTCCGTTGTTTTTCACTCAAGTACAAGCACAAGACTTTTCGGTCAATTTCCAATCTCATCAAACCACAGGGGAGAGAGTTATTGCTGTTATTGATGCAGAAAGTATTAGTCCTTACGAGGGGATGCAGATTGTAGGAAATATTATAGACAGCAATGGTAATTGGGGTTTTGATCTTCCACAACAGTCCAACTTTTCATTATTTGTGAGATTTTATCAAGGTTTTGAATATGGTCTACAGCAAGATATAAAGCTTGCAAACATTACACTTAAACTTAGGAAAATAAGTGATAGTAAAGTTCATCTAACGGCTCATGTACAGCATATGCACCGATCATTTACAGTGAACTTTTCTAACCTTGGGTTACATGGTGGTCATCCAGTAATTACATTAGGAGATCCCAATACAATTAATTCCTCAGGAGAATTACTGCTGGAAGAACCAACATATGGAATTATCAGTAATGTGGCTTTCAAAGGTAACTTTTCAGAACCAATAACTGTAGATTATAATGATGGGGAAAAGCAACTAGCACTTCAAAGGTCTGATGGAGCTGTAAGCTATCATCAGTATATTGATGATGAAAATACAGTAGTTTTTAATAATAAATCAGGTGGTGGAAACTTTGATTTTAAATCAAATGTAGGAGGAAATGGTATAAAGTCAGTTGTTCATATAAATGGTCATTATGGAAATGTAGGCATTGGAACTGCTTCCCCAGACTCAAAGTTAACCGTAAAAGGTAAAATTCATGCTCAAGAAGTGAAAGTTACAGTTGACGCTGGATCAGTACCAGATTATGTATTTAGCGAAAAGTATAATTTAATTTCGTTAGAAGAGCTTGAAAAATATATTAATCATAACAGTCACTTACCTGAAGTTAAGTCAGCAAAGGAATTAGGAGCCAAAGGTTTACATTTGGCAGAGATGAATTTGTTACT
Source organism: Flammeovirga sp. SJP92 (assembly GCF_001583495.1). Taxonomy (GTDB): domain Bacteria; phylum Bacteroidota; class Bacteroidia; order Cytophagales; family Flammeovirgaceae; genus Flammeovirga. The sequence continues at coordinate 61,396 of NZ_LQAQ01000032.1, read as the reverse complement.
GCTAAAAAAGATTGAGGAACTTACTCTCTATACTATTGAGCAGGAAAAACAAATTAATGAGCTCAAAGAACTCAAAAAGGAAGTAGAATTATTGAAGCAATTACTATTGAATAGAGAATAATGAAAAAGTATTTAAGTATAATAATATTCTGTGTATTACCATCTTTGCTTTTTGCACAAATAAAACCTTCTAATTCGGCCTCATTCGATTTAGAAGGAAATGGTAATTGGTTTCTTGTGGGAACTAAAGGAGGGAGGCATGCTTCTTTTACTTATAATTACTCTCACAGTACTTCACATAATCCTTCAATATCAAAAGGAACTATTCAGTTTATTAATTCTCAAGGACATACTATTCAAACTCATCAAACGATGGGTTATAGTTCACATAATCAATTACAATTTGCTTATATAAATAAGGGAGGTACCTCTGAAATTTGGGTAAAGGCGACTGATGGTGTGAACACAGGTGTATTTACAATTATAGATTCACATTTTTTTTCTACTGATTTGTTAGGACAACAACAAGATAATAACCTTTCGGATAATGGAGGAAAACTTCTAATATATGATAAGCTAATTGATCATGCTCATATCTATCATGGTAGAGCTCAATTTCATGATAAAGTGGCTATAAATACCTCAAAATATGATGATTATCAATTATCTGTAGGTGGGAAAATAAGAGCCGAAGAAGTTAAAGTATATACAGATTGGGCAGATTATGTTTTTGAGGAGAACTATGACTTAAGACCACTTTCAGATGTTGAAAAGCATATTCAAGAAAATGGACACCTACCGGATGTGCCTTCTGCAAAGCAGGTGAAAGAAGAGGGAATCAACCTAGGTGAAAGTGATGCGATGTTATTAAGGAAAATTGAAGAGCTTACTCTTTACATTATTGATCAAGATAAAACAAATAAATTGCTCAAAGAAGAACTTGATCAATTGAAAAAAGAGATCAAGGATATAAAAAACTAATCAATAACGAAACTACTATTAGTAAACAAAACATCAAATGAAAAATCTATTTACAATTTTATTTATACTCTATTCATCCATTTCATTTGCACAATGGAGCCCAAGTGGCAATAATAGTTCTTCTGGAAACTTGACCATAGGGAACAATAATAATAATACTTACTCTTATATTAAAATTTTAGGCCCCAATCAGCCTTTAAATGAAGGTAGCAAAAGAGATTTTATTTTTCATTTTAATAGTGCTGGTCAAAGTATCATAAGGTCTTATAGATGGACAAGTTGGGGAACTTATCTCCAATTTTTAACAACGCCACAAACAGGAGGAGAACCCATAGAGAGGCTTCATATTGGCCATGACGGTCTAATCGGTATTGGAACTACATCACCCAAAAATATATTGGATTTAAGAGACGGGTTCTCTTTTCATGATGGAGGTCACAAAGTATTAGGTTTTGGTTATGCACCTGGTGGAGCAGGTACATCAATGTTAGATGGATATGTAAGTGAAATTAGACTAGATCCAACAAAAGGTCACTTACGTTTTGGTATTTCAAAATCATCTTATAGTAAATCGCAACAATCGTTAGAAATTATAACTGCAATGACTATTGATAGTGGAGCAAGAGTTGGGATTGGGACGAGTACTCCATCTCAGAAGTTAGATGTTAGAGGAAATATAGCCTTAGATCAATATTCAATTTTTAGCAGAGGAGGATCAAGTATTAGTTTTGGAAATACAGGTATTGGAATTTGTAATGAAGATGATGATATAGGTATTAATATTGTTGCAGATGGAGAGCTAGAAATTACACATAATTCTAAAAACATGATTAGTGTAAACCAAGATCAAATTCAATTAGCGAGAGAAAAAAATGCTCAAGTGATAATAGGTAATTTCACAAAGCCTGATTATAGGTTAGCTGTTGATGGTTCTATAGGGGCTAGATCCGTAAAGGTTGAAATGAATGCATGGCCAGATTATGTTTTTGCAGAAGATTATGACCTTAAACCACTTTCGGAAGTAGAAGCTCACATCAAAGAACATAAACACTTGCCAGATGTTCCTTCAGCTCAAGAAGTAGAAGAAAGTGGAGTTAATTTAGGAGAGAGCGATGCTATTCTATTGAGAAAGATTGAGGAATTGACACTTTATACTATTGAGCAGGACAAAAAAATCAAAGAACTCGAAGCTAAGAATAAAGAAATAGAAGAGATTAAAACTTTATATCTAAATCAACAAAAACTAATAGAGAAACTTTTAAACAAATAAACAATGAAAACAAAAATTTTACTTTTATTCATTTATGTAAACTGTTTTTTGAGCACAGTTTATTCACAAGAATACCTTAGAACCGATGGCTCAAATAAGATGAAGGGTTCTTTAGAAATTAACAGATCAGATGTTTATTCATCAATTGAGCTAAAATCAGGTGTTGGAGGTTTTATCGATTTTACATCTGATTATACATCTGACTACAATGGTCGATTAATTTGGAATTACAATAATTCTAATCGTTTTGATATTTATGGTAACGTGAATTTTAATAACTCTGTGGATCTAAAAAAAGTAGTAACGAATGACCTGACCGTTAGAACTCAATTTTTTTTATATGACCCAAAACGAATATCAGACTGGAATTTAAACTGGGGGAGTAGTTTTATAGAATCATATAATGCAGAAAATGCACCAGAATCATCTGGTTGGTTTTGGGGACTGAACATGAACCACGGATCAAATCATGAAGAGTATAGATATAATGGTCAGTTGGCAGTGAAAAATTCAGCTACAAACCCTACAATGTATTTCAGGAGTACAGGTAAGGATGGTTCTGGAACTTGGGCAAAAGTAATAAATGATCATGGGGATCAATACATTGATGGAGGATTAACCCTGAATGGGAAGTTATTGTCTAAAGAAGTTAAAGTGCAAGCTACTATTGATGTTCCTGATTATGTTTTTAAAGAGGACTATGAATTAAAATCACTAGAAGAAGTAAAGGACTTCATTGACAAAAATAGTCATTTACCAGAAGTCCCATCAGAGAAAACTATTAAAGAAGAGGGAATTAATGTGGGAGAGATGAATCTTATTTTACTTAAAAAAATAGAAGAACTCACACTTTATCTTCTAAAACAACAGGAGGTAATAAATGATTATGAACAACGTTTAAAACAACTAGAACAAAAAAATAATTAAGTAATACTTTTAAAAAATAAGTTATGAAGCAAACTAAAAACATCTTTTTTATCATTGCATTTATTTTTGTAAATGTAAATTATTCTTTTGGTCAAGAGGGTACTTTTACAAAAATCATTATTGATGATCCAGATAAAGGGTATAATACAGATCCAACTTATATTTTTAGAGATGACCAAACCAATGACAGAACATTTTTAAAAATCAATCTAGGTGATGAATATACTAGTGATTTTTCAATAGGTTATAATAGTTATGTTGATTCAGAGTGGAAGTCTCTCTTTTCATTGGATGGGTACGGAAAAGCTTTATTTAAGCAGAATCTAACTATTGGTTCAACATCCTATGGTAACCATGTTTTAAATTTAAATGCAAAAGAATCCTCAAGTGAACTATTCTTACTTGCTAAAGTTGATGGTGTGAAAGATTACTTTCAATTGGCAAATGCAACAGCTGAGTCAGGACAATTTATGCCAATTCTAAAAGGATATGTTGAATCGACTGAAAGAACATCTTTATATGTTTCAGGCCAAACTTCACCAGAACAAGATAAAGGAACTCAGCCGTTGGTAATTTTTGATGGTAGAATAATTGGCGGGCCAATTGTAAACAGGCCACTATTCGCATGGAAAAGTTACTCAAAGACATATATGAAAATGCTTGCTGATGGTTCATTAGGTATTGGAACTGAAACACCTGCTTATAAATTACATGTATCAGGAGATAGTTATTTTTCAGGAGGATCCAAGTCAAAATATACGACAATCGGTATGACAAAAGGAAGCAGTGACAATGGTTATGTTAGAGAAGCTTGGGTTTATCAATATGGTGGTCAGTTTGAATGGGTTCAAGATGAGAAACTATGGAAAAGGAATGATTATACTTACAATGAAACAGGGGGTATTATTTATACCCATTCAGGTGTTAGTTTTTTCCAAATACCAAGAGCATCATTGATTGGAAATAAAAATTCTTTCACAAACTCTGAACTAAGTGACTATACTTATTTATACAGCAATTTAAGCAATGGTAATGTGGGTATCGGTACAAAAAATACTGCAGGTTTCAAACTTTCTGTTAATGGAAATATTAGAGCTACTGAGGTAAAGGTTTATACAGGATGGGCAGATTATGTTTTTGAAGAAAATTATGATCTGAAACCACTTTCTGAAGTAGAAGCACATATTAAGGAACATAAACACTTGCCAGATGTACCATCAGCAAAAGAAGTAGAAGAAAATGGGGTGAATGTTGGGGAGACGGAAGCGATGTTATTGAGGAAGATTGAGGAATTGACACTTTATACTATTGAGCAGGACAAAAAAATCAAAGAACTCGAAGCTAAGAATAAAGAAATAGAAGAGATTAAAACTTTATATCTAAATCAACAAAAACTAATTGAGCAACTTTTGAAAAAATGAAAATAGATTTAGAGGAAGAGTTGGAACGTCAAGATATCTAATTTCTATAATTTTTGATAGTTCATTTTAAGTAAAATTAATTTCTAAGGTAAGTCTTTCATTAGACTTACCTACTTTTTATAAGTAACTAGAGCTTCTTACCCCAATATTTATCAAACAACCGACAGGCATCATCAAAAGATTTGAGATTTTTATTTCCACAAAATTCAAAATACTGGATTGCTTCATAAACACTTAAACCCCATTTTTCTTGATGGTTTATCATTTCAAAAGTTTCAATGGAACCATCTGAAATACTAAGTACTTTAGTGTTACCAGTTTCTTCATTATATGACCTGTGGTCAAGATCTGAATTAGTCCAATCAAAAAGCCCAAGTTCAGTTAAAGTATTGAGCAATTGATGAGATTTATTAATATCAGCTTGCTTTATTCCCACTATTCTAATCTTTTTGTTTTTCTTTTTCTTGAGAATTGTGATCAATTCAACTTGGTTTTCAGTAAAGCAAATTAGCCTATATTGTTTATTCTTGTGCCAATAAGAATCTTCTGATTTGAAGAGAATGAAATCATAGGTACGAAGTGCTTTATGATCTAAAATGTAATCACTTATTTCTGACTTAAAACCATTTGGTCTTAATGGATAATTTTGAGCATAAAGATTCGAGATAAATAATGTATTCAAGAGGATACAGAACAAAATTGCTTTAAGATGATGCATAAATAGGATTCTTTTATTTTGCAAAATATGCTTATTTTATAACAAATAGCATTAATTGAAATGAAAAATACCCCTACCTCTTAAAAAGAAATAGGGGTGACCTGTATAACTTGTTTACTACATTACTATCTTAGTCCTAAACCAAATTGGATTAGATTAAGCATCCCGTGTTTACTATCGGTACTTTCTAATGAGATTACATCTACCGACTCATTCATCGTCACCGAGTTACTACTTTTAATGAGAGTAATAGTGAAGCTTCGTTTAGAGTTGTACTCTATACCATCTCTTATTACACTAAATTTATTATTTGAACTACTACTAAAAATTATATCGTTTTTGCCTTCTTTTAGTGTTTCAAGCAAGGAGATTTGTAATTCCATTTCTTCACCACCCGTTGACTTGAGGTGAATGAATTGTGAAGTGCTCGTACTTTCTTTTATAAATTCAACTACTTCATTATCTATTGAAGCGACTGCGTTTGGCATTTCTTTGATGACAGTATTTGAAAAATTACCATTGTTGTTTCCTGTATTAAGGTACGTTCTACCATAAATTTTGGAACCTAAAGCTTCTATTGTTTTTAAATAAGCAAAAGGGGTGTTGCGGTTGTCTACTTCTACGCTTTTACGTTGGGTTACATTACTTTCAAAAGACGATGAAGTAGAAGCCTCAGTTACTGCGTGTATGTTGGCGTGGTGTTCAGTGGCCAATTTTATCAGCGTAGAATCTTTGGCTTGCGGTCTGAAAATTAAAGTGAAATAGGCAGGGCCACCACCTGTTGACAAGTAATCAAAGCCAGCTGTTTCTAGCTGAGCAATAGAATGTGTGGTTAAAGTTAGGGCCTCCGATGCTCTTACATTTCCGTTAATATCAGATGGAATCACTCTATAGTAATATTTAGTAATGGGATCTAAATTGATGGCATTTGCACCATACTGAGGGTAATAATCATAGACAACGGATTCCGAAAATGCCTCATCTTTGGAGATCTCTAACTTAATATCTAAATGATTTTGAGGATCAAAATCTTCTGGAAAACCAATATTGAAAGAAGAAAATGAGATTTGATTGCTATCTACTTTTGTCGTAGGAATAGCAGGTTTGGTGTTATCCTCAATTAAGAAATTTACCTTTGAGTAATTTGAATAGCTTGTAGATTTAAACGTTTTCTCATTTATAATTTCAGCTCTCACTCTGAAATAGAATTTTTGGTTAACCGGTACATTTATAAATGTCACTTTTCCGTGGTTGACAAAGCTTTCTGAATCATCAATTTCGATGACGGCGTCCATTTTTTTCTTCTCAGTTTTATTGAAAATAACGTCAGTGTACTTTTCATCCTCAGCTAATTGAAAACTATAACTTTCATTGGCCTGTACGTCCCAGCTGACCACAGCTTTGTTTTCAATGAGCTCAACTTTTAAGTTTTGAGGATCTTTGGCCACTACGGGTACCACAGTATCTTCTTGTTTTGAACATGACAAAAATGCCGTAGTAAAAATAATCGTAAATAGTAAAATAAAATTGCGTTTCATATCTATTGTTTTTGTGATTGATAACTATGTAAACGCCCTTTTCTGAGGATCACTTTCCCTGATTACATTTTTAAATTTCCCCTAATACCGTTTTCTTCCATTTTATCGGGTGACATTTTTATACAATGGATATAAGTAGTTGAAAAAGGAGAAATTCTTTATCCAAAAGATTGTAATGATGTATTGTTAATATGTAAGTTGTTAGGTAATTATTAAGTAAAAAAGAGGGAGGTGAATGCTTCCCTTTTTTATAGCCTATATCTTATTGAAACAAAATAATCATCTGAAATGATGGATAATTGAGTTTAATTCAGAATTTTATGTAACTATTTTTAATTTTAATAAAAAATTAAATTATTTCAGAGAATGTAAATTAAATAATATATTATTCTATTTTAGTTGAGGTTTGAAGGGTATTATTTCGTATAATGTCACTTGTGTTTATTTAATAATAAGAAGCACTAAACCGGTATAATACTCTAATTAATCTTAATGCTCTATCTACCTTTAGTTTATATTCTGAAAAATTTTAATTTTGAATTTTAGTTATGAAATAGGGATAGAAATACCCAACAATAAATTATACATACTACCATCGTAAATTAAGAAATAACCATGAAAGCACTTGTAAAATCTAAGGCTGAAAAAGGCCTATGGATGGAAGATGTTGCCATTCCTGAAGTGGGACCAAATGATGTCCTTATCAAAGTTTCAAAATCATCTATTTGTGGCACAGACTTGCATATTTATTTATGGGATGCTTGGGCACAGCAAACGGTACGCGTAGGTCAGACGATTGGACACGAATACGTGGGACACGTTGCCGCTTTTGGTAGTGAAGTCAAAGATTTCAAAGAAGGAGACAGAGTTACAGGTGAAGGGCATATTGCTTGTGGGCGTTGCCGTAATTGTAGAAGAGGCAGACAACATATTTGTGAAACAACAATTGGTATTGGTGTAAACACAAATGGTTCTTTTGCAGAATATGTAAAAGTTCCTGCTTCTAATGTGATGAAAATCAACAAGCAAATCCCTGATGAGATTGTATCTATTATGGACCCGTTGGGAAATGCTACGCACACCGCACTTTCTTTTCCATTGATTGCAGAAGATGTATTGATCACTGGATCAGGATTGATTGGTAGTATGGCTATTCAAGTGGCGAGATTTGCAGGAGCAAGACATATTGTGGCCACAGAAATGAATGAATACCGTGCGGAATTGGCGAAGAAAATGGGTGCTACAAGAGTGGTTAACCCTGCCAAAGAGGACTTGAATGAGGTCATGAAGGAATTAAACATGAGCGGTTTTGATATCGGTTTAGAATGTTCTGGTTCTCCAATTGCTTTCAATCAGTTGATTGATAATATGTACAATTCAGGGAAAGTATCTCTATTAGGTATTCTTCCGCAGTCTGCTCAAGTGGATTGGAACAAGATCATTTTCAGAGGACTTACTCTGAAAGGTATTTATGGTCGTGAAATGTACGAAACTTGGTATCAGATGGAACAAATGTTATTGTCTGGCTTAGATGTTTCTCCAATCATTACACACCGTTTTGGTATTGATGATTTCCAAAAAGGCTTTGATATTATGGAATCAGGAAATTGTGGTAAAGTAATCCTAAATTGGGACTAATTCATTATCCTTCTTAAAAACTTAACTCCAAAATTGATATTACAATGAGTAAAAAAATATACGAAAGTCTTAAAGAAGACTTAAAACAAATTGAAGCAGATGGTCTTTATAAAAGTGAAAGAATCATCACTTCTCCACAGGATGCGGAAATCACGCTTAATACAGGACAAACCGTATTGAACTTCTGTGCCAACAATTATTTAGGCTTGTCAAATCATCCACGTTTGATCAAAGCGGCAAAAGACTCAATGGACACGCATGGTTTCGGTATGTCTTCAGTTCGTTTTATTTGTGGCGCAACAGATCTTCATAAAAAATTAGAGCAGAAAATTGCTGACTTTTTCGGTACTGAGGATACCATCTTATATGCCGCTTGTTTTGACGCTAATGGTGGTGTGTTCGAACCTCTATTGACAGCTGAAGATGCTATCATTTCAGATACATTAAACCACGCTTCTATTATTGATGGGGTTCGTTTATGTAAAGCAAAACGTTTCCGTTATGCTACTGCCAATATGGAAGATTTGGAACAGCAGTTGATTGCAGCGCAAGAACAACGTTACAGAATTATCGTAACCGACGGTGTATTCTCAATGGATGGTCATGTGGCGCCAATGGATAAAATTGTAGAGCTGGCTGAGAAATATGATGCTTTAGTAATGGTCGATGAATGCCACTCAGCAGGTGTTGTTGGTCAAACAGGAAGAGGTGTAACAGAACACTTTGATATCAGAGGTAAGGTTGACATCATTACAGGTACTTTAGGAAAAGCATTTGGTGGTGCTATCGGTGGTTTCACTACAGGTAAGAAAGAGGTAATTGAAATGTTACGTCAACGTTCTAGACCTTATTTATTCTCAAACTCAATTCCTCCATCAATTGCAGCAGCAGGTATTGAAATGTTTGAAATGATGGACACAACAGACGAATTATCTGTACGTCTACATGAAAATACAGCCTTCTTCAAAGAGCAAATGTTAGCAGCTGGTTTTGATATCAAACCAACTGAATCAGCAATCTGTGCAGTAATGCTTTATAATGCTGAGTTATCACAGCGTTTTGCAGAAAAATTACTAGAGAAAGGAATTTATGTAATTGGTTTCTTCTTCCCGGTAGTTCCAAAAGAGCAAGCAAGAATCAGAGTGCAACTTTCAGCAGCACATACTCGTGATCACTTAGAAAAAGCAGTAAAAGCATTTACTGAAGTTGGAAAGGAATTGGGTGTGATTTAATAAAGCCTTTTGCCTGTGAAAAATCCATCATAAACTCGTATTTTGGTTTATGATGGATTTTTTATTGCTAAGTACTAAGTCAAAAATAAATCATAGTTAATTCTAATTTTTTTGAAGGAAGTAATCACAACACAATAAATAGAATTAGTATTAGATAATTTTGAATTTGTACTTATAATTAAGGTCTACTTTTAAAAACAAGCTTCAAAGCTAACTCTTTGTTTTTCTTTTCACACCTCTTACTGCTTCTTCCGTCCAAGGATCGTCAGGCCATGAGTGCTTAGGGTACCTTCGTTTTAGGTCTTTTTTCACTTCGAAATAAGCATTATTCCAAAAGCTATTTAAATCTGATGTAATTTGCACAGGTTTAAATCCTGGTGAAAGTAAATGAAGCACTACATTTTGTTTCCCATTATTGATCATTGGAGTAGTTTCCAAACCAAAACATTCCTGAAGTCTTACGGCAAGGATTGGAGGTTGTCCATTATCTATGTACTTCAGTTTGATGTTAGAACCACTCGGTACCTGTATTTTAGTGGGGGCTAAAGTATCTAATTGTTCTTGTAATTCCCAAGGTAAACTATGTTGCAAGATATCCTTCAGGTCCAATTTCATTAAATCAGAAGGCTTTTTGATCTTGTCTAAATATGGGCTCAACCATTTAGAAGCTGAGTACAAAAGCGTTTCTGTAGAAACATCCGGCCATTTATCTTTAGGGTTCCATTTTTTCAATGAAAGAACACGTGATTGCCATTGTTCTACATCTTTATCTTTAAAAGGAAGCAATTGTTTTCCTTCCTTTTTTACAGCATCTAAGATAGCCTGTTGCAAATGCGATGGGTCAGGATCATTGATTGGCGTGCTTTTAAGAATAATATTTCCAATGCAAAGTTGTTTGTTGGCAATCAATCCCCCTTCGTCGGTATCCCATTTTACCACTTCCTTTTCTCGGACCATTGGAGCAAGGTCAGTAGGGTCAAGAGGGGAAGCCATAAATATTTTTCCCATTCCATCTCTAGCATCAATATGTGCAACAGCAAGCCAAGATTCATCTGCTAACTCATCTCTATGACCAATAGCGGCAATTTTTCCGTTAGCTAATTGGAATTGGGCATTATTACCAGGTTTTGCACAAGCAATTCTTTCAGGGTAGGCATGTGCCAAAAGTAATCCAGTTTCAAAATCATCAAAAGAATGATTGTCTTCTCTTGATTTAAAAAGCTTACGATATACTTCGGCTATTTTATTAATTTGGCGGAAACGAGGATTTCCTTTTCCTGATTCTCTAGATCGTCTTAAAGCTGTAATGCGTGTATTTATATCAGTGCCACTGTTTTTAGGCAATGGATCTCTTTCTTCAATTATTGCGGCTAGGTCTGTGGCTAAAGGCAATAGTTCATTGTCTTCTGCAAATAAAAGCATATGGGCAATACGAGGGTGGCAGGGCAGGCGATGAATTGCTTTTCCATGAGGTGTAATTTTTTCATCTTCTAACGCTTCCAACTGCGTCAAAGTATCTTTTGCCTGTGCTACATGCCCTGCAGTTGGAGGAGTAACCCATGCCAATTCATTAGGATGAATAACACCCCACTGTGCCAAATCTAATACTAATGAAGTCAAGTCCGCCTGTTCAATTTCAGGTTCCCTAGTTTCTTCTAAACGAGTATGTGTTGTTTTACTCCACATTCTGTAACAGATACCAGGCCCTAAACGTCCAGCCCTACCGGCTCTTTGATCGGCAGCGTCTTCAGAAACCATAACGGTTTCCAACCTTGATAAGCCCGAGTTAGGGTCAAACTGTTGAATACGCGTAAAGCCACTGTCAATTACAATTTTCACTCCTTCAATTGTCAAACTGGTTTCGGCGATAGAGGTGGCTAACACCACTTTTCTTTTGCCTTCAGGATGAGGTAAAATAGCAGCTCTTTGTTTGTTGATTGGCAATTGCCCAAAAAGCGGATAAATGGCAATGCCCTTGGTATGTTGATGCAATAAATCAGCACATTTCATGATTTCTCCTTGTCCTGGTAAAAAACATAAAATATCACCATCATGATCTTTCAAGGCATTTTGAATGGTCTTGGTCATCAACTCAGGCAACAAGTACCGGTCTGTATCACCCACATAGAATTTCTCTACAGGAAACATTCTACCCTGACTTTCTACAATTGGGCAATTGTCCAGCAAAGCAGAAAGCTGAGGCATATCCAAAGTGGCAGACATCACCATTACTTTTAAATCATCCCTTAAAACCTGCTGACATTCTCTGCACAATGCCATTGCTAAATCTGCGTGAAGGCTTCGTTCATGAAATTCATCAAAAATAACGATTCCTACATCTTCTAAAGCGTTATCATCCTGAAGCATACGGGTCAAAATTCCTTCTGTAAGAATTTCTATTCGCGTACGTTCAGATACTTTCACATCAAAACGAACACGATAACCTACCGTTTCACCTACTTTTTCACCCAACATATCAGCCATACGCTGAGCAATAGATTTTGCCGCTAATCTTCTAGGTTCAAGGAGAAAGATTTTTCTTCCCTCCAGCCACTCTTCCTCTAATAAAGTCAGTGGCACTAACGTACTTTTCCCTGCCCCCGGAGGTGCTTTTAATATGATGGTGGATTCTTGTTCTAAATGTTTTCTTACCTCAGGAACAACTTCTGCAACAGGTAAATTAAATTGATGAAAATCTAAACTCACTATGCCTTTTCTTTCTGTTTTTCAAATTGAGTTGCAAGATAATGGAATTTATAGTCTAGAAGGTGAAAAGAGAATATGTTTTTCTTAATAGGAGTTTATCTAGGAAAGAAGTAAATAAGTACAAATTCAAAATTATCAAATGCTAATTCTATTTATTGTTTTGCGATTACTTCCTTCAAAAAACTTTCAATAGAACCACTATTAATACGTTTTTTAGCGTTGTACTCTCAAAAAATAAATTAGAATTAACTATGATTTATTTTTGACTTAGTACTTACATATATTTAAGAAATTTTTTAATAATAAAAAGTACCAATCTTTTACACACAACGGAATACTATGAAAGCAAAGTTTGTCAAATATTCTCCCTATTTTTATTTTCTATTGGTAGTAATTTTTGTGTTTGCACTGTTCTATCAACACAACACTTCAAAAGACGAATTATTGATAATTGGAGATGATGCAATATGTACTATCACTGAAACTGATCCGAGTATAAAAATCAAATATCAGGTAAATGGAGTAGATTATTTTGATTTTATTGATGAAAATGTGGAAGGCTGTCAGCAAGGAGAATCATTCCATATCAGATATGATAAAGACAACCCAGAAAACTATAAGGTTCTTTTAAGTAAGCCTGTTTTTAATTTTAATCATTTTGGCAAAACTCAAACAACAGACATCACAAAAAAACTACTGAATTATAAGAAAATCTCTTTTTCATATGTTGTAAATGGAATCCAATACAAAAGAGATCAATATTTACCTATAGGTTTTGACAGTGATATAATGGCTAAAGCTGAAGTAAGATTTGATGTCGAAAATCCTAGAATTGCCTATGTAATTTTATCTAACTAGAAAGCCTCCTTAGCTGAGCTATTCAAAAAAATAATACCACCTTTAAAAATTTCTTTTCTAAAAATTAGCATCATTAAAATCTTATAAGTAATATTGTCTATAGAAATACTAGAGTAATAAAGAATAAATAAAATGATATACAAAAACATTCTTGAAACAATTGGTAAAACACCTGTTATTCAAATTAATAAGCTTTTCGGAGATCGTAACGTTTACATTAAGTCAGAAAAGTTTAATCCTGGTGGAAGTATCAAAGACCGTATTGGTTTAGCAATGATTGAGAAGGCAGAGCAAGACGGAGTGATCAATAACGATACACATTTGATTGAACCAACTTCAGGAAATACAGGGATTGGATTAGCAATGGCAGCGGCTGTAAAAGGATACAAAATGACTTTAGTAATGCCAGAATCAATGAGTATTGAGAGAAGAAAGTTATTAGCTTCTTACGGTGCAAACTTGGTATTGACTGCTAAGGAAAAAGGAATGAAAGGTGCCATTGAAAAAGCATCAGAATTAGCCGCTGAAGAGGAGAATGCATGGATTCCATCACAGTTTGATAACCAAGCTAATGTGGACATTCATAGAACTACTACCGCTCAAGAATTAATTGAAGATTTTCCGAATGGTATAGATTATATCATTACTGGTGTAGGAACAGGTGGACATATTACAGGTGTAGCTCAAATCTTAAAAGAGAAATGGCCTAATTTAAAAGTTTATGCTGTTGAGCCAACAACAAGTGCTGTAATTTCTGGTGAAGGTCCTGGTCCACACCCTATTCAAGGTATTGGTCCTGGTTTTATCCCTAAAAACTTAGATACAGAAGCAATTGACGGAGCCATCAAAGTGGAAGCGGAAGATGCAAAGAAATTTGCTAGAGAATTCGCATTACAAGAAGGTTTCTTAGCAGGTATCTCAACGGGAGCTTCTCTTGCAGCAGTAAGCCAAAAACTTTCTGAAATTGAAGAAGGAGCAACAATCCTTACTTTCAACTACGATACAGGAGAAAGATATTTATCTATTGATGGTTTGTTCGGGGAGTAAACCACACCATGATAATTACTTTGTAAACTAAGTTTTTGAACCTTGAAAGTAAATCATTGAAAGCTTATAGAAGTGTCGATTTAAAGTTGACGATAATTTGGTTTTCAACATATTATTATTTGAAAAGATAGATAGTATAATCACTATATTTAATCAGAGTTTTCCTTAAATTAAGGCATCAATTTCAGATGAAGTTGATGCCTTTTTTTAATCCTCAGAAAATCAAAAACATGAAAGCAATCACATTTCATTCTTCCACAGATTCATTTCAATTAGAAGAAATAAAACTTCCAACTCCAGGTAAAGATGAAGTTAGAATAAAAGTACAAGCTTGTGGTATTAACCCCGTTGATGCAAAAGTGATCAATTGGAAAAGAATGGTAGGGGACCAAATGAACAATGATTGGGTAGTAGGTTTAGATGTTGTTGGAGTGATTGATGAAATTGGAGAAGAGGTAGAAGGGTGGAATATAGGAGATGAGGTTTTCTATCACGGTAATATGACTCGTCCTCACGGAGGATTAGCCGAGTATGCCATCCATAGAGTGAATACATTATTAGACAAACCAGAAGAACTTTCAATTTTAGATGCGGCTGCTAGTCCTTGTGCAGGTTGGACAGCTTGGAGAGCAGTTGTAGAGAAATTGAAAGTGGATAAAGATGATACATTACTAATCATTGGTGGATCAGGTGGTGTTGGTTCTTATGCCGTTCAGATTGCAAAAAATGTTTGTAACTGCAAGGAAATATTGGCTGTTGCTTCTTCAAGAAATGAAGAATATGTCAAGAGTTTGGGAGCTGATCATGTGATTTGTTATGATCAAGTAGATGTATTGGAAGAGGTCAAAAGGCTGACAAATGGTGAGGGTGTAACCAAATCTTTTGACACTATCGGAGATGATAATGATATTATTGCCGCTAATGCATTGGGTTTTAATGGTCAGATGTTGGAACTGGTGAGAGCAGTAAGACCTGAAAAATATGAAAATGTATTTATGAAAAACTTAAGTTTCCATCAATTGGCACTAGGAGCTGGACATGAATTTGGCAATGTTGGCCAAAAGGCAATTGTTGATGCCGGAATTGGTTTGACGGTAGCTTTAGTCAATGGTCAAGTGAAATCCCCTAAATTGACTACGGTGGATTTTGAAGGTGCCATTAAAACATTAAATAATATATTAAATAAGAAAGTAGTAGGGAAGGTTGTATTAACATTAGATGCATAAAGCGTATTTCATTAATCTAATAATGCTATCCTTCAAGCATGATAAAAAACTTCCAAAGCTTTATCTTTTAAATATAGCTTTGGAAGTTGAATTGCGAAAGTGTAAATACCAGCCTACATTTTTCATTTTTTTGACTTATTACTTATTAGAAATTAAAGCTACAAATAAGGTTCTGAAAGCCTCCATTTACAATATCTCCCCCTTTCAGTGAATAATTATTTATTTCAACCGGTTGAGTTCTGATTTTTAAAATAATAGCAGTTGATGTATTTCAGAATGTTTTGAAGTGTCTTTTTGAGTACCTCAAAAGGTGAAATAATTGACATAAAAGCACATTCAATCGTACAATTACAAATTTACCCCTTTTTAAAGCATCAAATTTTCCTACCCAAAAAATACCTACAACCTAATTTTGAAATGTAGATAAGGCGAAAACAAAAGGAATACAATTACAAACTATCAAACAGACTTTCAATCCTTTTGTTCTAGCAATTGAATTAGTAAAAAGAAATTAATATAAGTATGAAATTAATCAAGAAATTAACTTTGCCGATTATTCTTTGTACTGTGTTTTCTTGTCAAAAACCACCTTCACAACAGGATTTAACGACAGAAAAAACATATGAAGAAGATTGGGAATCGATCGCAAAAGTCAACAAGGCTCCAGACTGGTATCAAGATGCTAAATTTGGTATTTATACGCACTGGGGACCTGTATCAGGTGCTTTTGTGAACATGGAAGAAAAAGAGTACCTAGCTGGATGGCATGGTATGATGATGTATGGTAAAAATGGTGTGCCTAACTGGAAAACGGGTGAATTGCCTAAGAAACCTGACGGTACTCCAAATACAAAACCAACTAATAATTATTTGCATCATGTAGAGCAGTTTGGTGATCCTGCTGAATTTGGTTATAAATATTTAATTGAAAACTTCAAACCAACAGGTTTTGATGCTGAAAAGTGGGCTGATTTATTTGTGAAATCGGGTGCTAAATTTGCAGGCCCTGTAGCAATGCACCATGATAACTTTGCAATGTGGGATAGTAAAGCTACACGTTGGAATTCAGTGAATTATGGTAGTACAGATATTTCAAAAGAATTCAAAACTGCTGTTGAGAAGAGAGGTATGAAGTTTTTATCTTCATTCCACCATGCATTCACTTGGATGTATTTTGCACCTGCTCATCAATATGAAGGAGCTGTAAGTAAAGAGGATTATGATTTATACACTACTCCTCACGGATACGATGATAAAATGCCTACGAAAGAATTTCATGATCAATGGTGGGCGGTCTTAAAGGAATACATTGATGATTATCAGCCGGACATCATTTGGTTCGATTGGTGGTTAGAAAATATGGATGAGAGCTACAGAAAGAAATTCTTAGCGTACTACTACAATAAAGGAAAAGAGTGGAACAAGGAAGTGGTTGTAATGTTTAAAGAAACAACTTTCCCTGAATCAACTGCTGTAAGAGATTACGAAAGAGGCAGACCAAATCAGCCAAAGAAAGATGCTTGGGTAACGGATACTTCTCCAGGTACATGGTTCTACAGATCAAATGCTAAGTTTGTGAAAACAAACGAGCTTGTAGATATTCTAATTGACATTGTTTCTAAAAATGGTAACATGTTATTAAATGTTCCTCCAAATCCAGACGGTACAATTCCTGTAGAAATGGAAAACCTTTTAACTGATATCGGTGGATGGTTGAAAGTGAATGGAGAAGCTATCTATGGTACTCGTCCTTGGACAATCTTCGGTGAAGGTCCAACAAGAATTCCAGCGGGCGGTCACAAGATTGAAAGAAAGAAAATCGTTTATACTGAAAATGATATTCGATTCACAAAAAAGAATGACAGCGAATTTTATGCTTTAGTGATGGATACTCCAAAAGGTGATATCATTATTGAAACACTAAGCACTAAGTTTGGTATTCTAAACAACGATATTGAAAGAATTACATTATTAGGTAGCGATGAGCCATTGAAATGGGAGAGAAACGAGGCTGGTTTAGTGATTAAGCGTCCAGCTCAATTCCCAACAAAATATGCACATGCATTCAAAATCCAATGTGAGGGTTACAAAGAAACAGACATTGGAGGCGATCTAGAACAAAATTTATAATAAGTAAATTCAATAAATAGTAGTGGTAGTCATCCTCGTTTATTAACGGGGATGACTTTTTTGTCTTTAATAAAACCTACCTTTTTGAAAAGAAAAGAATAAATACTTTCAATTAAAAACATAAATGATACAAGCCTACTGATTACAATCACCCTTTAACATCAATAAATAGGCTTAATTTCCAATCAAAAGCTGTGTAATTCTTCGTAAGAAGCAGCTATTATCCATGTGGTTATAGAATCAAATTCTAAAAACAATTTTATAACCCACTTTACCTTAATCATGCAGTTTTAATTAGATAAAAACCATTATTGGAATCACAAGATCTGGATTTTCTATATTACTTAATCTTTAACCTAAAAAGCCATCCCATTACACCTTTTTTCACTAATCATAAATTCATAACATTACAACGAATTTGACTTACAAATGATAAGAGTTCTAGTCATTGTGGGGAACTTATAGTATGTTTTTTAGTAATGTATATATATAATAGGTAGTTATAGTATGAAATATTTTCTTCTTAATTTTTTTAGTAAAAACATCCTTAAAAGCCAAATTTTGAAGGGTGACAAAATGTTACACCTTTTTGCTTGAATGAATATTTGATTTCGTTATCATAAATGATGATAATTTTGCTTGTCGTACACCAAGTGTTAACAGTATTTTTTTTCATTGAATTATTTAAAGATCTTGAATTTTTATACTCAAAACCCTCATTTTTTTTATCAAAAACCAATAAAATTACTTTAAACCTATCTCTGAGATGGAGTCAAATAAATATGTTATTTGAAAATTTTTATACATAATATATGTGTAATACTAAAATGAATAATTATAAAAGTAATACTATTTTAAATTCATTTATATATAACATTAAGTACAATTGACGGAATAGTCCAATTTTAGAAATGTAAGAAGTTGTTGAAATGGAAATAGTACTCAAAAAAGAAAAGTTTTGCGTAAGAAAATATCACTAGAAAAGCTCAAACTGAATCTACATCTTTGCACCCGAAATTCTGAGTTACAGACAATTAATTTAATTTTCATCTTACTAAATTTTTATCTAACTAATTTTTTTCATGAAACATTATTATTTCTCAATGCAGAAAGTAGCTATTCTAGTACCATTGTTTATTACACTAATGGTATGCACAACTACTAAAACTATGGCCCAAGAATGGTGGGTTGGTACTGCAATCAATAAGAACGAGGACTATATGGACCTCGACAACAATGACACCTATGTAGGTGGTCCTCTAAGGGTGGGAATGATTGTAACAGAAACTGATGGCAAAACATGGTCAGGTCTGAGACAATGGAACCCAGAAAGCTCAAAATACGGTGGTATGATCATCGATGCAAACACGAGCTATGACATCTATTTGAAATCACGTCGAGTGGGTATTGGCTTAGATAACCCAAGTGACAAACTTCATGTCTACAATGGTAATATTAGAATTTCTGATCCAAATAGTTCAACAAGGTTGAACTTCTATTCAGGGACGAGTTCTAGGTTTACTATGGGACAACACACCAATGGAGAAACTTTTATCTGGAATGAATCGAACGATTTCATGCAATTCGGTACGAATGGTACTGAAAGATTAAGAATCTCAAGTGCAGGTAAGGTCAAAATTGGTACAGGTAATGCAACTGAGTATTTGGAAGTATACCCCAATACTGATGTAACTGCTGTTATTGGTATGGCAAAAATTGGTTATATCTCCAATTACTCAGACATGGCCGCGTTTGCACATTACGATAACTACACTTCATCGAGCTATGCGTTATTGCAAAAAGCAGATGGTAACACATTTGTCAATGCGAAAACGGGTAAAGTGATTGACCTAAGAATCAATAACAGTACAAAAGCACGTATGTCTGCTGATGGTTACTTTGGTATTGGAACCACTACACCGCAAACAAGATTGGATGTCAATGGTAGTGTTGTTTTAGGTGGTAACGGTAACACTATCTTCAACAATGAAGACAATGGAACAGCTTTACATGGGGATGAAGGAATCATTATTCCTGGTCCAACTTCACAGTACAATATTTCTGTGCAAGATGGTAATGGTAGAATTCAGCATAAGTGGAACGCTACTACTGGTACAAGTGAAAAATTCCTTGTAGGAAATGAGGATGCTGCTTTCATAGATATGGGTGTGGAAGTAACCAATGGTGACTGGATTGAATTCAAATGGGCTGATGGTTCAGGTAAATTGGCTGGAGAAACAATCTCTTGGGGTACACACTTTGCCATCAACAACTTAGGTAATGTAGGTATTGGGGTGAGTAATTCTCAATATAAATTAAATGTAGGTGGTACTTTCAGAGCCAATGGAGCTTCAAGTTTTGGAGAATCCGCAACTTTTGAGAAGTCGGCCACTTTTGAAAACATAGCTTCATTTGAAAAAGATGCTAATTTTGAATCACAAGTTTATATTGGTTCAAGAGATCACAGCAGTTTTAATGATCATGCAATTGATCAGTATGAATTGATTGTGGAAGGCGATGTGATTGCAAAACGTGTAGTAGCCGCTCCAAGTAATGAATGGCCTGACTACGTATTTGAAGAAGAATATGAATTGGCACCTTTATCAGAAGTAGCTTCATTTATAGAAGAAAAAGGTCACTTGCCTAACATGCCTTCAGCGGCAGAAGTGAAAGAATCAGGTGTTGATGTTGTGGAAGTAGAACGTATTTTACTTGAAAAAGTAGAAGAGTTAACCTTATATGTCATCGAATTGGAGAAGAAAATTGCTGCCGTAGAACAAAAGAAATCAAAAAGAGAAAAAAGAAAGAACAGAAAAAAGTAAACTACTCTTTTTCTAAAGCCAATGTAACCAAATGAATAGGTATACATAAGCTAATTACCAATTAATTTAAAACTCTCTTTTTATAACATTACTCATGAAAGGCTTTTATTATAAATTAAAGTCCTGGATTGCTATTGCCTTTACATTTACTTTGTTCAGTCAGGCGGAACTGATGGCACAAAGCATAAATGATGGCTGTACCAATCGGAATGACTTTGAACAGGCGCCTATTGTCAATTTTGACCCGGCCTGTTCGAATAGCACACTATTTTATTTCAGTAGTGCTACCATCGAAATAAATGACGGTGAGATCTCCAATGGAGGTATCTCAGAAAAGCACCACATTTTAGACAAAGTGGACGCCAAAGACTTCTCTCTTTACTCTGGTTTAGAGGTGACATGGTCTTATAATGCAGATGCGATTGAATCAAAATACTATGACAGTATATGGATTTATCGTGCAGAAGCAGAAAATGTGCTTGAAATTTCAGACAGCACAATTGCCACAAACCTTACTGATAACATGGTGCATATTGCAACAGTGGCTATCGATGCACCAGGTTTCACGTATACAGATTATGATGTGGAAAGCGGTAAAGAGTATTTATATATTCTAAGAGCTTTTGGCTATGATCAAAATGCTCCTGTAACTTCTTATCATGAATCAGAATACATGGCAGATTATGGTTCTGTGATGGCTTTTGGTCTCACAGCTTCCAATAAAGCATCAGATGATATGGTTCTGGTGGAATGGGAAATTGATGCCAACTGTTTGATTGGAGACTTTGATGAATCTGTTTATTTCAGAATATTGGATGATGATACAGAAGAAGAAATATTTGTAACACACATTACTGATCCTTCTTCGTTTATCAATTCAACAAAACTGAATGGGGAATATCAATTGATGTTCGAGAAAGAGGAATCTTATATTTCAATAGATCCAATTGCCAATTTATCGACAGGTTTCAGGTCTTACGAGTACAGTTTTGAAGCTTGGATTAAGATTGAAGAGTTGAGCCAAAATAAACATTTAATCTTAACGGATAATGCTGAACAACAACAGTTTTATATCAGCAATAATACCTTTTACTTAAAGACTGAAGATGGTGAACAAGAATTAGGTGGAGTTATTGAGCAAAATACTTGGACTCACGTTTCATTGACGGCAGAACCAGCCTCTGGTGAGCAGGTATTTAAATTGTATATTGATGGTGAACTTATCAATACTGTGACTGGAATTATGCCTTGGGAATTCACTAAAATTGCAGGTAATGGAAATGGTGAGCAACTCAATGGAGCAATTGCCGACATCAGACTGTGGGATCATACAAGAAACAGCTTAGAAGTAAAGTACAATTATTACTATCCTGTTTTGGGATCTACAACGGGGCTTGTGGCTTTATATTCAGCTAAAAACTATGACAGCGGAAATGCATTGTCATTGGTGAATGAAGTGACGGATAATCCAAGTTATGTGGCAGGGGTAAATTATGGCAACTGGACCGCTTTTGATAATGAGACAGATAAAAACAGACTATTTGTTGGTTCTGTAATTGATTTCTTAGGTCCAGATGTAAGCAGAAATTACCGTTTGCAAATTACAGAATATGGTTCTAGTGAGCCTGTCTGTGTGACATTGAGAACATCAGGGTCCACAAATACTTTATATGAGGGAGACCTTGTAGCTACCACAAATGATCCAGGAAAAGTGACATTGTCATGGGCTGACTCTAGTGATGTGACGGACCAATATATTGTATACAGGAACAGCTCTGAGATTGCTAGAACTCGAAGCAAATCGTATGAGGATTTCCAAAGTGAAGGTCTAGTGATGGGCGAAGAAAATACTTATACTGTAAAAAGATACAATGCTCGTCATGATGAGATATATGAATTGGCTGAGACGAATGGTGCTTTATTTGATATGGACATCACAGGTAAGTACAAAGATGGAGCAGTTACATTAAGCTGGACAAACTTAACGAGCAGTGACAATGATACCTTGGTAATAGATACGCTGGCTATTTATTACAATGGATCTCAAGTAACTCTTTTAAGTTCAAACATTGATACTTATGAATATGCTTATCCAATTCATGGTGATCCTGAAACTTATAAAATAGCAGGTATCAAAAACGGTGAAATTTATGGCTATGATGAGGTATTGCTTGATGTACCAAGAATTGGTTCGATCAGTGGTCATTTGGTTTCTGATCTAGCAGAAACGATTCGAAGAGGGAGAAGAAGACGTAATGTAGATGTTGCGGATACATTAAGACCTTGGGCCTTAGAAAACACCAGAATCATTGCCTCTGCTATTTTGGATGATGTTGTTTATTCAGATACAACAACAACAGATTTTGAAGGTGGTTTTACATTTGACGACCTTTATTTTGGTTCAACAGGGTTGACGTATTCTATTAAAGTAGCAGATTATGATTATGAATTATTGGACAATGAATTCTATGTTTCTTTAGATACACCAAGTATTAATGAGGCATTGGTTTTAGTGGATGAGGAGTTCAATGCTGTAGCAGATTTGCCAGTAGTTTATGATCCTTTGTCGTTGGGTGTAAATGAAAGTGCCACAGTAGTGGAAATATACTTCAACCTTATTCCTGATATGATTCCAAATGATCAAGTAGTCTTCTATATCTTAAGAAAATTGCCTGAACAAACAGAGGAAGAATGGGAATTATTGGAATTGATCAGCGAATGGAGCAACTATTATATGGATGGCTCAAATGATAGTGATTATCCAGTACGTTTGAGGTACTTTGATGAAAAAGTAGCTCCCAATACTACATATGATTACAAGTTGATCACAGGTACATTCACACATGATGAAGTGAATTACAATGAAACTGTTATTACAGATGTCAGTACAAAATCACTTCCAAAGCCTACTTCATTTTCTGTGACTACAAATAACAAAGGTGAAGTGAAATTCAACCTAGGTATTTCAAGTTACGATTTCAATCACTTCCTAATAACAAGAGTTGTAGAAGGATCAACTGAAGAAGAGGAAATGGCACGCCTTGAAAGAAGAGACCGTTCCATGATCTGGAGTGATTTCTTACCTGAAGAAAAGGCAACTTACTATTTATATACCGCAAGTGAGTATTCAGAGGAAAAATCTACGAGACTAGAGTTTGTTGATTTTGTAACACCAGCATTGCCTGTTCCTGAGTTTGACTTCACAAAAAGTAAGGCCAATTTAGATAAAGGTTTTGATTTAGTATGGAAGCATCAAGAAGACGAAATTGACTTATCGTTATCAAATTATAACTTTGATGGCTATCATATCTATCGTGTTTCTGCTGCTGATGACACTGTTTTAGTATCAGATGTCAAAAAAGAAGCGGTCTATGATGCTTTGGCATACACGGACAATACATTGGTGTTTGGTGAAACGTACAATTACCACATTAGAGCCTATAGAAACACATCACTTTCAGAGGATCCAGTGGTCTCAGCGTTCAATACCATCCCATTAAGCAATGTTGGTATTAATTATTCTTCAGCTGATTTAATGATTTCAGCCGCGTTTGATCCTACTACAGGGAATAACAATGTTGTGAATGTCAATTGGGGATTTGCTCATCAAAACAATTTAGGGGTAAATGAAGCGGCTCAACTGTCAAGAATTGAAATTTCTAATAGCAGTCGTGACACTGTAGTGGTGGCCAATTGGTATACGGGTAATTTTGATTACCAATTCAAAGATGGTCTGACAGGAATAGGAAGTAATGTTACTAAGCTACAGTACATTATCACCTTCGCATCAGAAAAATTACCAGTTGATATTTCTAAAACGTCTGGTCAATTATCTCTTTCAGGTACTTCAACGACTTATGTTGACCCTACAGGCTTTACAGCAACTACTAACCTTGAGGAAATGATTGAGCTTACTTGGAATCACCGTGTGGATCACTTGGCCCGATTTGTAATTTATAGAGACGGGGCAGTGTTAGATACACTTCCTACGCAATATAGAAATTACTTGGATGATCAAATTGAGGCAGGGGCTTCCTACATTTACGAACTATGTGCTGTGTACGAAGACCCAAACACTGGCGAAATCCAAAAGTCGAAGAACTATGCGGCTGTTGGTTCTAGTGCTGGAAATTTCTTAATGGAAGGGACAATTGTAGACGTGGATGGAATAGCTCCTGTGATGGGTGTAGATGTGATGGCATTACTTTATGTAAATGGAGAAGTAATACAACGTAAGAATACTGCTTCGGATCAAAAAGGTTATTTCATTTTCGAAGACTTCAATGATGGAAGTATTTCAGGTAAATCTGAAGTAGATTCAATTGTTGTTGTACTTGAAAAAGACAATTATGAAATCGCTGGAGGCACCTATGATGTCAATGAATTATCCACTGCACTTTATCATCTACAAGCACAATATCAAAACACAATTAGCTATCCTGCAGAAAAAATAGATCACTCTATTCCTGCAGAAGTAGTAGCACTAAGTGTAAATGCTGTGGAGGAGGAAAATGCAGTCAAAATTGACTGGATTACAACCACTGAAAATTACACCGGTTTTATCTTGTTCAGAGATTTTAATGCAATTGAGAAAATAGAACTTTTAGAAGGGCAACCCCTTGAGTTCTTGGATAAAACAGGTTTACCTGGGGAATCTTATACCTATGGAATTCAATCTTATACTGAGATTCCAAATGGACAGGATTATTATGGAGATACATTATTGTATGATCATTCCGTGATTTACCCAGGTATTTGTAATATTAGCAGTTTCTATGCTACTGCTGTTCAAGATTCCAATGAAGTACGTTTGAGTTGGACGTATACTGGTATTGCAGATGAATTCCATCTTTACCGTTCGGGAGATATCATTGCCGCTATTTCTTCAGAAGAAGCCAATCGATTTGTGGATTCAACAGCAGTTCCGGGTATTAATTATGTGTATAAGTTAATTGGATACAATAAAACATCCAATTCATTCTCACAAGAGGCAACAGTAACCACTACTTACCCTAATCTACAGGTAGTTCAAAACTTTACGGCAACTACTACAGATCAGAATGTAGTGAACCTTAGCTGGATGTATCCTGCTGGTCATATTGATGGGTATAAAATTGAGAGAAATGGTAAATTATTAGCGCAATTGGAGTCGGAAGTAATGACTTTTACCGATACCTCCGGTATTCCTGAAACATGGCATGAGTATACCATTTATGCCTATCGTGAAGATGCTTTTGATAAATATTATTCATCAACAGTAACAGACACAGCCACTTTCCCTCAGTTAGCATCAATAAGAAATCTACAAGTAGCTTCAGATAATAATGTAGCAAAGATAGATTGGTCTTATGATTATGATTATATCGATGGATTTGTACTATATCGTGATGGCGAATATTTAACGGAATTAGCGCCAAATGTCACTTCATATACAGATACAGATGGTAAGCCAGGATTTAGTTACACTTATCAAGTAAAGGTGCATGATTTCCGTGAAGAAGCACAATCAATGTACTATTCAGATGAGGTTGAAAAAACACTAGCCGCTTATCCTAACTTCCCAACCCTAGGAACAATTTCCTCTTCAGGAAATAGCAAGCATCATTTGGGTGCAAAGTGGACTTATGATTGGGAATACATCAATGGTTTCATAGTATATGTCAACAATGCGGCTGTAGATACGCTGGAATCATGGGAAAGAGATTTCTATTACATTGACAATGATGGAAGTTCTTGTGGACTTACAAGATCTGTAAAAGTCGCTCCTTTCAGGTATATCGATGGAAGTGTAGTCACCAATTCAACAGCAAACCGTACAGTCAACTTAAGTTTTGGAAGTTGTAATAGTGATGTGGATATGATCACTAGTTTAGAGGCAGAGACCAACTATTCTGTAGTGAAATTATCATGGCAGTTTAATGCTGATAAAGACTTAGATGAAGTTAGAATCTTCCGTAATGGTGAATATATTGGCCTAACGAACGGTACTTCTTATGAGTTTTATGACAGTGAGGCTGAAATCAATACGCTGAACTTATATGAAGTAATTCCATACAAAAACTCAGTGCCAAACGGCGCAAAAGCCGTAGCAAGCGCTTATGCTTATGCACTTAATAGTGTTACAGGTTTGGTGGCTACAGCAAATGGTAATTTACCGGTGGAAGGTGCTGAAATCAAGTTGACACATACAGATGACAACAACATCACTTACAGCTATGTCACTGAAACAAATAATGTAGGTGGTTACGATTTCAATCAGATTTATTTCAATGAAGACGATTCTGTAGAGTATACAATCACCGCTTCATACAATGATCATCGATTAATCAATACACCACAATCGTTTACAATTACCGAATCAGGTGTTCATTCAGCTGCAACCATTTATGATTTAGACGGTAAGTCCATCAATGGTATGGTGACAAAAGCAATCACAGGTTGTCCAGTGGAAGGAGCAACAGTTACTTTACATTATAAAGACGTATTGGGCAATGATGTGAAAGCTTCTGAACAATCCATCACTGACGGAACAGGTTTCTATTCTTTTGTTCCTCTAGCGATGGAAGGTTTAGAGTATTATGTCATTGATATATCAGATCAAGACTTAGAAAACGGCACTGAAGGATATTACTCTTTCAATGTGGAGCCAGACACTTTGATTGCAGCATTGTTCATGGACAAAGCAGAGTTCTCTTATGTAGATAGCACAACGTATGATTTTGCTGTAAATGTAGTGAATGGCTGTCATGGAAGCTTAGGCGCTTATAATTTTGAAGTATTGGTAGAATCGAAGGAAGGTTGTATGTATGAAAAATACAACACGAATCTCAACGGTTTACTTGAACTGAGTTTGCCTGTGGGCGAATACTCATTGAGAGTTTCTGGAGCTGAACCTTTAGATCCGATATCTCAGTCTGTGGTGGATTATTTTGCGACTAGACCGCAGCAAATTGATGTAAAGGGAATTCATGAGTCCATCTTAAGTGGAGAAAGAGAATATGTGGGTGAAGAAGATAGTATCAAGTACTTTGAATATCACGTTATCCCTGAGATTTTAACACTTCAGGTAACAGGTTTTGAGGATGTTATTGAAGAATTCAATTTAACAAACACAACACCTGACCAAATTCCAGATTGGTTGAATGTCTTTGTTCAAGGAAATGACTATGAGTTCAATTTCCAAATTGAGGAACAGATTAATACAAACACTTGTGTGCTGGATTACGGTACAGTGGTTGTAAGAAATGCAGCTGCAAATGCGGAGAAAGCAAATATTGAATTACAGGCAGGCCCTGATGGTTTATTCAATTACACTTTTACGGCAGAGAATATCAATCCTGCAGTACCTTATATCCAAGGAATGTTTGTGGAGTATTACAGTAAAGATGGAGAGTTCCTGACTGCAATAGGTTATCCAGTTTTAGTGACTGGTACAGCCGCTGCTGCGGGTAGAGATATCTTAGTTTCTGTAGATACTACCGACAATGGTGAAATATTACGACACAATGGTCATATACTATTGATCATATTCGACAAACGGTATATGAATATGATTCACTGTTGAATAATCCGAATGTAATCTTAAGTGATGAAGATAGAGAAATCTTTGAGGTAACACGTGATAACTGGGAAGCAATTGACATTTACGTCAACCGTGATGCCATTCCTATGTATGCAATCTGTAAAGAGTTGTTGCAAGATAATTTGGTAGAAGACCAAGGGTTTGATGAGTTGACTACTTTCTGTGAAGCACATTGGGGTAATTGGACGGATGATGATACATTAAATGTGTACACACCATACAATGAAGACCTTGACGCAGAATATGGTTGGACAGATCTTCTGACTGAGCAGTATGAAAATTACATTAATAATGTTGCCATTGAACAACAGCAGGCGTTCGAATATACATTATTGTCAGATGTATTTAGTGAAGCAAAGTTGGATGATGATTACCAAGGTGAGATCATTGATAAACATCCAGGTAAGGATTCTCAGAATTATAACTACGAAAGTGCAAATGTTTCATTAAAAGACGACATTATTACGGATGCAGTGGTAGTAGATGAAATTCAAGATAATATTGAGGCCTTAATGGAGGTGTTTAAAGAACAATACCAGGGTGCAGGAATCGATAATAAGACTTTCACTGGCGGTGCTGGAGCCAACACCAATCAAATTGTTTCTAAATGGGGTACACAGAATACGTTTACTCAGAAATGGAGAACAAAAGAGATGGAATATGGTTCAAGAAAGAGTGAATTCTTTATCAAAACTAAATATGCCGCAGACCTTTCTTACAAGATCGGATTACAATTCAGAGCCAAAACAACAACTATTGCGTTGGGTACTGAAGTTACTCCTGCAGGTATTAAATGGGCGAAAAACTTCGATTTAGGTATCAAAACAGGTATTGAAATGGAAACACGTACGCGTGTAATCGAAGAAGATAGAGAGACGCATTATGATCAAATCACTTTAACTGAAAAAGAAAGTGTAACGCTCGACAGTGCCTACAGAGTGGGTTATGTTCTAGATGATGATGATAATGGTGACCTTTATTCTGTAATGGTTGTGAAAGGCACGAACCAAGGCCATACACCTTATTTCGATTTATTGGGTGGTAGAACTGCTTGTCCTTATGTAGTAGGTACAGCTAAACGTGATGATTTCACTGCCGGATACGCATCAAGTGATACTTCTGTAGCTAGTAATGTGATCTATGATGTAGAACCTAATAAAGCAGCGGTACTCCACTTCTCTGTAGGAAACGGAAGCTATATCACAACGGATAGACGTTATTTTACGATTGAGCCAATTGCCGGTGAAAATAAAAATCATGCGAGCTTGACTTATGAAAAGAACCCTATCGGTTTGGATGCTGGTGAGGCTTATTATGGAACTATCCTTGTGGAAAGAGTTGATCCTTACTATGATTTTGCTGATCTGAAATTTGTAGTGAAACCTGAATGTGGAGAAGGCACATATGAAGCCGATACGCTTGAATATGAAGTGTATTTCAACAAGCCTTGTTCACCTGTTTCGATTTACGTTCCTGAAAGTGATTTTGTAGTGAATTACGATGAAAATGGTAATGAACTATTGATGATCAAAGTAACAGATTATGAAGTGGACGGTTTGTATCATTACACCGAAGGTCTGACACTGGAATACAGAAGGGAAGGAACTGAAGCTTGGACAGAAATAGAGTCTGTTGATGTGGATAGCTTAAGTAATTACTATGAATTGATGAAGCTGACTTACCCTGAGCCTACTTATCCATTTGTTTGGAATATTCATGAGGACGAAAGCATCATTGATGGTAATTATGAAATCAAAGTAACTGCTGAATGTGGTGAATACGGAAATTCAGAATACAACATTATCAGTGGTACAATTGATCGCTCTACAATTCAATTGGTAGGGTCTGCACAGCCAAGTGATGGAATCCTATCCATCGGGGATGCAATCAGTATTGATTTCAACAAAGACTTGGATTGTCACCTGATGGATTCTTCATTGATCACTATTACAGATACAGCTTTAAATCCAATCGATTTTGAGATGATTTGTTCAGGAAGCGGTTTAGAGTTCGTGATTACAGATTCATTACTTGATGTTCTAAATGATCAAGTGCTAACCGTGACGATTGATTC
The DNA here is from genome assembly GCF_001583495.1 of Flammeovirga sp. SJP92. Taxonomy (GTDB): domain Bacteria; phylum Bacteroidota; class Bacteroidia; order Cytophagales; family Flammeovirgaceae; genus Flammeovirga. The sequence goes on along the minus strand of NZ_LQAQ01000032.1, from coordinate 31,226 downwards.
TGCTGCGTTGATTGATTTCCAAGGGAATGAAAATCTAGAGCAATTCACATGGGAGTTTAAAGTGAATTATTCACCAGTGTATTTCTCTAGCAATGAGATTGAGTTCTTTATGGATATGGATGCGACACATCAAGTAGAAGTGACGTTAAAGTCCAACTTTGAGCAGATTGAGTATTTCACCTTATCAGGATATGATACAAGTTGGATTTCTTTATCGAACCAAAATAATATTCTGTTAGAGAATAATGCACAACAGCAGTTCAGAAATGGAGCACGTGATATGTACTTGAATTTCGATTCCTTCCAAAAAGAGGCAGGGACTTATCGTGATACAGTATATGCTCAAGTGGAAGGTTTTGCTCCTGCAGTTCTTTACTTGACGGTGCATTTGAACAGTGAATTATCCAACTGGTCATTCAAACCAAGTGATTATGAGTCATCAATGGAAATGATTAGTGTGGTTGGTTTTGCTGAAGATGCACAATCAGAAATGCTCCTAAGTGCTGATACTAATGATATTGTTGCTGCAGTGATTGATAATGAAATCCGCGGTTTGGCTCAAATGACAAAGCTGAAAGATATCGATAGCGAAAGGCTTTACCTTACAGTCTTTGGTAATGCAGAAGACAGAGGTAAATCCGTTGATTTTAGAGTATTGGATGCTTCTAATGGATACGAATATGATGCTTACAACACCATTGGTGAAGTGACTTTCCAATCGGATACATTGTACGGACGTACTGGCTTGCCGGATACATTGAGAGTAGACAAGTCGGAAGGAAGAGCAAGGTATATTCACTTAGCATCAGGCTGGAATATGATCTCCTTAAATGCTCAACCTGAAGATGCTAGCATAAGCAAAATCTTCCAAGGTTATCCATTAACGGCAGGTGATCAGGTGAAAGACAAAAACAACTTCACACAGTTTGATGTGGAAGGTTGGTCAGCCTCAACTTTAGATTCATTGGAAGGCGGTCAAGGGTACTGGGTTTATGTACAGAATGAAGGAAGCATCCGTTTCTCTGGTAAATATCAGTCAGGTGATATTACAAGAAACTTCTTGCTCAATGATCCTTCAGGATGGTATTTGATCGGTTCCCCAATCCAAGATGAGCAAAATATCAACGAAGTGCTTGGTTTTATTGGAGATATACCAACGGAAGGTGTATTGAAAACACAAAATCAGTTCGCTACTTTTGAAGGTGGAGTTTGGTCAGGTCAACTTGCATTGATGCAACCTTTCAAAGCTTATCAGGTACAATTGGATGCCAACTCTATCATGACATTCGGTACTGACGTTCAAGAGTTATGGCCTGAAAAGGACAACTTGTATGAAAACGGAAGTAATACAAGGTCAGTCGAAAAATGGTCAGTGGAGCCTTCTCAGTTTGAACACTCTGCATCATTGATTGCTAAATTAAAAGACTTATCGGTAACTGAAGGGGATCAATTGATCATCAGCGGACAAGATGAAGAACTATTTGGTGTAATAGATGCTGTGTTTGATGAATTAAGCCAAGAGTGGTATTTCACAGGGCTTTTTTATGGTGGAGGTACTGAAGAAGAATTGGTGGTGAAATACTATCAGTCAAGTACCAATTCCTTAATTGGAACTGTGGAGAACTTTACTTATCAAACCAACCAAAGAGAAGGTTCGATGAGTAACCCAATGCTCTTTAGCTTGAATGAAAACGATAAGCAATTGTTAGATGAAAGCATCAGCTTATATCCTAACCCTGTTGAAACGGATTTTGCACTTCAGTTAGATGTTTTAGAAGATGATGTAGTTACAATCAGTATCTCTAGTATCTCAGGAGTGAAGTATTTAGAATTCAATGAAACGGTATACCAAGGTTCAAATGAGATAGAAGTTGATCTATCAGATTACAACCTAGGTACAGGAGTCTATGTAGTCAACATCATAGGCGAAAAAACAGGTGCTAAATACAAGAAGTTTATCATAAAGTAGTTTTTATGGTGGTTCAGTGGATGTTGTAATACAGTTTGTCTCTACAGCCTACTTTTAATTTTTGGTAGAAAATCCTTTATGAAGGATTCCGTTGTAGGGATGTTGCATTGCAACGTCCACACGAACCACATCAAGAACCATTTTTTTCATTCTTGATTAAGAAAGGGGATGTCTCGTACACTACCCACTGTACCCAAAGTACGCTATTCACCGTACAGCTTGTACACTATACACCGTACACACTGTACGGTGTATAGTGTACCAGTAATACATAAAGTATAAGGGCAAAAAAAGAGGTTTCATGCACCATATTTAAAACTATGGGCAGGTGTGTTACCAAAACTTAATCAAGTCTGAAGTCTTGAAGGTTACAAGAGAAAACATCACTTTAGTATTGTTGAAGTTGGTATCACCAGCCCATGACTTCATTCGTAGTGCACGCTATTTTGTCTCAGTACTGAATAATAAATATAGCCCCAAAGCCTCGGTTTTGGGGTTATATTTTTTTTAAACCATTTTAATGTGAGAAATGATGACTTCAAAAGCTCTTTTTCCTTCCTCCATTACAGGAAGAAAAGCCCAAATATGAGGCATGTCTTCACCATTAATCACTTCCAAATCGATACCAGAAGATTTCATTTTTTCAACAGTCAAAACTTGATCGGGGTAAGTGACATCATTTTCAGCCATTAAAAATAAGCAAGAGGGGAAACCATCAAAACTACCATTTAGAGGAGAAATTTCAGGATCATCCAAATTCTCATCAGCACATAATTTTTTAGCACTTCGCACACCAATTTTAGATAGCATAGGATCTTTCAATTCTACTTTCTCAATCTCATTATTACTCATAGAAGCATCCATAACTGGGGAAAGTAGAATCACTTTTACAGGTAATTTTTTATTTTTAAGGACTAACCTTTGTGTGAGTGCTGTGGCCAATGTTCCACCAGCAGAATCACCCAATAGGATAATTTTTTTGTTGGGGTAACGATTGACAAGTTCTTCATAAACATGATCAATATTCTCAGAGATTGAAACAATCTTATGTTCAGGAGCCTTAGGGTAATTACAAAACCACACTGTTGAACTGGTTTTCTTTACAATTGATTTTACGGCATCCCAATGATGTGCTGCAGGCCCAGAAATAAAGGCACCGCCATGAAGGAAAAGTACGACAGATTCGCTATTTTCATTAAGCTGAACTTCTGTGATTTTTGAATGGAGTAGCTGAAAATTGCTAATCCCTTTTTGTTTGAAAAATCGTCCTTTGGGATGGTATATATCCTCCTTTCTTATTTTCTGATAGTCAATAGGATCTTTACTGAAATCCTTTTTTATTCCTTTAAGCTGAAGTACTAATTTGACGATATAGTATGATAAGCTATGTTTCACTTTTGAGTAGTTTAATAAATGGAAACAGTCTTATGATATTAAGGAATGTTTCAAACATACTCTATTTAACCATAAGACTGTTTTTTAGTTTAATAAATAGATGAAATACTTCTCAGTGAATTTTAAGTCTGAATGACACCTACATTAAAACGTTTGTCAATTGGGTTTTGATTCGCCATTTCTATACCCTTGGAAATATAACTGCGTGTTTCTTCAGGCTGAATGATCTCGTCAATCCATAACCTTGCCGCTGCATAATAAGGAGAGAGTTGACTATCGTATTTGGCTTTGATTTCATCAAACATTGCCTTCTCTTCTTCCTTGTCAATCGTTTTACCTTGAGCTTTCATCGTAGAAACTTTGATTTGAAGCAAAGTAGTTGCAGCAGATTTGCCACTCATTACTGCCAATTGTGAAGTAGGCCAAGCAAGCATTAAACGCGGGTCATAGGCTTTTCCACACATCGCATAATTTCCAGCACCATAAGAATTACCAATCACTAACGTGAATTTCGGAACCACACTATTGGCCATGGCATTTACCATTTTTGCACCATCTTTAATGATTCCATTATGTTCAGATCTGCTTCCCACCATAAAGCCTGTCACATCATGAATAAAAAACAAAGGGATTTTCTTTTGATTGCAGTTCATGATAAAACGTGCAGCTTTATCAGCCGAGTCCGAGTAAATCACTCCGCCCATCTGCATCTCACCTTGTTTTGACTTTACTATCGTGCGTTGATTGGCAACAATACCTACAGACCAACCGTCAATTCGAGCGTAACCGCAAAGAATACTTTGACCATAACCTTCTTTGTATTGCTCAAATTCAGAATTATCAACAATTCTTGAAATAACTTCCAACATGTCATAAGGTTTCGCTCTGTCTTCAGGAAATACATCATAAATGCTTTCCATCTCTTTTTTAGGCGGAATACTTTCAGTTCTATTAAAGCCTGCCTCATCAGCATTTCCCATTTTATCCACTAGACTTTTGATCTTGTCGAGACACGCTTCATCATTTTCACATTTATAATCCGTCACACCAGAGATTTCACAATGCGTTGTAGCACCGCCCAGTGTTTCGTTATCCACACTTTCACCAATAGCAGATTTAACTAAATAGGAACCAGCTAGAAATACACTTCCTGTACCGTCAACAATCAAAGATTCATCAGACATAATAGGAAGGTAAGCACCGCCAGCAACACAGCTTCCCATAATAGCAGCGATTTGTGGTATTCCTTCTGCTGACATGACAGCGTTGTTACGGAATATCCTTCCAAAGTGTTCTTTATCAGGGAAAATTTCATCCTGCATCGGTAAATATACGCCAGCACTATCCACTAAATATATAATAGGAATTTTATTTTCGATAGAGATCTCCTGGGCTCTTAGATTCTTTTTTCCAGTGATCGGAAACCAAGCACCCGCTTTTACCGTGGCATCATTTGCAACGATAACACAGTTTCTTCCGGATACTTTTCCCACTTTTACAACAACTCCTCCAGAGGGACATCCACCATGTTCTTTGTACATATCTTCGCCAGCAAAAGCACCTATTTCAATAGCTTCCTTGGCATCGTCAAGCAGAAAGTCAATTCTCTCTCTTGCCGTCATTTTTCCTTTGCCTTTGTGTTTGGCAATTTTTTTCTCTCCTCCACCGAGAAAAACCCGTTCTCTGTTGTTGAGTAATGCTTGGGTCAAAAATTGAAGTGAAGTTTGAGATGCTGATTTTTGGTTAGTAGAATAATTCATGATTATATGTGTGTTTATATCGTTAAAAATACAAAGTCAAAAGTAGATTGTAAGTAAAAAGTAATTCTGACTGAGTATTTAAATTAAGTTAGTAATTAAATATTAAAAGTGAACAACGAAATTCATTTTTTATTGAAGACTCATTTCATTTTCATCAATATTATTCCTTTCAAAAAATGACAAAATGTTAATTATTATTGAAACTTAATTTTTCATTATTCAATGTTAATTATTCATTTAAAAAAAACTATATCTTTACACCACTAAACAGAAACATCAAACATTAGTTAGTTTTCAGAATGAAATACATCAAATTTATTTGGGCACTTTCCCTTTTTATTTTCTTAGGATATTCTTTATTGGCCTACATCTATTTTCCAGACAGTGGAGTGATGGTAATGGGTGCGACAGAGACAGAAAGTGCTATGGTGATGTCTAAAAGCAACTTTTTCTATAGTTCAATGGGGATTTTGCTTTTCATAAACATTGTATTGGCAGGGTTGGGTGCTAGTGTTTTGCATTTACCACAACAACTGATTATGGTTCCCAATAAAGCAAAATGGCTCCAAACAAAAGAGGCACAACAGCAACTTTTGGAATCAGTTAAAGGATGGACAAAAGGGCTTGCAACATTGATCAATGGTCTATTACTGTCGACCTTAGGTGTCATTTACAGAACGCAAGGTCACGATATTGAAGCACCAAAAGTAGAATATTCACCAATGGTATTTTCTGTTCTGATCTTCGCATGGTTGATTGCCTATTTCTTTATCATGAAATCACCTAAAGAAACAGAAGACTAAAAAGTATTCTTTTATAGATAGGAAAGCACAGTAGCCATTGAGTTGCTGTGCTTTTTTAATGCCCTTAGAGAAGATTTGCATATCAAAATAAAGCCTTAGTTTATTTAATATTTCGATGATGACAGTTATTAATGAGGTATGATTATTCAATAGAGAACAACACCTTTTTTCTTTTTCTAGAATTTATTTACATTTGTTTAATTATATGCTAATCATACAAACTATTATTTTTTTTATGCAAACTAAACTCTCTTTAATAGGAGTATTCCTTTTGTTCTTTATTAGTAATCAATCCATTGCACAATACACACTCACAGATGATGATGTAGTAGTGGATGCAGATGGAATCATTCAATCTTGTTCCTACATCGAAGGAGGTGATATTATTATCCCTGATGTCCTGGATGGAGTAACTGTGGTTGGTATTGCAGATGCTGATGACTATTATAACCCTATGTTTACAGGTTTAACTTCTGTTGTATTGCCAAAAGGGTTAACCTTTATTGGAGATTATGCATTTCGTAGCAATTCCTTGAGGGGGGAGCTAGTCTTACCCGAAGGTTTAACCACTATTGGTAATGGTGTCTTTTCAGGCAATTCCTTTAGTGGAAAATTAATATTACCAGAAGGTTTAACCACTATTGGAAGTTCTGCTTTTTCAAGAAATTCCTTTAGTGGAGATTTACTAATACCTGAAGGAGTAACATCAATTGAAGAGTATACTTTTTCAGGAAATTTCTTTAGTGGCGACTTAGTCTTACCAGAAGGTTTAACCACTATTGGAGGTTATGCTTTTAGAGAAAATTCCTTTGACGGTATCTTAGTCTTACCTGAAGGTTTAACCACTATTGGAGATTATGCCTTTGAAGATAACTCTTTTATTGGCGACTTAGTCTTACCTGAAAGTTTAACCACTATTGGAAGATATGCTTTTAGAGAAAATTCCTTTGACGGTATCTTAGTCTTACCAGAAGGTTTAACCACTATTGGAGATTATGCCTTTGAAGATAACTCTTTTATTGGCGACTTAGTCTTACCTGAAAGTTTAACCACTATTGGTAATGGTATCTTTTCTGGCAATTCCTTTAGTGGAGAATTAATATTACCAGAAGGTTTAATCACTATTGGAAATTATGCTTTTCGTGACAATTCCTTGAGAGGGGAGTTAGTCTTACCAGAAGGTTTAACCACTATTGGTAATGGAGTCTTTTCTGGCAATTCCTTTAGTGGCGACTTAGTCTTACCCTCAGGACTATCCTCTATTGGAAGATTTGCTTTTTATCGAAATTCTTTTAGTGGAGATTTAGTAATACCTGAAGGAGTAACATCAATTGAAGAGTTTACTTTTTCAAGAAATTCCTTTAGTGGCGAATTAATCTTACCCAAGGGAGTAACTTCTATAGGTGACGATGCTTTTTATGATAACAACTTTAGTGGCGAATTAATCTTACCCAAGGGAGTAACTTCTATAGGTGATGATGCTTTTTATTATAACAATTTTAGTGGCGAATTAATCTTACCCAAGGGAGTAACCTCCGTAGGCGATGGTGCTTTTAAAAGTAACAATTTTAGTGGCGAATTAATCTTACCCGAAGGGCTGATATCTATTGGAGGTTATGCTTTTTATCGAAATTCCTTTAGTGGAGATTTAGTTTTACCCGAAGGTTTAACAACTATTGGCTCTAATGCTTTTTCTTACAATTCCTTTAGTGGAGATTTAGTCTTACCCGAAGGTTTAACCACTGTTGATTCTCATACTTTTTCATTTAATTCTTTTAGTGGAGAGTTGGTCTTACCCGAGGGAGTAACCTCCATAGGCCATAATGCTTTTTCTTACAATTCCTTTAGTGGAGATTTAGTCTTACCCGAAGGGTTAAAAGATATAAGCTTTAAAGCTTTTAATGGTAACAATTTTAGTGGAGAATTAATATTACCCGAAGGTTTAACCTCTATTGGTACTCGTGCTTTTTCTTCCAACTCTTTTAGTGGTAACTTAGTATTACCCGAGGGAGTAAGCTATATAGGCCCTAGTGCTTTTTCTTCCAACTCTTTTAGTGGTAAAATAATATTGCCCCCTGAAATTACTACTATAGATCATAGAACTTTTTCTGGAAATGAGTTAACAGAATTAGATTTCTCCAATGTAGATTTAACAGGGTTTAATGTATATTTTTCAAGTGGAAGTAGCTTTAATGCTCAAAACGGCGAAAAAGGTTACAAAGGTATAGGTTGGTTTTATGATCAAGAATATACAGATGCTATACCATCATTGAAAGATATTACCATAGAAGACTTAAATGGTAAGATAATTTATTATCAATATTCTCTTAGAGATTATACTATCAACTATGTTGGAGCAGATACTCATAGTAATCCATCGGGTTATACGGTAGAAAGTGAAACGATTACATTAAAAGCTCCTACCCCTTCAATAGAGGGTTATACTTTTGTGGGGTGGTACACTGATGCGGAATATACAAACCCTATTACAGAGATTCCTACAGGAAGTATAGGAGATTTGACTTTATATGCAAAATTCACAGATCAAGTTATCTCGTCGATCAATGATTTACAGAAGGTAGAAATTGTAACTTATCCAAATCCTGCTGATCATGTTGTTTCGTTATCACAAAAAGTGAAACAGGTACAGCTTTACACTCTGGATGGATTGTTACTTAAAACATATCTTGATACAAATGAAATTGATGTGAGCACTTATTCAGATGGTGTTTATATTTTGAGAGGTAGCCTAAATGGAAACCTATTTGTAAGGAAAATTGTGATTAAGAGATAGTTTCTCATCACAGAAAATAATATAAAAGGGTGAAAAGTTGGAATGCTTTTCACCCTTTTCTATTGGAGTAGTGAGTATGTATATAGAAAATAGTAATTTGAATTTTGAACGTAAAAAAGTGCTTTGTATTGTGGTTCAGTGGACGTTGTAATGAAACAACCCTACAACGTAACCTATCATAAATGATATTCATTCTTTTCGAAGTTAGGAGATTTTGCCAATGTGTCATCACAAGTAACGTCTATCTACTTTACACTTTAGATATGATAATTAGCATATACTATTAGAAACTAATTTATTAATTGATTTCTCTACAAACTTTACCACAAAAGCTACAAGGTGAGAGAGCAAAACTAACTATTCAAGAAAGTAGAGAAGATGGAATCTAAGAGGGAGTTTACTTTGTCAGTTAAATACTTCTTTATTGAATAATAGGGTTAAAGAATAGGATATTGCTAAGTGCAAAGTGTTATCAAGTGTATGGCCAATTTTACCTAAAAATAATAACAACAACAGTAAACATTATTTGAACTCTTTTGTTTACTACTTATGAAATTGCTACTAAATGATGAGGAAATTGACCGAGTAATAGAGATGGCATGGGAAGATAGAACACCCTTCTCAGCCATAAAAGTCCAGTTTGGTTTGTCAGAATCAGATGTTGTGAAGCTAATGCGGCTTGAATTGAAAGAGAAGAGTTTTAAAAGATGGAGAAGAAGAGTTCACACAAAGGCGAGCAGTAAACACATAATGAAGAGGTCAAGTGAGATAAGCAGATTTAAATGTAGTAGACAACGCTTAATCAGTAACAACAAGATCAGTAAAAAAGCCTATTAATTATGACTAAAAAGCAAAGAATTAACATTGTATGGTTAAAAAGGGATCTAAGAACCCAAGACCATCTGCCTCTAAACTTAGCAGAACAAGATCAACTGCCTTATTTGATATTATATATCTATGAAAAAGACATTTTAACGTACAATGATACTTCATCAAGACACCTAAAATTCATTGCTCACTCGATTACTGACATGAATAATCGACTTTCACCCTTCAATAAAAAAGTGAATACAATGTATGGTGAGGCCGTTGCTATTTTTCAATATTTGATGAAGGCTTTCGATATCGTCAATGTATTTAGTTACCAGGAAAGTGGTATTCAGGTGACCTACGATAGAGATAAATCCTTGAAGGTTTTATTTCATGCTCAAGGTGTTCGATGGAATGAGTCACAGAGAGACGGTATCAAAAGAGGAATCGTCAACAGAGACAACTGGGACAAAGATTGGTTTTTGACCATGAAGGAACCGATTATCATTAATCAATTCACGGATCGAACTGAGGTTGAGCTAGTCAATCTGTTCCCACTGCCAGCGTCCTTCAGAAATGTAATTAAAAGTTACAACGAACATTTTCAACCTGCGGGCGAAACGTACGCATGGAAGTACCTTCACTCTTTTACAGATGAGAGAGGGAAGGATTACAGTAAGTTTATTTCCAAACCGTTGGAAAGCAGGAAAAGTTGCGGGAGGTTATCGCCTTATCTTGCTTGGGGCAATATTTCCATCAAACAGGCTTATCAGCACATCAAAAATCATCCTAATAGGGCTTTTCATAAACGAGCTTTTAACGGTATTTTAACACGTTTAAAATGGCATTGTCATTTTATTCAGAAGTTTGAAGTGCAGTGCAGTTATGAAAATGAATGTTTGAATACAGCATTTGAGCATCTCACTTATCAAAATAATAGCCGCTTTTTAGAAGCATGGAAAGTAGGTATGACAGGATATCCAATGATTGATGCCTGCATGCGTTGTCTGCATACCACAGGATGGATTAATTTTAGAATGAGAGCTATGCTGGTGAGTTTTCTGTGTCATCATTTGGATCAAGATTGGAGAAATGGTGTGTACCATTTGGCGAAGTTGTTTTTAGATTATGAACCAGGAATACATTTCACTCAGTTTCAAATGCAGGCAGGTACCACAGGGATCAATACAGTAAGAATTTACAATCCTGTAAAACAATCACAAGACCATGATCCAAAGGGTGTATTTATCAAACAATGGGTGCCTGAATTGAGAGAAGTACCCGAACGTTTTATTCATGAACCTTGGCAAATGACCTCATTAGATAAAGCTTTTATAGGGTTGAAGGATTTTAATTATCCTGATCCCATCGTTGATTTAAAAGAAAGTGGAAAGAAGGCACGAACCAAAATCTACTCTTTTAAAAAATCGCCAGAAGTCAGACAAGAAAAAGAGCGGATTCTATTATTGCATACGCGAAATTTAAAATCGAAAACTGTTTAACACAATTCAATGCTTGCATTAGTTTTTCCACATCAATTATTTGAAAATTCTCCTTTATTTAACACAGATTGTATGACTTATGTGTTGGTAGAGGAGTATTTGTTTTTTTATCAATATAAATTTCACAAACAGAAACTTCTTTTCCATAGGGCTTCTATGCTTCAATATGCTAATTATTTGGAAGAGAAAGGGTATGAAGTGATGTATTGGAAAGCTTGCACTGCAGAAAAATCAGATGTTAGGCATGTCATTGAAGAGGTATTTGTAGAACGTACTGATACTTTGATATATATAGATCCCGTTGATGATTGGTTGAGTCGAAGAATTCACTCTTCGGCACAGAAAAAACTACTGCAAACTATAGAATTAGAGACACCTATGTTTTTGAATACTAAAGAAGACAACCGTTCTTTCTTTAAATCAACCAATAAGAAGTTTTACCATGCTAATTTTTACAAACGTCAGAGGGTACAACATCGCTTGTTGATAAATAATGAAGATAAACCCATAGGAGGAAAGTGGTCGTATGACGATGAAAACAGGAAAAAATACCCTTCCAAAAAGCAACCACCTTTTACGAGTTTTTGTAAGAAAGATAGTTTTATTACAGAGGCAAAGGCGTATGTAGAAGAATATTTTCCTGACAATTATGGTAAGTGCAATGACAACTTTATTTATCCAACAAATTTTGAAGCTGCAAAACGATGGCTAGAAGAATTTTTGAGGGATAGGTATTTTGAATTTGGCCCTTATGAGGATGCTATTGTCAGTCACCAGAGTGTATTGCATCATAGCTTATTGTCACCTTTACTTAATGCAGGTTTACTAACGCCTGATTATGTAATAGAGAGAATAAAAGATATCACTTTTTCAAATAGTATCCCGTTGAATTCGGCAGAAGGGTTAATCCGTCAACTTATTGGTTGGAGAGAGTTTATAAGAGGTATTTATGAAGCGAAGGGAAGACAGGAACGCACTTCCAACTTCTTTTCCTTTCATAAGGAAATTCCTACTTCCTTTTATAATGGAACAACCGGTATTCTACCCATTGATATTACGATCAGAAAAGTGCTTAGCACCGGTTATTGTCATCATATTGAGCGTTTAATGGTATTAGGCAATTTTATGGTACTTTGTGAGTTTAACCCCAATAGCGTTTACCGTTGGTTTATGGAATTGTTTATTGATGCTTATGATTGGGTGATGGTCACTAATGTATATGGAATGAGTCAGTTTGCTGATGGAGGACTAATGGCTACAAAGCCGTATATAAGTAGCAGTAATTACCTGATGAAAATGAGTGATTATAAGAAGGGAGATTGGCAACAGGTTTGGGATGGACTCTTTTGGCGGTTTATGAATAAGCAAAGGGATAAAATTGGGAACAATCCCCGTATTAATATGCTTTTGAGAAATTATGATAATATGAATAAAGAGAAAAAAGAATTACTTTTAGAAAGTGCGGAAAACTTCCTTAATAAACTACAAACAGCAGACAATAATAAAAGGAGTTTTTAATATCTATTCTGAAGTTTCATTGAATTCATCTTTCACCATGAGTTTGATTTAATGTTTAATAGAGAATTAGTATTTAATTCTTCCTTTGAAATTGTTCAACTGTTAAAAAAACAGACTACAATTATGCTCTCACTATTTGATCAAACAGCCGATAAAGCGCAAAATTTATTACCCTATGAAGGAGAGGTTTATTATTATGGAAAAGTATTTTCATATGCAGAGGCCACCTCATTCTATCAGTTGTTGAAGGAAAAAATTGATTGGCAATCTGATCTTATAAAAATGTTTGGAAAAGAGATTTTTACCAAACGGAAAATGGCTTGGTACGGCTTAGAACCGTATGAGTACACTTATTCTAAAGTCAAAAAAACAGCCCTTCCTTTTGATGATTTACAACTCCGTCTTCTTAAAAAAATAGAAGAAAAAACCGGTGAGACTTACAACTCATGCTTACTGAATTTATATCATAATGGGAGTGAAGGAATGGGTTATCACAGCGATAATGAAAAAGAGATGAAAGAAGATGGAGCCATAGCATCTATATCTTTGGGTGCAGAACGTAAATTTTCTTTTAAGCATAGAGAAACAAAAGAAAAAGTGAATCTTTTGCTAGAACATGGATCTCTTTTAGTAATGAAAGGAGAGACTCAAAAACATTGGGTACATGCTTTGCCTGTTTCAAAAAAAGTATCGAAGCCCAGGATTAATTTGACATTTAGAACCGTAGTTTAGTTTATTTATTGGCAGGGTTATTTTCACTATGATGTATCCTGAGAATAATGGGAAATTGCAACTAAGTATAGGGGCAATTTATAAATAGGAAATTCAGGTATTTCAAGTTGAATGATTTTGATAAAAGAAAACAGGACACCCAAATAAGGATGCCCTGTTTTATATAATAGATCAATTTATTTTCACTATTCTGTTGGAGGAACTTCGTACTCGTAGAATTTCAAGTTATCGAATTCGATTTCCGTTTTTCCGCCAGCACCACTGCCAATTTGTAAGTGAAGCTTAGCTGCATCCCAATCCGCAGGAGGTTTTTTGTCCGTTAAGATTTGGATTTTTTGCCATGTACCTTCATTTTCAGCTTTCAATTGGTCAGTACAGCAAGCACCTTGCCATGACTTGTAGTTATCTGCCCATCCATCACTAGGCTGAACTCTCCAAGTAAATTGAAGTGCATTTCCACCAGGATTACTCTTCACTTTCACCCAGAATTCAAATGCGTAAGTTTTTTCCTTATTTAATGAGAAGAAACCACTTTCCATAGCCATTTGAGCATTAGTACCTTCATCCATCAAGATGTTAAGGTGTTTAGTACCTGATTGAGAATCACCAGAAATTACAGTTACATTGGCAAAACCTGCTTGATTCCAAGGATCAGCAAATGGATTTTTAGTACCATCTTCAAAATCAGGGTTCACTGTCAATAAGTTGTTAAGGTAAACAATTACTTCTTGATCTGTGAAAGTCTCTAGCTTCACAAAGTCTGAAGACTGAACACTACCTACACTAGCATCATAAGATACTGATGCAGTTTGAGAATTGTACAAGTCGTCTTCTAAGATCACCTCAACAATACTAGCATCGTTCTTATTCAACTGTACCGTTTTAATTGCAACAGCAGTTCCATTTGCTTTTACTGTAAATGCAGAGATATCACTTTCGTCAATAACATCCATTTCTCTAGAGAACTGTAAATGAACAACACCTGCTTGGTCAATTTCTTTTGCACCTGTCAGTACAACTGGTAATGTTGAAGGAATTACTTCGATGAAGTCTCTTAGAATAAGAGTATCCACTTTGCCGTAAGGCTCTAATCTAGAAGAAGCTAAACCTACAGAGTATAAACCAAGTTTTTTGTACTGTACCTCAACCGTTTTAGTTTCTAGAATTTCATCATGACCTTCAATTAACCATTGGTAAGTATCAGGGCTACCAGAACTTGTATCCGTCATTGTTACAATAGAACCTGCTTCTACGATATACTTGCCATTTTCTTCAGTGTAATTACCTTCAATGTTTGTTACCGCAATATCTGTTGTGATCGTATCTAATACCGTCACCATAAAGGTTGAATCTCTTGTAGTAGTACCTAAAGAATCTTGGAATTGCCATTCGATCACTAATGGAACTTCACCTACTTCCATAAACTTCACAAATGCAGTCTCTTCATTTAATACAGAGTCGTCATTATTTAAGAAGTAAGAAGGGAAGGGAACAGACCATTTTCTATCTATAAAACCTTTAGATCCATCAGCAATTGAAATTTGCTGATTAATCTCAACTGTAATTTTGCCAGTATAAGGAGAAAAAATGGCAACGTCTTGGAAGTCACCATATGGGACAACCTCATCTTTTTGGCAGGATGTGAGAGCAACTAATAAAGCAATCACTCCAAGAGATATATTTTTTAGAATTTTCATGTCCTAATTCTTTTTTCAATTATTGACCGATATTTGGATTAGTAAGTGCCTCGTCCACAGGAATAGGGAAGTAATCATGTGCAAGAGGAGTATAAGCAGCTGCACCTTCGCCATATTCTTGAAGGATTAAAGCTTCATCATCATCTGCTTCAGCATATCTTAGAACTTTTTCAGCAAGAATAAATTCTAATTTAGAAAGACGTTCGTATTGCTCTTTTACTTTACCCCAACGTCTCAAGTCTACCCAACGAGTATCGTGACCTTCAAACATTAATTCTTTAGGTCTCTCATCCCACATAATGTGCTCCATCAATGATTGAGCAGTATAATCTACAGGGTCTAACTGCAATACACCTGATCTACCTCTGATTAAGTTGATTAAGGTTACAGCTTCATTGACAGCACCATCACCATTTAATTGTAAGATACATTCAGCGTATAATAAATAGATGTCAGCTAAACGGATAATTCTTTCATTAATACCAGAGCTATAAACATCACCTAAACCATCATTTTCGTTTTGGTGATTTTGGAATTTTCTTAAATAAGAAGCCTCACCGTTATTGAAACCTGCTTTATCTACTTCTTGTTGATAGAACATTGTACCATCGTCTCCTAACGCAATAGAAGCTTCACATCTTAAAGAATAAATTCTTCCTTCATTTCTACCATCAGCAGGGTCCATTGGATCTTCTTTCAATTGCATTGTCATCCAGTAAGATGGCATTACAACTCTCCATCCACCTGCTCCACCAGGAGCTAAAGTTCTTGCTCTAGTTGTACCTTCAGATCCAGTAGGACCATCAGGGTTACCAGCAGCACCTGAACCAGGCTTTTGAGTAGCTGAGAATACTACTTCAAAAATTGACTCTGAGTTAAATTCGTGCTCTGCATCAAAGTTCCAAGAAATTTCTGGAGTTAATTGGTACAAATCACTTCTGTCAATTAACTGCTTGTATTCAACTCTTGCTAACTCATATTCGTGCTCATTGATATAAACATGTCCTAAGAAACCAGTTGCCGCACCCCAAGTTGCACGTCCAAGGTTATTGTCATCCCACTTATCAGGAAGAATACCTTGAGCATGTTTCAAGTCTTCTAAGATTAATGCTAAAACATCTTCTTTAGCAGAAACAGGCTTAGCGAAGTCCTCTTTTGAGGCAGGAACAGAAGTGTGCAAAATTACTTGACCATGGTTATAAGTAGAGTATAACCAGTAATAACAAACACCACGGATGAATCGAGCTTCAGCAATGTAAAGTTCCTTTGTTTCTTCGTCCATTTCAATACCAGGTACTTTTTCAATAACCTGATTGGCACGAAGAATAGCAGTATATAAATCCGCCCACTTATCTTTAACTACAGCTGTGTTATCATTGAAAGATAACTTTTGTAATGATTGAGCACCTGCATTCCAGTTGTTAGGTCTACCAGTATCAGATCTTACGGGAGTGTTTACAGCAGAAGTACCACCAGTAACACCATGTCCTTGTAAGCCACTGTATGTTGCCATTAAACCTTTGAAAGCATCCGATTCATCTTGCCAGAACGAATCTTCTGTGATTGTATTGACGTTTTGTACATCGAAATAGTCTGTGCAGCTTGATAAGGAAGCTGACAAAGCAAGTCCAACGAATATTTTAGATAATAATTTCATGATTGTAAGTAAGTTTAGAATTCAAGAGATAAACCGCCTCTGTAAACTGCTGAAATAGGATAGTTACCTCTATCAACACCTCTGAAGAAGATACTTTGTGAACCCACCTCAGGATCGAAACCTTTGTAATTCGTGAAAGTAAATGGATTCTGAGCACTAACATAGAATCTCAAGTTGCTCATTTTCAATCTATGTAAAACAGACTTAGGTAAAGTATAGCCTAAAGCAATGTTTTGAATTCTTAAGTAACTACCGTCTTCTAAGAAGTAATCAGAGAATGTACGAGTGTTGAAGTGTTCAATCTCATCTCTTGGCATTGGAATCTCAGAAGTAGGGTTAAATGGAGACCAAGCATTTACTAATTCACCATTTCTCTTTGTTAAGTAAGAATAAGCTCTTGAACCATTGTAAACTTTAGCACCGTATGAACCGAATAATTGAACTCCTAAATCAAAGCCTTTGTAAGCAACATTTAAGCTAAGACCTGCTTCCCAGTCAGGAGTACCACTACCTTGGTAAACTCTGTCGTCTTGACCAATTTCACCATCACCATTTACATCAACATATTTTAAGTCACCTAATTGTGCAGATGGAACTAGTTTTTGATAAGCCGCTAATTCTTCAGCAGTTTTGATTGTTCCTTCTGTAGGGATCAAGAAGAAAGAACCTGCCGTATAACCTGGCTTTAAGAATGTTGTAGGCTCACTGTTTCTACCAATGATTGGCTCACCACCAGAGATTGATTCAACTGTTGGAGCAAGTGAGATTACTTTATTTACGTTTTTAGTGAATGTACCATTTACTGAGAACTTCACATCACCAAAGTGGTCGTTATAACCTAAAGCAATTTCAAGACCTTCGTTAGATAAGTTACCTACATTTTGCCATACTCTATCGTAGTTGTTATTTGATGTTGCACCAGTTGATGGAGGAATTTGAACAGCCAATAACATATCACGCTTATCGTTTTTATAAACATCAGCTGAGAATGTAATACGACCTTCTAAGAATTCAGCATCAAGACCAATGTTTTGTGAAATGTTAGTTTCCCATCTGATTGATCTGTCTACGAATGTTGGTGCAATAGAACCGAATTTTAAAGCATCAGAACCTTCACGTCCTAAAACGTAGTCTACTTGAGGAGTTACAATAGATTGGTAAGGAAGGTCAGCCATTAAGTTATTTAAACCTTGACCTGCTTTATCACTACCTGTTTCACCATAACCGTATCTAATTTTTAAGTTAGAAACAACAGGTTTGATAGGTTGCCAGAATTTCTCTTCTGAAATATTCCAACCTGCAGATACTGAAGGGAACACTCCCCATCTATTGTCTTCATGGAATCTTGATGAACCATCACGTCTTACCGAAGCACTGAATAAGTATCTGTTGTCATACGCATACTGAACACGGGCTAACATACCGATATTCTTGTTCTCAGAGTATCTTTCGTCTGCAGCAATAATCTCATTGGCAGCACCAATTGATTGAGTATCATTGCTAGGGAAGTCTCTTGCCTGGATGAAGTGTCTGTTACCTTTTGATGTTTCAAAAGTAATACCTCCTACAAAACCAACTTTGTGCTTACCGAATTTTCTGTTATAAGTTGCAGTATATTCTTGGATTGTACGTTGGTATTTGAAGTCTGTATATCTAAGCTGCGCTATTGGATTCGAAGCATTCAATAAGTATTCTCCTTTTTCGTCAAATACGCTGTATGAAGGCTCAAATAACTTTTGGTTGGTATGAGAAATCGAACCACCAATGTTTGCATTTAATTTGAATCCTCTGAATACTTCATAGTTGATACGAGCATTACCATTGTAACCGTAGATGTCTTCTTGGTTGACTTGATTCAACTTACCAACGAAACGTCCCATATTTTCTGGGTTAGCACCCGGTACGACTACATCTGTATCACCTGGATCAATCCCTTGTAGGAAAGGAGACTGCTTGATGGCATCATATTGTAATCCCCATGGCTCTTTGTTTGCATTACTGTTATTAAGACCCATGTTAACTTGGAACTGTAATTTTCCTTTTTTGTAAGTAGTATTCGCTCTTACTGTTTGACGAGTATAATCAGATCCAATCAATACACCTTCTTGGTCAAATAAAGTACCAGTGATGTTGTAAGTAAGGTTATCTGAACCACCTGAGATTCTCAAACTGTGGTTTTGCATTGGAGCCATATCATTTTGAAGCTGATCCATCCAGTCTGTGTTATAATACAGACCTCTTTTGTTTTGGTCCAATGGATTAAACTTACCAGATTCTTTGAACATGTTCGATAATCTGTTGATGTAAAGGTGGTCGTTTGTACCCGCTAAGTTTACACCAGAAGTAATTTTCTGAACACCATAGTATCCATCATAATTCACTTTCATTTGTCCAGACTTACCTCTTTTTGTTGTAATCAAGATTACACCTGCAGAGGCTCTAGAACCATAGATAGCGGCAGAAGCACCATCTTTTAATACTTCAAGTGACTCAATTTCTTGTGGAGAAATATTAGGGTTTGAAGTATATGTTACACCATCCACAACGTAAAGAGGCTCAGAACCACCTTCTTGGAATGAGGAAACACCACGAATTGTAATTGTTGAATTAGAACCAGGAGCACCCGATGCCGCTCTTACTGATACACCGGCCATTTGACCTTGTAGGGCCGTACCAATGTCAGAAGTGGCTAACTTATCAAGATCTTCTGATTTAACTTGAGCAATTGAACCTGTTACTTCACGTTTTGATTGCTCACCATAACCAATTACCACAACTTCTTCTAATGCTTCAGTATCGTATAACATCACGATATCAAACTGAGTTCTATCCCCAACATTTAATAACTGAGTCATGTAACCGATAGAAGAAATTTCAAGGACACTCTCTTTGCCCGGCACTTTTAATTCAAACTTACCCGTGAAATCAGTTACCGTACCAATTGAAGTACCTTTTACCATCACATAGGCTCCAATAAGTGGAGCTTTCTCTTCGTCTACTAATGTGCCCTTCACAATTATATCTTGTGCAAACAGCTGAATAGAAGAGAACAATACTAGCAGAATCGTTCCGCTTAAGTATTTGAATAGATTTGCTTTTGTAAAATAACAATTCATAATCTCTACATACTAAGATTTTAAAAATTCAATTCATTTATCATTGACAGTTCAAAACTAGATTGTTAATTTTTCATAAGTGTTAAAAAAACCATTGTAAAATCGGGGGGAAAAAATATTGTAAACCTTCCGTATATGCGTATTAGACGTTTTTCAAAAAATACACCCCCTATACAATAAAAAGTTTTGACAATGAGATATTAAAGAGAAATGGACTAGCCAATTTTTTTTGAGACCTTAGAATTTTTTAGTAGTGTTTTGAACCATAAAATTTAATATAAAAGTTAAAAAAATCATTTTCATAAATATTTAAAATATACGATATGTACAAAATTCACATTTACTTATCAATTATAAAGAGTGAGTGATGAAAGATTGTATCAATTCTGCTTTTCAGAACCTAACATTTAAGTTTATGAGTTAAATAGATGCTCTTTTTGATTAGTATTGAGCATGTGTAATTACTCTTTCATCACTCACTTAGAATAGACTATTGTCCTTCTACTATATCTTCTAAAATGTCTGAAGCTTCCCCTTCAGTAGAGTTTTCCTTTAAATAAGCTGACGGAGGTATACCAAATTCTTTCTTAAAGCAATTTCTGAAATATTTCAAATCATTAAAACCAACTTCATATGTAACATCACTGACACTGTATCGACCAAGCTTTAACATTTGGGCTGCTCTCTTTAAGCGAATATTTCGTATAAATCCTTTTGCTGTTTGCCCAGTAAGTGCTTTTAGTTTTTGGTTAAGGCGTATAGGAGTCGCACCATATTCAGAGGCAAGCATATCAACAGTAAATTCAGAATCAGAAATATTTTCCTCTACAATGTTGACTAATTTTTTCAAGAATTTCTCGTCAATTGAAGTGTAAGTGATTTCACTTGGTTTCACATCCACTTTTGTACGGAATTTTTTCTGTTGATTTTTTCTATTTTCAATTAATGAATGCATTCTGGCAAGTAAAACATCAGAATTGAACGGCTTAGTAACATAGGCATCAACACCGTATTCATATCCCTTCAGTTTACTTTTTTCAGAGTTTTTTGCGGTTAAAAGGATGATTGGTAAATGACAAAGTTGATCATCATCACGAATACTTTTCGCCAATTCATATCCATCCATTACTGGCATCATAATATCTGAGACCACAAGGTTGGGCATAATTTCTTTAGCCGTTTGTAATCCTTTTTGCCCATCTTCTGCAAGATAAACGTCGTAATCTTCTTCTAAAATACCTTTTAACAGTTCTCGGATAGAATAATTATCATCTACTACCAAGACTTTTGCTTTGGTCGAAACTTCCAACTCATCTTCTTCCTGTTGTTGATGTTCAATCAGAAGAGTTTCATTGATTACAGGTTCGTTGATGATTTCATCAAATTCTTCGCCAGCGTAATCTTCTTTATGTAATGGGAATTCTAAAAAGAATGAAGTGCCTTTATTCAGCTCACTTTCTACTCTAATACTACCATGGTGTAAGTCGACCAAACTTTTTGTAAAGGCCAAACCAATGCCTGTACCTCTGTTTTTGGCTTTTTTCAAATTGCTAACCTGATAAAAACGATTGAAAAGATAATCAAGTTTTTCTTCAGAAATACCAATACCTGTATCTTGAAGTTTGATTTTTACTTTATTCTCATCTTGCGTAAGCGACAAATTGATTTCGCCATCATAAGTAAACTTAAAGGCATTTGAAAGTAAGTTATACAGGATTTTCTCTAGCTTATCAGTGTCCATATAACCATGGATGTTGCTAGAAGTCACCTCATAAGTGAAGCTGATATTTTGGTGTTCAGCAAACTCTTTGAAAGAGTGATGTACTTGCTCCAAGAAAGTAGACCAGTTTCCTTTTGACAACTGAAGTTTCATTTGCCCTTGTTCCACTTTTCTAAAATCAAGTAACTGATTTACTAAACGCATTAAGTGTTGCACATTTTTAAATATCATCTGATAGCTTTTCTCTCGATCGCTAGAAGAAAGCTGTCCACCTTTTTTGATCAATTGTTCAATAGGTGTATGAATCAGTGTCAAAGGAGTGCGTAACTCATGAGAGATATTAGTAAAGAATTGAAGTTTCAATTGACTCAAATCTTCAAGTTTTTCACGTTCAAACTTCTCCATTTCTAACTGACTCTTCTTTCTTGCTGTGATGATTGTATAGCGAGAGAAGAAGAATACCATTGCCATAAATAAGGCAATATAAGTGACTTTAGCCCACCAGCTCCACCAGAAAGGAGGCAATACCTCAATTTTAAGAGCAATAGGAGTAGGGTTCCAAATGTTATCACCATTTGAAGCTTTCACATAAAGTGTATAATCGCCAGGAGAAAGGTTAGTGTATTTTGCCTCTCTTTGTTCCACGTCTGCTACCACCCAATCTTTATCAAAACCTTCCAATTTATATTTATAGTGATTGTTTTCTGAAGCACCGTAATGTAAAGAGGCGAATTTTACAGAGAAACTATTATGGCTGTATTGTAATTCAATACTTTCAGTGCTTTGTAAAGATGAAGAAAGAATTTCATGCCCCTCAAACTTGTCATAAGTATTGATTTTCTTATTTAAAATTTTCAATTCCGTGAAAATCAAATCAGCAATAGTATTGTCGTCAATGATTTCATGAGGCTTGAAAATATTAAGGCCATTGACACCACCGAAGAGCAATTCTCCACTTCTTAATTTAACAGCAGATAACTCACCGAATTCATCATCTTGTAGTCCATCAGAAATATCTAAATTCTTAATGGTTCTATTTTCTAGGTTGATTTTACTCAGACCTTTGTTTGTAGCTACCCAAAGGTTTCCATAATTATCTTCTAATATCGATTTGATCACATTGCTTGGTAAACCTTCAGCGTCTGTCACTCTTTCAAATTGAATATCCTTGATTTTACCATCAGAAGGAGTGAAGACATTTAATCCGCCACCTAAAGTACCAATCCAAATTTCACCATTTGAAGCTTGAAAAACAGGCAAAATATAATTATAACTTAAACTGTTTGGATGATCTGCTTTATTTTGGAATACCTTAAATTCAGGTTCTTTTTTTATTTTTTCTTCCTTAGATAAATAAACCAAACCTTGACTTGTTCCTAACCATAAGTTTCCGTGTTTATCCATCATTATACTGCGGATAACGTCAATAATCTCATCGTCTTTGTCTAATATTTGAGGGTAAGACCATTGAAATTTATTGTCTTTATAAACACCTTTAATCAAACCACCTCCATAGGTAGCAAGCCAAAGAAGAGAGTCACCATCATTTTGTACATCAAAAGTGGCATTATGATGATTATTAGGGTGAATAACACATTCTGATAACCTTTTTTCAAGTTCTGTGGCTTTTTCAGTTTTGATTGCTAATGTTTTGTATGGATAGCCAATACCGAATATCATTAGGTCTTGAAACTCCTCAATTGCATAAACCACATTTTGTGATTTCTTTGTAGGAGCAAGGTTTAAAACTTTAAAAGCACCGTCTTCGAGAATATTGACACCGCCACCTTCAGTGCCAATCCAAAGTCGACCTTTTTTGTCTTCATAAGTTCCTCTAAGTTTGCTATAATTTAAGTCAGTTGGCTTGTCACCCTTTTTAATATGTCTGAATTTTTTTCTTCTTGGATTAAACTTGTTAATGCCGCTTCCGTTGGTACCAATCCAGATTACTCCAAGTTGATCTTCATAAATTGAAGTAATGATATTTGCACCGAAGTGTTCATTATTATCACTATTAAAATGGTCAATAACATTCAACTTTTCTCCAATAGCATCCCATTTCAAGCGATATAAGCCATCTACAGCACCTGCCCAGATAATTCCCTCTTCATCATTGCGGATATGTTCGGCTTTTAGGTCAGTTATTTTTTTGAATTCACCTTCGCTATCGCCAATACCTTTTACTTTTAATTGATAAATACCATCAAAGTAAGCCACTAGAAGACAGTTTTTACCTTCAGTCACAGACAGCACACTGTTATCATATGTACCTTTATGGAATTTCTTGAAGATACTGAATTCACTTTTTTCTTTTGGGTTGATTAATAATTGAATTCCCTTTTTACTACCTACCCATAAATTTCCTTTTTGGTCCACAAATAACCTTGTAATGTAATTATCAAGAATACTCTCGTGGTTGTGAGGATTGTGGAAATACTTATCTACTTTGATCTTATCTAGAGTAGTGTATTTACTTTCAATTTTATTAAGTCCCTTAGTATTACCAAACCAAATATTACCATCATGATCTTTGACCATAGATGTAACACTATTGTCTGTAAACAGTTTTGGACTTTTCTTAGTGTTACCAAAGAAAGTAAACTTTTCAGTGGTCGTGTTATAACGAAAAATTCCAGCATCAGCAGTGCCTATCCATAGACTGCCATGATCATCTTGAATCACCGATGCAATAAGGTTAGAAGGGAGATTGTGCGTATCCATTCTATAGGTTATAAATTCATAACCATCAAAGCGACTTAGGCCATCATTTGTACCAATCCAAATCAATCCCTTCTTATCTTGAAAAATGCAATTGACATCATTTTGAGGCAGTCCTTGTTTTGTGGTATAATGTGCAAACACAGGAGTTACATCAAATGCATATGATGGATTAAAGACAGCTAATAGTGTGCATAGAAAAGGCAAAACATACTTTAGAAATCGTAAATATTTTGCGGTAGTTGATAGTAAATTCATTTCAAAGTAATAATAAATCATGTAAATCTTCTCAAGTCCAAAAAATACTTATACAAAGTACATAAATCCCCCTTTGGTATCAATCTCCCAAGGAGAAAGAATTAATATACACCCTGTATACGATTAAAAAATTCTCTTCAAAACCTCATTTTAACAATGTGAGCAATGTTTTGTTTGAAAATGAGGTAAAATAGTGTGTGAAATTTAAAAATTATCTTCTTATAAAAAATACCCTCTAAAATCTTGCCTAAAATGTGGGGTGTTAATTTGTTTGTTTGATATAATTATCATTAAAAAAGGTAGAATTATAGATATTCTCAAATTATAGCCCCTCTATTTGAAATGATAATTTCCAAGTTGTCTTATAAATCAATCCTAAATTTGAATCATTGATAAAGCGAACATTATCCTAACAAAACAAACGGTTTTGGAAGAATATAAATATCAGTTCGATAACCATCTGAAATGATATTGAAAGCTTAACCAACAGTTGGACAATTAAAATCGAGAATTATATAAATTTTCATTTTTTTATTCCACTCAAATTAATAAACATATGTGTGATGAAATTAACATTTGTCTAAAAGTTGATTTATGAATATCGATAGTTGATCCTTTACTGTTATAAGATTACGTTTAAAGAAAAAAAGATAGTATGAGAAATGTTGTTATTTTAATTATGGCTGCTTTCCTAGGTGCATGTTCTGTGCAAAAGGAAAATGCAACAGCAAACAAAGAGGTATTCGAGCCCAATTGGGAATCCCTACAGCAATATGAAGTGCCAGATTGGTTTCAAGATGCAAAGTTGGGAATCTTTATCCACTGGGGAGCTTATTCCGTTCCAGAATATGGATCAGAATGGTATCCTAGATTAATGTACATGGACAGTGTGGAGTGGTCTCCTAAAGGGGAAGCAAAAAAAATCGGAGCCACAGACATGAATCAGTATCATGTCAAAAACTTCGGTACACTTGATAAATTTGGCTATAAAGACTTCATCCCAATGTTTAAAGGAGAACATTTTAATGCTAAAGAATGGGTTGATTTATTCCAAAAGTCAGGAGCAAAATATATAGTTCCCGTAGCTGAACACCACGATGGTTTTGCAATGTATAAGTCAAAGCATACTCGTTGGAATTCGGTAGATATGGGGCCAAAGAAAGATATCTTAGGAGAATTAACAAAAGAAGCTAGAAACCGAGACATTAAAATAGGAGCATCGTCGCATTACGCGTTCAACTGGAACTACTTCACCTATAAAGAAGGATTTGATACGATGGATCCTCAATACAGTGACTTATACAGCCGTCCGCATGATCACTATGCTCCTGCAGATCAAGAATTTTTATCACACTGGTGGGATAGAACAAAAGATATCATTGACAGCTATCAGCCAGATATCTTATGGTTTGACTTCTATATTGACCGTGAAGAGTTCATGCCTTACCATCCTAAGTTAGCAGCTTACTATTATAATAAAGGAATCGAATGGAAAAAAGACGTAGTACTTCAAACTAAAAACTTCAAGATGGTGACTTTCCCAGAGGGAACACACGTATTGGATATTGAAAGAGGTAAAATGTCAGATATCAATCCAAAAGTATGGCAAACAGATACTTCAATTGGTAAAAATTCTTGGGGTTATGTAAAGAACTGGATTTCGAAAGATGCCAATACTTTGATTGATGACTTAGTAGATATTGTAAGTAAAAATGGTTGTCTGTTATTGAATGTAGGGCCAAAAGCAGATGGTACTATTCCAGAAGACCAAAAAGCAATTTTATTAGAAATCGGACAATGGTTATCAGTAAATGGTAAAGCAATTTATGGATCAAGACCATGGAAGATTTATGGTGATGGTCCAACAAAAGTAGCCACAGGTCACCATACTGAAGGTAAGAATGAGGATTTAACAGCAGATGATTTCCGTTTCACAACTAACGATGGAAAGTTATATGCTATCTCTATGGCTTGGGCTTCAAATGGAAAAGTAAAAATTCCAGTATTAAACAAAAATTCTGAATATGTAAGTTCAGGAATTAAGAAAATCAAATTATTAGGAAATGATGGTGCACTTGACTTTAACCAAGATGAGGAAGCATTAGAAATAATGTTACCATCTCAAAAACCTTGCGAACATGCATTCGTATTTGAGATCCAATTCGAGGACAATAGTCAAATTGCTTTAAAATAGATATTTTAAGATCACAACAAAAAGCTGTTCTTCTTTGAGGGACAGCTTTTTCTTTTTGTAGGAAGAATGATTAGAAATTCACTTTTTATTCTACAGAATTCTTCCTCTTCATTCAATTCTTCTATATTTGTGTCGCTAAACAGTATTCAAACTTAAATCTTATATATTTTCAACAAGAATAATAACTTGAAGAACATTTTTTATTATGAATATCATTTTTCAGACCATACAATTTATTCGTTCTGTATTACCCAAAGATCAAAAAGTAAAAGCCATAGGTGTCAGCATACTCTTATTCATTAATTCAGGACTAGAATTAATAGGTTTAAGTGCCATGCTCCCCGTTTTTGCCGTTTTATTAGAGGATGATGTAGTAAATAAATATGCATGGGCTAACTGGATCTACAATTTATTTGGTTTGACGGATGATAAGCAGTTTATCATTTTACTGACAGTAGTTTTGTTTCTTGTTGTAGTAGTAAAAAATATAGCGGGGATGATTATTGTAAAATTACAAAGTGAATTTGCAATGGGGTTGTATAGTGATTTTGCTAAGAGACTACATCAGATTTATTATAGAAAGGGTTTTTTGTTTTTTAAGGAGGAAAATTCAAATGTCCTACATCGTAATGTACAAGCTGCAACTCAATCTTTTGCCAATCTGCAAGTTTTGGGTGTGTTAAATATATTAAATGAAATAATTGTATTAATATCTATTGTGCTGAGTATTGCAATTTACGATTTCAAAATACTCATATTATTAGCACTAATTGTTATCCCATCTTTCATTATTTTATATAAATACGTTCGCAATAAATCTCTTGAGATTGGAGAAACTAGAAAGATAATAGGTCCAAGATTAAATAAAAATATTTTTCAAAGTATTTTTGGTTATGTAGATGTTGTTATTTCTGGGTCTGAAAACCTTTTTAGAACTCGAATGAATAATGATGTAGATGAACTTGTCGATTCAAATATTAAAATAAATATCTATAACCTTGCTCCAACACGAGTGATTGAGAGTGCTTTAATGTTAGCAATTTTGGTAATGAATATTTATGGTGTTTATTATTTAGAGTCTAGAATTGAATTATTACAATTATTAGGTGTTTTTGCTATTGCAGGTTTTAGAGTAATGCCATCAATAAATCGTATGATGACCTTTTTGAATGCTCTAAATCAGAATAAATGGACTTTTGGAGTATTAGATGGTCTAAAGTCAGAAACACATTATATGAAACCTATTCAGAAAGAACTAACTTTCGAACATTCATTAGAGTTGAAAAATATAGAATTTCAATATCCTGATGCAAATGAAAAAAGTATTGTAAAGGATTTTTCTTTACTTATTAAAAAAGGTGAAACGATTGGTTTAATTGGAGCATCAGGATCAGGGAAAACCACAATTATGAATATTTTATTAGGTTTCCTAAAAGTCACAAAAGGACAATATCTTATCGATGATCAAGTCTTTGGAGATGAATACGTAGATTCTTTCTACCATAAAGTGGGTTACGTACAACAATCCGTCTATATTATTGATGGATCATTAGCAGAAAATGTAGCTTTCGGTGTTAAAGAAGAAAATATAGATTATCCAAAACTAGAAGAAGTACTAAAAAAAGCATCCCTTTACGAAGTAAGCCAAGAATTAGAAAATGGAGTACACACTAGAATAGGTGAGAACGGAACAAAATTATCAGGAGGGCAACGTCAAAGAGTAGGTATCGCAAGAGCTCTCTATTTTGATGCAGAAATTCTTTTCTTTGATGAAGCAACATCAGCGCTTGATACCCAAACGGAAAAAGAAATTACCGAATCCATTCATAAACTATCAGAATCCAGCCTTACTATTATCATCATTGCTCACAGAATAAGTACTTTAGAGGATTGTGATAGAATAATAGAAATCAAAAAAGAAGAAGAAGTTATTTGAGTTTAGAGTTAAGAATGAAGAAAATGTATCGAGATGTGGTCCCTAAAGTGGTTTTTATGATGATGGCCCTTGTAAGGATGTTACATTGCAACCGTCCACTGAATCAATGCAAGAACCATTTTTATCATTCTTAATAATGAAAGAGGGTAAAATACCATAACTCATGACTCGAAATCATGGTCTTTTTGTAAGCTATTCACTTTATGACTCTCATTATAAACTTTAAACGCTTTAAATAAAAGATTTACAAGCCCTGATACATTAAAAACGAATGGGTCAATATTTTAATCAAAAGCTGATAAACGAGATATCTTCCCAAAAGGCCATAATTTCAATTACCAGTCTATGAAACATTTGGAATTGCTATGTCTCTTCTAAAAAATATCATTAGCCTATATTTTAATTCATAAGCTAATGATGTGGGTGATAAAAATATCACCTCTTCGATACTTTGATAGCTGTAATTCCCTTATTCGTATTCACTTTTACCAAATACATTCCACTAGGAATATCTTGCATATCAATAGTCCATTTATACATTGAGTTCGCTCTACTTGCTACCTTAAATTCTTTACCTGTAACATCAAAAATACTCACTTCTAAAATTCTTATATCCTCAGAAGTTTGAATATGAATATCACTATCCGTTGGGTTAGGGTAAACAGATATTTTACTGGTAATAAGATTTTTAATTCCCGTTACACCATCTACAAGAATAGGGAAGGAAGTGAGAACAATATCTTTATAATGAGAATTGGTAATGGTATAGTTATATTCTCCGATGTTATTTACTCTTAAAGAATCAGTAGTTTCCCCTTCTAAGGGGCTTCCATTGTAATACCATTGGTAAGCATCATTTTCAGTTTGGTCTTGCTTTGGAACTTTAAGGTAATTTACACCATTTTCTAAAGTGATTGTCAGACCTGCTTCACCTACTAACTTTTGATTACCATATACAAAATGGATTCTTTGGTTTGAGTTACTTATCCTTACTTTATCTAATTCAGCAAAAGTGAGATGATTCTGAGAAGCATTGAAATAGGTTAAACTAGGTTCAAGATCTCCAATGTCATCGGGTAACTCAAAAATATTATTCGCACTAATATTCACGCTTTTTAATGAATCTAGGGTAGCAAATGATGTCGGAAGGATATCAATATTTTTATTCCAGATGTCAATGTCCGTGATTCTTGCCGAAGCACCGTCCACTTTTATACCTTCCCATAACCTTACAGGTTGATCAATTGACCAATCTAAAGTATGCGATGGGTTTAATTCTTTAATATTTACAAGTACTAGTGAATCTGATGTATTGATCATACCTGGTTCTACAAATATGCTCGCAACCTTCAAAGTTAAATTAGGGTAGTTGGAATTGGTGATCGTACAGAAGTATTCACCGTATTCACTGACTACATCATAATACCTTTGATTTGCACCAAGTAGTAATATACCTTCAAAATACCATTGATAAGTATTGAAAGGCTCAACTTCGGGAGTAGCATCAATAGAAGGGTCAATCTGTATTTTGATATAACCTGAAGTAGCAATATTTTGTTCTTCACCAATTATTCCTTGAGGAGTGTAGGAAAGAATTGCGTTTGTGGGTAACCTATCAATGTCATCAAATGAAAGGTGATTGTTTTCAATTGAAATACTATTGGTGTTTTGTAGATTACTTATTTTAGGATCTAAATAATTTAATTCATTACCATTAATTTCTAATACTTCAAGAGTTGTAAGCTCATAGATCTCATCTTGTAAAGTTGTGAAAGCATTATCACTTATATCTAAGAGTTTAAGGTGTGGGAATAGACTTATACTGACTGGTAAACTACTAAAATCATTATTACCGATTCTTAATGAATCTATTTCAGTTAAATCTCCAATGTTATCAGGTAGTACATCTAATCTCTTATTTTTTAAACTTAAGTTCTGAACACGACCTGCTCTAATAGTGACACCATTCCAAGTAGAGATAGGAGTATTGAAGTCCCAACCCAAAGTATTACTAGTGTTTAAGGAAGCTATTGTGCTAACAATTATTGAATCTTGCTCAAAAGCATCTTGATCAAAAATGAAGGAAGGAGCAGAGGATAATGTTAATGCATTAAAATCAGTATTTGTGATTTTGCAAACATAAGATCCTACTTCAGAAGTAATATAAAAAGAATCTACCGCACTATTAATGAGAATACCATCTTTATACCATTGGTAGTCATTACGATCATCTTGAATAGAGGGGTCAATAGAAAGTCGAATAACATTTCCTGTATATCTAAATGACATTTCTTCTCCCACTGTACTTTGATTCTGATAGTTGGTAAACTCCTTAGATTGATTGATAATAGCTTCAGCATTATATAAATCATAAAAGGTGAAATGATTGGAAGAAATATCAAATGAATCTATCGCTAATAATGCTCTATCATTACTAAAATCGATTGGAATTGTATTTAAGTCTATATTTACAAGATTTAAAGCTGACACTGGATCGGCAGGTGAGCCAGAATGTGTAATATGTTCCCATTCAGATATAGGAAGTTGTGTACTCCAATTAACATTAATTTGTGGATTGGCAATTTTAAGGGATAGAAGTGCCAATGAATCTGCAATGAATTGAGTTGCATCAACCAGTGTAAAATTG
>NZ_LQAQ01000031.1 GCF_001583495.1 Flammeovirga sp. SJP92 | reverse complement strand
GGGTAACTATACTAGTCTTTTAACTCAAAATTAGAATATTGTATTTTAAACCACTTCAATCCTTTCTTAACGAAAAAGTAATTCGCACTATCTAGTTTGAATACAGAATCTCCTTCATCAATCATAGTCGTATCATTCAAATTCTGCAACTTCCAGGAAGTTACAGAATCATACTTATAGCCATTTTCATCCCAATCATAAATTTCTCCTTGTATCTCAACATAAAAATGTCGCAGTGAATTATCCTTTTCTGTAATAACACCTTTAAATTTTGTCAAGTATAATGACGTGTCATACACTAATTGATCATCTCTCGATAAATATTTGTTTATCATACTAATTATGAAAATTATTGAAAAAGGAATCAAAATTATTAATCTTAATATCTCTTGAGATTTACTATTCTTCATAAAAAAATGTGTGAAAAGTGTGATTATCGAAGTATTCTATTTGAAAAAAAAACTATAGTTATCCGGTAGTTCAGACTACAAATTATCCTTCTTGAAAATGGTGTAAATAATTAACACATGGAGTAATGGTGTAGAAATTCATTTAATGTTTAAAATCACAAACTGGTATCAAAACTCTTAGATAAAGCTTTTTCACATATTCCTCTTGGTATAAAATTTCAGAATAAATCTCTCCATCTGCATCAATTATTTTTTGGTGATAATCTTCTATTTTCATAAAGGTCAATTTGAATTTCTTGGTTGCTAATTTCTGGATCTTGATTTTGTTATTTAACCGTATAATTGGGTTAATCTCATCATAATATTCACACCAAGCCGAGTTATTGTTTATGTAATCAATATAATAACCATCCAAATACGCATTCTCATCCATTAAAAAATCTGAGTATGAATATTTTTTAAAATTGTGAGTACTATCTACAATACAGACTAAGTTTGCTTCACCTCTTTTATGAATGAACACTTTATAGGGATTAATCAATTCAACTGTGTCCATACTGTAATACTTCATGTCATCTTGTGCAGAACTATAATTAGCACAACTCATGAAAAGGATCAATAATATTATATTTTTCATACTATTTATTCTTTTTTACTTTAAGTCAAGTGATAACATTATAAACAGCTAACACAGGTATACTCTTGGAAAAAATATCAAACATACCATATTTCATCTATTAATAACTATCATAATGAATCTTATAAACTGATTTACATGTATCAAAATAATTGCGGAAGTCATTCTTGATTTTCATTAGTGATTTATAATATAAATCAACAAAATCACTTTTATTCTTTTGTACATTCCTGTTACGAAAAGGTACTATTTTTATAGATTTTATCAGCTTCCCATTTTCTTCAGCCACGAATTCATGATAATCACTTAGATTACAAATACCTGAATCTACATAAATTGTATCTACTTTTACAGAAATAATAGTATCAAACAAAGAATCTAAATTAAGATCAGAAGTATTAAAATAATTGATTTCAGCTTCAACAACTTTATCCAAAATATATTGATCCCTTTTAATTGTATCTTCTGTTAAAGAGTACATTTGGTTAAAGACTCCATATGTTCCAAAGCCATCTACATAACGGACTTTCTTTTGACAATAAGACTTTTCTAAAGGAAATAGAAAAAATATCATCATTAATAAAACTATTCTAATTGTTTGCTTCATTTTTATTGAGGATATAAACTCAACACTGTTTATGTGTTTATATCGAGTTTGCTGTTAATATATATCACAGGTTACAACTTAATTCTTCCAACCGATCCCTTAAATCCAATTTCAATGATTCACAATACTCAGTACCAGGCCTGCTTTCATAAAATAATACCAAAATAATAGAGTATGTGTAATCAAAGTTTCCACTTTCTCCATGCTCTGGTAAAAATGGAAGATCGCCCCATATTTCTTTGTCCGAATAGTGAGGGTGGTATAAATCAAGATGAAATAGATAATACAAAAATTCGATCTTTTTACAATCCGATTGAATATTCTGATAAATGACGGATAAGTCCTTTTTTGCCTCTATTTTTTGAATTTCCAATGAATCAAATATTTCATTCAATTGGTAATCGTCTGGATCCAGTTTATAGTTGCTTAAAACTTCAGTGATGCTTTTTAAATCACTGCTATCCAAGTGTACTAATACATCTTCAAAATGACAAGTGCTACTCTCCTTTATTGTATCTAATTCATGAATTAAAGATGATGTTTTGGTTTGATTTGATACTTTATATGGAGAACATCCAATTAAGATAGACATTAGAACAAATAAGATAACCTTCATAAATGCTGTACATTAAAACAAGAATCTACATTTTTAAGCTTAAAATCAATTATAACTTATTCAAAAGATAAATTCCAAGTGAAGTGAACTCTTAACACCTAAAACTGTAGAGTAACTAGATGATATTGTCTTGAACACTCAAAACCACTTGAGATTTATACCTATGGTATTACTTTGAAGAACATTAATATCCATAGCGTTACAAAGGTCATTAAACTGATAAAAGTTATAGAGTTTGAAATCCCTTTTCCTAAATATAAAAAGATCACAAATAAAATAATACAAAATAAATTAGCAAGATCAACTCTATTACTTGCAATCACTGGATCTTCATTACCAACTCCTAACCCATTCATGAAAAAAATAAGTAATACAGAGTATCTTATAAGGTAAAAAACAATTAGACTTCCAAAAGGTACTAAAATAAATTTGCGCATAATAAAAGCTAATTAGACTATCAAATCAACTGCATAGACATAGCTACCTGAACTGCTTCGGTTGTATTCCCCACGGCCATTTTAGAAATGATATTCTGACGATGTGTGTTTACAGTATTAACAGAGATATTGAGTTTGTCTGATATTTGTTTGCTTAGAAGTCCGTCTCCGATTTCTTTTAGCACTTGGATTTCTCTTTTTGATAGATCGTAATTTTTTTGTTCCCTTGGAAATACCTTCACATCTCCTGTTTCAGTATTGATCACTTGAGCGGTACAGACTTTAGCTACTTTGGGTTGCATGGATTGGTCCAAGATGCCCAATGTGTATTTTAGGTTTTGCTGATCTTCTGTCATTTCTAATACCAAATGCTTCTCGATCACCCAAACGTAATCTCCCTTTGCGTTTCTGATTCTATACTCGGTAACATATTGTACATTGAACAAATCAAGATCTCCTTCTGCCATTAAATTAAGAAAATAACCGCTCATATAGTTGAGATGCTGAATGTCTTCAGGGTGGACTTCCTTGTCCATAAATCCTTTTTGGAGGTCCTCGTCGTTTTCAAAATCCCAGCCAAATATCTTTTCGTAATTTCTGGAGATGTAGGTATGATACTTTTTTTCAAAATCGAAAATAGTGACACAGCTTCCTAGTCTTTCGATTTGCTTTACGGTTGTAATATATTGATTTACAGATTTATCAAGTTCCATAAGTAAGTTCTTTAATAGTTGAAGTTAATTAATGAGTATTCCAAAAATCATTATTTTTCAGTATTGAATCAGTAGTTAAAATACACTCTCTTTGTAAAAGGAAAAATACAATCATCATCATTTAAAAAAGAGATCAAAACATGAAAAATATCCTTTTGCTACTATTTTTTTGCGTTACGAATATACAAGCTCAAAATTTAATCCACACTGTTTCTGGAAAAGTCATTGATAAAGATACACAGCAACCTCTGATTGGTGTATTAGTTTTCACACAATATAACGATACCACTACCTCGAATACTACCAATATTGATGGTCAATTTGAATTAAAATTACCGATGGGTCGTTATAACCTTCAGTTTCAGATGTTGGGTTATCAATCTTTTGTGCAAGAAGAAGTGGCAGTTCCTAATGCCTATGGCAATAACATCAGTGTTGCATTACAAGAAGATGAGACCGTTCTTAATGAAGTGGAAGTGGTGTATAAATCATCCAAAGATGAACCTCAGAATACCATGGCTATTGCTTCAGGTAGACAATTTACGGTGGAAGAAAGTAGTCGTTATGCGGGTGGATTTGATGATCCGGCAAGATTGGCTACGGCATTTGCGGGAGTGGCAGGTTCTACGGGTTCTAATGGTATGGTGATTCGTGGTAATGCTCCTAAAGGGGTTTTATGGCAGGTGGAAGATTTGCCTATTCCTGATCCCAGTCACTTATCAAATATTGTTGCTTTTGGAGGCGGAAGTGTGACAGCTTTGAGTACGTATGTAATGGATAATTCTGACTTTTATACAGGTGCTTTTACTTCTGATTATGGTAATGCAATGGCTGGTGTTTTTGACTTATCGCTGAGAACAGGTAATGCAGAAAAGAGATCCTATCAAGCACAATTGGGTGTGAATGGAATTGATTTTGGTGCTGAAGGACCTTTTAAGAAAGGAAGTGATGCGACATATTTATTCAATTACCGTTATTCTACTTTTGCTTTGCTAGCCCCAATTTTACCGGAGGAAATGGGTTTCCTGGGCTATCAAGATTTATCTTTTAAAGTGAATATTCCTACTAAAAATGGTAGTGAATGGAACATTTGGGCTGTAGGTGGTGCTGATCGTCAATATAGAGATGCTTCAAGAGATTCTACTGATTGGACCTTTGATGATGCCAACCAATCTTTTTCTACTAATATTCTGTTTGGTGGTTCTGGTGTGTCATATCAGGTGCCTGTCAATAAAAAAGGATATTGGAAAAATATAGTAGGTTTTACGGGCAACTCAACTTATTGGTCTTCTTCTGAGCTTGACAATCAAATGGTCAATCATACATTAGATGATTTTAAAAATGTACAGTATGACTTCTCTTATAAAACATACCTGCATTATAAATTCAGTAAAAAACATACAAACCGAACGGGTTTGACCATCACCCAAAAACATTATGACATCAATATGCAACAAGCAGAGCAAATGGGTGATCCGTTGGAAACATTTGCTGTGGGCAATGGGAACAGTCTGTTTGTACAAGCTTATACGCAATCCAAGTTTCAACTTTCTCAAAAATGGTCTATGAATGTGGGGGTGTATGGACAGTATTTTGAGGGAACGAATGCTTTGTCCATAGAACCAAGAGCGGCGTTGAAATATCAGATCAACCCTTGGCATTCGTTGTCTTTCAGCTATGGTTTACATAGTCAAATGGAAGCGTTGCACTATTATTTAATGCCTCAAAATGTGGAGGGTGTGGAAACGTACCCGAATCAATCTCTGGACTTCTCCAAGGCACATCATTATGTGTTAGGCTATAATTGGAACATCAATAATAATTTGAGGTTTAAATCAGAAATCTTCTATCAAGATCTTTTCAATATCCCGGTAATAGAAGGCAGTTATTTTTCGATGTTGAACCTTACGCATCAGTGGTTTGTGGACGCTCCTTTGGTCAATGATGGAACGGGTAGAAATGTTGGTTTGGATCTTACTTTTGAACAGTTTTTAAAGAAAGGCTATTATTATACCATCACTTCTTCCCTATTTGATTCAAAATACGTGGGCGGTGATGGTGTTGAGAGAAATTCCCAATTCAACAAACGTTATGTTGTCAATATTTTGGGAGGTAAAGAATGGACTGTTGGAAGGGAACGTAATAAGACGTTATCATTGAATGGTAAATTCACTTTTATGGGTGGTGATAGAAGGCATCCATTAAAGGAACAGGAGACGATTGAACAGGGAGAAATTGTGTATGATTATGAGCGTGCTTACAGTGAACAATTTCCATCAAGCAAAATTCTGAGTGTGAGTATGCTTTATAAAATCATGAAACCGAAGTACACTTCTCAATGGACGATTCAGATCATCAATGCATTGGGAGCTCCTGAATATTATGGGTATAGTTATAATCAAAAAACGGGAGCAATTACGGATGATACGGACGTTTTGATATTGCCGAATATTGCTTATAAGGTGATGTTTTAGATTAAGTCTTTTTTGTGATGGTTCGTGATGTGGCTCACGAACCATGATCAGCAGAAATCTCCCGATTTCTAAATATCAAAAATATTCGAAAATTGAGATTACTATGTATTTAACACTGTTTAAACAGCGTTTCAATGAAACAGAACTAACATAATTATAATTGCATTTATACTTTGTTACCCAAATTTTAAACTACTTTTATCACATAATGTGATATATATAATTGTATATATCACATTATGTGAATATTTCTAAATACCCCCTCAAGTTAATTGTATGTACAATCAATTTGATTAGATTGCGGTCGTAAATATTTAAATGATGAAGGAACAACTCTCTATTTGCTTGTAAGAATACAAGTTTAATCATTGTCTGATCATTCTAATTATTATTAAATCCTAACTAAATCATGATGAGAACAACAACCGGATTATCCCTATTGTTATCACTTTTCATTACGGCACAAAGCTGTCAACAACCTGATGATCAATCAAAACAAAACTCAGTCGTTGAACAAGAATATAAAGAAACAGCAACGGGATTACCAACACTGCATCAAGCTATCATTGATAATGATGAAAAAAGAGTTTTAGAACTCATCAAAGCAGGTGCAGATGTTAATCAGTTAGATTCTAAAATGGGCAATGCTCCTTTACACATTGCATCACAAGGAGATAATCCCAATCTCATTTTACATCTGATTGAAGCCGGTGCTTTTGTCAATTTGCATACACCTCATGCTGGTCACACTCCATTGATGGTGGCTACTTGGTACAGCAAACCTGAAAATATCAAGGCGTTATTGACAGCAACTGATATTAATATTTATGCTAAATCTCCTTTTGGAGGAAGAATAGCTAAGGACTTTATTGGCGGATTTGATCAACATCAAACTGAAGATGAACAAAAGAGAAATGCTGCTTTAATTGCTATTTTCAATGCTTATGAAAAACAATTAGAGAAAAAAATTGAGGCTCAAAAAATCTATCAAACAGTAAATGATAACACACTTTCTGATGAAGAGAAAGCCGACCTTGTGCAATCATTGATTGATGAAAATCAGAGTGTAAATACAGAATCTTTTGTCACTGGTGATGGAAATGACCGTCACTCTCCCCTATTGGTGGCTACAAGGAATAATTACCCTGCCACTACAAAAGTACTTTTGGAAGCAGGCGCTGACATTGGTCAGAGAGGTTATTTGATGAATGCAATTGCCTTTCATAAAGCAGGCTATATGGGCAATACTGAGATTATGAAAATGTTGGTACAACATAGTGATGCCGACAAATACATCAATGATCAAGGTTTAAATAATGGTTATACACCATTGCATGATGCAATCTGGCATGGTAATACTGAAGCGGCTAAAGTTTTAATTGATGCCGGTGCCCGATTGGACCTTAAGACCTATGAAGGGGATACTCCTCTTGACCTTGCTAAAAGGTATAACTATAACGACATCGTAAAGTATATCGAAAATAAACAATAAGACACTAAACCTTCGTCAACTATTAATTGATGTTTCTGCAAGCTTTTGATGTTCTACTTCAAATCCTCCTTCTTCTTCATTTTTGTCTTGAAACAAAAACGAAGCAAAAAATTCAAGGCTTTGAAGTCAAAAGCTAAATTTCATTCCTTTCACCTGAATGATTTTAAACTCGCTTTGCTCAAACAAAAAAATCATTTTAACCGGCTCATTCCATGAAATTCTTCACGCTTTTCCCTTCAAGGCCAACGGAAGAACTACAAAATGAAAACAGAGCACAAGGTAAATGTTTTTGCTTTAGTAAAGTGTAGTTCTGTAGGAATGTTGCAAAGGAACGAAGGCTTAGTATACAGTTTATTGTCACCCCTTAATTAATCAAAATAAATAGCGGGTATACCTATAGAAAAAACCGACAGTTCTTTGGTATATCCCGCTTTACTCTTCGTCTTTAATTCCGAGACTAAGAACCATAAAAATGAACTAATCCGTTGAGTTTATCATCATCCTTTTTTATAAAGTACAAATTCAAAATTATCTAATACTAATTCTATTTATTGTTTTGCGATTACTTCCTTCAAAAAACTTTCAATAGAACCACTATTCATACGTTTTTTAGCGTTGTACTCACAAAAAATAAATTAGAATTAACTATGATTTATTTTTGACTTAGTACTTAAATCATTTTAGAATAAGTAGTAAACTCTCTCTACTGCGTAATAGAATTGATCATTTTTTAAGGTCAATACAGACTTCTATTTAGGAGACCGCTCATGATATAACTCAACATACATTCAATCTAAATTATATTAAATGTTTCAACTTTATTATTACAAACTGTCCACATTAGCTGGTTGGAAGCTTATTCTCTTTTTATCTATTTTTTCCTCCATTTTTATTGCAGAGAATAGCTTTGCGCTCTCTCCACAATTAGTAGCTTCAAATGAAAGTACCCTCAATCAATTTAAGAACAACGTCTTTATTGAATTGGGTACCAACACACATGAAATTGATATTACAGCACTAAATAATGAGTATCACACGGTGATGATCACAAGTGATGATGAAGACCTTGTCACTGCAACAATACAAGGCAATCAACTGATTTTAACGCCACAAAATGATGAAGTGGGTGCCACACAGATCAGAATTAATGTCAATAATAGCATTACCGCTTCATTTACGGTTTTCATCAACAGTACGATTGATCGGTTAATGTATCAAGAAGGCTTTGAAAGAAATAATGGTCAATGGTTCTCTATGGGCAACAACAGCTCATGGGAATGGGGCACACCTAACAGTACGATCATTAATAAAGCGGCCAACGGAAGTGATAAGGCTTGGAAAACAAATCTTGATGGCAACTATAATCCACAAGAACAATCTTACCTTATCAGTCCTCTTTTTGATCTATCGGCTGTAGAAAAAGTAAAGATTTCATTTGACCTTTGGTGGGAATTAACGGAATCTATCTTTTTTGATCCTCGCGATGGTGTCAGATTAGAATACAGCACTGATTTGGGCGAATCTTGGCATTCACTCACCGATGAAGGTAGAAGCCAAAACTGGTTCAATGAAGGTAACATTCCAAGCTTTAATGGAGCTGGATGGGCGTATGAAGAAGAAAATGAAGATTATGTCCCTGCCTTTTTGGAATCTGAAAAACTCGGGGGTGAATCACAAGTGATGTTTCGCTTTTTCCTACATTCAATTAGTCACAATCCAACAGAAGGTTTTGCGTTTGATAATTTCTCTCTCCAAGAAGTAGATTATGACTTGGGTATTGAAACAGTAAACATTGTACATAACAATGTACAAGTCGGAGTTCCATTTTCGGCAGAAGTGACAGTCAAAAATTATGGTACAAAAGCATTGAATAATTTTAATGTCTCCCACCAATATAATGGTGCTGGAGAAATTACAATTACAGCTTCCAACACTATGTTAGCGCCTAATGCTGAAACAACAATTACGATTGATAATCTAGTTTTTGACAGAGGTGGTCAACAAGCCATTCAATTCTTCGTGGACCAAGCCAATGATGTGTTTGCCATCAATGATGAATTCAACTTAGAAATCTTGCCTCAAAGTGCAACAGATTTAAAAATCAATTCGATCGAAAAACCCATTGTTATTGCCGAAGGTGTTCCTTTTGAAGTTGAAGTTGAGGTTGAAAATATTGGCAGTAATGCATTGGGAGCATTTTCTATTTCCTATAAATTGGGTGATCAACCTAGAGGTTCCGTTAATTTTGATCAAGAAGTACTTGCAGGAGCTACCGCCACTGTAACGGTAACAGGTATAGTGGGAGAAGAAAATGGGACTTTCCCACTTGAATTGAGACTTTCAAATGATGGTGATAATTCGAACAACAGTATCACTGAAAATTTTACTATTTCCCCTATTCTTAGTAGTCTTCCTTACAATGAAAACCTAGAAAACAACGACGGTTCCTGGGTAGCTGGGGGCTTTAGAAGCTCTTGGGAATATGTAAACGGCAACGGCGGAAAGATCTGGAAGTCAGATATTGAATCCCATTATCTCAATAGAAAAGAAGTTTCTTATATCGTCAGTCCTGTATTTGATTTTACAGACATTGCTAAAATGCGTCTGTCAATGGACATTGAATATAACATCCAAAATGGTCGTGGTGGCGCACTGATGGAATACAGTACAGACTTAGGAAAAACATGGCACTTGTTAGGGCTAGGTTGGTACAATC
Source organism: Flammeovirga sp. SJP92 (assembly GCF_001583495.1). GTDB lineage: Bacteria > Bacteroidota > Bacteroidia > Cytophagales > Flammeovirgaceae > Flammeovirga. The sequence continues at coordinate 72,174 of NZ_LQAQ01000031.1, read as the reverse complement.
ACCACCGTTATGATTTAAATCAATACAGACCTATACTGCATAGAGATCACTGGTGGGCAGGAAATTCGAATGGATTCCAAAGACATACTGTTGAAAATGATCAAATTGGGAACCAACAACATGTGGTATTTAGATACCGTGTAGAAGCGCAAGACAGCAATCAATTTTCAAGAGATCATGAAGGATTTTCTTTTGATAATGTCACTATTTTATCTGCCAATCACAACCTAGCATTGACTAATATTCTCACTGACTTTGCTCCTGCAAATGGGAATTTTGAATTGAAAGTTGAAGTAAAAAACGAAGGTGGAAAAACACAAGACAACTTCAAAATTGCCTATCAAATTGATGGTGGTGAAGTAGTAGAAAAGAATATTACAACATCAATTACCCCTAACAGATCAAGCATCATTACTCTTGATGATGTTGAAGCACTGACAGTAGGTGAACATACAGTTGACGTTGAAATTGTATTGGATAAAGATTTTGACACAAGCAATAACACTTTCTCAAAAGATATTCAGGTATTGCCTATTGTTTCTCAATTCCCATATAATGAAGATTTTGAAAATGATAATGGTGATTGGTTTACTTATGGTTCAAACAATTCATGGGAATGGGGTGTAGCAACAGATCAAAAACAGGGCAACGTCTGGGCAACCAACTTAGATGGCCATTATAATCAAGAAGAAAAATCATACATCGTCAGTCCATTCTTTGATATATCCGAGCTTAGTAATATCGACATTTCATTTGATTCATGGTGGAACATCACTTTTGAAAGAGATTATATTACTGCCATAAATGATAATGTTGTCTTTCAATATAGTATAGATCAAGGTGTCACTTGGGTAGATTTTCACCCTAATGAGGAGAGTGAAAACTGGCATAATAAAGTATATTATTCAAATGGGCCATTTTTCTTTGGCACGGTCTCTTATTGGTCTGGTTCTTCATTGGATGAAAGTAATTCCTATGATTTTGTCAGATCAGTTTCAAATCTCTCAACCACAAATCATTTTAAAAAAGTATTATTCAGATTTTCATTCAACTCCTTTGATCACTTAAATACAGCAGAAGGTTTTAGCTTTGATAATGTTCGAATTATGGAAAAGATCAATCCACCAACAAATTTGGTTCTTTCCAATACTTCCACAACGCAATTGACATTCAATTGGGATAAAGTGCAAAATGCAACAAGCTATGAGTATGAACTAAGTACAGACCGTGATCACTTTGAGGCGAATATCAGCAACAGAGGAATGGTGATGAATGCAGAAACTGTACAGATAAGTAACCTCACTCCTTCTACTAAATATTACTTTAGAATAAAAGCGGTAAATAGACTTTTTGAAAGTGAATTTACCAATATCATTGAAGGTACAACAGTTGAAATTCCTACATTAGAAATTCCTTTGAATATAGTCGTTTCCAATACCACTACATCACAACTGACATTCACTTGGAATGAGGTACAAGACGCAACTAGTTATGAGTATGAGTTAAGTACGGACCATAGTGACTTTAATAACAACATTCTTACTCAAGGAACTGTTGATAATGGAGTTTCAATTGAATTGGAAAACTTAACCCCTGCCTCTACTTATTTCTTCAGAGTAAAAGCTAAACACTCTACAACTGAAAGTGCGTTTTCAGAAATCGTAGAAGGTACAACAATGGCTATTCCAACATTGGATATTCCTGCCAATGTAGTGCTATCGAATCCAACAACTACACAATTGACTTTTACTTGGGAGAAAGTACAAGACGCAACTAGTTATGAGTATGAGTTAAGTACAGATCGTAATGACTTTAACAACAACATTCTTACTAATGGATCTATTTCAAGCGGAGAAACTATTCAATTCGATAACTTATCACCTGCCTCTACTTATTTCTTCAGAGTAAAAGCTAAAAACAGTACTACCGAAAGTGTGTTTTCGGATATCGTTGAAGGAACTACAACAGCTATTCCAACATTGGATATACCTGCTAACTTAGTGGTTTCGAATCCAACAACTACACAATTGACTTTTACTTGGGAAAAAGTTCAAGACGCAACTAGTTATGAGTATGAGTTAAGTACAGATCGTAATGACTTTAATAACAACATTCTTACTCAAGGAACTGTCGATAATGGAGTTTCAATTGAATTGGAAAACTTAACCCCTGCCTCTACTTATTTCTTCAGAGTAAAAGCTAAAAACAGTACTACTGAAAGTGCGTTTTCGGATATCGTTGAAGGAACTACAACAGCTATTCCAACATTGGATATACCTGCTAACTTAGTGGTTTCGAATCCAACAACTACACAATTGACTTTTACTTGGGAAAAAGTTCAAGACGCAACTAGTTATGAGTATGAGTTAAGTACGGACCGTAGTGACTTTGAAAATAATATTAGCAATAAAGGAATGATTGTGAACGCCACCACAGTTCAAATCAATAACTTAAATGCTGCCTCTACCTATTTCTTTAGAGTAAAAGCGATAAATAGCAATACAAGTAGTGCATTTTCTGATATTATAGAAGGCATTACGGAAGCTATTCCTACTTTAGATGCACCTATGAATTTAGTCATTTCAAATGCATCGACAACTCAATTGACTGTCTCTTGGGATAAAGTAGAAAACGCAACAAGCTACGACTACGAGGTAAGCAATGATGAACATTTTACGGAGAGTCAAATTATCATTAAAAGTTCAGTAAATACCACCGAAGTGATTCTTGAAAACCTGATCAGCAGCACTACTTACTATGTAAGAGTGAAAGCAAAGAATAACCAAGTGGAAAGTGACTATTCTACTACAGAATCGTTCGCTACAGTTGATATTGTTTCCTCAATTGATGATCATTTCAACAGCAGTATTAAGGTGGCACCTGTCCCTGCTTCACAATACATCATCATCACATTTGATGACAATCCCAGAGGTCAGTTTGTGCTCTTTTCTTTAAAGAATACCTCTGGACAAACCGTCAGAGAGTGGAATAAGGTGGGTCAAAAATCGATTACGTTAGATATTAATACACTGCCATCCAACATCTACTTACTTCAGATATTGATTGATGGTCAATACTTTACAAAGAAAATCATGAAAAAGTAATTTCTTTCACAGTTTCCAAAAACAACCTTTCTCACTGAAATGGTTACGGCTTGCTACAACTCTTTGGTTGTAGTAAGCCTTTTCTTTTTAATCAATTCTACCACCTAATTGATTTTCTGATTACATATCTAAATACAAGGTTTTTTATAGTTACCCTCTTAAATGTAGCATAACAGCATGTACAGTGTGTAAGTCCTAGCATGTACAACGGTACATAGGAGCATCTACGGTGTCTAAGTCCTAGCATATACAACATGTACATAGGGGCATCTACGGTGTCTAAGTCCTAGCATATACAACATGTACATAGGGGCATCTACGGTGTCTAAGTCCTAGCATATACAACATGTACATAGGGGCATCTACGGTGTCTAAGTCCTAGCATATACAACATGTACATAGGGGCATCTACGGTGTCTAAGTCCTAGCATATACAACATGTACATAGGGGCATCTACGGTGTCTAAGTCCTAGCATATACAACATGTACATAGGGGCATCTACGGTGTCTAAGTCCTAGCATGTACAACATGTACATAGGGGCATCTACGGTGTCTAAGTCCTAGCATGTACAACATGTACATAGGGGCATCTACAGTGTCTAAGTCCTAGCATGTACATAGAAGCACGTACGGTATGTTGCATCGCAATGTCCTCACATACCACAATACATAACCATTAACTATTCATAAAATATTCGTCTAACATACAAGACGAACCTATCTATAATTTTGATTCTCCTGAGAAGAGTTTTTAAACATTAAAACTAAATCTCTAATGTCTTTACACAAAAATAAAACCCTAACTAATAGTAATTAGGGTTTTATACTCTCTTTGTACTTATCTATATATTTATGTCTAAATCTCACCTATATAACACTATGGCATACTGTTAAGTTCCCTGCATTCAAAATAGTGTCTATAAATATTTCAACTTTAGCTCTTTTTAATTTATAGATAGTATACATTATTTTATTTCTTACTGATCCATTGAGGAACTGCTATAAAATGAGTTGCGCTACTAGAATTAAACTGAGCTTTTTGTCGCTCAATAGCATTATCTTTATTTGGTCCACTGAATTGCCCCCACATTGAATATTCAATACGATATGGACGAACATAGTTTGTTACACCGCCTTGGTGCTTTTCCACACGATGTGTACCAATAACAGCTTCATCGACTGATTCAAGTGGACTTTGAGCATAAGAAGGTAGGTCAATAAATCTATTTTGTTCAGAAATTGTTCTTTCCATAAAACTTGGATACCCTGTTCTATTCAACAGTGAAAATGCTTCAATAGACTTATCGCCAATCAATGATAGCCAGTGCTCGGTAATAACTACCTCACGTTTATTCGCAGAAGCATTATAACGAGCTATTGCATCATCTACATACTTTATTTTGTTTGCTGAATGATCATACGCTGAATTTGTTTGTAATTTATACCTATCCACTAACGAAGTTTCAACATCAGCTCCACCAAACCCAACAGCATCATATTTAGATTGGGCCAATTCAATAGCTTGTTTAAAAGCATCATTATTGTTAATTCCATACTCTGGAATTGTTGATGCTTCTGCAATTAGGAACATCACTTCATCCGCTCCAAGAACAATCGTAGGAGATGTTCCATTAAAAGTTGCAGGTGATATTGCAGCAGGCATAATATATTGTCCAACACTAAAATCCATTGTTTGGTCAGCCCAATACTCTACATGTTGTATAGTCTTATTATTTTCTGTATAAAATAACCCACGTCCACCATCACTTGTCGAAGCTAAACGAAGACCTCTATAGTGTACTTTTTTAAAGTTTCCATTATTATTCATCCCCGCAATTGCAAACGGATCAAAATTATCATAGTTCTCATATTTCGTATAGGCTTCAGATGACCATGTGTAATCAAGGTGTGAAAATAATCGGAAAATTCTAGGGTCTTGATTCGCTTGCATCAACTCTAACGCTTCAGGCGAAATGAAATTACCACTAAAGCCACCAACTCTTGATTGATTGACTACACCATAACCGTTTATTGAATTTCCCCAAGGGCCTCCCTCTTCTGTATGGTAGATAACCGGTACATCTTGCCATGATTTTATATAACCACCAGTGTGATTGTATCCCATTTTAAAGACCTCAGCACCACGAACCGGATTCGCTTCTGACATCAATACTCCAATCTTGATAAATAATGAATTGATTAACTTTATGTAACCGTCTTTATTATTCACACCAAAGTTGTATCGTATTGCATCTTGAACATCATCAATAGAGTCTAAAACTGTACGAGCCTCAGTCAAATCATAAATCATTAACTCCAAAGCTTCTTCCTGTGTATCAAACTCAGGGTAATAGATTCCTGCCGTAAAACCTTTCTTTGTTGCTGAATATGGAATATCACCATATAACTGAGTTACAAGTAATTGATTGATTACATTAGCAACATCAAGTTGAGCAATTTTGACATCTGCATCACTTAGATTACTATTCGATAGCTCCAATCGAGTAGATGCATAAGATGGTGTTATTATTGAATACAATAAATCAATTAACGCACTTGAAATGGCATCGTTAGTGGTAAAACCGCTACCATATGTAAGATAGGTCGAATTAGTACCTGAAAGCGGTCCTGCAAGTAGGATTTGTGCTCTCCAAGAGGAATGCCCATTACTATAAATTTGTGATTGTGCTTTATCAATCTCTGAATTAGCAAATGTTGTATTTATTCGTTCACTACTTGTTTCAGTTGTATTCACTTCCTCTACTAATTTATTAGTACAAGAAGATAGCCCAGCAATTACAAGTATGCTAAGTAATATAGTTTTTTTCATTTTTAAAGTTTGATTTCAATTCTACGGTCATTCCAATCAATACCTCCAATTTCCACTTGGTTTCCATTGGTAATTTCGTTGTCCTTATCCACTAATGCGTCAAAAATAGTTTTGATATCTATGTCAAAATCAATTCGATCTCCAATATTTATCTCAAGTTGATCTAAATCAGACTCCCATGAATAATACTCACTATTTTCCCAATTCAACGTGTCATATTTTGCAAAAGAAACATAAATATGATCAAATACACCAGACGTTTCAATTGATCTATAGTTCTCCGTAGGAACAATGTTATAGTAAGGGTTACTTTCCGTCTCGATAAAAAAATATTTTTCTAAATTCCTATATTGCCAATCTTCATTCCCCCAATTTTGAAGATAGTAACGTTCTGTAACGGTAACAGACTCATTTGTTCGTAATCTAATATTATAAGTAAAATCAGATGGGATTTCTGATGTTGCATTAATTTTATACACAAAACCTTTCGGTTCAAGCTTCATATTAAATTCAAGGTCCTTATCAATTACCTCGATCGATCTTTTTGCAATACCCATACAGTTTCCAATATGATCATCAATACGAATGTCAATAATGTATTTGCCAGGTACTACTTCTGATAATTCTACAACATCAGATCCAGGAGTAGAATCAAATAAAAGATCTCCAGATTCGCTACGTAATGTAAAATAACAATACTGACCTTCAAAATAATTGTTATTTGTTCGATTGAAGGATACAAATTCTGGTGGTGACAATGCAACCTTAATAGAGTAGGTTTTGTCTGTTGGTATCACAGAGTTTTCTTCTTGCTCTGAAGTACTACAGGCAAAAGCAGTACATAGAACTAAGAAAACTAAAACTAGGTTCTTCATAAAAAAATTGATGAATAAAATTGGTTCAAAAAAATTGGTTTTAAAAAATTGTTTGCTATTTCAAATGTATGACAAAAGAAAGAATCTATTTCTTAATAAAACTAAAGTAACAACGATATAATTATCAAACTAATTATGAAAAGAAGTAAATATTAGTAGGATTATATTTCTCTTTATCAAAAGCTGTTACTACTAAATTTAATTACATGTTAAGTAAATAACATTTCTTGTCAAGTGTATAACCTGTAAACAAACGGACAGCAAATACATCTCTATTTCTTCTTACTGGAAAATAATGATTGTATTCTAATGTCAATGGATTAGACTTTTGTGTATTACCCATAAAAGCTGAATGTGTCACAAAGTTAGTCTTAATTAAGTAACCACTGCGAGGGTAGGATATATTAGATCGTTTATCAATAGATACTTCAAGCGTTAAACCGTAAATAGTTGAAGCACTTTGTGGCATCTCAGCTGTAAATAATGTATTAAAGCGAGTATAGGTGTGGCCCATCCCTGCATATACATCTTTGAACACTTTTCGGCTTACATGTAAATCTGCGTAGTCTAAAACTGCATTATATCGATACGATCGGTTAATTTGACTTCCTACGAATGTCAGGAAATTGAAATCACCAACACCAGCCACTGTAGATATTCTCCATTTATCTTCATTGAAGTAAAACTGACCAAATGCCATTACCCTCCATGTACCGCTTTGACTATACATAGAAAAAACACCTACACAGGAAAATGGAGAAAGGGTATCTTTTTCTGATGGATTAAACACTAATTACTGGAATAACTCCAATCGTAGCTTCTGACTGTACACCATAATCTACATATGGCAGAGGAATAAACTTAGCTTTTCCTTGAATTCTGTCAGAACCGCCCCATGTTTCCAAATTGAGCAAAACAGGAGAGAAAGAATTTAAAATATGAAATGAAAATAGGCCTTATCAGTTGTGAATTTTGTTTACTATTCTAATAAGTATGAGAAATGATGCAAAACCCTATCATAAGTACCCGTTCAAAATTATCTATAGCTTAAATGCATTTAAATTATGATCAACTACTTAACTCTATTTATCATTTCAATGTTTTTATTCAAAGCCTAACGATAATTTTAAAACGCAAAACCCTACCTATATAATAGGTAGGGTATCTACAATCAAAACAGTAAATAATCAAATCTTGAAGCAAGGTTAGTTATTTCATAAACTTAATAATACATCATTTACAACGATCTCATTTATCAATTTCTTGGCACGGATCATCATCCGCACCGTAGTAGACAGTAGTTGGGTTATAGATAATGTTGATTTAATTGGCTTAACTATCTAACTTACACTCTACTTAACGCACATTCAGAACAGTACGATTTCCTCAATAAGCCCAAAAAGTACCTTATTCGTCCATTTTGATTTGAAAAAAGTATTTCTTGCACTTTTCTAAGTATATAATAAATGAACAAGCACTTATTTATAAAAAGCTTTATCTTTATTTAGTACAGTGTCAAAAGGAAAAAGATCGTTCGTCTTTTGAAGTAGTACATATTAGAATCAAAATTACCAATTGAAAAGAATGGAATACGAGCTAGTTTATCAGAGTGAGTATATCACCAATTTTTGGAATGCACCCAACAAAATTCTAAGAACTATTTGGACAACCCCTATCAGCATGCCGGAAGAAGTATACCGGCAAGAAGTTTTATCACATTTAGATATTACGCAAAAATATGCACCACAAGGAATGTTGGTCGACTCAAAAAACGCCTATTATAATGTAATGCCTGAAACCCAAGATTGGATCAACCAAAAATTTGTTGGGGTTGTAGCTGACATTGGACTTACAAAAGTGGCTTGGATAGTCTCTGAAGATTTCTTCGCACAGATCTCTTTTGATCAATTTATTGATGATGCAAAAGATCAACAAGCATTAAAAATCCAATACTTCACCAACAACGAGGAAGCCATTGAATGGCTATTAAAATAATTCATTTTGTCCTAAAATTAATGTATGAAGGGGAGTCAAACTCCTCTTTTTTTGTACCCTTTTTTTCAGTTTTAATCATTTTTTGAAATAAGAAACAGCCAAAACAACCCTTATTAGCAAAGTGTGAATTCATTATACACTTCACCACTTCAATCAATCTCATTAATAACGGGTGAAGATTATCACTAATTAAAATTCCTTTACATTTGAAAGAGGACTTTATCTATAAAAAATTATACTATTTCAGTACAAATGAAAATATTTTAGTGTGATATAGACGCTTTTAAGCGAAACAGTGACAACGCTCACCAAAAAAATAAATTTTAATATCAATAATTGCAATGCAGTAATACAAAATTTTTTATTTCATACTTCTATTTATGGCTAAATTCATTTACACTCTATTATTAATTTTATCATCAACACACGTATTTTCACAGGAACAAACCTACGACGTCTCAATTTTTAAAAACGTAAAATTCCCAAATGTAATTACAGTCGAAAATGAAAACTTAAAACTAAATGGACATGGAATGCATTCGTCAGGCCTATTTAAGCTTTTTGTATGCGGACTGTATGTTTATGAAAGAACTGATGATCCAATTAAAATTATCTACGATGACCATGCAAAAATGATTGAAATGGTCATCACATCCAATCAATTCCAGTCGGATAAGACTATTGAAGAAGTGAACCGAGTTCATGACGAAAACATGAAGCTAATGAAGTCAGGTGAACTTGGTGACATGGTCAATAACATCAAGAAATTTGATGGTATTATTCCACACAAAATGATCTCTATTGACAAGAGTTTTAAAGACTCTATTATTAAAGCCAATAACGGTCAGATTGATAACATTGTCGGTGACATCGAAACTTTCCTCAGCATGTTTCAAGAAGAAGTAAAAATCGGTGACCACTTCAGATTCACATGTTACAACAACGAATTGCACCTCTCAAAAAACAACAAAGAGAAAGGAGTAATTCAAGGAAAGGAATTCCAAAAAAGCCTTTTAAACATCTTCATTGGGAACATGACATTCAATGAATCCCTTAAAGAAGATTTACTTTCTAAAGATCTTTAAGATCCCACATCAGTAGTAAAAGCCGTTGTTTCTTCTTGATTCAACGGCTTTTTTATTTTGAACACTTACTAAAGAAAATAACGATTTATAGATAATATGGCACTTAGGTTATTTATACCTTTATTTAAAACAAAAGACTATTAATTCAGTTCATCAATTTGTAACTTCTTATTACATCGCATTTACTCCCAAAAACACACTACTATTTTTGACAATGAACCACAAAATCTTCTTCTTTCTCATGATTGGCGTTTTCGTTTTTTTCCAATGTAAAAAAGATCTCCAAGAAAAAACGACCACTGTATACACAGTGAACGTTGAAAAAATAAAGGCTCAGAAAATACAACCCTCTTTAGATCTTTTTGGGGAAATAAAATCAGAAGGTAAGCATGAGCATTCATTTTTGATTGATGGAAAATTAGCGGTTATCAAAGTAAAGGAAGGTCAGAATGTCAAGAAAGGAACAGTACTGGCTCAACTGGACAGAGTGGATTATAATGAAGCTGTAAAAATTGCAAAAGCCCAATTAGATGAAGCCAATGACCAACTAGAACGTTTAACAAAAATGTACAAAGCGGGAAGTTTGGCGGAAGCAGATTATAATAAAATCGTCTTCTTACAGCAACAAGCAAAATCCAATTATACACTCTATCAAAACAAATTGGACTACACAACACTTAGAGCAGCAGTGAGTGGTACGGTCAGTAAAATCTGGGTCAAAAACGGTGGTGGTATTTCAAAAGGAGAACCAATTATTAGAATCATTAATAATAACTCTGTTTTTGCTACGGTTGGAATTCCAGAAAACAAGGTCAATAACATTGATTATAATAAAGAATGCAAAATCATAATCAATGCTACTCAAGATACCATTATGGGTAAAATCACCACCCTTCACCCGACCGCAACCCTACTTTCAAGAACTTTCCGTTTGGATATTTTGATTGATAATAAAGAGCATAAATACAAAGAAGGAATGCTTTGTAATGTGGAGGTTTATGAGAATGGCAGTGAAGAAAAAATAAGTATTCCTATACAGTTAGTCACCAAAGACATCGATGGTCTCAATTATGTATTTGTAAAAAGAAAAGGACTGGCTCACAAGCAAAGAGTTTTCCCTGGGAAGATTACTGGAAACAACATCATTATTGACAAAGGTTTATATGCCAATGATGAATTGATTCTTAATCCACCTATCAATTTAATGGATGGAAGTGCTGTAAAACTTTAAAAACCGAGCATTATGTCTATTGTAAAACAAGCACTTGACCACAAGCAGATTATTCTCACTATCACTTTCCTAATTGTCATGTATGGTATTTTCTCTTTGGAAACGATGCCAAGAAGGGAAGATCCAAAATTTAACATTAGAGAGGGACTGGTTGTGGCATTTTTCCCAGGGGCGAGCAGTGTTGATGTGGAAAAAAAAGTGACAGCAAAAATTGAAGATGTACTTTTCAGTTTTGAGGAAGTCAATAAAGAAAAAACTTATTCCAATTCTAGGGAAGGGGTTTTGTACATCGTTGTAGAATTACAGGATTACGTTACGCAAGCTGATATTTTCTGGTCAAAGCTTCAAAACCGCCTTAATTTGCTTAAACTCACAGAACTCCCTTCCGGCGTGATAGGCCCCATTGTACAATCTGACTTTGGGGATACCGTGGCACTTTTGGTTTCTTTCCAAAGTAAAAATAGAAGCAGCAGAGAAAACCAAGGGTATGTAGATGAGTTATGTGATCGGCTGAGAGGTATTACTTCCCTTTCTAAAATCAAAAAGATGGGCTCCAAAAAAGAATGTTATTACATCAATGTGGATTATAGAAAGCTAAGTCAATATAAAATATACACTCCTCAAATTCTTGCCTCTTTAGCTGGTGAAAATCTGATTGTTCCCTCCGGGCGTATTGAAGTAAATGGCATCAATACACAATTTATCAGCACACATCAATTCTCCAACCAATCAGATATTGAAAATCAAATTATTGCCGTAGGCGCTCAAGGAGAAACTATTCGGATCAAAGATATTGCCGAAGTGGAAAGAGGATTTAAAGAAGATGACCAATATATCAGAGTCAATGGTACCTCCTCCATTCTAATTTCAATGGAAATGCAAAACGGTTTCAATATTGTTGATTTTGGAGAGGAAGTAGAAAACATGGTAGAAGAATACCAATCTGAGATTCCTTCAGATGTAAAAATTGATTATGTGGTCAATCAGCCTGAAAATGTAAAAGAAAGTATCAATGATTTTATTCGTGAGTTTTTCATCGCTATAATCTCCGTGATTATTGTAATCCTGCTTTTACTTCCATTCAGAGTGGCACTTATTGCCACGTTGGCCATTCCTGTTACAGTAGCCTTTACGTTTGGTATTCTTGATGGTTTAGGCATACAATTACAGCAAGTTTCATTGGCCTCGCTTATTGTGGTTTTAGGAATGCTGGTAGATGATGCCATTGTAATTGCTGATAATTATGTTGAGAAATTAGAAGAAGATTTTGATCCTTATGAAGCCGCTTGGCGTTCGGCAGACGAATTGAAAATTCCTGTTTTTACCGCAGGGTTGACTATTGCTGGAGCATTTTTCCCACTTATCACCCTCTCAGGAGCAGTAGGCGAGTTTATTCACTCTCTTCCTTTAACTGTGGCTATTGCCATTAATGCTTCCTATTTGGTGGCCATGCTTCTCACTCCTTATTTATGTTATACTTTTATCAAAAAGAAATTTGAGAAAAAAGAAGGTGGAAAGAAAAGTATGCTGGATTACTTACAGCTCTTCTTTGATCATGCCATTGACCTTTCATTTAAGTATCCAAAAACGTTATTTCTCTTCTCTACCCTGTCATTTATTGTTGGCGGCAGTTTGTATTTTCTATTAAAACAAAAGCTATTCCCTGCCGCCGAAAGGAATCAATTTGTGATTGAAATAAGAACCAAAGAAGGTACCGCATTGAGCGTCACTGATAGCATTACACTTGAAATTGAAAAGCAGATCAACAGCAATGAAAAATTGGTCAGCTATGCTAGTTTTGTTGGTACTTCCTCCCCAAGATTTTACTACAACTATGCTCCAAAATTCCCACAAAGTAATCTGTCCCAATTATTGATCAATACCATTTCTAATGAAGCTACTGAAGAATGGGTAGCTGAATTAGAAGAAATTCTTCCCGACAAGTTCCCAGAGGCTGTGATTGATGTCAAAAAAATGCAACAAGGAACTCCTTATGAAGCACCCATCGAATTAAGAATCAAAGGAAAAGATTATGCAACTATTCAAAAGATTGCCAAGGATATAAGAACCATCCTAGAAAAATCTCCTTATTCTTTTAATGTTAGAAATGATCATTTTGAAAATCAATTAAGTATTGAAGTAAATACCATTAAAAACGTTGCACAACAATTGGGCATCAGTGAAGCTACTATCATGAGGCAACTTACGGTAGCTTATACAGGAATGTCCGTGGGTACATTGTGGGAAGGAAATACCGCTTTGCCCATCATTATTCAAGATAAATCTGTAAAACATAAGAACATTGAAGGGTTGAAAAACTTTTATGTGACCAGTATGATTACAGGAGCAAGTTTTCCACTGATGGAAGTGGCTGAAATTTCCCCAGCATGGATGCCTTCTAATATCAAACATAGAAACGGTGTAAATACATTGACCGTAGAATCACAAACTAAGGTGGATGTACTGCCTTCACAAGTGCTTAATTCCATTCGTGAGGAATTGAACAATTATCAGATGCCACATGGTTATGAATTAGAGATTGGCGGTGAAGATGAAAGTCAAAGAGAAACGTTTGAAGAAATGAACAATGTGATTCTTTATTGTGTATTTATCATATTCCTTGTTATTCTGATGCAATTCAAGACTCTGAATCAGGTGAGTATTGTATTAGCTGCAATTCCGCTTAGTGTATTTGGGGCCTTCTTCGGACTGCTATTATCAGGCTATCCATTTGGTTTCACAGCATTTGTAGGATTGGCTTCTTTAGTGGGGGTATCAGTGAGGAACTCCATTATTTTAGTCGATTTCGCCAATGAATTAGTCATCAAAGAAAATCACACCATCAAAGAAGCCGCAATTGGGGCGGGCAAAAGAAGAATCAGGCCTATTTTTCTTACCACTATGGCGGCCGCAATTGGGGTGACACCAATGATTATTTCAGGTTCTCCAATGTGGGCACCTTTGGCCACAGTTCTTGCTGTAGGTCTTGTCTTCTCCATGTTTATGACCTTATTGACAATTCCTGTCCTTTATTGGAAGTTTGGAATGACAGAAGAACTCAAAAAGCACATTTCAAAAGGAGCTGCAGTGATTCTATTCTTTTTCATTTTCCAACCCAATGACCTACTGGCTCAAGAAACCATACAGTTAGATCAATGTGTTGAGATTGCAAAACAAAACAACCAACAATTACAATTATTGCAGCTTGAGATTCAGAAAAAGCAAAAGGAAGTCCATAAAGTCACAGCCAATTACCTTCCAACTGTGATACTTGATGGAGGCCTTTTTTGGTATTATCACACTGAGAGAACATCTGATGTCAGCTTAAAAGTCAATGAACTGCCATTGATCGGTGAAGTCCCTCCTATTCCCTTTGGAGCAGAATTTACATTGGCTGAAAACAATACGTTTTTAGGAGTTGCAAATGTTGGTGTTTATCAGCCCATTTCTCAGATTTTTAAGATAAAAGCAGGTTCTGAAGTAAAGGAAATTGATTATAAAATAGTACAGAATAAATACTATGAGGCTGAACAGCAGATCCGCTCTGGTGTTTCGAAACTTTATGTAGGCATTGCCATTGAGGAGGCCAAGGTCTCAACCTATCAAGAGCAAATTGAATTGATTCAGAAAAAATTAAAAGATGTAGAGGTAGGTGTTGATGCAGGGGAATTACTAGACGTATATGCCATAGGGTTACAAGCTGATTTGCTCGATCATCAATCCAAATTCCAACAGTCGAAAATTGATGCTTCAAAATATAGATTACAATTGAATACCATCTTAGACTTTCCCCAAGATTCAATATGGAGTGTAGCTGAAGTCACTTATGATTCCATTGGAGTACTGGAACTTCTGAGTACTGTAAGTACTGATTCTTCCATTATTCTGGACAATTACAGAGTGAGGGAATCCAACTTAATGATAGAAAAGGCGGAAGCGGGATTATCCTTTCATAAAAACCAGCATATTCCAGATATTACCCTTACAGCACAGGGCTTTTATTTTGGTAATATTCCTTTGATTCCACAAACTAACGTTTTAGTAGGTGCCACATTAAGCTGGCCAATACTGCAGTGGGGAAAGAAATCACGTGATGTTGAAATTTCTAAAATTCAACTCCAACAGGCAAAGCTTCAGCTGGATGAAAATAAGAAAGAAGTTACAAAAGATATAATTGTAGTATCTGAAGAATTAAAAAATGCAATGGTCATTTTGAAAACAGCCCAACAGGCACTTAAATTTAGAGATCGCGAATTAAAAATAAAGAAAGACGCCTTTGACAACGGCCTTCTGAATTATAAAGATTACTCTGACTGTCAGGAAAAAAACCTTGAAAGCAGAACTCTTGTACTCAAAGCTAAAGCGAATGTGATTGTCAAAGAGTACGAATTAAGAGGTTTAATCAACAGTCAATAATTGACAAGTTTCCATCTAAATTGAAGGATTGTAACATTGTTTAGTAGATACAGGGTTAAATTTGCCCATTTCTTCTTTATGTTCGCTGATAGTCTTAAATTGAGAATACGTAACCTAATACAAAAATTAACTCGCTCAATTGTTGACTATCAAAAGAATCATATTTAGACTACAGGGGATTGGAATGCACGAAGGATTAGATGTTGATACTGTAAAAAAAATCTTTCTAACCAATTCATTTTCATTTACGAGTATCAGCGTGACATTCATCATGTTATTATACGCTTATTATTTAGAGCTGAGTAATTTGATGATAGCATTCATTGGAGGGATTGTGTTGCTTTTATTTTCACCTCCATTACTGAACTATCTTCAAAAATTCACATTAGCAAGAATTGCATACCTTTTCAACTCCTTTCTCATCTTGATGACAATTGGTATTGTATCCGGAACTGAATCACACGCACAATTTTTACTTTTAACTTATTTGGGACTACCGTTTATCTTATTTGATGAAGAACCCGCCGATGTTAAAGTGGTATTATCTTCCTTCGGGATTATTGGTTTCATTTACCTTCAATGGCATTTGAATAACTATGATCCTGTTTTTAAAATACCAGATGAAATAATATGTGATATAAGATTAATCAATGAGCTTACAATCTTTGGTATAGTATTGAGCTTATTTTATTTTTTTACATCAATTAATAATAAATATCTCGATAAACTTAAGAAAAACAAGAATGAAATTGAGGATAAAAATAAGGAGCTGGAACACTTTGCTTATATCTGTTCTCATGACCTAAGTGAACCTCTTAGAACCATAGATGGTTTCATCAGAATCATCAAAGAGGAGTCAGACTTAACAAACAAAAAACTCAATACTTATTTTTCTTATGTGGAGGCGGCAAATCAAAGAATGAATATAATGATTATTAGTTTATTAGAATTTGCAAAATTGAAAAACAAAAATGAGTTCCATATTTTTAATGTCTATAACATCATAGGAGAAGTAAAAATAGACTTGTATCAATTGATCTCAGAGAAAAATGCAATTATAGAATTCTCTAATAATTTACCTAACATCATTGGTTTGCCCACTCAGGTTAAACAGGTATTTCAAAATTTGATTATCAATGGTCTTAAATATCAGTCTCCATTTACCCAACCTATTATCAAAATTTCATATAAAAGTACACCTGAATATTGGGAGTTTTGCGTGGCAGATAATGGTATTGGTATAAAAGTAAGAGACCAGAAAAAGATCTTTCAGATATTTACAAGATTGCATTTAAAATCTGACTTCCAAGGTGATGGTATTGGATTAGCATTCTGTAAAAAAATAGTAGAAATACACCAAGGCAAAATCTGGGTAGAATCTATTTATCAGCAAGGAAGTAAGTTTTATTTTACAATTAAAAAAGACCTAGCACTTAAAGATAACCATGTCAGTGCAGAAGTATTTATTTAGTTAAAAAAATGACTTGAATCTGATATAAGCAAACTATAGTAAAATTGTAGGATAATAACTTTATATATAAACGCAATTGGTTAATCATTTCAATATTTCGTATTCTGCATTTGACCTAGTATATTTCTTCTAACCAATAGGACTACCTAATTTTGTGAATTAATTCCTCAGTCTTTGAAAAACTCTAGAATCAAAAAAATGCTATTTACGCTTCAAAACATTGGAGTGCATGAGGGATTGGATGCTATGACAGTCAAAAAGGTACATCTCGCAAATAATCTATCTCTGATGTGTATTGGAGCCGCCAGCATCCTTTTTATATTTACACTTACGTATAATGTTCCACTTGAAGCCAAAGTTTTTCTTTGTTTTATTGGTCCTGTTTTATCTATCATTCCCACTTTAAATTATTTCAGGTATTACAGAATCGCTCAAATTGCTTTTTGCTGTTTAGCATTACTCATCATCACTTCAATGAGTGTTACATTAGGCAAATCATTCCATTTTCAATATGTTTTACTCCCCTATCTCGGGTTGCCTTTTGTGATGTTTGAGGATGAAATTGGAATTAAGAAAATTATATTCTCATTATTTGGTATCCTCCTTTTTATCTATTTGGAATGGCACTTTTGTAATTTTGATCCACTTATCACACTTCCTGAAGACGGCCCGAAAGCCAATCAATTCCTTACTGACATTCTCATATTTGGTATTGTGTTTCTGTTATTTTTCTTTTTTATCAATGAAAATAAAAGCTACATCAAGAAGCTTCAAAGAAAGCAAGAACAGCTAGTAGATAAGAACTATGAGTTAGAACACTTTACCTATATCTGTTCTCATAATTTGAGTGAACCTTTACGTACTGCCAGTAGCTTTTTAGAGTTTGTCAAAAAGGAAATCAAAGACTCGAGCAAAAAACTAGACATTTATTTCAACTACATACATGAGGAAATTGAACGAATGGATCAGATGATTCTAAGTCTCTTATCCTTCTCCAAATTAAGTAAGGCATTTGACTTTAAAGTAACCGACTTGAATACTACCTTATCTGATATTAAAATTGAGCTGAAAGAGGTCATTGCGGAAAAGAATGTTGTCTTCAATTATGAGTACCTGCCAAGTATTTACGCAGAACCTCAACTTATCAAAAAGTTATTTAAGCACCTTATCTCAAATGCTATCAAATATCAAAAGCAGGATGCTCTACCATTCATCACAATTCACTTTAAAGAAAACCCCAACAATTGGGAATTTGTTGTTGTTGATAACGGCATAGGTATTAAGGAAGATAATCAACACAAAATTTTCAGCATGTTCACTCGTCTTCATCTGGATTCTGAATATGATGGAATTGGCGTTGGTCTTTCCTTCTGCAAGAAAATAATTGAGATTCACGGCGGGCAAATTTGGGTAGAATCAAAAGTCAATGAGGGAAGCAAATTTCATTTTTCCATCAAAAAACATTTACCGGTTCAGTAAAATATCGACACTTTAAATTGTATGATTATAACATTGTATAGTAGTTCAAAAGTGAAATCGATTTATAATTTTCTATTCTAGCGATCACATAGTATATTTCTAATAGCTCACAAAAACCTAATTACTCAATTTTTAAATCCCTTATCTTATTGAAAAATTCACGATTCGGAAAAATGATAACCGTACTCCAAAATATTGGAGTGCAGGAGGGATTGGATGCTGATACTATCAAAAAAATTCATCTAACCAATTCAATCTCCTTCATGGGGTGCTTGTCTGCTGTGGCTATGCTAATTTATGCATTGGTGATGGACACTCCGTATTATTCAAAACTTGTCACAGCACTTGTAATTCCTGAAATAATGATCGTACCATTGCTCAACTATTCAGGGAAATACTATGTGGCAAGAATCACACATTGCCTTTTATCCTTATTTATTTTAATGACTGTGGCCATTGTTTCAGGCCCGCTTTTACATTCTCAATTTCTTTTAGTGCCATACTTAGGCCTTCCATTTATTTTACTGGATGACAAAAAAGGAAGAGTAAAAGTCTTACTTTCATCCGCTGGGATTATTGGTTTTCTATATCTAGAATGGCATTTCAGAAATTTTGATCCTCTGATTTTTCTTGACCCTAGCATTGTATTTGAAACCCGGTTGCTCAATGAAATCATCCTTTTCGGTTTTATTATCTGTCTCTTCTATTTTTTCACCTCTGAAAACAACAAATACCTTGAAAAACTGAAAAAGAAAAATGAAGAAGTTGAGGAAAAAAACAAGGAACTGGAACATTTTGCGTACATCTGTTCCCATGACCTAAGCGAGCCACTGCGAACCGTAGATGGCTTTATTAGTATCATAAAAGAAGAATCTGATTCCTCTAATGCTAAGTTGAATACCTATTTTCATTATGTAGAGGAAGCTAATAAGCGGATGAACACCATGATTCTAAGTTTGCTGGCTTTTTCAAAACTACAAAACAAAAATACTTACCAAAGTGTCAACAGTCATGATATTATCAGTGAAATAGAAGTAGACCTAAGCCAATTGATTCTCGAAAAAGAAGCTACCATTGAGTATTCTTATTTGCCAGACATTCATGGTCTCCCCACACAGATTAAACAGGTTTTTCAAAATTTAATTATCAATGGCATCAAGTATCAATCACCACATACAAAGCCAGTAATCCAAATTTCTTATGAAGACACCCCTGATTACTGGGAGTTTTGTGTAGCGGACAATGGGATTGGAATTAAAGAAAAGAACTTGCAAAAAATCTTCCATATGTTTACTCGCCTTCACTTAGATAATGAATTCAAGGGACAAGGAATTGGTTTAGCTTTCTGTAAGAAAATTGTAGAGATCCATAAAGGAAAGATCTGGGTTCAATCAAAATATCAGCAGGGCAGTCAGTTTTATTTTACCATTAAAAAAGATTTACCTATAGAAGTCAATAAAATACCCACTAAAACACTACACTATAAACCCAAAAGCTATAAAAATGTAGATTAACGATTGACAAGGAATTATATCTTTTATGAAAAAATTAAAGCATATTGTATTCAACATTGGAATTCAAAAAGGACAATCTCCTACAATGATTAAAAAAGTACGTTTGTTAAATGAACTTTCTTTAATCGCTATAGGGGTTATCATCATTTTTTTTATTACTTCAATATCAATCAATTCTCCTTCAAAGATTACAATAATTACGGGTTGCTTAATCCCTGTTTTTGGTATAATTTTACTTCTCAACTACTATCAGAAGTTTCATTTATCTCAAATTATTTACTGTGTCTTATCATTAATTATCATTGGTGGAATGGCTATTAGCTTAGGAGAAGTTTTTCATTTCCAGTATCTATTCATTCCTTATTTAGGGCTACCTTTAATCATTTTTGAAGAAGTTAAAACACGTAAAAAAAATACATTTACACTTTTAGGTATAATGGTGTTCAGCTATTTAAGATGGCATTTCCATCATTTTGAACCCCTCATTTCCACAACTGAAGAAATACAAAGGTATAGTCAAATGGTAATTGACTTTATCAATTTAGGGGTCTCATTGGTTATTTTATCTATCTTCTTATCAGAAAATAAAAAGTATATTAATAGTATTAGAGATAAACAGGAACAACTTGAACGGAAAAATTATGAGCTAAAACATTTCACCTACATCTGTTCTCATAATCTTAGTGAACCACTACGCACAACTAGTAGTTTTCTTCAATTTATTAAAAAGGAAACCCAAGGTCCAAATGAGAAATTTGACCTCTATTTCAATTATATTCATGATGAGATGAAGATTATGGATCAAATGATTCTGAGCCTGCTCACCTTCTCTAAACTAAGTCATGAACAAGAGTTCAAAGCCACTAACCTTAATGGTATTCTTTCTGAAATCAGTAATGAAATGAAAGATATAATCACCCAAAAAAATGTGATACTTACTTACCATCTATTTCCTGAGATGGATGTTGCTCCAGATCTTATCAAATTATTATTTGAACACCTCATCACCAATTCGATCAAGTATCAAAGTGAAGATGCAATTCCTGAAATAAATATCACCTATACAGAATGTGATACCTATTGGCAATTTTGTATAGCTGACAATGGCATTGGTATTACAGACCAAAATCAAGATAAAATATTTGATATGTTTACCAGACTTCATTTGAAATCAGAATATGAGGGTATTGGTGTTGGTTTAGCTTTCTGCAAGAAAATAGTGGAAATGCACCAAGGCAGTATATGGTTTAAATCTAAGCAAAATGAAGGTAGCCAGTTTTATTTTACTATTAAAAAAGATTTACTATTGGAAGTCAAAAGTACTCCAACACCAACACTTCATTACAAACCTAGTCAATTTAAAAATGTATAATTAACTGTCTTTCAATCTCTAATACATATTTTTAGACACAAAAAATCCTGATATCGATCTTGTACATTGAATACAAGATGAACATCAGGATTTTAATTATTGGAGAAATAAAGAGCATGTTTGGAATATATATTTTTACACGCTCTAAGAATTAATATCCTTCGATTTCCTCTAAATAAGGTACTCTTGCTTGAACACCTTTCATTGAATTCATCCAATTCATGATTTTATCAGTTTCAGAAGAATACTCCCCTAACAAACTCTTTTTCAAGTAAGCTTGAGCATCGATTTCTAAGTTCTTAAACATTTCTTGGAAAATATCAATCTCACCAGGAAGATACTTCACTTCGTATCCATCTTCTTCTAAACCAGCCAATTCAGCAGCCATTTTAATAGCAACTTCATAGCCACCTAATTCATCTACTAATCCCACTTGTTTCGCTTGAACACCTGTCCACACTCTACCTTGAGCCACTTTTAATAAATCATCAATATTCATATGACGACCTTCAGCTGCTTTTTCAGTAAATGTCTTGTAGCCTTCCTCTACGCTTTGCTGAATAATAGCAAAATCTTCTTTCGTAAAATCATCCAAAGGTGATTGGAAGTTAGAAAACTCACCAGTACTTACTGCATAAGTTTTAATACCTAATTTCTTGCTTAGTAATTCAGATGGATTGAACATTAACCCAAAAATACCAATAGAACCTGTGATGGTATTAGGGTAAGCTACAATCTTATCGCAACCCATAGAGATGTAATATCCACCTGAAGCCGCATAAGTTGACATAGAAGCAACAACTGGCTTTTTCTTTTTAAGGTTTTGAACCGCTCTCCAAATCAAGTCAGAAGACAATGCACTACCACCTGGAGAATTCACTCTCAATACCACAGCATCCACTGATTCATCATCGGCTAACTCATTAATTTCTTTCACTAAATCAACGTTGGTAATTGCTTTTGAACCACTTTCTGATTTTCCATAAATAATTTCACCTTCAGCAGCTAAAACAACAACCTTACCGTCCTTTTCAATATCATTTGTTCTAGGATCAAAAGCGTTTTTGTATTTGTTATATTTAATAAAGGAAATATCAGATGTTTTCTCCACTTCCAACATCTCAGCTATATGTGTCTCCGCTTCATCTTCATAAACTAGCTCATCTACAAATTTATATTGCTGCGCATCATGAGAATTTCTAATCAACATCTTATTAGAGATATTTCTCAACTCCTCTAATTTAATACCTCTTGACTCGCTGATACCCTCTAAATATTCATCATACAAAGAATTTAGATAAGAGGAGATTTGCTCTTTGTTGGCAGCACTCATTTTATCTGTCATGAAGGGTTCAACAGCACTTTTATATTTACCTACTCTGAAAATCTCTGGCTTAACACCAATTTTCTCAAAAAAGTTTTTCAAGTAAACAATTTCAGAAGAAAGACCATTAAACTCTAAACCACCAATTGGGTTCAAATAAATCTTGTTGGCTTCTGCTAACACAAAGTAACCTGCTTCTGTAATGTAGTCAGCATATGCGTAAATAAACTTCCCTTCATTCTTGAAGATTCTTAAGGCATTTCTTACTTCTAATGCCATTGGCATACTACCACCAAATGTTCCACCTTTAATATAAATACCTGAGATATTATCATCATGAGTAGCTTTATCGATAACATCTAAATAATCTTGTAAACTCACTGAGCCTTTTGAAGGAAAGAAGCTTGAATTAAGAGATTCGAATGGGTCTGTTTCACCGATTTCATTAATGGGTTGAGATAATTTTAGTACTAGTACAGATTGATCATCAATCATAGTAGGTTCGGAAGTACCGCTAGAAGCTGATGCAATAATTCCAATCAATGCCACACTACCACCAACAATTACTACTCCTGTAAAAATAGACATTCCTAATAGTACGGCGAAAATGGTCTTTAAAAATCCTTTCATATATATGTTTTTGAAGTTGTGTTTATAATTATTATTTGAGTTTTTATATATGTAATAAACAATAATAAAGTTAAAACATTATTACCGTCTTACAATATCTTTTAATGTATAAATCTTATACAATTCAAAAAAAAATAGGGCTTTATTACATTTTCGTTGAAATATTTGGCAATTAATGTTTAATATCTTAAATTGACAAAAAATTTAGTATTCCTAAGTGTAAAAAATCATCAAATGTCGAAAATACCATCAAAATTTGGAAAAAACCTAAGGTTTTTAAGACAACAGCAGAAGCCCAAATTAAGTCAAACTGATTTAGGAGATCAATTAAGTACAGAAGAAGATATTGTATCAAGAAGTGCAGTATCCTCCTATGAGGATGGTCGTGCAGAACCTAATTATTTCCGTTTAGAACGTATTTCTCAGTTCTTTAATGTTGCCATTGATGATATTTTGACAAAGGACCTTACATTAATGGATCCAATTAGTGTTCAAAAGAGAGAGAATACAGAAGAGCATATTTCAGGAAAAGGAATGCGAATTCTTGCTATTCCAACAGATAAAGAAACTGACGAAGAGAACATTGTATTAGTGCCTGAAAAAGCCAGAGCCGGATATGCAGCGGGATACTCAGATACTTCTTTCTTCAAAAACCTCCCAAAATATACACTGCCTTTCTTACCAAAAGGAAAAACATATAGAGCATTTGAGATTACAGGTGATTCCATGCCTCCATTAGAAGAAGGTACAATTATTATTGGTGAATACATTGAAGACTGGAAAACTATTAAAGAAGGTTCAGTTTGTATTGTCACCACAAAATCAGAGGGTTTTGTACTAAAAAAAGTGTACAATAACATTAATAATAATAATAGTTTCATCCTCAAATCAACCAATCTAAAGTACTCCCCTTACGAGGTTAGTGCACTAGAAATCAGTGAGATGTGGCGTTTAGTCGCTCACATTTCCAGAGAGTTTCCAGAGAAGGAAGCCAATGACTCATTATCAGAGATGCAGGAAGCAATTTGGAGGCTTGATCAAGAAGTCTTGAATATCAAGAGTAAAAAATAAATCTAAATAAAAATATTATTATTCGAGGAAATATTTGATTTATCATCTATTTCCTCTTTTTTTGCTTTTTAAATAAAAAAACAGCCACTATTTAAGGATTGTTTTAATCTATAGGCATACGTTTTTAAGATATTAGTATTTTGATATTATTTATAAATTCATTTTTTAAGTCAATTACTCTACTACATCTTAAACATAAAATAAAGTCTAGATCTATTAAATAGTTGCTCATTGGTATTGCAATAATGAGATTCATAACTAATTAGAGAAATACCTTTTTCTAAATAGTTACTTACGCGTTTAGAACTTGCATTAATGATAATAGCAGATAAAAAAAAGGAAGATAATATATGTGAGTACATCATATATATCTATCAATCAGAGGAGTTATTGAGGGCCTTTAATTTTAATTTTGACGATATAAAAGAATATGTTCTTAAGCATATTACAAAATTAACTGAAGAAGAAAAAGAAGAGGTACTGAACTGGCATAAAGAACTAATGAAACTCATGGAATCTGAGGAGGTAATGAAGGAAGGACATTGCTCTTTGGCCCAAAACGAGATTGATACAATTACGACAATTCATGAGAAACTTCTAAAAGAAGATCAGGATTATTTGAAAATTTATCAAAATGCCGCTCCACATATTGAGAATAACTTAAAAATCGCTGATGGTTTAATTACAAATCCAATACAAATTTGTATAAATGGGATATTTGGGTTATTATTACTCCGAACAAGAGGGAAAAAGGTTGATGATCAGACGAAAGAGATTCTTAATACCTTCGGAGATGTTTTATCGTATCTTGCATTTAAATATAAACAACAGTTCTATTAACGTATAGCATAACATTCATTAATTGATTTTCCTTACGATTTACGTTTACAAATAGTACAAAGATATAGCCTCTTTCTTTTTTATGATTTAAACAAGTATTTAGGTTGTAATCTATCACTACAAATTTAACTATCTTAATTGAAACAGTCGAATTATGAAAACTACTTCGCCCGAAAAAACAACTACAGAAGAAATCTGGGTTGAGCTACCCTTTACTGATAAGAAGTATGAAATTAGTAACAACGGTAAAGTTAAATCTTATGCTCGTTCTCAAAAAGGTGAACTTATTAAAGGAAGAGATATAGGAGGTGGTTACCTTTCCATTGACTGCAAAGTAAATGGGAAGAAGAAATCATTTTACGTACACCGTTTGGTAGCTGAAATGTTCCTTGATAAACCAAAAGAAGAAGGACAAATTGTAATCCATAAGGATGGCGACAAGTCCAACAATCAAGTAGACAACCTAGAATGGTGTACTTTGAAAACAAGGTTTGCCACAAAAAGAAAATACATTCCAGATTATTCTGAAAAGTTTGTAAAAAGCTGTAAACCATCTAAGAAAACCGCTGAAAAACCAATTGACGGTCATGATTATTACCATTATAAAAACAAATACCACCGTATTTCAGATAATGGATCATGCTTGTTTATCAGAGTTAACGAAGATGGCAAATGGAAATCTTTGGCTATTGCCGAGATTATTTTGAGAGACCTAGGAAAGCTTAAACCTTCAAAAAGTCACAAGCTTGCCTACAGAGATTGGGATTATAAGAACTTGGCTCCTATCAATTTATTCTGGGAAACCCAAGCTGACAAATCAACACGTCTTTTGGAGCAACGTCCGTTACAATTAGACCGAATCCGTAAAATGGGTCAGTCACACCGTAAAGAAATCGCACAGCGTAAAAAAGATTTAATCAAGAAATACCTTGATGAAGGTAAAAGCATAGCTAAAATCAGTAGACTTCTGGATATTGGATACACAAGATTGTACAACTACATCAATGAAAATGATCTAGCTGCAATCACTCAATATTCAAAAAAAGAAATTGAATTAGATTAAAGAAACAATTGATGCCATTATAAAGTAAATTATAATGGCATCGTTGTTATTATTAAAATAATATTACATTTTTTTATTGCCAGCTAAAAGGATATTCTTCATCTAGAAACGCTTTTGCTTGTTCGGTTATATATAATGGAGCAAATGTATCTACCATAACCGCATATTCTTCAGTCCCTTTTTTGCCAATACTTTTTTCCATAGTTCCTGGATGTGGCCCATGTGGTATTCCTCCTGGATGTAATGTAAAAGCACCTTGTGCAATTCCCTTTCTGCTCATAAAGTTTCCTTCTGTATAAAACAGCACTTCATCTGAATCAATATTAGAATGATTGTAAGGTGCAGGAATACTTAAAGGGTGATAATCAAAAAGACGGGGTACAAAAGAGCAGACAACAAAAGCTCCTCTGGCCTGAAAAGTTTGATGTACTGGCGGTGGCTGATGCAATCGACCTGTTATGGGCTCAAAATCGTAAATTGAAAAGGTATAAGGATACAAGAAACCATCCCACCCAACAATATCAAATGGTGAATTCCCATAAATATAATGGTGTAATTCAGCACCTTTCTTGATTTTCATGGAATACTCCGACGCTGTCATATCTAAGTCTGACAACCTTACTGGCGGATGTAAGTCTCTTTCACAATATGGTGAATGTTCAAGAAGCTGTCCTAATTCATTTCTGTAACGACCTACCGTTTCAATTGGCATTTTAGATTCTACAATCAAGAATTTCTGAGTGCTATCCTGATCAAATTCCATTTTATAAATGGTCGTTCGAGGAACCACAATGTAATCCCCTTTTTGAAACGGGACTACACCAAACTGTGTATGCATTTCCCCTTTTCCTTCATACACATAGATCATCTCATCACCATCGGCATTTTTAAAATAATCTTCCATTTGCAACTGCTTTGGATAGCATAATGAAATAATGCATTGGCTATTGACCATCAGAGGTAACCTTGCAGAGAGATAATCATCTCCTGTAAATTCAACATCAGCAGTTTTGAGATGTGTCATTTTCAATCCATACCCTTCTAGTATCTTGTATCCATAAGGAATAGAAGCTTTGATTCCTTTGACTTTTGTAGGAGGTACTTTATGGTATATGTTAGAATAAATACCTGAAAACCCCAATGAACTCACCAATTCTTCATGATACAATGAACCATCAGGCTGTCTGAATTGAGTGTGCCTTTTAGGAGGAATTTCTCCTAATCTGTAATAGTAAGTCATGATAGTTATGTGTTTAAAGCATGTGTTATAACAACGCAAACAACGCTTGTTTGCGTTAATTTATTGGTTAATTAAGTACTAAGCCAAAAAGTATTGATAATTAATTTATCATAATCTTGGCTTAGTATTTATTCAGAGAAAAACATTATGAAATGTCTTTCCCTTGAGCTGTATGGATAAATAATACATCTCCTATATCATCATATCCATAAAATACTTGTTCATTAACTTTCTTCAATGCTTCTAACCTTAATCCAACAATAGTAAGGTCTGCATCTTGTGAAGTTGAGTTAATCACTGTTTTAATATCTACATTATCTGCCCTTGATATTAAGCGTACATTATTCTTTGATATTGGCAGACGTCCTGTTTTTATCAGTTTTAAGATCTGTTCCCTTCTCATTTCTAACTCTGCATCTGGGAAACAGGCTAGTAATGTAATTTTTGCGTTACTCCACTCTGGATGACCAATGATAATAAATGCCAAAAGAATCATGAGGTTCGCATTCTCAAGATCTTTAGGAGTTAACCAAATATGAATCTCTGTTTTATAACCAAAATTTCTTTCATCAGAAGCGAGTACACAAATATCATTGCCGGTAACTGACATTAGCTTAAAGTTATCAATCACCTGTTTCAAACCATCATCATTGTTTTTCTTTGAGAATTCAAACATCAACATATTGTTCTCTTTACCAGCAACAGATGGCAATTGAATTACTTGTGCAATCACAGAAGTCATTGACGGACTAATCATTGTATCAAGATATACTTTTGAATTACTTGCTTCAGATATTTTAATCAACCTATCTAGATCCTTTTGAGCTTCTTTATTGGTTTCTTTTGATAAATATCCGTCAATTAAATGGATATATGTAGCAAATCCATATTTGTGTGCAATCCATTTCACAAGATTAAAAGCAGAGAAACGTTTAAAAGTATTTCTACTTACACAAACCACAGCCGGTCTCCAGTGATCTTCTTCATTATCAATTTCAGTTTTCTGCAAGAAGATCTGGAATTGCCTACTCAATTGGAAAATTACACCTTGGAAAATAGCTTTTAATCCTTCTTTGTTTGGAGTGAACCTTCTTACCATTTGATATAAAATCACCATAAATACCAATGCAATCATGGTATAAGTCACAGAGATTTTGAACATCAAGTAAAGACACATTACAGCTCCAACCAATGAAATAATAGGTTTTGATTTGAATACTGGTCGATATGCTGGATCAGATGCAAAATGCTCTAAGAAGGAAATCAAACAAATGGCACCGTAGGTCACCATGAAAAACATTGTAATAATTTGAGCAACGATATCAATATCACCAATCAACACAAAAACAATAGTCACAAATGAAGTAACTAAAGATGAGTTTAATGGTTCTCCAGAATCTTTAGTAATGTACCCTAACCATTTATTGACAGACTGATTAGGTAATACCTTATCTTCTGCAATGGCTTGCAACGTTCTTGGTGCAACTAGAATTGAACCAATAGCTGATGAAAGTGCCGCTGCCGCTAAACCAATTGGAACCATAGGACCCCAAATAGAAATATCGGTCATGATCAATGGATCAGTATCCAAATCTGTCAGAGAAGCTGACACCGACAATTTATAAGCGACAAACATGTAGACTACCATACCAAAAACACCTGCCAACATGGTTCCAATTGGGATGGACTGTTCTGGTGATTTCAGGTCTCCTGATAACCCTACCCCTGCCGCTATACCGGTGAAAGCGGGGAAACAAATGGCTAATACTTTAAAGAAACTATCTCCATCTTTAATGTGACCATTCCAATCTACTTTTGTTAATTCTTGTGCAAATTCAGTTGTGCCTGCAAAGAAAGAAAGTAAAGAAAGGAAAAGAATCCCTACTACTATATATAATGTACGCATTCCCAAATCTGCACCTTTATAGATAACCAAGGCGATTAATCCAATTGTGATTGGAATTGTAATCCACCTGAGATTGAGGTCTACAATGCCATAATCAGCCAATAATGGAAATAAAGGGCGGAATGCTTCTGCAAATGCTATAATATAAAAGGCCGTACTAATGGCCTGAGATAAGTAAAGTGATATACCAATTGCACCACCTATGGTAATACCGAATGATCTGGAGATGATATAATAAACA
Source organism: Flammeovirga sp. SJP92 (assembly GCF_001583495.1). Lineage (GTDB taxonomy): Bacteria > Bacteroidota > Bacteroidia > Cytophagales > Flammeovirgaceae > Flammeovirga. The sequence continues at coordinate 42,485 of NZ_LQAQ01000031.1, read as the reverse complement.
CCTCCACCTTGTACTTTTTGGTTCGTTGCAATTTCAGAAATTGCCATTGCTGTAGGAATGGTTACTAAGTGTCCTACAAGTACCATGACTAAACATGACAACAACCCTAAGTTTGCTACTGCATATCCAAATCTCAAAAAGAGAATCGCACCTAAAATCGTACTTATTGAAGTGAAAAATACGGGAGCCGTCCCGAAACCTTGATGTTGTGTTTTGTCTAATCTATTAGCCATAATATGGTTGCTATGTACTCAATATTAGGATGAATACCTTTAAAGGGTCCTTTTATTCGTTTTTTATCCTACTCTAAGCCTATAGACAACTACATTTGAGTTATTTAAATCACTATGAGTAACATTAAAAACCACATCCTCAAAACCTCTTTTTATTTATATCCTAATACATAAATTCTATATAAGATCCTTTATACTCCGTCTTATTTATTACTTTAAAACAGTTTCAAATTTCAATTGTTTTTGAGCAATACAAAACTAAAAGACATTGATATGAAAGGTTGATGACCTTATGTAGCTTAATCAAATATAGTATTTTTGTTTTTACTCATGCAAGTCAAAATGTATGATTTTAGAGTCTCTTAGTCTTAAATAATCAGTTCTGAAAAGCTTTAATAAAGATTAAAAGTAGGGCTTTGTTCATAAATTAATCCTAAAAACTAGATCTGAAATAAAGTATGCATTCTTTTAAAACTTATCATTTACTAAATGATAAAGAAAAATGAAACCTCTTCATATGCTTCGTTATTAATTAATATTTACTAATAACATTTTTCAGATGATTGATATTTACACCTTATTATGTAGTTTAGTTCCTAATAAAATTCAAAATTCATAGCTGACAGTCTTTATCTCATTAGATTTCAAAAACTCTCCTTATTTTTGTTTGATTTTTTATTTCTATGATAGAAATCTTAACCATATAAAGTAAACATACTTCATTACGTCACAATCTAAATCGCTAAACGAAACTGAATATTGAAGGTTTACTGAAAAAAATACTATATAAACTATTAATACATGAACGATATTCAACCAAAAAAAACAAGTTTAATTGATCGTTTTCTATCTTTTGTAGAAAAAGTAGGAAATGCTTTACCTCACCCTGCTACTTTATTTGCCGGGTTTGCCTTTGGTGTTGTGATTCTTTCTTGGGTATTTGCACAAACAGATTTAAGTGTTATTCACCCTGGAACTGGAGAAACCATTTCAGTTGTCAACCTTATTTCACAAGAAGGCATTTATTTAATGCTGACAAAACTGGTCAAAAACTTTACAGACTTTGCTCCACTGGGTGTGGTATTAGTAGCCATGCTAGGTATTGGTATTGCTGAAGGAAGTGGCCTGATCGGTACGCTTATCAGAATTCTGGTTTTAAAGTCACCAAAAAGTATCATCACTTTTGTGGTTGTTTTTGCAGGCGTATTATCCAATACAGCAAGTGAAGTTGGATACGTATTATTGGTTCCTCTTTCAGCCGTTATCTTCTTGGCATTTGGAAAACATCCCATCGCTGGACTTGCCGCCGCTTTTGCAGGGGTGTCTGGTGGGTATTCTGCCAATCTGCTATTAGGAACAATTGATCCGCTGTTGCAAGGTATTTCACAAGAGGCTGCTCAGATTATTGATACGGACTATTCTATTAATGCTGCCTGTAACTATTATTTCATGTTTGTATCTACTTTCTTCATTGGAATTGCAGGTACAATTGTAACAGAAAAGATTGTTATCCCCCGTTTAGGAGAATATAAAGGTGATATTGAAGCTGAAGAAATGCATAGTTTAACTTCTGAAGAGAGAAGAGGATTAATTTATGCTGGTATTACTGCTCTTGTATTAACGGTTGTCATCCTAGCAGGTATTTTACCAGAAAGTGGTTTCCTAAGAAGTGTTGATGAGCCTGAGAATATTTTTAAGTCTGCCTTAATGAAAGGTATTGTTTCTTGGATCTTTATTATTGCTGCAATCTGTGGTATTGCTTACGGTAAAGGTGCAGGTACCTTCAAAAATGACGCAGACATCATGAAAGGTATGGCGAAATCAATGGAAACAATGAGTAGCTATATTGTTTTGGTATTCTTTGCCGCACAATTTGTTGCTTATTTCAAGTGGACTAATCTTGGTTTAATCTGTGCTGTAAAAGGTGCTCAGTTTTTGGAAACGATCGGGTTAGATAAAATTCCATTACTTATTTGTTTTATTTTCCTCGCCGCTCTGATCAATTTAGTGATGGGAAGTGCCTCTGCAAAATGGACTTTAATGGCACCTGTCTTTATTCCTATGTTTATGCTTGTAGGAATTTCTCCAGAATTAACACAAGTCGCTTATAGAATTGGCGATAGTGTCACAAATATTATTTCCCCAATGATGTCTTATTTCGCATTAATTGTAGCGTTTATTCAACGTTATGACAAAAATGCAGGTATAGGAACTGTCATTGCCACAATGCTTCCTTATTCTATTGCATTCTTGATTGTTTGGGTGGTTTTAATGGCTGTTTGGCTAGTATTAGACTTACCAATAGGACCAGATTCTCCCCTTCATTACTTACCAAATTAATATTTTTTGTAAAATTATTACAATTTCCATTGTATTTATAAAATATCTTCGTATGTTTGTAATGCAATCAAACACGATTGCAATGAGAAATAGTTAGTTTTTGGGTTAGCAAAAAGGTTCTGGTATCCGGGACCTTTTTGTCGTTTATAAGGTTTCGTTTTTAATGCTAACTATTTTACACTTTACTCCTTTCAAAATACCCTCATCTACTTTTCATATTCTAATGACGTCTTCAATTTATGAGGCAGGATTTCCAAAAAGGTTACTTTATTGTTTTTTAGATATTTTCACACTAATTAAAAGTATTTTAATATTCCAAATAAATTCAATAATATATTTGAATTATTAAATTCTATTTGGTTAATTGACCCGGCCTTTGAGTCAATTACTCTCAAATTTTTAAATTAAATACTTATAAACATGTTTAAAAGATCGCTACTAGCTTTATTAACGATTGCATTATTTGCGGTGCAGAGCCTAACAGCTCAAGAACTTCCTGCACCAAGTCCAAGTGCATCAGTAACTCAAAAAGTAGGCGTTACTTCCATTACAATTGATTATTCTTCTCCAGCTGTAAAGGGCCGTAAAGTATTCGGTGAATTAGAGCCTTTTGGAAAAGCGTGGAGAGCGGGTGCGAATGCTCCAACTGCCATTACATTTAGTTCAGACGTGAAAGTTGGTGGATCTGATGTTAAAGCAGGTACTTACAATATTTTCATGACTCCTCAAGAGTCTGCTGATTGGGATGTGCATTTCAATGGTAAAGGAAAAAGCATCTTTGCCTACAACACAAAAGACGGTCAAGATATGGCTGCTATCAAAGCTGATGATGCTGCATCTGTTAGTGTAAAAGCTACTGAAGGACCTTTCAGAGAGCGTTTAACTTACTTGATCGAATCTGTATCTGACACTGAAGGTAAAGTAACTTTATGGTGGGACAAAACAATGGTTTCTTTTATTGTAACTGTTCCTACAGCAGATTTAACGAAAGCAAACATTGAAGCTTCATTAAAAGATGCTGGTAAAGTTTGGAGAACTTATCAAAACTCAGCAAAATACTACGCTGAATCTGATCCTGCAAAAGCAATGGAATTGATCGACATGTCAATCGCTACTCGTCCAAATTACTTCTGGAACCAGTGGACTAAAGCTCAATTCTTAGCAAAAGAAAATAAAGTTGACGAAGCGCTTGATTTTGCTATTGCTGCAAGAAAAGCTGGAGAAGCAAAACCTGACGGTGCATACAACTTCTTCAAGCCTTCTATTAATAAGGACATTGAAGCTTGGTTACCAAACGCTTCTAAAAAATGGAAAAAAGCTAATAAAGATATTTAATCTTTTGGCGTTCATATAAATAAAGGCATTCTAAGAGAGAGATAAGTAATACTCTTTTAGAGTGCCTTTTGTGTCTATTTCCCAACTTCCCTAATAGAAATGAAAATCAGAGTACTATTTTTAGCAATCACCTTTTTTTATACACATCTATTATCTGCCCAAACGCCTGTAGATGGACAACCTAATGTATCCAAAATCATTCAAGAAATTAATCACCTCAATACACTTGGGAGTGTAATGTATTTTGCTGCTCATCCTGACGATGAAAACCAAAGAGTTATTGGTTATTTCGCTCGAGCGAAAGGTTTTGAGACGGCATATACTGCTTTAACTAGAGGAGATGGCGGTCAAAACCTTATCGGAAAAGAAATTAGAGAAGAGTTGGGAATTCTAAGAACCCAAGAACTTATCGAAGCTAGAAAAGTAGATGGAGGGCAGCAGTTTTTCTCAAGAGCCAACGACTTCGGTTATTCTAAAAACCCTGAAGAAACTCTTTCAGTTTGGGATAAAGATCAAGTGTTAGCCGATGCGGTTTGGAACATCAGAAAATTCAGACCAGATATTATTGTTACCCGTTTTTCTCCTGACAGAGGTGGACGTACGCATGGTCATCACACAACTTCTGCAATTATTGCTGTAGAAGCATTTTCTTTAGCGGCAGATCCTACTGTATTTCCTGAACAATTAAAATACGTCCAGGTATGGCAACCGAAAAGAATTTTCTGGAATACCAATTCTTGGTTCTTCAGAGGAAAAGGAGAAAAATTTGAAAAAGACAAGTATTTAGGCGTCGATACAGGTGAATATATTCCAGTATTAGGTCAATCTGTAGGTGAAATTGCAATGGCCGCTCGTTCTAAACACAAATGTCAAGGCTTTGGTGCTGCACTTCATAGAGGTGAAAATATTGAGTATTTTAAGTTACTGAAAGGTGATAATGCCGACAAAGACCCAATGGAAGGTGTAGACACTTCTTGGGGAAGAGTAAAAGACAGTGGAGCTTTACAAGAAGCTATCAAAACTTTACAAAAAAACTTTAACCCTACCCAACCTGCTTCAGCATTACCTTATTTAATTAAAGTAAAAAAAGAATTAGGCAAACTTGACCAAACCAATCACTGGGTGATTGTAAAAACAAAAAAAGTGGATCAATTGCTTTTGGAATGTTCAGGAATCTGGTTAGAAGCACTTACTCCAGAAAGTATTGTTGCTCAGGGTGATTCCCTCACTGTAAATATTTCTTCTTTGGTAAGAACATCAAGCAAAGTGACTATTGAAAGCATTAAAGTAGGTGATTTAGAGGAAAGAAATCCTTCATCAATACTTACTGAAAATAAGATTTTGAAAGAAGAAATCTCAGTGAAGATTCCAGAGAATTTTGAAGTTTCACAACCATATTGGTTAAAAGAGAAAGCAACAAAAGGGATGTACGTTGTAAACGATCAAAAAATGATTGGTTTACCAGAAAAGTTCGCTGAGATTCCGGTGACTATAGCCTTAAATATTGAAGGTGTAACTGTTCATAAAGCATTAAACATCTATCAAAAACGTGTGTACCCTGCTAAAGGTGAGCGATATATCCCTTTAAAAATTGTTCCTCCAGTTGCACTTACATTAGACCAAAGTGTTTGGATTTTTGGAGATAATAATTCTAAAGAAGTTACAGTCTCTATACTTTCAAATACTGTTCAATTCGATGGTACTTTGAAGTTAAACACTCCAAAAGGATGGAAAATTGAACCTCAGCAAATCCAAGTATCACTTTCTGACAAAGGACAAAAGAAAGAAGTGAAATTTACCATTACTCCTCCTAAGAAAGATAGTGAAGGTGAATTACAAGCGTTAATTGAAAGCAGTGGAAAGACATACAATCAAGGACTGATCAATATTGATTATGATCATATTTACAGACAAGTTTATCTAAAACCTTCTACAGCAAAAATCATTAAGCTGAATATCGACAAAGGAAATGCTAACAAAATAGCTTACCTGATGGGTGCTGGCGATGCAGTACCGGAATCATTAGAAGCGGCAGGATACAGTGTTGACATACTTTCTCATGAACAAATCAAAGCATCAACTCTAAAAAGCTATGATGCTTTAATTATTGGTATCAGAGCTTACAATGTCTTAGAAAACATGAGGTATTTACAGCCTGAAATCTTAAAATATGCTGAAGAAGGTGGTACAGTTATCGTTCAATACAATACATCTTTCCGTTTGAAGGTGGATCAAGTAGGACCTTATCCTTTAAAACTGTCAAGAGATAGAATTACAGTAGAGGAAAGTCCAGTTTCATTTTTAACTGAAAAGCACAAAACATTAAACTCTCCAAACAAAATCACAGATCATGATTTTGACAATTGGGTACAGGAAAGAGGTTTGTATTACCCTAATGAATGGGGAGATGAATATACAGCAGTTCTTAAAATGCAAGACCCTAATCAAGATCCAGTTGATGGTGCACTCCTAGTTGCAGATTACGGAAAAGGAGCATTTATCTATAGTGGAATTTCTTGGTTTAGAGAGTTGCCTGCTGGTGTTTCAGGCGCTTATCGCCTTTTTGCCAACTTATTAGATTACAAACCTACTAACTCAAAAGATATAAAATAATGGATCAAAACGAACAGAAGCCTCCTGTGGGCAAATCCTGGAAACAACTTTATGCAATTGTGTTAGGAGAATTAGTTGTCCTTATCACTTTATTTTCAATCTTTTCAAAAGCATTTAACTAAGGATGAGTATTTTAGACTGGGCTGTACTTTGCAGTACACTGGCCTTTATTGTGATCTATGGTATTTGGAAAACCAGACAGCAACAGGACATCAACAGTTACCTTCTTGGAAATAAAGAAGCAAAATGGTTTACAGTAGCACTTTCCATTATGGCTACACAAGCCAGTGCCATTACTTTCCTTTCCGCACCTGGACAAGCTTTTGTAGATGGCATGCGTTTCGTGCAGTTTTACTTTGGTCTTCCAATTGCAATGGTGGTACTTTCAAGTGTGGTGGTACCTATTTATCACAAGATGAATGTGTACACTGCCTATGAATATCTCGAAAAAAGATTTGATCTGAAAACAAGAACCTTCACGGCTATTTTATTCTTAACACAAAGAGGCTTAGCCGCTGGTTTTACCATTTTCGCACCATCTCTTATTCTATCTTCATTGTTAGGTTGGAATATCAATATCACTAACATAGTTATTGGGGTCATCGTGACTGCTTACACTGTGATTGGCGGTACAAAAGCTGTAAACCAGACTCAAAAACTACAAATGGCTGTAATTTTTGTTGGAATGCTGATCGCTGGAGTATTGGTTGTTCAAATGTTGCCAGACGAGATAAGTTTTTCGAATGCATTACATATTGCTGGAGTGGCAGGAAAGTTAAATGCTGTTGACTTTGAATTTGACCCAACAAGTAAATATAATGTTTGGTCAGGCATTATTGGAGGTTTCTTCTTGGCAATGTCTTATTTCGGAACAGATCAGTCGCAAGTTCAACGTTACCTATCAGGTGCGTCGATTGCTCAAAGTAGACTAGCACTCCTTTTTAATGGTATGATTAAAATACCAATGCAGTTCTTGATACTTTTTATCGGAGCGATGGTATTTGTCTTTTATTACTTCAACCCCTCTCCAATTATATTTAATAAAGTGGCCTTAACTGAAGCTACTGAAAAGGTAGATGGATTTGATAAGCTTCAAAAAGAATATGCACATCAAATGAAGGAAAGAGAATCATCTGCTTTAGATTATGCTGCCGCGTTGAACTTTGGAAATAAAGAGGAAATTGCTACCACTAAATCTCATCTAATGGTAGAAAATGCTAAAACAGTAGCCTTAAAAAGTGAAATCATTGAAAAGGTAGAAAAGCAAGCACCTGAAGTGGATGTTAATGACACGAACTATATCTTTCTGAATTTTGTGATTGAGTACCTACCTCAAGGTTTGATTGGTTTATTGATTGCGGTAATACTTTCAGCAAGTATGTCTTCTACTTCTTCTGAGATTAATGCGTTGGCATCTACAACCATTATTGATATTTATAAAAGAATTCTGAAAAAAGACGGCTCAGATCAACATTATCTAACAGCGTCAAAAATGGTGAGTGTAGGCTGGGGACTTTATGCTATACTGTTTGCCACCTTTGCCAATAAACTAGGGTCTTTAATAGAAGCCGTCAATATCTTAGGATCTTTAGTCTACGGTGTCATTTTAGGTGTATTTTCAATCGCTTTCTTCTTTAAGAAAATTGGTTCGAAACCTACTTTTTATGCCGCCATTATTTCTGAAGGAATTATTATTTACTTATTCTTCTTCACAGAAGTGCCATTCCTATGGTACAATGTTATCGGATGTTTATCCGTTATTTTATTCAGTTTGATTTTTAGCTACTTCATGAAAGAAGAAGTTAGAATGAATGAAGAATAATTCAATTTAAACCTATTTTGAGCCTAAATTTTAGAGGTATTGATCTCAGGATTTGAATTTAGTTACAATTAACATTGATGCATAAGCATACTATGATTAACAAAATTCAAAATTACCCGCTAAAAGATCAAATTACACTAAAGTTTAGGTTCATTTTCTTCATTTAAATGAAAGTTAGGTTAACATTTCTAAGATTATGATGTTTTTACAATTAAAGAATCTATAAAATATGCTTCAAGCTATTAGAAGATATAAAATTTAATAACTTTGTAAGCAGTAAAACATTAATCATTATAATAAGAAATGGCAACAGCATTAAAAAGTCTTAGTGAGTATTCAAAGAAGAAAGAAATTGATATTTCAAACAAAAAATTTGCTATTGTAATATCAGAATACAATCCTAAGATTACTGAATCGTTATACGACGCAGTTGTTGAAACGCTACTTAAAGAAGGCGGAAAAGAGGAGAACATTTACAGAGAGGACGTACCCGGTGCATTTGAATTGACTTTTGGTGCTCAATTAATGGCACAAGAAGAGGAAATTGATGCTGTCATCACTTTAGGATGTGTGATCCAAGGTGAAACACGTCACTTTGATTTTATCTGTGAAGCGGTAGCCCACGGTGTGACGAATGTATCATTAAAATATAACAAGCCTGTCATCTTTGGTTTATTAACACCAAATACAGAGCAACAAGCATTTGATAGAGCAGGTGGAAAACATGGTAATAAAGGTGTTGAAGCGGCAGTTGCAGCAATCAAAATGTTGGGAATGAAGCAATAATTCATTATTCCTTTTTGTACTAAGGCAAACTCACCAGCTAGTTAATTGGACTTGGTACGTATTACTATTAAAATATTTTTCAATAAGCCTATCGCTTCTAAGTGGTAGGCTTATTATAAATTCAAACACATCATGTGGAAAAAAATAGCAGAATTTATTCTTGGTAACAGAATTCCTATTTTAGTGTGCATTGCGATCTCTACCCTTTTTATGGGCTACCACGCAAGGGACGTGAAATGGTCTTATCAATACATCAGAATTATTCCTGACGATGATCCAGATATGATCAATTTCAACCGTTTCCAAGAATTATTCGGAGAAGATGCTTCTTCGTTTGTGCTAGGGATTAAGGATGAAAAACTTTTTGAGTTGGATAACTTTTTAAAGTTTATGGAACTAGGTGATGAAATCAAAGAATTAGATGGAATCACAAGCGTATTGTCATTAGCAGATGCTCCAAATCTTAGTGCGAACAGACAATCTCAAAAATTTGAAATCAAACAGTTTTTCAATACTCCTCCAAAAACTCAAGCAGAGTTGGATAGTATTTTAGGTGCTGTTGAAAATCTGAAAGTTTATAAAAACCGCTTAATCAGTAAAGGCGGTGCTACAGCAATGGTGATTAAAATGGACCCTGAGGTTCTGAATTCGAAAAACCGTACTGCTGTAATGAAAAGGCTTGAAAAAAGAGCTATTCAGTTTCAAGAAGAGTCAGGAATCCATCTGTATTATGCAGGGATGCCTTATGTTCGTTCGATTATGGCGGACAAAGTAAAAGCAGAGACAATGATATTCTTAGGGATATCGATTGGTGTTGTTGCTATTGTTTTATTCTTCTTCTTCCGTTCTTTTTCACCAGTATTCTATCCACTTTTAGTAATTGGTACAGTGATCGTTTGGATTATGGGTACGCTATCCTTGCTCGGTTACCAAATCACTATTCTTACTGGATTACTTCCGCCTGTGCTTGTCGTTATTGGTATTCCAAACTGTATTTATTTGCTGAATAAGTATCATCAGGAATATGCAAGTGGCACTCCTAAGGTAGAAGCTTTAGCATTTATCATCAAAAAGATTGGTGTAGTTACGTTGATTACAAATACGACTACAGCGATTGGTTTTATGGTATTGATTACTACAGGTATCACTGCAATGCAAGAGTTTGGTATCGTAGCCGGTATCAATATCTTCGTGACGTTTATCATCAGTATTACATTTATTCCTATTGTATTCTCTTATTTACCAGCACCTGATGTAAGACACCTAAAACACTTAGACTTCAAACCTACCAATTGGTTATTACATCAATTGGAGATGTTGGTTCTTCATCATAGACCTTGGGTGTATGGTTTTACAGCTGTTATGGTCGCACTTTCTATTTACGGAAGTTACAAAGTAACAGCCAACTCATTTATGGTAGACGATTTACCTGAGGATTATCATGTCAAACAAGATTTACGATTCTTCGAAGAGGAATTTAGTGGTGTAATGCCTTTTGAATTGATCATCGATACAGGTCGTAAAAAAGGATACTTAAAGAAAGGTACTTTAGCGAAAGTTGAAGAGGTAGAAAACTTTATTGAATCATTAGATGAAGTTTCTCAACCTATTTCGATTAATACTTTCCTTAAAGCTGGAAATCAAGCCTTCCACGCTAGTGACTCAAATTATTTCAAACTTCCTTCTAGAAGCGAGATGTCTTACATCATGAAATATTTAAGAAACAGTGCCGACGATGCTTCTTCTTCGTTAAGTGATGCAATGATTGATTCTACAGGAAGGTATATCAGAGTTTCATCAAGTATGGCTGATATTGGTTCGGTTAAAATGGACTATTTGGTTGACAGTGTGATCAGGCCAAAACTTGCTCAAATTGTAGAAGGTACTCAATTAGAGACAATGGTAACAGGTTCTACTTTGATCTTTATCAAAGGAAATGATTTCTTAATCAAGAACTTGAAGCAAAGTATGTTGATCGCATTTGTTCTGATAGCTATCATCATGGGTACATTATTTGGTAACTTGAGAATCATTATTATTTCTCTTATTCCAAATATCATCCCTCTATTGTTTACTTTAGGATTGATGGGCTTCTTGGGCATTCCATTAAAGCCAAGTACCGCCATTGTATTTAGTATCGCTTTTGGTATTTCAGTTGATGACAGTATTCACTTCTTAGCAAAATATAGACAAGAAATTGTGCTTCATAACTATAATATGAAGAAAGCTGTAATCATGGCATTGAGAGAAACAGGTTCAAGTATGCTTTATACTTCTATCGTATTATTCTTTGGTTTTGCCATTTTCATGGGGTCTACGTTCGGGGCGACTCAAGCACTAGGTTTATTGACTTCAGTTACGCTAATTGTAGCGATGACAACAAACCTTACATTACTTCCTTGTCTACTTTATACATTCGATGCAAACAAGCAAAGCATGCATCCTATCATCGACGGAATGGACACGTTCTATTTTGAGGATGAGGATGAAGAAATCGACTTGGGAAAAATTGACGTCAACAAATAGAGAATTTTATTTCCATAAAATAAAAAACACCTAATTGGGAAACTAATCAGGTGTTTTTTTATATAAAATGTAAAAATCAGCCTATCATTTCATAAGCATTTTATCATTGATATCATTTTGAAGGTATACATTTCCTCCTTCGCTAAAGAGTGCACACATTGACTTAGAGTTCAGAAAAATATCTGTAAATGTATTATTCGAATATTTAATAATCTTTTCACAGTCCAACGATTGATTATAGATCTTAATGAAAACACTTCCTTGGTCATTTATACAAAAGTCTGAAAAATCACTATACTCGTAATCTTCAGGCAGATCTACAAGTTCTGAATCTTGCTTGCTTATGAGATCAAAAATTTCTATTTCTTTTGAACAAGGTGATACCTTAATGATTACCGAATCATTATACAAAAGGCTTTCATTCATTTCCAATGCAAATGAATACAGAATCTCCTCTTCATTAAATACTCTTACCTTCGTTTTTGAAAAATGATTTTCTTGAGGATTCGAGTACATAATCTGAAATCCAACTTTATCATTAATATTTGTAATAGTAGTTTTAGCTTTTTCTTGAAAGAAAAAAATTAATAGAATTGTTAAAAAATACATAATTAGTTATTAGCTTAATCTTTTATCCATCACCCAAAACCATAACCAAGGTACCAATGAACATAAAATTGCCGTAGGGTATCCAAATGGTAATTCAGGCGCTGATGTTTGATGTTCTAAAGTGTGATATTTTTTTGATGCTTTATAATGATGGTCCGAATGTCTAGTTAGCTCAAAAAGAATGATTCTACCAAAAGTATAATTGGCATTCCAACTATGATGCAATTGCACTCTTTCGTATTTTCCATTCGGTAATAGTTTCCTTTTTAATCCATAATGCTCTACGTAATTAATTGTTTCAAGTAACAAAAAACCCACGATTCCTGAAAGGATACAAAATAATAAAACCTTTTCATTAAAGAAGAATAAAATTGCAGACACATAAATCAAATAGATCAAATGATACAAAAGCATATTATTTTTGAGAGAGAAAAACTTCCCTTTCAATAATTTCATCTGAATTTTCCAAGCACTTATATAAGAGAAAATGACCGTTTTAAACCAAAAGGTATACACGTATTCTCCTTTCTGTGCAGTCGCTGGATCTAAGGGAGTTGCCACATTTGCATGGTGTCCCCTATTGTGTTCAATAAAGAAATGCATATAAAAAGTAGGAAGCAGTAAAGCCTGAGCCATTAACTGTTCCTTTTTGTTAGAACGATGTCCCAATTCATGCGCTACATTAATCCCTGAAGTCCCTAATACCAACCCCAAACTTACAAATAAACCAATTGATTCATAAGTAGCATACGTATGGTTCATCCATTGATAAGAGCCATAAATCACCAACCCAAAAACCCAAACTAGATTCAGGTATAAAAACCAATCGTATAGTATGGAATAGTCCTTATTATTTTCCTCACTTACCTTATCTGAAGTAGGTAGTAATGCGTCCATTATTGGCGTGATGATAAAACTAAAAATTACTGTAAGCCATGTGAATACTCCACCAAAATAAAAACCTATAAAACAGCAAAGAGGAATTAAATAAGCAGATGTATATTTTATTTCTTTGTAAAAGGTAAACATGGTTTTTGGCTATGCATTTAGAGGTTGACGTTGCTTTCTTATTTATTTAAGTCAATTAAAGAGTTTCAACAAATAAAACAAAAAATTATCAAATTAAATATTACATCGTTCATAAAGTGAAGTTATTTCCTTATCGGTGTTCAAATTAATATCATAAAAAATACACCTTGCTTCACCCAATAGTGAAACGAGGTGCATTTTTATATTTTCAACTCTGATTTACTCCACAATCAATCTTGTCGATTTAATAGTTTTACCAGATTTTAATCTCAATAAATAAACTCCTCTTGGTAATTTATCTAATTGAATTTGCTTCAACTGACTATCACCATAAGACCACTGATCGCTTAAGACTTTATATCCCAGTGTTGTAAATAAACCAATTTCTACATCTCCTTTCCAAGATTTCAATAATAGATTAATTTTACCATCTTGAACAGGATTAGGATAAACAGTAACATCTGCAACTGCTTCTTCTCCTTGCATAAATACCTCTACTGGATCAAAAATTGTTTCCGTTCCATCAAAATCAGTTTGAATCAATCTATAATATGATATTTGGTTCATCACAGGATTCATATCGATGTATTCATAATCCAAACGGATATTAGAATTTCCAGCACCATCTACTATTCCCAATGCACTCCATGTTTTACCATCAATTGATCTTTGGATTTCAAATTGATCGTTATTCAATTCTGAAGCTGTTGACCATTCTAATTTCACTTCAGTTTCTTCAGTAAATGCATTGAATGAAATAAGTTCTACTGGGAGATCTGTTGACTCATCAGTAGCACCAATTGCAAGGTATTTTTCACTGAATGACACTCCATAAGTTTCAAAATAGTCGTCAGTATTATGCAGAGGATCTCCCGCTTTCGTCCATTGATCACCTGAGAAACCAAAAGCCCACACCGCCAAAGTATAACTCGAACTTTTACCTAAAGACTCATAATATGCATAGATATCTGCAGTACTTGATGTTGCACTTTCTCCATCTGCAATGTCCGTTACTCTCCATTGGTAATCTTGAGAAATCACCGTAAGATTTGTTGTTTCATCAATAATAGTCTCATCTTGACTATTTGGAGCATGTTCCACAGTCCATGTTTTCCCAGACCTAACTATTGGAGAATCATTATCCTCTTTATAGTGTACTTCTAATTTACGTTGGTTTCCGCTACCTCCTACCTGGAATACAAAACTATCATTGATATTCATTTTCTTAGAAAGCGGTCCATCAACATAAGAATTACCACTTATATCACTCGTCTCACCTAAAATAAGTAAAGATCCATCGACATTTCCTGAATTATTCAATACAGAATTAAGCGTTAAATTAGTAATCTCCTTTACGTCTCCACCTGATAATATCACGTCTCCACTTGACTTATCGATCTTTAAATTATCTATTGATTTACTATCGCTAGACTTGAAATCTCCAATGAAGTTTTGATTTCCAGAAGATCCATTAAAAGTTAGTGTAGCACCTGTCAATGTAGATGAGGTTGTTCCGGCATCTTCAAAATCTCCTCCAACACTTAATTCTGAACCAGAACTTAGAGATAAAGTTGAACCACTCGCTAAAGTGATATTACCATCTACAAATAATTCCGATGAGTTCTCTAATTTTAAAGTACCATTTACATCATTATTACCTTTGACAATAAATGACCCTGCTTTTACATTGAAAGTCGATCCTGCTTCTACGCTAACATTACCATTTGATGTAGATGCAGATGCTGTATTGGATGTAAATGCACCATTATTTTCAATAGTTATATCATTTACAGTTGATGCAGTACCAATTTCAAATTCTAAATTATCCACTAAAAGGGTACCAGAACCCATATTCAAACCATTACCATCAGGCAATTCCCACTTTTGATTTGAGCCTGTTCCAATTAATTCTAAACTACCAATCGTCAATTTACTATTGTTGATTGGGGCGTTTAGATTGATTAATGGATTAGTTGCGTCACCTTCAATGATGATACCACCACCTGATGTATAAAAACTTTCCCAATCCGCAAATGGCATTTGCCCAATTGTTGCATTATTAATATAGAACTTCAATTTACCGCTCCCCTCAACTTCGTTGAATACAATATCTCTATCACCAACATTAATTTCAAGAGTACCATTAATAATTGCTTTATAATAGGATTTAAAACCTAATGAACCATCATTGGTCGTAACTAAGTTTGTTCCTACTGGCACTTCTAGAATTGTTCCTGAAGTTAAATCTGGAGAAGGTTCATCTTCAAGTTTAGAATAAGATGAGCCATTGTCTTTTGAAATTTCCCATTTCAATGTAGAAACATCACTTAACGTAGCGTCAGTAACTCCATCGGAAATTTTATATCTAATAATGTTGTCAGGAGTAGAATTCACTTCCCCCGCGAAATAATCTCCAGTGATTAAAGATGAATTGAGGTTTATTCTGATTTTGTTATTAATGAAATCATCGTTGATGCCATCAGATCCAGGGTTACTTGTGCTGTTATCCAATACGTCTTCATTAATATCAATTGGCTTTCTAATTAAAGCTTCATTATCAATAATCACACCTCTGTAATCATCTAGCGTTCCTCTCACATTTGCCTCATCAAAATATAAAGATACATACCTTGGACTTGCTTTAGAAGTTCCAGTTTCTGAGAAGACAAACCTCCAATACTGTTCTAACGCATTCTGAGTGTCTCCTTGATTTTCAGCAACTGTATGCATCGTATTCACAGGTTTTACGGTCACATTAGCACCATCAAAATCGCCAAAGAATCCTACTGGAGCATAAGTACCTGAATAACCCATTGGAATCACAATCTCAGATGAGATATTTCCTGATGGCAAAGCAATTTTCACACCTTGTGCATTTACACCGCCACTTAACTGAATCATATTATTTTCATCAAATGCAGTTGTTGCTACCAATGATATATCTGTTCCCAAATTAAGACTATACTTATCGATATTTAGTACTCCATTTGTAAATACAATTTCTTCTGCCACTAATGCTAAGTTATCTTCTAAGTTGATTCCAGCTAAGTTATCAATTTCCATACGACCTACACTTCCTAAAATTTCTAATGCTTGAGCACTCGAACCGTTTAGTTTAATTTTTCCTACTGTAGTAGTAGTATGTGCACCAGATACCGACAAATCACCTCCAACATTAATTGTATTACTATTATCAGACAATGTTCCTGAAGTAATAGTTAAGTCCTTACTTATATTAATGTCAGTGTTCATATTAACAGTGGACCCGTTTGTGTTTACAACCATATTTTGAGTTGTAATTGTTTGACTTCCAGAAATAGACTGATTATCAGAACTAATCAACGTAATAGTTGAAGTTGAAGCATCTAATGTACCATTGTTATTAATACTACCTGCCGTAGATAAGTTTTTACCATTCAGATTTAAAGTCGCCGTAGATGGAATTTCAAGATCGCCAGATAATTGTATATCATTGATCAAAACATTTACAGTAACATCTGAAATTAATTCTACCTTACTTACTTCATTGGCTAATTCAGCTCCAATAGTCTCTGTTGTTGAAATATTGCCCAATTTAATTTCAGCAATTTCATTTACAGAAGATGAAGCAGCATCTAATGCTATTTTACCCGAAGCTACAATAATTTCTCCTCCGCTAAAATCAAAGGTAGAAGCACTACCTACCACCTCAAAAGTACCCCTTGAAGCTACATTAGGTGCACCAATCAAACCTGTACTAATGACACCACCAGATTGAGTATATTTAATCGAAGCATCATCCGCAGCTAAATCTCTTCTCAATTCTGAACCCACATTTATGATCCCATCAGTTAATTCAATTTCACCACTTACAGAGTAAACAATTGAGTTATCTTGACCTGCATTCGACATATTTAGTGTTCCACCCGAGACCGTTAACTTACCTCCAAGAGAGAAATTTGTTTTATCGCCTTGTACATTTACAGTACCTTGATTTATTGTCAAGCCCGCTGTTGAAGCAAGGTTCCAGTTTGTACCAGGCACAGCATACGGTGTGATATTGATATCACTATTATTAAGGATTAAGGTTCCATTCGACAATGTAATTAACTCCTCAGTAGTACTTGATGGTAAAGTAAAATTAGTATTCATACTAAATGTTGGCGTTTTAGACGCTCCTTTATTCATTACTACTTTATAAAGTTCTGGAACTATTTCTGAAGTATAGAAGTTAGAAAACACTCCATCATCTTCACCTTGTAATTCTAAGATTACTTTATTACCAGTCGCTCCATTGTATAAATCAAACTTGATATTGTTTTGATCTCCAGCTGAAATTTCTAGGATTTCAATCCCTTCTTTGACAATTAATTTATGTTCCACATCATCCGTTCCTTCTGTCAAAATTCTATTCTCTGCTGAATTTATGTTTGAAAAGATATTATCAATTTTGATATTTTGACATGATACTTCGATAGGTGTTGATGCATCAAAAATAAAATCTCCTTCTTGAAAACCTCCAATATTGATAGTTCCTTCAACATCAAGACTCTTATCCAATCTTAGTACTAATCCTTCCACCATCATTCTTTTGATCTGAACAGGATCTGTAATAGCATCATCAAACACATATTCACCCCCAGAGGATGCTCCATATAATCTTAAAGTAGGATATTTTGGAAAAGTTGGGATTACAAAATCATTAAAAGGATTCCCCCCATTATTTCCAGATTGGTTTTGGATCATCAATTCACTTTTCTCTTCACTTAAGAAATCGTTCATATCATTTCCATTTAAAACACCTCTGTTAGTACCATCTGTATCCGTACCTCCAAATATTCTAAATCTTCCTATATCTTCTACTACTTCTGCTGTTAGAGTTGAATTATTTTGAATTCTAATTTCCGGCAGTCCATTACTATTTTCTTCTTGATAGAAACTGCTTGACTCATTTCCTTCTTCAAAACGTACTAAAGCAACTTCTCTTGTGATACCATTCATTCTTACTCTATGTCCAGTACCGTCTACGTATGCTGATCCATTCCATGAACCAAATCCAACCACTACAATATCACCTTTGCCTGGCTCTCCTGAATTTTCTAAAACAGTACCTGGGCCATTGGTTTTCCAATCTGATCTTGTGGTCCAACGCTGATTTTCATCCCAAAAAGCGATACTTGAAACTGTGTTTCCATCCGCTCCTGTACCTCTGAAAGAATAATATACCTGAATTTGTCCAGAGAATTGTGACGCCTCCCCTGCAGAGAACATTGCAGTTAATGGCTTAGATGTAGTGGAAACATTTACAGTGTTGGTTCCTACTGTCACTGTTCCTAAAACTGTTCTTGAGTAATCTCCTTCTAATAATATTCTTGAAGCAACATAATCCGTTTCAGTACCTATTACATCTTCATCATTATAATTCAGAGTCAATGTGATATCTGGTTTATTCGAATCATTTGAGTAGCTATACGCATTTGATTTCCAATAATAATCCAACAAGTTTGTCGCATCATCAGGATCTGTAGCAAAATCAACTAAACTACCATTATTGATGGCTAGTTGAATAAAACCTTCCTCTGAAATATTAGCTACTGTAACTGATGCAGGAGTATATTTATATGAGTTTGCGACGGGAGTATCAAATTCAGAACCTAAAGGATAATTATAAGTTCCGTTGGAATGAATTAAATATGTCAATCCACCATCTGATGAATTACCCGTTCCTAAAATAATTTTATTATTTGTCCCAATTGCATTACTACCTTCATCCACAATTCCTTCAGCTCCAATAACAACTCCAAATTCGTTTGTCTTGATGATACCTTCTTCCCAAGTCAGTTTTGTTGCATAGATGTTTTTCTTAAGATTAAAACCATCCGAATTGTTTAACCAAAGGTGAGCAATTCCCACATTTGTTGTATCTGCAACTTGCTCATCTACCAAATCATAGCTTGAAGTGATATTTTGACTTGATCCAGCACTGTTGTTTAATTTGATATGACCTAATGAAGTAGATTTTCCAATTCTTCCTTGGAACGTTAAGTCTCCTGTAACTTCTACAGCATAATTGGTGTAATCAAATGTTCCTTGTGTAAGGGTCAATGAATTGAGCACTTTTAACCTTGTATCTCCATCAGAAGCATTATTACTAATATCTCTCAACTCTAAAATATCAGATGTATTAGGTAAATCAATTACTAAATTATTGATTTCATATGGAGTATCAGTATCTCTGATATCAATGTAATGGTTTTGTATTGTACCACCATTGTTATCACTTGCACCGTTAAATGTCAATGTATTATTGTTATCAATATTAAGCTGTGCGTCATTATACAAAGTAAGATCACCACTAATCGTTACATCAAATGTACCGACCTCAATATTACTATTTTCTTCCACCACTAAGTGATTCAACACTTTTAGGCTTCCATCATTTGAAAGTGGGTCACCAAATGATCCAACACCATCCGAAAGTCTAACTTTTCGAGAAGGATAATCCGTAGTTACTGTTAAATTGTAGAAAGGAATAGAAGAGATAAAACTTACATCTTTATCTGTATTTATATCAAAAACGATTTCTCCACCTGTTACATTATAGAAACCATCGTCCATTGCAAACTTTGTCAGATAACCGATACTGCTATCTTCATTATGGATGGTAATTGTACCACCTGACATATTGAAAGAATTGGTATTGTATGGAAGAGAGAAAGCCGCTACATCACTGCTTGGCACATGACCGTAAATTGTCATTTCACCTCCTGACATAGTAAATGAACCTTGGTGGTCTCCACCCAAAACTGAAGTTTTAATTTGATTTAAAAATACTTCACCTCCTTGAATAACAAGATACCCTTTCTCTCTTAGAGTGATACTGTTATGATTACCATTACTCGTGCCATCATAATTAAGACCAATATTCAAACGACCTCCAGTCACTAAAACATTACCATAAACAGTTAAAGCATTGACAGGTCCAAAATTAACATCAGCTCCTTCATCTACCCAAATTCTACAACCAAATCCTAAATCATAGTTACCTGTTGTGTTTGCATAACTTGGAATATAAATGTTTTGCCCGAAGTGAATAGTTCCGTACTTCATCACAAACATACCATTACTTGTCGTCATGGAACCATCAGAACCGCCAGTTCCTCCGTTGCCATGAGTATTATAACCGTACATTTCAAAAAGGCCTGTTGCACCCGCACTGATATTTACACCATAATAATCCGAAGTACCTTTTTCAATAACCATTTGATATAAAATGGTTTGGCCATTTGCAATAAGATCTTGATCTCTATTATCTGCATCAAAATGAATGATAGCATATTGTCCTGATAAATTATCAGCAAAGTATTTTTCTAATTCAGTAAGATATTCATCAGAACCATAAGTGTAACCAAATTCCTCAACAATAGATTTTCTATTTGTGAAGGCCACTTTTCCGGAGTTATATAAACCTCCTTTGAAATAAATATTATGGATAACGTTGTCTGTACCTATTCCTAAAGATCCGTTTGTTGAGATTCTAGTGTTACCATGAATGGTCAAATTCACCGCTTCATCTGAATTATCACTTGTTCCTAAAACTACTTTACCCGATTCAATAAGTAATGAATCCGTTAGAGTAATTGGATTTGAAGTGGCAATCATCAGCTCGTCTAGAGGATTATCCAAATTAATGTGGACTGTATTATAGGAATAATTATTCGTGAGAATTGTACCTGAACCAGTAAATTCAACGACCCCACCATTTTCTGTCAAAAATCCTCCTTGACCAGTTGCTGTAGCCGCAGATGGAAAATTATCCTCTGAAATTCTTATCCTTCCTTTTCCATTAAGAGAAGCAAAGCTATGGCCAGTAGTACTTCCTACAATAAGTCTACTTCCCTTATTTACACTTACATCTCTTGCTGCTATATTATTTTTATCCATTGTTACTTCAAAGCCAGATAAGATAACTACATTATCTGTTGAAGCAGGAATTTCATTTAAACCGTCTGATGCTCCTGAAGGGTTTCTTGTCCAAATGTAAGAATCCCAATCTCCTGAACTTTTGGTATAAAATGCCTCTGGAGCCTTGGAAGCTAATGTATAAAAACCGTCTCCATTTACATCATATTGTGCATCAGTTATTGTAAATTCCACTTTATCTGAACCCACAAAAGAAGCACTAGGACCTTCTACTATTTCATACTCAGAACCATTGTCTGAAGAGTAAACTAAAGTATAATCTCCTGTTCCTCTTTCAGCCCCATCACCTGTATCATAGTCATTTGGTTTTCCTTCATAGTTTTGAATATTAAAACTTAATGAAAAATCTAAGTCTCCATTTTTCTGGATGTATAACTTTTTAGCCCAAATTCGTTTTTCTGCTGGTGCATTCTCAAAAACCAATCCTGCCTCATCTGTTTCACCTACTATTACATAATCTCCATTTGAAGTTCCAGAAGTAGAAACTTCAATAGAAGTAGAAGGGTTACTCCTATCTGGCGTATAATCTCCACCATCATTACCATATACTACAACATTTTGATTTGGAGCTGTATAGTTATTGAAAAGCTCATCTGTATCTGAAAACTCAGCATGTGTGAAACCATATTTTGCTGTCAAATAATCATTGACTCTTAATCTAGTTACTGGGTCCAACCCTGTTGATTTTTCATAGACAATCACCTCAGCAATTGAACCATTCCAACCTAATACAGTAGAATAATTTGCTCCTCCAACAGTACCAAATTTATGTGTATTGGTATTCGACGTATTATTTGTCAAGACATTAAGTAAACCTCCATTTGAAGTATGGCTAGTTTCATTACTCCCATTTCTTTGAAAAGAGATTAAACCCCAATTTCCACCAATAGGCCATAATGCTCTATCTGTATTGCTTAAAACATTGTCAGGACCTCTAAAGTAAAATTGAGCATTATCCCATTTACCATATAAGGATCTAGTAGTATTACCTCCTGCATAAAAACCAACGTTACCAGACGTGGCACCTGCTTTAACTACAACAAAAACCTCATAGTTTTCCATTAAAAATTCAAATGCAGCATCTGAACTATTTTTTAATATCAAACCTTCATGACTGCTTGAAGTAAAAGAAACAGCCGGCTGATTGCCAATAAGTGCATCACTTGAATTGTAAGTGATTACGTTCACAGCATTTTCATTGTGTACATAATAACCATTATCTACACCTGTTATAGTGGGAGCTTGGTCCACCCATTTATCTAATCTTAATAATGTACCATCCCCGTTGACATCAGTGTAATCATCAGCAATGATAGCATCGGCTTTCAACCATAGTTTTAAGCCGTCAGCAGGGATCTCATTTTGGGCAAAGATATTGGTCGCAGTAAAAAAGCATAATAATACTAAAAAACATCTCCTCAGAGAGAAGTTGAAAACAGTAATTTGTAGCATATTTAATTATTTAGTAAAGAGTATATTGTTGTTTTATTCGTACTTGAAATACAGACAATTGAAAAATTTATTACAAAAAGTTTCCTGTTACCATTCCAAAAAATGGCACAGATGTTTTGACCATTAAACATCAGTTTTACTCATGATTAATTGTCTTTTCATTTTCTAAGGTGTGTGATGATATAATTCAACTACTCGTTGATTTGCAGAAAAAAAATAACAGTAAGATGAATGAATATTTAATCTCTTAAGAAATAATGTTTTGAGGCACGATATAATGAATACCGTTTGTTGACCTTACTATTAAGTTATCAAGTGTAGATGTAGTGGACAAGTGATTTCAATTACTACCTACCAAAGTGATAAGAATGCAGATAAGAGTATGAGTTAAACCATATAATTCACATTTATGAGAATGAAGTGTTCTACCGAACATTGTTTAGGGATTAGTTGTTCAGACAACATTTTTGATGTAAAACTAAACCCATTTTAATCCAAAATCCCTCATACAGAGAGATCGTTCCAAAATTATTTCGCAGCATATTACTTGATTTCGTGAAGAGTATATTTTGTTCGTAAAAAATTAAGTTTTGTATTGAATCAATTATAATATCACTAGTGTGATCATCATCATTTTTACACAGTATACCGTAAAAGTCTTTTATTTTTTTGAATTATTAAAATAATTAGAAACATTTTTTAAAGATATGGGAACTTTTTTTCAAATAAACAAAACAGCCTTAAAGTGATTGTATCTCTCTCACTTTAAGGCTTGTGTAAAAAAATGCAATTTATTTTAAAGCATTTCAGCCATAATTTTGTCCTCTTTAATGTAGTCTATTTGAAACACCTTGTTTGTTTGAACAGACTTCAACTCTGATATTAATTGTTGCTGATGCTTTCTTTTTCGCAATAAAATTGAGTCTGAAAAATTCACCTTGGTAGGTAAAGATTGATTGACAACCCAGGCATATGGATGAATTGACGCTCGCTTTAAATCACTTTGCAAACTTTCTGCTTCCCTGATCGGAGTCGTTTCAGGCAATGTTACTAAGATTACTTTTGTGATGTTTTGATCCTGTATCATTTGATAAGGAGTGTGTAATTTAGAAACATCAATATTACTTTGTTTGACTACTTGTTTATGATAACTGCCCGTAGTATCTAATAATAATAATGTATGTCCTGTTGGAGCTGTATCTACCACTACAAACTGTCTTTTTGCACTTCTAATGGCTTTAGAAAATGCATGAAACACAGCCACCTCTTCTGTACAAGGAGAATTTAAATCTTCTCTGATCAATTTTATTTGATCTTCAGTCTTCCCTACCCCTCTCTGAGCAACTGCTTTTTCAATATAGATTTCAGTTTCAACTTTTGGATCGATTCTCTCCACTGTTAATGTTTCTGGAAGATCCACTACTTGACCTGTATAATCCGCTAAGTGAGCCGCAGGATCAGTGGTCGTCAAGGTCACTTTATGTCCTCTATTTGCTAATGAAATAGCAATAGCTGATGCAGTTACCGTTTTACCTACACCACCTTTTCCCATTGTCATGATCAAACCATGGCCATCTTTTTCAAGATCATCAACTAAAGCTGTAAAGTCAGGTGTTTCCTCTATTTCAAAACCTTCAGTTTGCTCATTTTCTAATATTAATTGCTGTTTCTCTTTTGAAAAAACAGAACGCAATTTTTCTAGACCTAAAATATTATAAGGCAATAAAGGAAATTCTTCTCTTGGTAACGATAGTAGAACCTCAGGAAGATTTTCTAGTTGATATCTTGCATTTTCTGAAATCTGAGCTGCGTATTCATCTTCCAAATCAATAGGTGAATAAATTCCATTTAGAAGCAAACGCTGATTATACATTCCCAGTTCAGACAGTTCTTTTGCAGACCTAGCCGCTTCCTTTAAAGAAGTTTCCTCCGCTCTTGCTACTAAATAGAAAGTAGTTTGTTCAGGGTCTTTCAGTACATCCACCACTTCCTTGTAACGCTTATGATTACTTTTTAAAGCACTTGATGGCCCTATACAAGAAGCTCCTTCATTATGATCTAAGAAATCATTCCATGCATCTGGCAATTCCAGTAGTCTCAAAGTGTGACCTGTAGGTGCTGTATCAAAAACAATATAATCATAGGCCTCTGGATTCGCCTCTCCTGAAATGAACCTTGTAAACTCATCAAATGACGCAATCTCAACCGTACAAGCCCCTGAAAGCTGTTCTCTCACTTTATTTCTGTAAGCTGGTGTAGCAAGCATTCCTAGAGAAGAAATCGCTCTATTTTTATACGATTCACCAGCCTCTTCTGGGTCAATATTGATTGTAGATAAGGTAGTTAAATCAGGATGTTTGGCTATAGTTTTATCACCCACTTCTGTCGCCAGTACATCTGTAAGGTTAGATGCTGGATCTGTACTGATCAATAATACTTTATGACCTTGATCTGCTAATTGAACCGCCGTTGCACTTGATAATGAAGTTTTTCCTACTCCTCCTTTTCCTGTAAAGAATAAGAATTTTGTATCTCTGAAGTCCATAAAAGTCAAAAGAAGGTAATCCACACTTTTTATGCGGATTACCTTTCCTATTTATTTGTTTGTATAATATTTTTTCCTGAACCAAAAGGCTAAATTCACCAAAGCAATTAATGCTGGCACCTCAACCAAAGGGCCAATCACACCTGTAAAGGCTTGACCGGAGTTGATTCCAAAAACACCAATTGCCACTGCAATCGCTAATTCAAAGTTATTTCCTGTAGCTGTAAATGCAATGGATACGTCTTTTTCATAATCAGCGCCAAAATACCTAGCCAGCATAAAACTTACCACAAACATTACCACAAAGTAAATCACAAGTGGAATAGCAATTCGAACAACATCCATTGGAATTTCTACAATCATTTGTCCTTTTAGTGAGAACATTACTACAATGGTACTCAATAATGCAATCAATGTAATAGGTGATACTCTTGGCACAAATTCTTTTTCAAACCATTCTTGACCTTTCGCTTTGATCATGATCTTGCGGCTTAAAAATCCTGCTAAGAAAGGAATACCTAAATAGATAAATACACTTTCCGCAATCTGTCCCATAGTAATATCCACCACTGTACCATCAAACCCAAATAAAGGAGGTAAAATTGTAATGAATACATAAGCATAAACACTGTAGAAAAGCACCTGAAAAATACTGTTCAAAGCAATTAACCCTGCTGCGTATTCTGAACTTCCTTCTGCCAAATCATTCCATACTACCACCATTGCAATACATCTTGCCAGTCCAATTAAAATCAAACCTGTCATGTATTCTGGATAGTCATGCAAGAAAACCAAGGCTAAAGCAAACATCAAAATCGGACCAACAATCCAGTTCAGTACCAATGAAACTGTAAGTACTTTCACATTCGTGAAAACTTTACCCATCTCTTCGTACTTTACTTTTGCTAATGGAGGATACATCATTAAGATCAAACCGACTGCCAGTGGAATATTGGTTGTCCCAACTGACATATCATTGATGGAATCTGCAACACCTGGAAAAAAGTAGCCAATACCTACACCAATAGCCATGGCTAAGAAAATCCAAAGTGTCAAATAGCTATCTAAAAAAGAAAGTTTCTTTGGTTGCTTCTGAGGACATAATGGATCTTGCGCCTCTAGATTTAATTCCTTATTCATTGTTATGGAAGTTTTATAAACGAAATGGATTAAATAACTGAGAAAGCATATAATAATTCTCTAGCAATTTGACGACATCTTTCATCGTATTTGTCTTCTTGCTCCGGAGTACCATCAAATGCTTTTGGATCTTCAAATGGCAGAGAAATTCTTGTTGCCCCTGGAATAAATGGACAGTTAGCATCTGCATGCCCACATGTCATTACGGCTCCAAAACCCGATTGAGCATTGAATGAATGATCATATTTTTTTGAGAATCCAATAATTGCTGGCTGATTCTCATCATATTTGATTGCATACACAGGGTTAGCCTCATCCGATAATTTCTGAATAGTTAATCCTGCTCTCTCTAATGCATTGGCAGCCGATGGGAATAAAGCTGTTGCCTCTGTACCACCTGAGTACGCAAATACATCAGAAAAACCATAATGATAAGCCGCCACTTGTGTCCACACTTGTGAAAGGTGGCTTCTTCTTGAATTGTGGGTACAAATTAGAATCAAGTTTGCTAAGCCGTCTTCTGCTAACTTCATTTTTACAAAGTTTGAAATTACTTCAAGAGCTGCTTTTCTCTCATCTGAGATTAAATGAAACTCTTCTTTTGCTGAAGTAATGTACTGCTCTAATGTTGATACCGTTGTGTTTTCCATTTTTATATATTCTTTTAAAAATAAATTCTAATTAACAAGCACAGCTTTTACCGGGTGTGATCTGGTCTGACGAAGAATTGAAGAACACTTTTATTTTGTTCCATACCTCCTCATTGATACAATAGGAAATGCAATTTCCTGTAATTGTACCTTTGATCAAGCCTACTTTCTTCAACTCTGAAAGATGTCTTGAAACTGTAGATTGAGCAAGTGGCAAATGATCCACAAGATCACCATTGATGCAATCTGGACTATTAATCAAATATTCCATGATGGCAAGCCTTGCAGGGTGCCCCAATGCTTTTAATATTTCCGCCATTTGAGTTACTTCAGGAGTGAACCCATCTACTTTTGTTATTCCCATATCGCAATATTACGATATTTAAATATAGATTGATGTATTTTCAATGTTAACAAAAAGTAAACGCTTCATAAATGAATCATAATCACCATGGTAAAGTGTAATTCAGATCAAAAGATAGACTATATTCTTGTTGGGTGATATTGTATTCAAGTGATGAAGTTAGAGAAACAACATGCTTTGGCGTTACTTTTAAAGTGTAAGTGGCTGTCAATCCTGTAGACCAATCTCCATTATTAAATTGGTAGTCTCTACGTTCATTTTCATTATTCAAAAAACCTTTAGCAATACCTGAACCAATAGACCATTTATCATTGATTTTATATCCTGCTGTAACTGCCACTGTTAAATTTTGAACATATCTATTGGGTTCTTTTTCCTCATCCCACATCAAAGCCATTCCAGTAGAAAAATTGGAATTTTTAATGGATCTCGAGTAATCCATACTTAAACCATAAAAAGGATTATCATTTGTCATATTCACTCCTCTACTTACGGAGAATGAGATAGCATTACACTTTTCTTGTGCATAAACAGTAGCTGAAAAGAAGATAATCGAAAATAGAATAAGGATTTTTTTGAACATAATATTTTCACTTTTACAAAAAGAAAAGCGTGCTCAACGTCTTGAATCCCTATCTTATTTGTACTTATTAATTGTCCGTTTTTTTCTCCGGCAACTCCCACTCCTCCCAGGTGATCAATCTTGCAAATTTGGTGGTGAATTGATGTCCCCCCAAGAAAACGAATGCCACAATGAATAAGAGATCTATAATCAAATAATAATACCACATCAACTGATCAAGGTGTAATAGTTCCATAAAACCTGGTATATATAAGGGTACTGTAAGTGATATCAGCCACATAAACATAATAAACAATGCCAAATTGTATTGTCTTTTTGTAGCTGGGTATCTTCCTTCAGGTAAACCCAACATTCTTTTTAGCTTGTTCTGAACTAAAGTAATGCCTTGTTTTCCTGCCAATGCTGTACCTATTACTAAAAAAACCTCTGGGCCTCCTACCATAAATACCGCGACAAGGGAAGTAGTAAGTGTTGATGATAAATTAAAGAAAGGGATTAATAAGCCAATCACGGGCGATATAAATCCCATTACTATTAAAGCTATTCCAATTTTGCTTCTTAATGCTGTTTTGCTTGAATTCATCTGAACAGATTGATTGTTTTTTTTTCAAATTAAGAAATAAGTATCAAGACAAAATTATTTTATGGTAAATCTTCATTTTCGACTTTGCATTTAAAATCAAAAACTGATATAAACCCAATCAACTTTTATTTTTTTCCATCACTTTCACAAGGTAAATAATGATGGGTACAAAGGTAATAAGCAATACAAAAGGCATAAAAAATACACCCAATCCCTCTGGATCCATTTCAATAGTCTTATAGACAATAACCAGAAATACAATCAAAATGGCCAATTTGAGAAAACGCATAAAACGAGTGGACAGCATATACTGTCTTTCAGCATTTTCCTCCGTAATCACTGTTGGGTAATTAAAAGTATGCGGATATTTATTGAGTACTGTTAGTAATATAAATAACAAGGAAGAAACCACAGGCAGTATAAACAACGTACTCTTATGACCGTAATTGTCAGGGATTCCTTGAGCATTAAAATGTATTGCGATTTCATTTGGCAGCTCTTCATACACCATCAGTGGTAACAACCATATCAATAAGAGTACTAGAATTGCTATTATCTCTACGGTTTTATCCTTATTGGTTAAGTTCAATTTAATTTTTGGTTGATTTTTCATGATAATTGTTAAGCTAGAGAAGAAAGTAACCCTATTACTATACGTCCTCAACGTGTAAACATCTGTTAATAATCGTCAAATATTCAGTTAAATGAGCATATTCTACTACTCATTATCATTAAATACTCCTTGGGGTTGGAAATAGGAAAAATAAAAAGCTATATTTGACCCATCAGTCAAAAACAAATTTTTAAACTATGAAATTAAACTTAAAATTAACTCTCAGTATTGTACTTGGCTTCTTATTGGCAGGTACAATGGTATCAGCACAAGAAAAAGCTGTTTATGAAAAATACGGTGTTGTTGTATCATCTTTACAACCCGGACTTGAAGTTGGAGACAATGCTTTCCTATTTGATGGTAAAACACAAGACGATAAGAATTTCGATCTTAAAAAGGCATTAAAAAAAGGGCCTGTTGTTGTCAACTTTTTTAGAGGAAGCTGGTGTCCATATTGTGCAAAACACCTTATCAATGTCAATGATTCATTGAGTATGATTGAGAAAGCGGGGGCTACTTTTGTAGCTGTCACTCCAGAAACACAAGAACGCTTTGCTGCTTTTGCTTCAAAAAAAGGGTTTGATTTTGATTTAGTAGGTGATCCAAAACTTGACATCATGAATGGTTTCCAAGTGACGTTTGATGTCAATGAAGGATACCAAGAGATGTTACAGAAATATGAAAAAGATTTAACGAAGATAAATTCGATCAAAAAAGCTTCTTTACCAGTTCCTGCTACATTTATCATTGGTCAAGATGGTAAAATTATCGCAAAGCATTATGATCCTGATTATAAAGGAAGAATGAGTGTGAAAGACATTTTAGCAGCACTAGAAAGTATCTAAAAATATAATTACAGATTTTCATACAGTAAGAGAGGCCTTTCGAAATGAATCGAAAGGCCTTCTTTGTATGTGCCCGTACAGTTTGGGCGTAGAGCTAATGAAAAAAAGTTTACCGTTTATATTTTTAAGAAGCATTATACTGCTTCATTTTTAGATTAATTTTTTTTATTGTTTGCTATTTTCCATGTCTCCGTTGAATGCGTATTGGGTCTATAATTCAGCTGATTACTAGTCAAAGTCACATTCTTTACAAAGTTGCCTGGATCTGCAATAGTCATCAAATGATTGATTTCAAATCCATGTATTACAGAGTGAGATGCATCTGAATTATCATCTATGATTTTCTCTAAGATTATTTTATCAATCTTGGCAGAAGCGTTATTTGATTCGTGCGTAAAAATCCTCTTGGCTATAAGGACCACTTTTTTTGTGATGGAGATTTCACCATAACTTTCATGAGACAGGTTTACATAAATACTGTCGCCATGTGAAGCTTGATTAATGGCATCTTGTAAACTGTTAAAATCTGCATTGTTGGATTGGTTACATACATAGATAGCCTGAGCATTAATTGAGGTGCATACCCCAAAGAGTAGCATTAGGGTTATTATAAGATTTTTCATAAGTACAATAGTTAAGTTAAGGGTGAGAATTAGTTTTGTAATAAATCGCACAAAACATGCCATACCACATTGTTTATCAACTCTATACAAATTAATATAGAATACTTAATATCACTATACCCACAAGTAGGTATTTTGTAAGAAAAGAAAACTACTATCAAATTAATCCAAAATGATTCTCCCTTATTTTCTACTTCTGGATTGTTTGATAGTAGTAAGATCTTGTGGGTACTAAATCATGGTTAGTACTATGAAAAATAGTAGTTGGGTTATGAATGTTTTCAATGCTTTTTATAGAAAAATTTTAGTATTCAAATGTGTGCAAAACTTGTTGAAATTTAGATGAAGAAGCAAACGCTGTTATGATTGAGAAGTAGGATATAACTTAGAAAACTACTTCTATTTTCACCTCTCCTTATTTTGCCACAGCAAAAAATTAAGGTTTTGAAGTCCGCATTTAGTCCGCCATTATTTTGATTTTATAAGATGAATAAAACTAGACTACAACGTACATGGTATAATTGCTTTTACAACGAAACCGTAAATTTATGATTAGGCTTTAGGACTTCATCTTTATACTTCAGCTGATGATAATCTTTCACCGTATCTACCAACTCCCAAGACCAATTGACACCTGCCACCTGAGACAACTGTTTTGAGATGCCAAAATATGTAGCGCCTCTTCCTACATTAATGGTATAACTATTAGCAATGATTCTTTTACTACTTACTTCTTTTTTTGCAGATTCTGCTAAAGGTGCTTTTGGAGACGTTTCAGAAATTGCATTATTTGTGAAGCTCAATAAGCACATTATCAACATGGTGATTATGAAATTTCTCATTATATATTCTGTTTAAATTACAAACTCTAACTGGTTACAATCACTTTGTGATCGTTTGATAATTCAAATTTAGATAATGATTATTTTTTAAACAAATTAAATGTTTATTTTTTTATCATTAATTGCGAATATTTTAAACAGAGATGATTATCAGTACATTATAGAATGACTATTCATCAATTTTTAATCAATAATGTTAAGCGACATTCGTACTTTGCTGATGAAAGAGGTTGTTTAATTTCTACACACCATCAATTTTTAAAAATTAGTCTATAGTTTTCTTTAAAAAATTGACAAAAAAAAGAGGTGCCAAATTAATGACACCTCCCGGAAAGCGTTCTTTCCTTTTTTGCGCATGCGCACTTAGGCAGAATACTTCGATATATTTTTAAATTAACCCGTGGTTAATTATTTGTTCAATACCTTGAATGAATGAACCTCAAAGGTAACACCATTAAAGTTTCTTTAATGTAAAGGTAGTATAATAATTGTTAAGGACCACAAAAGAAATCACAGTTTTAAGTTTTCTACTTAAAATACACTTTGTAGTCAGCTTTATAACTTTCTGATGTAAGATAGATTTTCAAATCGGCCTTGTATAATTCATCCACCAAAATCCAATCTGCTGTTGTCTCCCATGATTTTGAAGAAATAACTTTGTCCGCTTTATAAGCCTGATCTACTGATACAACCACATAATCTGCTTTCCACTGCTCTGCAACGATAATTACACGAGGTTTATCAGCACTAACTTCTCCCATCAATTCACAACTTGCTAAGGCTAATAATGAGATGCAAAAGCAGAATTTCAATAAAATATTTTTACAAAACAGCATATCTTCATTCTTTTAGTTATGAAGCTTGATTAAATACTTTCATATCCATTTGTTTTTCTTTTTTTGAGATAAAAGTAGCAGCCGATGAAACACCGAAAATGTTAGTGGCTGTACGCCCCATATCTATTAATGAATCTACTGATAATACAAAAGTTAAAACCATTCCCATTACTTCTGGTGTAATCCCCATAATTGTCATGGCTGTAATAGCGGCAAAAGAAGCTGTTCCTGGTAAACCTGCTATTCCAAAAGAAGAAATTGTAACAGCAATAAACATGGTGATAATTACTCCAGGAGACATAATATCAATCTGCTGAATTCCTAATGCATTGGTCACTCCCACTGACAAGATAATCATAAACACAGGCCACATTGCACCGCAGGCATTCATTCCCATGGTTGTACCTAATGAAGCCGCGATATTTGCCGTTTCTGTATCTACTCCATTTCTTTC
Source organism: Flammeovirga sp. SJP92 (assembly GCF_001583495.1). Lineage (GTDB taxonomy): Bacteria > Bacteroidota > Bacteroidia > Cytophagales > Flammeovirgaceae > Flammeovirga. Next base: position 9,700 of record NZ_LQAQ01000031.1, on the reverse strand, counting down.
AGTTAGAGAGTTAATGGTTACTGGAAGTGTTGCTCCTGAAGATTGTGTTGAAAACCCTGTAATTATTGCTGGTAACAGATTCTGAAAATGTTTCACAGGATTATTCCCTACTGTAAGCTGTACTAGCATATGCATTCCAAAAATCAGTGCCATAGTCAAATAAGAGACACCTATGAAAATGGCTAAATCACCGAACAAAGTAGGTCCATTTTTGGACACCGCAATGGTCATCAAAGAGAACACACCATAAGGCGTCAATTTGATAATAGTCATTGTGATGGAATTGATAATGATTTTTGTGCTGTCCAAAAGACGGATAATTCGTCCCATTTCTTCTGGCTTACGTTGCTCCATTCTACGAATTGCCAAGCCAATCAGCAACGCAATCAATAACGTTCCAATAATGTTATTTTCTGAAAATGCTTCAAAAATTGACGTCGGTATTTTCTGTGTAAAACCATAGATCACTTTGCCGAGTGAGGCATCACCAATACTTTCAATTCTATTAGCATATCCTTGAGCAATGTTTTCTTCGGAAAGTTTTGAAACATCTATCAACGAAGAAAAATTAAAGAAATTGGCCATTATGAAAGCAATAGAAGCGGCTCCAGTGATGGAAACCACAAAATAAGCAATCACCTTGCCTATTCTATTCCCAATATTTGATTCTTTATTCAAGTTCACCAGAGTAGAGGTGATACTTATAAATACAATTGGGACAATCATTAATTTCAGAAAACGGATGTACACATTCGAAACCGTTTTCATATAATATTGTAATTCTTGGTAAGTTTCTTTAGGTAAGAATTCGAAAAGTCCCCAACCGAAAATGATTCCTAATCCAATGGCTGAAAGGTTGCGGTAATGAAATTTTATTTTTCTATCCGATAAAAGTTTTAAGACACCGAGGAGGCCTACAAAAGCTATTAAAGCTATGATTAAATACATGTAATTTTTTTTTGATAATCTTAAATGGTGGAGAAATGTACTGAAAAAAAATCACAAATTACTGGAATTAGTATTTGTTTGAAGTTGATTTCAATTATAAGTTTTCAAAAAAAAATTCCCAAGGGTGTAATAATTTTCGGTTTGGGCCACTAATCAAATAAAAAAGAATTGTGAGCAGTGATTTTTATACAACATACATTCAGCCTCATAGTGGAATTATCATTAAGATATGCCGTGCTTATACCAACACGCAAGAGGACTTTGAAGACTATTATCAGGAAGTCTGCCTGCAGATATGGAGGAGTAAAGACAATTTCCAACAAAAGTCTGATTGGTCTACTTGGGTGTACAGGTTGGCGGTCAATGTCTGCCTGACATTACTCAAAAAGAAGAAAAACAACGTCCAGAATTTTGCAAGCGATTATTTGCCTCCAGAAATGGAAGAGGAAAGCAAAGCATTTCAAGACGAAGACCTCTCTCTTCTTTATGATGCCATACGCAAGCTGTCTGAAATAGACAGAGCTATTATTCTACTTTACTTGGAAGAAAAAAGCTATCAGGAAATTGCTGAAACATTTAACGCAACTTCAAACAACATTGGGGTTAGAATCAAAAGAATTAAAGAACGTTTAAAAAAATTATTACATGGAAAAGTCAATTGAAAGCATTTGGAAAAAAGGATTTATCAATCAAGAAGCATTAGTGGCACCCAAAATCAATGCACTTTATGAAAAGAAATCCATCAATTTTGTCGACAAATTTATCCGAGATTTTAAAATCAACCTCTGGGCTATTGGTGTCTTTGCGTTTGGCCCTCTATTTCTTGGGTTAGTAGGCAATGTTTTAGGATTGGGAATGATCCTTAGCTTATCACTTTGGTATTTGGTTTATTATGGTCAAAAAAAGCTAAAAGTACTCAAAGGATTAGAAAAAACTAATACAAGTTATGATTATATCAAACAATTTGACGGTTGGTTGAAAAATACAATTAATGGTTATACAAAAATTTATAGATTCGTTTATCCATTAGTACTTATTATCTCGACTTTATGTGTTTGGGAAACATTTTTGAAGCAAGAAATAATAAACCATTATGATTCCGCATCATTAATATGGGGAATACCCAAAATGGGCCTAATAATGGTAGCGATTGGAGCAGTTCTTCTTTCTGTTTTTGCTAGAAAGATCTATTATTTTGATATGAACCTTGTCTATGGTTCCCAGTTCAAAAAGCTCAGAGAAATGATAGCAGAAATGGAGGAGTTGAGGAATGAAGAATAAGAGGATGTTAAGGAACATCCCAAGAACTAAAATTAATCTAAATGGAAGGAACGTACTATTTGAGTAAAGAGGGAGTTGAGGAATACATCAACATGGCCAAGGAAGTCAATAGTGAACCACTAATTGAAAAGTTAAAAGAACATCTTGCACCTCAAAGCATGTTGTTGGAACTAGGTTCTGGCCCAGGAACAGATTGGAGAATTTTAAGTCAGACATTTACAGCTGTGGGTTCTGATTATTCAATGGAGTTTGTAAAATACCTGAAAAGAAATAACCCTGCAGGTACATTCCTTCATCTTGACGCTATTACTTTAGATACTTTTCTTCGTTTTGATGGAGTTTACGCCAATAAGGTAATGCAACACCTTACGGATGAAGAAATCAAAAAATCTTTGGAAAAGCATAGTGATATTTTGAACAAAAGCGGTATTATCTGCCACTCCTACTGGAAGGGTGAAGGTGATGAAATATTCAAAGGGCTTTTTGTCAACTATCAATCGGAAGAAACACTTCAAGAACTTTATGAGGAACAGTTTGATATTTTAAAAATTGAAGTTTATAAAGAGTTTGAAGAAGAGGATTCGATCATAATTATTGCAAAGAAAAAATAATTACAAAAATATATTTCAAAGCATTCAAGGTGACTCCATTTGCATGAAGTCACCTTTTTTTAGTGATATTGGTTAGCGGAAAATTCCATTTTAAGTGTAATATTTACATATATAAATTAATAACCAGAACAACTAAAAATAATAAAGCCATGGAACCCGATATTTATAATTACCTGATAGATATAGAAAATAGACAAGTTAAAACTCCTGAATCAAAAGGAATGATTGTTACACTGTCTAGGAAGTTTGGAACAAACATTAGACCTGCCGCTGAAAAATTAGTACAACAACTTAATGATGAGCAAGTGGGGTTTGATATGCTGAAGAGGCCTTGGAAATTAATTGATAAAACAGTGTTATATCAAATTTCAAAAGAGCTCAAAGTAGGCATTGATAAGCTGAATGAGTTTGTACCTATTCAAAACAAAAGCATCTTCGAGCAAATTATGTACGGCTTGGATATCTACCATGATAAACTAGACGACAACCTAAGAGGTGCTTTACAAACTGTTATCAATTCATACCTTGAAAGAGGTAATGTAGTCTTCTTAGGAAGAGGAGCAAGCTTTTTTGCTCAAGGATTGGATAATAGTCTTAAAATTAAAGTTAAAGCCTCTGACCAATACCGTTCAACACAATATGCACTCAAAAACGATCTTCCAAAAAACTACGCTATAGAAGTGGTAAAACGTAAAGCTAAAAGACGTAAAAACTTCTTGAAATTTATATCCCAAGCTGTTCCAATTACCTATGATGAAATCATCGACAGAGAAAATATCTCTAACGATGCTCTTGCTGATGAGCTATATACTCTTGTAAAAATGAAAGAGTATGAAATGCTCAGAAATGTATAGTTTTATTACACACAACACTTTTTGACATCAAAGATTCTGGTATGCTAAATCGTTTCGGTTTAGCATACTATGTTTTTAAGTACAAATTATCATCAACTGTAAATTGGCATTTCTGCAAGCATTAAGGTCCTACTTCCAAGCTTCTTCATTTTTTCTTGAAGCAAAAAATTCAAGGCTTTGAAGGGAGAAGCGCTAAACATATTAAGTAAAAAGCCTACTGCCGCGAATGTTAAGCGTAAGCATCATTCGTGTCCTACAAATCATCAGAAATCTCCTGATTTCTAAATACAATAAATATTCTAAAACTTTCTTTGGTACGGCTAATCTAGGACAAAAGTAAACGAATGTTTCTTGTACTATAGTTAAAACTATGGGCAGGTGATACAACAACCTAATCAAGGCTAAAGTCTTGAAGATTGATAACGTAAGCAACACTTTAGTGTTGGTGGAGTCAACATCACCAGCCCATAACTTTGGTCATAGTGCACGTATATTATTTTTCCTTTTCTTTTGTCCAAGTACTTGTATATTGAAAGGTGCAGAGAAACCTGCATTGTTAAAAGACGAAGTTGTCAGTAGTACCTTTCTGAAGAAGCCTATTGACTACTAGAAAGAAAACAGAGTTACTTCATTAATAACCACATTTCTTTTTTCTTATGTTTCACTATAATTGTATTTGCACCAAATTCATCCCAATCAAAACTATCTCCAGCTGTCATATTGGATGAAAAATCGATTAAAACTTTTTCTTTAAGTTTACTTTTCTCATCAATTGAAAACTCGTTCAATAAATTAGGATCAATTTCCTTAATCGGTTCTATTGTTGTTCCTTCAATGTCCAAAACCTCATCTCTGATAACTTGCTGAAAAAATTCATACAATGAATCAGATTGCTTTTCTAAATAAGCTGGATCATGACAACAGAAATAAACAGCTTCGCATTCTAAATTTTCATTAACTTCAACTACCCAAGTATTACCTGCACCGTCATTAGAAATTTCAATTCCATTATTCACTAATCCATTAAAATCATGATAATCTAAATGAATATGAATCTCCTGCCCATTAAGGAGGAAGTTTGCTCCATAATTTTTGATTATATCAACAATTTCATTCGGAAATGATTTATTGTCAATATCTTCTGGCTCCGAAAAGGACATGAATTTAATACCAGATGTAATAGTTTGTTTTAAATAATCAATTGTTTGCATTAGTAAATCTTTTAATTGTTAAAAGCATATGACAAGTTTGTCATTTTAATTTCATGATAGACCATTTGAAAATGGCTTTTACAAGTTAATTTTTCTCTTTTAAAATAGCAATCAGGGCTACAAAACTGCAATTAATAAGAACAGTAATAACCCCATACTTGCAAAAGATATTAGGTTCTGAAAAAATTGCTGTTTTGATAGGAAACCTATTCCATAGCTTTTCAATGTATTTTTTGAATTACCCAAAACGACACAAACTAATCCAAATATTAAAAAGCCTAAACCTAAGTCAATGTTACTTTCAGAATACATCTTGAATAAACCTCCTGATACACTTAAATAAGAAAAAAGGTTTATCATTATTAAACTATATTTTGACCTGATAAACAGGGACAAAATACTTATCAATAGAACTAACTGCTCAGTAAAGGTCAATAGTAACTGCTTTATAGATAGTATTAGTTCTAATGATAAATTAGAATAACTAAGATATCCATATGTCACATACCAATATTGATCAATTGTAACTCCTATCAACTTAATTACAAAGAGAATCAATAGGAGGAATTGCGCTTTTGAAGCTATTCTTTCCTTCATTTTTATGACTTGAATAATTGGTTGAAAAAATGTTCTTCCGTTTTATAGTTTTTATAAAGATCTAAATATTGTCAACTTCAAAGGGTACTCTTCCTTTAATTCATCAATTGTTAGTTTTGAATCTGATTGATTTTTTAAATAACTCTTATATCCAATTCCTATCTGTTCAATTGCCCCTACTAATACCTCTTCTGAACTAGACGTGTCATAGAGGATTTGTATGAAATTATAATCTTGATTCCTCGACACCAGATATTTAGAAATTTGATGATTGATTTCCTCAACATTATCTATAAGCATATTATCAGACAAATACTTTCCTTCTTTATTGATTAAAATATCAAAAGATTCTCTGACAGGTACACATAAACAGCATAAGTTCTCATGTTTTGCTATAAGATGTACATTTTTAAATTCTCCAACATCGATGAGGCAGTCAAATTGTCCTTCACAAAAGTTATGAGCATAGTTTTCTGTTATAAAGTTTCTATCAACTTTATGAAGTTCTTTAAATGAGGTCGCTAATTTAGGATACCCTTTATGACTTTCTAGGATCTTTATTGATTCATGCTTATTTGTGTTGGTACACGAACTCAAAGTGAAAGTCAATAGATATATTATAAATAAGTACTTATGGTTCATCATTAATGGTGTAATTCATTCAGCTTATTAATCTCTTCTGTTCTTAGTATTAAGACGATAGGCGTTACTGAGAACTAGTAATTGTCCAAAGTCTTTGACTTATAACATAATAGGCCTAATACTGTTTTTTACTTTTATAAGTTATAAACTTAAACAATAATGAAATACATAGTAATGCCTATCGGCTTGAAACTACGAATAGTGAGGGAGTTTGAATACTAGAAGTCTCAACTATAAAGTAAATTAAAAATCAATTTTATAAAACTTAAGAATACTAATAAGACGATAGGTATTAAAACCTTTATATCTTTCATAGGAAAAAAACTTTCATCCTTATGAGATAAACAATGTATTAATGGATATTGATTAGATACTTGAGCAAAGTATTTTTTTTCTCTGAAATTTTTATTGGATGTTGAAAACTCATTAACTATTTCTTGCTCCTTTTGTTCATATTGATATTTCACTTTATAGGAAACTCCATCTTCACTACTTTTTTCGTATACACCCAGTATTTTTATATCTTTTATTGAATAATCTTCATAAAATTTCTTACAATAAATAGATTCTCTATAGATACATAGACTAGAAATAGTTATCGCAATAAAATCTGTATACCATTTTAAATTACTTGTATATTCAAAAAAATAACTTACCAAAACATCTACTAGAAAAACAGTAGCCAAAATATAGAACCTATATTTATCCAACTTAAAGAGGTATTTTATATTCTCATGATAATCATGTTCCACCTCTAATAAAAAAGGATTACTGGATAAGAAGGTTTTATTTTGATTAAACTCATCAATAAATAAATACTCATATTCTTTAGTATTTGTAGTGGATATAGTCTTTAATCTGAGCATCATTTCAATAGTTTATTAATTTCTAACTGGCACAAGTATTAAGATGAAGTCGTTACTTGTGTCTTATTTTTTGAAGCAGTCTGTTGACTTCAAACCCTAAAGTTCATTGAGCTTATTGATCAATTTATCTTTCTCCTTACTTTCATTTGTACCAAAACGCAAGATAGGGAAATTATATTTTTCTAAGATGCTGTCTTTCATTTTATCCCTTTCAGCTTGTATTGTTCCTTGTTTGTGAAATTCAAAACTAAAGACCAAGTGATGGCTAAACTACGAGAGGACGCATTACCCAAACATGGAGATTAGCTCTGTTGTTGTAGCATGTTTTCAGATAGATATTTTTCAATATGTTCTATACTCTTTAAATCAATTAATTCAAGTGTGTTCCAATCCATTAATAGTAAGTTCCACTTTACACCAATCTCATTCAGCACTTGTATTAAGTTTACTTTTTCAACATCGGGTGTACCAACTACCCAAATATTTGTTACATAATCAGTTTTATAATTGAAGAATATTCCATTGTAATCCTCTCCGTATCCAATAGTATCTTTACAAATAAACTCTCCTGGTATTATTCCTGTAGATATTTCTTCAGATCTATCTAAACTTAATTTTGAAAAGATTATGTCGAGATTTTTTGGATCAATTTCTCTTTGTTTCAATAGATACTCTTTTTCATCTCTTACAATTATATCTTTATAACCATCTTCTGTATAATTTGATCCTTCAAAATATTTAATATTTTCTGCTTGAGAAATTAATTCTTTAAAGTTTTCATTAGGAACTATTTCTACCTGAAGGTAATCATCTTCATGATAAAATATTGATTTAGTGATATTGCTTTTATTCACATTAAAGCCTTGATGCATTAGTGATGACAAATGTCCTGAGTAACGCTTTGAAACAAACCAAATGATTGCTCCAATTAGGATTACTGTTATATATATTTCTATTTCCATATTTTTTAATATGCTACAACGTTAAGTATAAGAAACATAAGTGATTTCGAAGTTCTTACCTGTCAAGTTGCACTGAGCCAAATCTGCGTTTTGCTATAAAAAAGTTTTAAAACAACCTACCAAATTACAGATTTTTAGTAGCTGATTAAATGTACCAAAGTCCTGTAAACCACTGAGCCACTTATGTTTTTTATACATTGTTGTAGCCAGTTGTTCCTTATCCTCTTGATATTTTAAAGTCAATAACTTTTTCATTTTCAAACTCAATTGTTAGGGTTCCATAATCAATTCCATGTCTAGCCACACCCAAGTTATATTGGTATGTGTTACTGTATCTTTGTTCTGGCTCTCCAAGCAATTCAATTATTTCTCTTTCGTTAAGGTTAATTAGTTTATGCTTTTTAAGCAAGTCTTTTCTCATATCCCATCTTAACGACATTGTTGATTCTGTTTCAACCCAGTTTTTCCATATTTCTGAATCAAAATCAATTCTGTGATTTTCAGAACATGATAAACAAATGATTCCTATTAGGAATATGTATCGAATTATATTTCTCATGGTTTATGAAACGAGGTCGCAATTATTTTTCCATTACCAGCAATCTGCATTATTTCCACAAAATCAGAGTTTATACATTTTCTCCCAATAATCAGCTTATTATTAATTGAGCCAAAACAATACTTGTCTGCTCTTCTATTCCAAATCGCCAAATCATAAGAGTCAATTATTTTCCAATCTTGCGAGTAGGTTCTAAGCATAAATTTATAATCTCGACCAATAGTATCATTTCCATCTCTGAATATTACATGTAGTCTAAAGTTATCAGTCTTATAAATCTCTCCAAAGTCTTTGAATGTTGCAGGCTCAGGTAATATTGTGTCATTTGTAAAAATATCAGATTCAAGAAGTCGAGTTTCTTTGATTTCAGCCCAATTCAAGAAAAATCGAACACTATCAGCTGAAATCGGCAATGCATTTGTTGACTCTGCCATGTACAAAAAATCACTTCGATGTTCTGTGTTTTCGTTTATCCAAAACAGCTTTTCCGACTCCGAATGACAGGAATGAAATAAAAAAGTCAATATTATTAATCCGTATATTTTCATATTATGCAGTTCGGTTCTTCATTTGGGTAGGGTTCTTCAAGTGTTGCCTTTCTCCAAATACTATTTTCTGTCCTTTTCAAGGATTTATCTATGTTGTAGTTCGCTATCTTTTGTTTTAAGTCCTCCAGTTCAATAGTTTTTTCAAACTTGTCGTCAAAAGCAATAAGAGCGTTGGTTTCAATACTCAGGAAATAGGCAAGGAAGTAACCAAATTCAGCTTTGGAAGATTCTATTTCATAGACTTCAGAATTCTGCTTTGTTTGTACAATTTCGGCATATTCATTTTCAATTTTCCGATTGGACAAATAGAGCCAAGTCCATTCTTTACTTGCTGGATTATGAGAATCTCCTTCTGTATCTACGTTGTGTATGTTTTCAGAAACCCATTCACAAACCAAACGGAAATCAGGTCTTAATTTAGATGTCTTGAAGTATATATAATATTCCATATAATGTTTTAGTAGAGTAGAGCCTGATAGCTCTCTCAGTTTAAATAATTATAAATGTAATCATATTGAGAAAACTATCAGAACCCCCTTCATCAAACCGTACGTGAAGTTTTCCCTCATACGGCTTACCGATGGATTTCTTTGTTTGATATTCATAAGAATCTACCCAATA
>NZ_LQAQ01000030.1 GCF_001583495.1 Flammeovirga sp. SJP92 | reverse complement strand
CCTACTTTCCCATCAAAATAAGCATTGGCAGTTCTTGTATCAAACACAATACCCGCTCTATTATTAAATGAACTATGAAAACCTATACCATACCAAGAAGATATACCAACATTATATCTATCGAAAGAAGCAGCATCTGCGGTTCCACTTACAAAATCACCATGAATTGAAATATCATCTCTCGCCCCACTGTTATTTTCACCTTTACCTTCAACCCTTACAGAAGCTCTATCAGCACCGTTATGTTGGACATGCAGGTTTGCTGAAGGGCTTTTTCTGCCGATTCCAACATACCCTTTACTATCAATACTAACTCGCTCAATACCATTAGTAGAAAGCCCCAAAAAGCCTCCATATGTACCTGACCCACGATAAAATGAAATAAAACCATTTTTTTCATCACTCGCGTATTTTAATCCTAATCGAAAGGACTCAGTATTGATTGGCTGTGTTGTGATTGTTTTAGCATAAAGTGAAAAATTTGATTCATCTGCATTGGCTAAAATAGTACCATATGAGTTGTCCCCGTTATTCACATGTAGTGTTGCACTTGGTGTTGTTATACCTATCCCAACTTGACCATTACCTAGTATAGTAAACTCTGGGGTGTGATTAGCTGTTCCATCAGGATTAATTATCGATGAAGATCGACTTATATAAAAACTTTTATTGGGGGAGCCTCCATAATATAAATGACCAATATGCCAATTAAGTTGAGAACCTAATTCTCCAAAACCTATAGTTGCCAAGTCCTTACCTTCAGAACCTCTGTATAAATTAATACTTTTGTTCCCTCTTGTATTTCCAGCAGGAAGTAAAAATATATCTGAATAAAAATCCGAACGTTTTGATCCTGAATTAAATTCAACAAAAGATGTATGGGGTGTACCTGACATATCCTTTATTCTAAAAGAACTTCCTGAGCCAAATAATTGAATATCCATCCAATCTCCACTATTTGTCTGGATTCTATTAAACCCTCTTATATCCCCATTATTAGTATCAATGGTTTGGGCATTTAATGAAGTTGAAAATATTATTAATAAAATGAAATGTATCTTTTTCATGCTTGTTTGATCGTTTAGAGTTTGATATATTTTTCAGGTAAAAAATTGGTCCTATTTTTTTTCTAATTGATTTACTTTATTTATAAGTAATTCTACTGTTTCATAAAGATTTGAGATCTCTTTTTCTTGATTTATAGTATGAATTGTCAATTCCTCAACCTTCTTCAATAAAAGTAAATTCATCTCTGCTAAATGAAGCCCTTCCTCCTCTATTTGACTTGCTGATTTCACTTCTGGCAAATGACTATGTTT
>NZ_LQAQ01000029.1 GCF_001583495.1 Flammeovirga sp. SJP92 | reverse complement strand
TGGATTGTCAAGGCAAAGAGTACTTTGAGTTTGAGACCTTGTTTAATGAAGCAATTGATATTGAGTTTTTCAGACTCAATGCAGGATCAAGAGCCAAGCTATACATTTACAGAAACACAACTGCCGATTTGGTCATCGCTTTTGATAAAATCATTTACGGTCCTTCTCAATCTTTGAGGGTGAAGGGCGGTAAGTCAGTTTATATCATAGAAGTAGAGGCAATCAGAGATCCTTCCATTGATCAATCCATTCGTTATATCGTTAAAATAGACGGACAGCGTTACCAGTCATCCGGTGTTTTCCATACCACAATTGGAATTCCCACTTTAGAGGATTTCGGCAGTATACCGAAAGGTACACCAGCTGAGGAAGTGATTGGTTTAACCGTCAATGAGTTATTTGAAAAGAGACTTTGGAAGCCCTCACCGGCACCAAACTTTTATCCTCCAGACATCTCACTTTCACCAGCCGGAAAAACCGTTGAAGAAGGATCAACAATTGAAGTGAATTTCACTTCCAATTATAACAGAAATGATGCTGGGGCTGATTATGGGGCCACATTACTGTATCAGAACGGTGTGTATTTGGGTAATGTACCAGGTTCTTACCGAATAAACATCTTTGGACGTAATGAATTCAGAGCGAAGCAGTCCTATCTTCAAGGCGAAGGATTCAAAACCTCAGTTGATGGCATTGAATGGCCCAATACTATTAAAGCAGGTACTGTACAGTCTTCTACCGTAGTAATACAAGGACAGAGAGGTGTATTTTTTGGTGCGATAGAGCACATTCCACAATCAAGTGAAGAGATAAGACAACTGGGGTTATTACTGGATGGTAAAAAAAATCAAAGGATTGCCCTAAATACAGAATGGAAGGAACAGTATTTAGTTTTCGCTTACCCCTCAACTTACGGAAAACTAAGCCTTATTACATATGAGGAAGGGCTTGGAGCGAATGTTCTAGGAACATTCGATAACATGCAGATTGATGTTGCCGATGCCTCTCTTGCCAACCCCAAAAAATATGAAGTGTATGTGACCAAGGGTGTATTGCTATACAATGAACTGGTGCATTACAATTTTCAATTTTAAACCCAAAAACTTAACAACAAATGCCTAATTATTTAGCCTTTCCACAAGGTTTTCATGTTTTACATGACGGACCTATTGACAGTAGAACTACCGTTGAAACCTTAGAGGAATTGAACAACTTCTCCGCCGCAGTACGATATGAAGGTATGCAGGTGTATGTGAAAGAAATTGGAGAGGTGTATATCCTGAAAGGGGGAATTCTCAACTCTGATTGGGAGAAATTCGCACCTAAGCCAGCTGAAGGTGAAGGAGGTGAGATTGACGCCTCTTTTGA
>NZ_LQAQ01000028.1 GCF_001583495.1 Flammeovirga sp. SJP92 | reverse complement strand
TTTTTTTGTAAAATGATCGAACAAGTAGTGTCTAAAGTAAATATGAAACGTGCTTATCAGCGTGTTTACCGTAATGGAGGAAGTGCAGGAATCGACAAAATGTCGGTGGCTCAACTCTTTTTCCATCTTCAGAAAACATGGGATGACACCAAAACGAGTTTACTTTCGGGGCAGTATCTACCGCAACCTATAAAAGGTGTGGAGATTCCTAAACCGAACGGGAAAACACGTCTTTTGGGGATTCCTACGGTACAAGACCGTCTCACTCAGCAGGCACTGCACCAAGTATTATCTCCTATTTTCGAAAAGGAATTCTCAGCATTCAGCTTTGGTTTCCGTCCAAACAAAAGTGCTCATGATGCACTTCAAACATCGTTATCCTACATTAACGAGGGTTATCAACATATCATTGATATCGACCTTAAAAGCTTCTTCGATGAAGTGGATCACAGTATTTTACTGCAATTGATCTACCAAAGAATCAAATGTCCTACTACCATGAAACTGATCCGTAAATTCCTAAGAGCGCCGATCATGATTCAAGGAAAACTGAAGAAAAGGCGAAAAGGTGTTCCGCAAGGAGGACCGCTAAGTCCACTTCTTTCTAATATCCTGCTTCATGAACTGGATCTCTTTCTAATGGAACGAGGTGTTCGTTTTGTGAGGTATGCAGATGATTTTAGTATTTATGTGAAGTCCGAAAAAGCGGCAAAACGTGTAGGAAATAATGTATATGTATTTCTACGGGATATCCTAAAACTACCAATCAATCGAGAGAAAAGCGGGAAACGTCGTCCTCTAGATTTTGAGGTACTTGGCTACGCTTTTGTATCGAGCTATAAGAAAGGTTCAAAAGGACAATATCAACTTGTTGCTAAACGTGATTCATGGAAAAAGTTGAAGACAAGTCTCAAAGAGGTAACTCGAAAAACTACTCCCATGAGTTTTGATGAACGCATCAAGAAGCTCTTAGAAATCCAAAGAGGTTGGGTGAATTACTTTAGTTTGGGAAACATCAAGCGAAAACTTAAAAAGGTAGATGAATGGGTAAGAAACAGGCTCCGGTACTGCATCTGGCAACACTGGAAAAAGGTGGAACGAAAACGCAAAAACTTAATGCGTTTAGGAATATCTTATGATCAGGCTTATGCTTGGAGCAGAACGAGGAAAGGCGGATGGGCAGTAGCTCAAAGTCCTATTCTTATTACCACCATTACCTTAGAGAGACTGGAGAAAAGAGGATATATTTCTATGCTCGATATTTACAGGAAATTAGCTGAACGGTAATCAACCGCCGTATACGAGGTCCGTACGTACGGTGGTGTGAGAGGGTCTCCGCTAGGCTAATCGCCTAGCGGCGCTCTACTCGATT
>NZ_LQAQ01000027.1 GCF_001583495.1 Flammeovirga sp. SJP92 | reverse complement strand
TAGTAGCGTTTCTACGTTTTTCCTTTTTCAAAGCACCATAGACACGTACATACTTCTTCTTGTAAACCTTGGCAGTCTTTAAGTATTTCTTTGCCTGTCTTGCAATTATTTTCTTGTCCTTTCCTGAACTGGACAATGAAGATTTATACTTATAAGCCAGCTTTCTTGCCTTATTGTACTTTGAACGAATAGCCTTCAACTCTTTATAAGCCTTATGGTATTTGCTCTTATAGGCGTTTGCTGTTCTGGAACTGCTCATCTTAGAAAGCTTATGATGCTTTTTGATGAGTGAACTATATTTTGACTTCCAAGCAGTCAATGCTTTTCTGTACCCTTGTGAGTAAGACTTTCTCTCATTGAGCTGCTTTGTCAGCTGAGCAAACTTTCTCTTATAGTAAGAAAGCTGGTTATGAAGAGACTTATTCGCTACACCTTTACGTTTTGCATAGGCGACTGTCTTTTCATATTTATCTTTAATTGCCTTCAGCTCGTTTTGCTGCTTATAGTCAACTACTTTATTCTTTTTCTGCTCACTTGTAAGCTTATTGAGTTCTGCTTTCACCTTTTCAAGCTCTTGCATGTTCTTAGCTTTTTCTTGAGCGATTTTCTGCTGTTTTGCTGCAACGGCTGCATTTTCTTTCTCGATTGAAAGTGCCGCTTTGTTTTTCTGCTCCCCCATTTTCACGGTTGGGATCATAGTTAGCTTTGGGGTTCTTCTCTTAGCCCCAAATGCCTCAGCTAGGCTATCTAATATTGCCATTTACTGGATTGCTTTATTGTGAATAAATTACTTCATACACTCTAAATCTTTATTCATAAAGCAATGATAAACCAAAAAAACATGACCGGAAAGTTATGTTATCCTGTTTTGACCATTTGATTTGTTTTGTAGATTTTGATCTTTTTTGTCAGTTTTGTCCTCTTCTGTTATTTTCTTCTTTTGATCATCTTTTTGTGAGGAGTCTGCACCTTCTTTTTTAAAGGCCAGTTTTGCATCATTGATAACTCTGAAGAAAAGCCATACAAGACCTACTGATACATATGCATCCTGCAATGAGATATTTCCGTCAGTAAGTTCTCCTAAAAAAGTGATTTCTGAAACAGCGGTAGCCGCTACAGAAGAATAGCCAATAATATCAGCAATGATCAATGTGATTACTTTTTTGATGTCCATTTTCTATTTTGATTTTTGGGTTGTTTGATAAACTAAATTCATACACTGCTCTATTCTTATAGTAATTTCCTTCGTAAAGGGTAACTTCTTTGTCTAATAAAGATGCTGCAATGGCTACATGTAGTCTGTTAGTATGTACTGCCTGGTACTCATTGATATAATTGAAAAAAGAATCAACCACACTTTTACAGTTTGCACTTCTCCACCAGCCCGCATTGTTCAATGTTACGGATATATCATTGCATGGCTTTCTGCCAATTCCTTCTACACCTTCCCGGAACACCTTTAATACCTTTTTTGAATTGGCTTTAG
>NZ_LQAQ01000026.1 GCF_001583495.1 Flammeovirga sp. SJP92 | reverse complement strand
GTGTTCAGAAGCAATGTTTTCAGGGGTGAGTTCTAGAAAGTTTTCCATTTTTCAGCGGGTTTTAGTGAAGTCGCTTTGTACTGGAAAAGTCTTATAAGAGTATGACCACTTTTCCTGCAAAAGTATTTTTATCCATTTTCTCATGAGCTTCAATAAGCTCTTCAAATGAATATACGGCATCTATATTTGGTTTATAATGACCCTGCTCAACCTGATCGATAATATGTTGTAAAGTGCCTCCATCTTTGTCTACATGAAGATGATCACTGCCATAAAAACTGATTTTTTCATCTTTTAAAACCTCTTGGAAATCAGCATGCTGATCCGTTTGATAACTTTCCGCAAGTGAACCAGCAAGACAAATTTTTCCCGAAGGTTTCAACATGGCCAAATCGTCTTTCACACTTACTTCACTCACAATAGTATCCACAACTCCATCCACACCATCAGGCCAAATATGACGCACTTCTTCATCAATGGTACCAGCAGACACAATCACGTGATGCATTCCTCCTTTTTTGAGTTTTTCTACTTTATCCGGACTTCTTGTCACTCCAATGATTTCACCTCCTAGATGATTGATAATACTGCTGATTGCAAGACCTAATGCCGATGCTCCGGGTCTTACCACAACTTTGGGTTGCTCTATTTTGTCCATTTTCAGTGTTTCTATAACACAGCCCCAAGCGGTGAGGTATGTTTCTGGAATAGCTGCTAGAATAGTCCAGTTCAGCTCGGTCTCAATTGGGAAAACATTAGAAAGGGGTACTAGTGTCATTTCAGCATAAGAGCCATTGTACTTTCGTCCCATTTCTCCCATAGCTGCCGCTACTTTTTGACCAGGTTGTAATGTGCCATCAGGACACTCAACCACTTCACCGATACATTCTATTCCAATTACTTTAGGAAACTTTACAGCATCAAAGGAGCCTCCCATTCGTGTGACAGCTTCTGCTCTATTTAATCCAAAACCACGAATTTTAATTAATGCTTTTCCTTTTTCAGGAATAGGGTCTTCAATATTGGTAAATTCTAACGCTTCTGGACCGCCAGCTTTTCTGACTAAATAGGCCTTCATATTTTTGTTTTTTTGGGTTGTTCAATTTTACTTTTATAGAATGCAAGATAAGGTGCATTTTGATAAAAAAGCGAGTTTTACGAGCCTAAAAATAAAGGTTGAAATGGAAAAAATAAGAGAAAGCTAATGGATTCACCCTAAGTTAATTAATCCACCTGTCAGTATTAATTTAAAGGTAATTCTATAAGAAATTGTTGTTAATAATTATTTGTATTTCTAGAGTTTCCTTTATTCAACGTCATCAATTCTCTTATGTTGGATGCAATGCATCTTCATTACATTAGTAGGTTGTAAACTAAATTATAGTCAACTTTCACTCAACATTTCTATAAGCTTTGAAGGTTCTACTTTCAAGCTTCCTTCTTCTTCATTTTTCCATTGATGAAAAACGAAGCAAAAAATCTAGGCTTAGAAGTCAAAAGCTAAAT
>NZ_LQAQ01000025.1 GCF_001583495.1 Flammeovirga sp. SJP92 | reverse complement strand
TTCCAAAAAGCAGGGTAATTTTTGATTTTATTATTTTCTAAATTGATATGATGCAAATCCTTCATTTCACAAAGTTCTTCAGGCACTTTTAAAATATCTCCATTGATAATCACTGCGAAATCAAGTCCTTTCATACCACTAATGCCTCTTATGGTTCCCATTCTGTGACCATCAATCCATAACCTAGTACATGGTGTATTTAATAAGTTTTTCGGCATTTTTAGCCAATTTGCTCCTTTTGCGGTTAAACTTCCAATTCTTAGCCCTAAAGGGATATACTTAAAATTAAAGCAACTATCTAAGTCTAATATTCTAATATTCTTTAAATGTTTAAAAGATTCAGGAAGACCTCTTAATTTTTTACAACCATTAAAGTTAAAGTGGACATTGTCAAATTCACCAACTTCTGCATATCCTAGAGAGGCAGGTAATTCAGTGATTTGATCACAATTAACAAGAGCTAATGTTCTAAGATGTTTGATTGTTTTGAAATCTTGGGGGAAGCGTGAGGCACTACTATTATCAAGGTAAAGTCTATTTAACTGTGGTATATCATCTATATACCTAAAACTTTTAAAAGCCCCTCCAAAGTTTTCTAGTTTCACAAATTCAGAGATATTTGAAGGTGCCTCGCTACAAGAACTTATCAATAAACTTTCAAGTTGAAATTTTAACTTAAAAAGTTCTTTATCAAAACCATGAATATCGGATCCTTCAAAGGATAAGTTATTAATATTTTTACTTCTAAAAATACTTTTTGGTAGTTCCTTTAATTTACAGTAACCCAATTCTAAATAATTTAACGATGGAAATTGATCGAAATTATCAGCTGTTTTTTCAATTGGGTTGTTATAAAAATTTAGCTCCTCAATTTCTTGCAACTTCGAAATGAATGAAGGTATTTCTTTTATATTACCACCTTTTAATTTCAATTTCTTAAGATGTTGAAAAGCTAATATTTCTTTAGGTACTTCATCTAATAAATCAGTATTTTCTATGTATGCTTCAATAACAAAATCTGTCTTATTATGAACCACATAAAAATTATTGCCATATTTATTTTTTAATATATTAAAAGCTTCTTGCTCTGTTAATGAACAACTTTGTATTACTATCATTACTAATATTAATTTGATTATTATTTTAGCCATTGTATGAAATATTACTATAAACTTTATTTTCTATAAAAAGAGGGAATAAAATATCTTCTTCAAAAGATGAGGAAAGATCTTTGTTTCCAATTAGTACTTGTTTTAAATATCTAGAAGTTTTGTTTTGATAATTTAAATTTATTCTTTCTAATTTATGTTTGGAACTATAATACTCCCCAATAGCATTCATATCTCCCAAATAATATTCACATTGTTTTTCAGTCAACCCATGAATATCCTTTGCAATATCACTCCATCTCCAGATCCTTCTATTAGGTTCATTCACATACGGAAGCACCACATCCCTAATATTATCACTAAATTCCATGACCATTTCATTATCCTTCTCTACAAACCCTTTCCATTCGCTCATTGTTTGTTCGAGTAGTTTATCACGAACTTCCTTTAAATTTTCATCTTGTTGATAGGATTTCAGTAGGT
>NZ_LQAQ01000024.1 GCF_001583495.1 Flammeovirga sp. SJP92 | reverse complement strand
CATTGATCTTTATTCCACTGTCTGAAATACTTTGATTTGCTTCAATACGAAAAAGTTTATGCTCAGCTGGCTGGCTAAGCATAAACTCATTTTTATCAGATCTTGATAATAGATTAATATAGTAGATCATTAAACTGGTGCTGTTTGTGTTTCCACTACAAGTTCACCAACTTCAGCAGGGTAATAAAGCCAAGCTTCTTCAGAATCTACACTCGATCCATCATTAAGTTCAAAACCAACTTTACCTTTTTCATATAAACCTATTTCGTCAGGTAATTTATAGAATGGTTCCTTACCTGTACCATAAGCATCTTCAACAGCTTGAAAAAGGGGAGTAATAGGAATAAGCTTGATGTAATGGTCCTCATTATCTACAAATTCAAGACGGCCATGCATAAACATCGCGTCATATTGAGCATAACAAGCTCCTTCATACTCTATTCCTAAGATTTCAAGTTTCACCTTGAATAAACCTTTAGGATATGGCTCTCCAACCTCCACATATTCAGGTGAGGTGTTTTCAGTTGTCTTCAATACAAAATTATCCCTTGAAGGTAATTGTATTTTTTTCCAGACTCCTTCAGAGGCTTGATCAGCTGGGTTAAATAATTTCCAATCTGCATTTGTAAGACCTGTATCTAAATAATAGAATTTCTTTGTCTCAGATACATAGGTAATCATACCTTCATATCGTTGACCAGCCTTTAAAGCATCTCTTTTTACAAGTGTTTCAAATGACGAACGATCATCAATCGGTCCTTCTTTAAGGACATTGAAAGACTTCGGAAATTGAATTGAAGTTTTTGAGTTTGACATAAAATCAGGTGTTTTTAGTTAACTAAAATTGGAATTCATATTGTACATTTTCTGAATACAATAATGGAGATGAAGTAACATACACTTCATACTCAATCTCATTACCCAGACTTGCATCGGCAACATCAATCTGTATGTTATTGAATGTTCCAAGAACATTTGCTCCCAAACCTTCAATGTATTTCACAAATGATAGTTTACCGTAAGTAGCTGGGTAAGCAAAAACAAAATACTTACCGGCATAACTGCTTAAAATATTAAGTTTTTTATTGCTCTTGCCTGTGATGATTTTCAGAAGAGATCGAATATCATCTGAAATTACTGGGTCTGTATCAACAGCTCCGTAGAACATTGCTCTTTGACCTTGGAAGACCACTTTTGATGAAGTGATTGTATCGGCTTGAATTGTGTTCGGCCATACCACACCGTCTTCAGTAGTTTTTGTAGCTGTACCGGCTTGATGATCCACTTCAGCTTGAAATTCATTACGTCCAAAAGCATTGAATGTAAAATCATTCGGCAAAGTATCCTGATACGAACCGTTGAATAATAATCGCGCAGCTCCTACCTGATCACCTGCATCATTTTTGATATATGATGCTGAAAAGTCAATGGTTAACTCCTCTCCTTCCTCTACTGTCTGAGAAGTTGGAGACAATAAAATTTTAGGCTGTGAGAAGTTGGGGGCCGGTGAAGGTTTCCAAAGCATCAGCTCAATAATATCGGTGATAGGCTTTCCTGCGAGGTCCGCAACAGAGGTGCCTTTGGCAATACCTCCCACCTCAACTAAAGTAGGTATGGTTTTGTCAGTATCAAAAGAGGCGTCAATCTCACCTCCTTCAC
>NZ_LQAQ01000023.1 GCF_001583495.1 Flammeovirga sp. SJP92 | reverse complement strand
TTAGTTTTACCATGATAAACATAATCGGCTCCTTGACCCAAATCAAAATATACAATATTCACAGAATAAACCTTCTTGACATGTTGGTAAGATTCTCCTAATGAAATATACTCCGTTAGTACTTTTGAGGTACCGTAAAGCATACGTTGAAAGTAATTGTATTCTAGTTGATTCTGCACTTCAATAATAACGTATTCTCCTTTTTGGTTTTTCACCAGAATATCAACACGATTGAATTTATCGGAAGCCGTTTCTTGATTTCCTTCACTTTCTAAAATACTATCTATCGTAAGGTCCTCCTGCATCAATTCAGAAAGAAACCCTTCTAAAATTACATAATCCGCCTTATTTCTTAAGAGGCGTTTTATCGCCCAATCAAAACGTATTAAATCATTTTTCATAATAGTATCTTATTTTTTTGTAAAGGAAATAATAGTGTTTTCATGGGTAAAGTTAAGAAGAAAATTATTTTTAATGCTTGTTGAAAAAATATTATTTTAAGGAAAATAGAGGAAGTATTTTTAATATAACAAGCCAATCTACGTGAGGGTAGTTTGGCTTGATTTGTTGTTATGAGTTGAGAACTTATTCAAGTGGATAGTACAACTCTGTAGACCCACAATGCCTTGTGGTTCACGACACACTAGAGGTTATCGAAAGTAATAAAATCAATCCATTGGGGCAAGCACTAATCGGAAGTCGGGAGACTCCCCAGTTGTTCAACACAATTGACTCCTATCCGCTTAACACTTGTACCAAAAGGTACTTTTCTGTTAAACAATGAGATAGTTGAATGGTAGATCAATTACACCAACTTGAAAACTATTCCTTGGTCTTTTTCTTACTATTAGTACTAATATTAAAAGTTGCTCTTACTATAAAATTGGTAAAATAGGAATTGCCTTCATAACCTAACACTGTGCTAGGAATGATATCAGAAATAAAGGAGAGTTGGAAGATACCGAAATTTATTCCTAGTTCAGGAGACAAACCTATGGCTTCATATCTTTTCAGAGGAACCTCTTTATAATTTAAATTATCGTCATCAGATCGATGAACACTTTTTGTTCTATAATATCCCAAACCTAAAGCTATATGAGTTCGAACTTTTCTCTTTCCAATATAATATTTTGCTTTAAGCGTATAATCAACTACGTTTGATAATAAGAGAACACTAAAAGGTAAAATGGAAAGATATTCATCTTCCTGTTCCCTGGATAAAACTTGCATGCTTGTATTTCCATTTCGTTCAAACCCGAAAGACCAATGTGAGGTGTGATTATAGTAAAAATTGACATTAAAACTTCCCCCAACCCCTCCAATATTTATATCATCAATTTCCCCTATATAGATAGTTATTCCTGTACCAACACCAAAAGTGAATTTGCTATCTTGAGCCTGTAGAAAATTATTAATGAAGAATAAAGTAATAATAAATAATAGTCGCTTCATACTAATTGATATATTGTCTGCTTTAAAAATTAAAACTCAAATATATTTTGTCCCAATTAGAACAAAAAAAGAACTCCTACTGCATTTAGATTATATTGCTACTTCAAATCTACTTCACAACCTTAAATAGGGACATAAGTACTAGGACAAAAGTAAACGGACATTTTATTTTATCTTTTTTATCCTACTCTTCGTTAGATTTTTATCGCGTAACTAAGGCTATGCTCTGCAAATCTGCCTTG
>NZ_LQAQ01000022.1 GCF_001583495.1 Flammeovirga sp. SJP92 | reverse complement strand
GGGAAAACTTCACGTACGGTTTGATGAAGGGGGTTCTGATAGTTTTCTCAAAATGATTACATTTATAATTATTTAAACAGAGAGAGCTATCAGGCTCTACTCTACTGCGTCAGCTGAAAAACAATCTCACGATAAGAAAAAATGAACCAAATTTTTGCAATACTAATTATATCATTGACACTTTTTGCTTGTAAAGGACAACAAAATTCCAACGTGAAAGATTTTGAGAGTGGTTTTTCTCTTATTCAAGACACAATTTCAATGAGTGTCAATGGCAGAATGACTCACGCATTAGAATATAAGGACAAATATTATGTGCTTTTTGAACAACGATTAATGAAATATGGTGGCTACGGAAAAAGATGGCTTTATATTTTTTCAAACAATCAATTAGAAAAAGTGATTGACTGCCCCACAGAAATGAAAACAGTCTACTTGGATTTTTATGTGCAAAATGATAGCATTATTCTGAAGCCATATATGGACAAGCAAAGCTATTATCTTGATAATACAAATTTAAAGTGGAACAAGGTTGATAAAACGGACGACTTAATATGGGAAGATTCAGACTTTTATGTCTACACTTTAGACTTTGGCGAATGGGGTGGAAAAACGTGGTTTAAAGACAAGAAAACAGACAGTCAATATGTTTTGGAATCCACAACACCATTGATAAACAAAATCGACAGCACTTATTATTTAACTAATTTCTTTAAAGTTCTGAGAATCAATAACCCGAAGGAGCTAACAAAATGTGATGGTGATGTAACTTATGAAAACATAGAAAAGACAGGTAAGAACTACTCTTGGTACAGTGAATCAAAAGGCTATAAAGTGATTTATGAAGATGAGAATGTAGACTATTTTGATTTTTCATATCACCCTAGTATTGTCAGTTCCTTTGTTTATAATGGTGAACTTCTACATATTTTTGAAACAGACACAGCTTCGTATTTATCGCGAATAGTGAATAATAAAATCCAGCCTTTTGAGAAGATACTTAATGATGTAAAATTTTTCAATTCGCACTTCTCTTATCGTTGTAAAAACTTTAATGGCTCTAATGAATTGCTCAAATTCAAAACATCGAATGACCAAATTTATGGTCTGACAACAATTAAGGATAACAGGATTTATGCAACCTTTTTAGTGAATGACTTTGAATTAAAACCGAAGACATTAGGAAAAGAAAGGTCAAACGCGATTTTTGAAAATAGACTTAGGACAATCCTTGTTGATTTTTCAAACCTGCCCCTTACCAAAGTGGAGTCGAAAGAAAAGGAATGGAAAACTTTTGACATTACCCCAAATCACAAAATTGGAATTGGGGACAGTTGGAACCCTAGGAAATATGATATTGACATTAACAAATCTTACCTTGTTGTAGAAGATTCGATTATCTCAAACTCAATTATGTATTATGCTACTAAAAAGACTGATCTAGTTAGGGCCATAACAATGAATTGGGAAAAAACACAGACCGATAGAATTGAATTTGGAAATGAAAAGTCGACAAGTGAAGTTTTTTTGAAAAGATTTAATGACCTTGTAATGATCCTAACAAATGAACTTGGTAAACCCAATTCGATAAATGAAGAAAAGAAAAATCAATCATTTGTTTGGACAACAGAGAACAATATAAACGTTGAAATTAAGCTATCGAGACAGGACAACTATAATAACATAAGAATGGTGGTATATGAGAGAAAATGAAAAAGCCGAACGCACAATAATTAGGGCTTAGTTTGGTCTTCAGACCCAAAAATTAAGCCCTAGTTGAATAAAGGCGGTGTGGTTCTCTTGCATTTAGCTGTATGGAAGTTAGGAAGGACTT
>NZ_LQAQ01000021.1 GCF_001583495.1 Flammeovirga sp. SJP92 | reverse complement strand
GAAAAGGGATGATTTTAGTTTAATATTTTTTATTCTAATCAAGGCAGATTTGCAGAGCATAGCCTTAGTTACGCGATAAAAATCTAACGAAGAGTAGGATAAAAAAGGTAAGATAAAATGTCCGTTTTCTTTTGTCCTAGTACTTATCCTCAAAAGGTAACTTTTGATTTTTTGTCCTTAAGTGTGTATAAAGCAACTTAGCATGACAATTCAGGTCAACTATCTCCTATTCAGTGAGCACGCGAGAATAGGAATATAAACATAAAACATTAACCAGGGTATGTAATGATCATACTCACAGATCCTATCTTTACGAAACAACAATAATGAAAAAACTTGCATTGCATTGGAAAATAATCATTGGGATGGTATTAGGACTCCTCCTAGGATTATTGATAAGCTACACTGGAAACGCTCAATTCTCTAATGATTGGATCAAACCCTTTGGTACTATCTTCATTCGACTGCTGAAATTAATCGCCGTTCCATTGGTACTTATCTCTTTGGTGAACGGTGTGGCCTCTATGACCGATCTGTCTAAACTTTCAAAAATGGGTGGGCGTGCAGTAGGTATATATTTAGTAACTACAATTATTGCAGTGACAATTGGTCTTCTTCTCGTAAATGTTTTCCAACCTGGAGCAGGATTCTCAGAAGAAATGAGAGCCAGTTTTATTGAACGATTTGCAGACAGTGCTTCTTCAAGAGTAGCACAAGCCTCTGAAGTACAACAAAGAAGTCCTCTTCAACCCCTAATGGATATGGTGCCAGGTAATATTTTCAATGCCATGAGCAGCAACAGCAATATGCTTCAAGTAATCTTCTTTGCCATATTGTTTGGAGTTTCTTTAGTCGCTATTCCAGAAGAACATGGAAAAGCCGTGAAAAACTTATTCCAAAGCTTAGATAAAATCATTTTGAAAATGGTGGATTTGATCATGAAATTTGCTCCTTATGGTGTATTTGCATTGATCACTTCGCTTATCACTGACTTTACAGGTGATGACCCTTCAAAAGCAACGGAACTATTACTGACATTAGGCTTCTACTCTTTAGTCGTTGTTATGGGCTTATTCATTATGGTAGCAGTGGTCTACCCTTCAATACTAAGAATATTTGCAAAGGTTAATTTCTCTAGATTTATCAGAGGTATTTTCCCTGCCCAGATGATGGCCTTCTCTACAAGTAGTAGTGCGGCCGCTTTACCTGTAACAATGAAACAGGTAGAAGAAGAATTAGGTGTTTCTGAAGAAACTACAAGTTTTGTACTTCCTTTGGGAGCTACTGTAAATATGGATGGTACAAGTTTGTATCAAGGTGTTGCAGCCGTTTTTATTGCTCAGGTTTTTGGCCAAGACTTAACGCTTGCAGATCAAATCTCGATAGTAATTACAGCTACATTAGCCTCAATTGGTTCAGCTGCTGTTCCTGGAGCAGGTATCATCATGTTGATCATTGTTCTTGAGCAAGTAGGTTTACCAACTGAAGGGATTGCATTAATCCTTGCCCCTGATAGAATTTTGGACATGTTCAGAACAGTAGTCAACGTCACAGGCGATTCAACAGTGGCCATTTTAGTAGACAAATCTGTTGGAAATAAACCTTCAATTGAAGGAATAGATTAAGCATAAAACAGAATAAGTACAAATTCAAAATTACCTAACACTAATTACACTGTAAACTAAGTTTTCGCTATTTACAGTGTTTAGAAATCAGGAGATTTCTGATGATCTGAAGGACACGAAAGATGCTAACGCTTAACATTCGCGCCATTGAGCTTTCTACCATTATAGTTTGGTAGTACTCCCCCTGGCATTGAAGGGAAAAGCGTTAAGAATTTCATGAATTGAGCCGTT
>NZ_LQAQ01000020.1 GCF_001583495.1 Flammeovirga sp. SJP92 | reverse complement strand
ATCTTCTTTCCCTTCACTCACTTTTTGAAGCTTCTTTTTCTCTCTAGACTTTTCAAAAACACTGGATGCACCATCTAGAAATTCCTTTTTCCATGTACTGATCTGAGTAGGATGAAGATCATACTTTTGGGCTAATTCTGTAGTAGTCTGTAAATCCTTGATGGCTTCTAAAGCTACTTTGGCTTTAAATTCTGAGGTGAATTTTCTTTTACTTTTCATAACACTGCAATTTACTTAATTATTAATTTAGATTGCAGTCCGTTTTGATGGGGTAACTATACACTTTAACTCAATTTAATCAGTTTTTTAAACAATATGAGATTGTTCAGAAAAACTATTATGTGACTTTTAAAATTGGTGATGATCATGAAACCATACTTGTAGATGATGAGACATTAAATAAGGAATTTGTTGAAAAATCAATTAATAAGAAGGTAGGGGAGCCTTTATTCGTTCAAATTGGAGAGTTAGATCAAGAATTAAAAAAAGTAGAAATAACCCGTATAGCAAATAAGTTTCTGAATTTATTTGACGAACTGCTTTTATCGATAGGAAGTCAATTTAATGAATTACCGTTTCAGTCTTTTAAGATAGACGAAAATGATGTTTATGGTAGTATTAATGAACAACTTTTTAAATTATATGGAGCTCAAAAATTATTAGATAAGGAACATCAAAAAAGTCAAATATCAGAATATAAATCCTATAAGACTTCCTTTACAGATATAGTAAGGTCATTATTCAATGATTGTTATATAACAGCGTATTCAGAATTAACTTCAAATTCTAGTCTAGGTTTTTATATAAGGCCAAATTATATTAATAATGCACCTTTTGTATCTAATTCAGAGGAGAACAATTATATTTTAGACTTTTCGGCTATAGTTTTATTTTCAGATTTAGATCAGAATAAAATAATCTCTTTTCAGAACAGACAGTTTATAACCACTTCTCATGTTATAGGACATTTAGATCGTTTAATTTCGAAGGCAAACAATGAAAGAAATGTGAGAGTAAGTCTTTCTTTTTCTGATGATTATAATATAAGAAGACATTTTTATGATGAAGCATTTCATCAGCGGAGAATAGATAAACTGAAATTTTATAAAAGATGGACTGAAAAGTATTGTAAAGTGATCATTCCAAATGAAAAATTAAAGTTTCGATCAATATTTGAAAAGGAATCATATGATGTATTTATAGAGAGAATTATAGAGAATGTAATTCTATCTGAGAGGGAAAATTATTATCTAATATCAGATGATATAGTTTATACAAAACACTTTAATAAATTAATATTATCAACAGAGGAATTCTTAAAGTTAAACTTTAAAAGTGATTATGGAAACATTATAACTTTTTTGCTTAATAATCAATATATGGGTTTGACCCTAGACGGTGAGATTTTATATAATGCTTATATTTCTAAATTAGTTAATAAAGATATGAGTTATGATAGAGCTTGTGATAATATTAATTTGATGGGCAAGTTTGGCTACGATATCAGAGAAATATATATAAATTTTCTAAAAAGGCTTGCTATTTCACCCTCATTATCACATGAATTATATAGTAGAGAAGCCTCTTTTATCTTTTTAAATTTACTGGTTAATTCGAATAGAGTATTTAATGAGTCATTAGCTGAAAAAGTTCATACAGAATTCAATTTATTGGGACAGTATTATACATTAACTACTAAAGCGTTAAGCTTCGCAGTGGATATATTTAGTAGGAAATAACTCCATTTAGTTACGTACACGTTGTACAAGCAAGGGACTCACACGTTGTACAAGCTAGGACTTCCACATTGTACAAGCAAGGACTCACACGTTGTACATGCAGGGACTTACACCATACACCAGTTTTTTTTAAAAATCAATTCTAATATGCTGTTGCTGTAAAAACAGAAATAGAGGATTGAATAAGAGTTTTAATTGTTAGTTGACGTGTCGTTCGTTTAGGTTCTATATTTTTAGGCATAAAAAAAGGTCTGATAATTTATGATTACCAGACCTTTTGAGGATCATTGCAATTTACCAAGCTACTTCTTCTCCCATATGAACAAACTTTCCATTGAAATCGGTTTCTTCTGCTAATGCAAGGCTTACTGATGTTTTTGCACCATCCACAATTTCCATTGGGGCATTTTCGGTACCTAAGTCAGTTTTTACCCAGCCTGGGTGTGCGGAATTGACTTTGACATTGGTGTCTTCAAGCGAAGCGGCAAGGTGAACGGTAAAGGAGTTGAGTGCTGTTTTTGAAGCATCATAAGCAAATGGCTTTACGGTGTAGTAAGGAGACTCAACGTCACTTTGTTCTGTATTAGAACCGAGGATACTTGAAAGGTTTACGATTCTGCCGGCATCACTCTTTTTCAGAAGAGGCAATAACGTTTGTGTTAGGTTGACGATGCTGAAGAAGTTGACATCAAAAGTCTCCTTCAATGTTTCATCAGAAATACCTTCAGCAGTATTTACACCTAATGGCTCGTCCTGATGGATGATTCCGGCGTTATTGACCAAAATGTCGAGTTTACCATATTCCGCTTCGATCTTTTGGGCCAAGGCTTGAATCTCAGCTTGATTTGTAGCTTCTAATTGTGCCAACTCAACATCAAGTCCTTCTGCTTTCAATGTTTCAACAGCAGTATTTCCTCTTTCTTTATTTCTAGAGGCGATCAATACTTTGATACCTTTTGCACCTAATTGACGTGCTGTTTCGAAACCTAAACCTTTATTCGCTCCTGTTACTAATGCTATTCTTTTCATAGTTATTTTCGTTTAATGTTTAAATGATGATGATACAAATGTAGAGGGGTTGTGATATAAAATGAAATCGTTTAAATTTGATCATGATATAAAAATATTAATATCACTATGGTCAATCTAGAATGGTATCGCACCTTTAAAGCAGTCTATAAACACAGAAGTTATTCTAAAGCAGCAGAAGAATTATTCCTTACGCAACCTACTGTAAGCAATCAGATGAGCATGCTTGAGGCAGCGGTAGGACATAAGCTTTTTACTCGAAAATCGAAAGGAGTCGTCCCTACAGAAAATGCTAAATTCCTCAATAATTTGATCATTGAGTCATTAGATACTCTTGAAAAAGTGGAGGCGAGTTATAGCAAATCGGTACAAAAAGAAGAGCGGCTATATACTTTCGGAATTAGTGAAGACCTCTATAAAAGTTTTATCTCAGGACAGGTTCTGTCTTCTTTTAAGCACCTTACGGTTCACTTCGAAAATGATAATAAAAAACTATTTGGTTTGGTCAATCAAGGGGATGTAGATGCGGCTATTGTCAGGGAAGATTATCCTACTTTTGACGTGCTTTCTCAGAAAATTGCAAGTTCTAAATTGGTCATTGTCGGAAATCCTAATCTAAACACTGAAGAACTGGATCAGTATATCTTAAAGAATGATTTGGGGAAAATTCAAAAGTGGTTAGAGCATCAAGTTTGGTTTTCGCATATGTCTACTAACCCTTTTATTAAGTTCTTTTGGTTGCATTGTTTTCATAAAAAACGCCCTAAAATATTCACTAATTATGTGATTCCTAATGAATATTTTATGCTTCAAGAACTAACAAAGATAGAAGGAGTGGCAGTAGCATTGAAAGCAAATGCTCAAGCATTTATTGATAATAATTCATTGAAATTACTCTGGGAAACGGATGATTATCCTGATAGAGATTATTACTTGATTGCCCATAAAAAGCAGGAAGTGTTTTTTGATATGTTGAGGAAACATTATAATGATTGATTAACTACATTTTCAAATGTTTTTGACATTTAGAAATCAGGAGATTTCTAATGATCTGTAGGGCACGAATGATGCTAACGCTTAACATTCGCGCCAGTGAACTTTCTATCCTTTTAGTTTGGTAGTACTCCCTCGGCCTTTAAGGGAAAAGC
The DNA here is from genome assembly GCF_001583495.1 of Flammeovirga sp. SJP92. Classification (GTDB taxonomy): domain Bacteria; phylum Bacteroidota; class Bacteroidia; order Cytophagales; family Flammeovirgaceae; genus Flammeovirga. The sequence continues at coordinate 195,680 of NZ_LQAQ01000020.1, read as the reverse complement.
TTGAAAGTAGGTCATAGACAACTTGTAAAGAAGTTGATTGAAAGTTGATTATAATTTAGTACTTATCTTGAGGAAAAAAACTACATTAGATTCCAAATCAAAATTTATGACTTCAAATCTTGAACTATGAAAAAAATAGAAGCTTTACTTATAGATATTGAATCCAAAATAGAGAACCACCATCTTCTTCAATCAACTGTTTCTGAGGCCAATGTTGGCTGGCACATAAAACATAGCTTATTAGTACTGGATAGTGTTATTGAAGCCATGAAAAAATCTGATCCTCAAAAATATAAATGGTCATTTAAAATACCTCGATTGATTGTTTTTGGTATGAACAAAATACCAAGAGGAAAAGGAAAGTCTCCAAAAATGGTAAGACCTGAAACGTATGATGAAGCTTCTCTTAAAGCTGATTTAAAAGTGACGCAACAGAAAATAGCAGATTTAAATACCCTTGAAAAAGAGAAATACTTTAAGCACCCTTATTTTGGCGATTTAAAAAAGAAACAGGCACTAAAGTTCCTAATGATCCATACCAAACATCATATGGCTATTGTGGATGATATTATAAAAGCTAGAAATAAATAACATCATTCTTTTTTTTTGATTTACTTGCAGGTCTAATCGAAATAAAAACTAATAATGAAACAAATTCAATTACTTTCTCTTCTATTTTTTACAACTCTTAGCTCGTTGTTTGCTCAGGAGTTTACAATTGCAACATTTAACGCTGAGTTTTTAAATAAGAAGAAAGTCCAAATCAAGTTTGGTTTACCTTACGATATGAAATATGCTTCCAAAAAAGATCAGAAATTTTGGAGCAAGGAAGAAAATAGGGTAGAAAAGCTTCAAGAAGCTTCTGCAAATGTTGCAGAAATGATCAAGAAAATTGATGCAGACATCATCACACTTACAGAAGTAGGTACGCGTGAAGACCTTAAAGTACTCGTAGATGAGTTAAAGAAAATCGAAGTAACTTATGATTACTGGGAGGTATGTGATAGTAAGGATACTTTTACAGGTCAACATGTGGCTGTTTTATCAAAATACCCTTTAAAAGATACTTGGTATGAGATCGAAGGAACTTCAATTTACCTTGAAGAACTCGATGGAGACACAGAAGGACAAACTGGGGTAAGTAAGGGGATGAAAGTAACGGCTACAATCGAAGAGAAAGAAGTTGATATTTTTGTTCTTCATCTCAAAAGTGAAAGAGGTGGATTTGAGAGTGACGCCAAGAGAATTGCTCAAGCGAGCATTGCTAGAAGGTCCATTATAAAACAATTGAATCAAGGGAGAAGAGTAATTGTTACAGGTGATCTGAATGCTGAGAAAAAAAGCCCTTCAGTGTATAGAGTGAGAGGCTTTGATGACATTTATGAGGAGTTGATTCAAACTGGAAGGTCAGAGTATTTCAAAGATTTTGATGTGCGATGGACTTATAATTATAAGGGAGAACCAGAGCAGATTGATCATATTTTATTGTCTTCTAATGTGGCTGAAGATAATGGCATTCATACCAAAATTATTGAAACAAATAATGAATTGGTATCAGATCACAACCCTGTTATTGTGACGATCAAGTTGAAATAAGTACTAAGTCAAAAATAAATCATAGTTAATTCTAATTTATTTTTTTGTGAGCACAACGCTAAGAAACGTATGAATAGTGGTTCTATTAAAAGTTTTTTGAAGGAAGTAATCGCAAATCAATAAATAGAATTAGATAATTTTGAATTTGTACTTAATAGATCCATAGAATTAAAAATGCCTATTCTAAAATTAACTTGGAATAGGCATTTTTATGGTCGAATATTTTTACTCAAAAGCATAAGACCTTTCTACCGGCCAATCATCCTCATATCCTAATTTCCAACGAAGCGTTTTCAGCTCTTCATCCGTAGCAATACATTCGTTGAGATCTTTAAGGATCTGTTCCTTATCCATATCTTGTCCAATTAGAACCAATTCATTTTTTCGGTCACCATACATCTCATCCCAACCTGCTTCAATCGTTTCTTGATTTTCAATAAAAGCCAAGTATTGAAGTCGTTTTTTGTGATGCATACTACTCCACCAAACCCCAGCACTATCTGCTTTTAATGAACCTCCTGCTTGACTCCATACCAATGCTTGATCAGGGCGTGAAGCCAGCCAAAATAATCCTTTACTACGGATCACAGTATTTGGAAACTCATATTGTATATAATACCAAAAACGTTCTGGATCGAATGGTTTTGTATTACGATAGACAAAAGAAGAGATTCCATACTCTTCTGTTTCAGGAGTATGTTCTTTTTTATTAAGTTCTTCAATCCAGCCCGCACTTTCTTCCGCTTCTTCAAAGTTGAACAATCCAGTATTCAGAATTTTGGCAGGGTCGACTTTACTGTAAGTCGATTCAGTGATTTTGGCAGATGGATTTAATTTTTGAATAGCGGCACGTAAAACACCTAGATGTTCCTCAGTGACTAAATCCGTTTTATTTAAGACAATCACATTAGCAAACTCAACCTGATCAGTAAGTAAATTCACAATCGTTCTGTAATCTCCATCAATATCCGTTAACTCTCTATCCACTAATCGTTCAGGACTATCAAAATCTTTAAAGAAGTTGAAGGCATCAATCACAGTCACCATAGTATCAATATAACTGAATTTAGATAAGTCAATACCATTTTCCTCATCAACAAACGAAAAGGTCTGAGCTACAGGAACAGGTTCACTAATACCAGTACTTTCTATTAGTAGATAGTCGAAACGGTCTTCCTTTGCGAGTCGTTCTACTTCTACCATCAGGTCTTCGCGGAGTGTACAACAGATACAACCATTACTCATTTCTACTAATTTCTCTTCTGTACGCGATAAAGTGTTTTCGTTTTTGACCAATTCTGCATCAACGTTTACTTCACTCATATCATTGACAATGACGGCTACTTTCAGTCCTTCTTTGTTGTGTAGAATGTGATTGAGAAGAGTAGTTTTCCCTGCTCCGAGAAATCCGCTCAAAACAGTTACAGGTAGTTTCCTATTCATAAGTTTAAAGTTTTAAAGTGCGATGGTGTCGCAAAATAAAATCAATTGAATGTAAACGCAACTTTATTGCAGGTTTTATTAGGGTGTTTCTGCTCTGCTAAGTCTTTTCTATTTGTCTGGTGTACAGGTTTTTTATACACATTCCATTTTTTTTGAACATGGAAAAACGGATGAATAGCGTCCTTTGTAAAAAGTATTTATTATGAAAAAGCTATTCATCATTGTGATCTTTCTTGTCTCGTTTCAAGTATTTGGACAAGAAAAAATAAAGTTATTTAATCCCATGATTGATGCTCGGGTAGAGTATTCATCTATGCATTATGATCAGCAAAGTGATCAATTTCAAAATGAACAAAAGTTTCAGTTTCCCTATTTATTTATAGGGGCTTATGGCAATATTTCACCCAATATCTCTTACCTCTTCCAGTTTATGCCGGTAGATGTTGGTATCGCTGAAAGTAATATTTCAGAGAGTGTCACCTTTGCCAGCTTGACCTACAAAACGAATAATGAAAGGTGGGCTTTTACGCTCGGGAGAGGCTTTATGAATGTGGGTACTTTTGAGCAAGAGTATAACCCTTGTGACATCTTTCAGTTTTCGATGAATGGAATGTTATTGGACATATTTACCACAGGAGTCACCATTGACTATTTTACAAAAAGCGGTCAGAATTTCGGTTTTCAAGTTATAAATGCGACTCAAGACAGTACCGGTTTTTTGCATCAGTTGGAGTACAATGCCTATTGGTATGGATTTATCATCAAAGACAAGCTTAATACTCGAAACAGTATTTCTTGGATTCCTTCTGATCATGGTCCTAAAAAGTTTGCTTTAAATCTTGGCTTACAATGGAACTTTGGAAAGTATTCTTTGGAAACGGATTGTTCTTTAGTTCAAAATATGCCTGGTTTTTATGAAAATGCTTCTTACCAATCTGTACCCATTAAACTAAAAGCTAAATGGGGGAGGTTGGAGCCTTTTATCAAATACAGTTATAATAAAATAGAGTGGAATACTTCTCAAGAAAACACCCCTGACGAAGTGTTCAATGCCCTCACAATGGCTTTAGTATATCAACCTCAAATCACCGATAAGATAAAACTTTATCTCGTTTCCACTTTTATTGAAAGTAATGAAAATAAGAGACAGCAAATCGCTGCAGGTGTCCGTTTAAGTATTTAGTTTAGAATTTTAAAGAAGAAAAAATATCCCCTCAAAAATGAGTGAAAAGCACATTTTTGAGGGGATATTTTTATATGTTTTTTCGATAAACCGTCGGGCTCATGCCATAGTAATCTTTAAAAGTTTTCGATAGATGATGCACATTTGTAAAACCATAATCATAGGCAATTTCAGAAATGGTTTTGGTTTGATCCTTTAGATCTTCTTTTACAACCCCAATCCTTTTTTCCTGATAAAACTGATAGATGGTATGATCAAATAAATGCTTGAATACAGCTTCTAATTTTGAGGTACTAATCCCCAACTCCTCTTGAAGCTGATGGATTTTGGGTTTCGTTCTTAAATCAGATAGGATCTTATTTTTTACCTCAAAAGCTTTTTCAACTTCATCGGTAGAGAACAATTCATTTTGATCTATTATATCTACATTGAGAAGTATATTTTGTATGATGATATATAGTTCGTGCCCTTTTGCCATAAACCAATCTGGTAATAAAATAGGATGGAGGGAGTGGTAATTATAGGTTGATTTTTTCCAGAGTAAGAGGTGAGCATCGCCTTTATGAAATACAAATTGATGCAATTGATGAATGTAGTCGAGTATTTTAGGATTGATTTTATCGTTATTCATATAAAAGGAAACACATTTTAATGCATCCCCTTTATGATAGGTAAATGATACTTTCTCCTCCTGCTTTAAAAAGACTAATCCATGTGCAGTACTAAATTTTAGAAGATCACTTTGATCTTTGAAGTAAGATACTTCATCTGCAAAACAGAAGACCGAGAAGTCAAATGCTTGAGCACTATAAATGTCAAAAGTAATGTCTTGATTTACCTTTAGGTCAAGAATTAAGATCTTGAACTTTTCTTGATGAAACATAAAAATACTTCCATCAAACAGTTCATTCTTGATCTGAAGTTGATATTCATTTTTAAACGCTCCACCTACCACTTCTTTAATGTGCAGGAATTTTGGGTCAATGACACCTTGGTTGATACTTACTCTTTTCATAAAAAGGAAAAATGCTTCTAATGAATTTACCTTTTATTATGAAAACAAAAAAGACTATGGTCCTCAAACCATAGCCTACAGCAATAAAGTGGGTGTATTTAATTATTCGATTTCTTGAGCATAAATATCTCCTTCGATCTCTTGTAAGTGATCATTGATTTCTCCTGACCATCCGTTTTGAGCATAATTTTCAACTCTTTTGATGATGCTTACTCCATTTAGCGTATTGAAGTCAACACTGCTGAAGTCAAAGTAGATATCAGACGGAGCAGTCAAAGATTTGAATCTATAATGAAGGTCTGTAAGGTTGGAGATACTTTGGAAATAAGTAGCACTACCGTAAGATTCGTCTGGGTGGCTTAAGTTGGCTACAATATCATCCATTAGAGGTTGATCTTCATCAGGAAGTGGCATACCTGGGATAAATGCTACGTTACCTAACGCCATATACATAAAGCCATAAGCTGTATTGACATCGTCACTATTATGTGGTTTTGGAAGTTGATTTACCCAGTAGTTCGCTCTTAGGAAACGATCCTCACCAGAAAATGTAGTAGGGAAATCAGGACTGAAAATATCTAATTGAGAAGCTTCTGTTTTAGCCATCATATCTTGATATTTTGGAGGGTTAGTCATGATCTTGTATTGGCTTCCTTCAAAGATTTTGACTTCACCATTTTGAATCTCAATAACTGCAGAGTTACCAGTGGCATCGGCAATCGAGATATGTTTTGGCGTAGCATAACTATACTTTTTTCTACCAGGAACACTTGCTAAATAAACATCATTTTTGATTGAGTTTACCGCCTCATTGACTGTAGAGAAGTTATCTAAGATATAGCTGATCCAATGGTCAGAGTCCAATAATTTTTTCTCATTCTTTTCTTCCTCTGACAAATGTTGGTTGGGATCTCCATCGGAGAAGAACAGCGTTCGAGCAGTTAATCCCTTTTCGTTCATACCGTCCATTGGGAAGCGGTTATTAGCAAACACGACTAATGATCCGTACTTGATATCCCATGTTACCGCTTTCTCAATTTTGGCCTCATCTGATGTTCCCACCCTTTCAGTTCCTCTGCCTGAAAGCACTAATGTTGGATTGGATGCTGAAGCAAAATCTTCGTTTCTTCCTACAATTACTTTTTCTCCAGTATTCCATAAAATACGAGTACATGCTATTGATGGTACTACTACATAACTAAGGATCAGAGAAATTAAAATGCTGAAGTTGATTACTTTCTTTTTCATAACTATTTGTTTTTAAATTGATTACGAAAACAAATGTCGCGGTTACGCAAAGGAAGTAGGTATAAAAAAACTTTTATGATGTATAAAAAATATTTGGAGTAGGAATGATAATTTGTCTTTGGTTTGAACTAGATGTAAAAACAAAAAGCCAACCTAAAGCTAGATTGACTTTTCATTTTATGTATAATGAAAGAGTAGGTTACTCCTCATAAATATCAAACTCTGCCGAAATAGATTTCATCAATTCAGCATCTTCAAAGTCGGCATCGGTGAGTTTAGAAAGTTTCTCGAGGTATAAATCAAACTGACCATTTTTGAAGATAGTGAGCATTTTTCCACCCTCCACGCATTTTGCCGCGTGCCATACATTTGGAGGCACCGTGATGGTATCACCAGGCTTGCCAATTACCGTTTCATCATCAAAAATCAACTCTACTTCTCCTTCAAGAATATAGAATATCTCAGTCATGATTTTATGGTGGTGACGTGCAAGGAAAAAGCCTGGTTTCAGGGTGTCTTCTACAAAACTGAGTTCCCCATTAGTGTGGTTGGACGAGAGCTTTACAAAGCAGTGATCTTGTGAATAGTTGTAGTTTTCTCCTTCTCCGTTTCTGATGACTTCTCTTTCTTTCATAGTATTTGAGTGAATTGATATTTAATTGATAATCAAAACTATAAATTATCATTTTTTAGAGAAGAAATGAACTGTTTCATAGAAAAATGAAAATATCTATTGGAAAGAGAATTATAATTCAGCTTTTAATTCACAAACCCAAATATTTCTAGTAAACTTCACTTTCCCCACTTTATCAACAGTACAGAAATCTACCATTTCAAGATTATACTTTTCTAAAATTGCCTTAATATCAGAGATAGAAACAATCACTAACCTTGAGGCGATTTTTGAGGCAGAGGCAATGATGTTTTCTACAATTTCATCACTTGAAACGGAGTAGAGGTTGTAGGGCAAATCAATAATGGCTGCATCATATTTTTGAGTAATATTCTTGATATCCTCGTTATAGACTTTTGCCGAATAACCATAATGCTCTAAGTTCTTTGTGGTATGATTGTAAGCCTTCCAGTTGATATCACATCCTTCTATGTTAAAACCGGCATAACAGCCTTCTAACATAACAGTTCCTACACCACAGCACGTATCTATTAATCTGCTTTCTTTACTACCTTTAGAGGCGATATTGACCAATGTTTTGGCCGTATTCATACTCAATGAATTACTGAAAGAACAGGGTTTGTCATTATGTTTTTGCCATTCAGCGTCATCACGGATCGATTCTCCAAAATACCAAACGTCTTCATAATTGCATAAAGCATAAGTGACCGTGGGATTGTAATAATCAGGCTCTCCGGTGATGATATAACCAATATCGCGAAGTTTATTCAGACGGGGTTTATAGCCAATTTCATCTCCTTTCAGTTTTTCATATTCCAATTTGAAGCCTTCAGCACATATATCTTTCGCCTTAATATTTTCAAGGAGTTCATCATAATTTTCAGTAGCAAAGAGAATATCAATTCTTTTCTTGATAAAAGCACTGCTGTCCGGTTCAATTTTTACATCAGAGAAGAAATGATTGCCTTGGAGTGCTTGATCAAAAAGGATTTTTGTTTCAAGCTCACACATGGAGATCTCATTTGAATTGTATTTGATGGTATATAAAAATTGTTCCTTCTGCATGGGGATATTTGAATTAATAAAAAGGCTTCATCTGACCTAATGCCAAATGAAGCCGCAAGTTAATACTATGCAGTTATACAATCAAAATCGGAAGTTTTAGACTTTCTTTTTTTTGACTACTCTGCGTTAGAATTTCATTACGTAGCATATGCTATGCTCTTCAATTCTGCCTTGATTAGTCAAAAAAATAATAATCTAACATTTCCCATTTTTAAAAGTATAATTACTTAAAATGCAGTATTACTGCTTCGATTTCAATCTTTCTTCATTCCATCTTTTAAAATCGTCCATAGCACCATCAATGGAGAAAGAATCAATTTTTTCTATTTGAGGATATTTATAAAGCGATTGGATAAATTCTCCTACCGTAGCACCTGCCTTGTAGATATAAGGGGCACGTTTTGCCAGCCAAGCCCAATAAGAGTTGGAGTCAGTGTCAGCTCTTTCATAAGGGTCTCTTCTGATATTAAAGATTTTTGGTAGTCGAAGTGGTACAAATGGTTCAGCCCATACTTGCATTGTACGTGCTCTTTGTTCCATAAATACTACTTTCCAATCGTCCATTCTGACTGCCGTTACATCACCATCATCAGACGTATAAATAAAGTTACGCCTAGGACTTTCTTTGGCTTCTCCTTTGAAATAAGGAAGCATATTGAAGCCATCTATTGTAGTTTGTACTTTTCGATTGGCATAATCTACTCCTTTTTCTAATTGAGCTTTGATATCCGTCACTCCAACAGCAGCCATTACCGTCGGCAACCAATCTTGATGAGAAACGATACCAGTAAGTATTTTCCCTTCAGGAATAGTACCTTTCCACATCACATGACAAGGCACTCTATAGGCACCTTCCCAGTTGGTATTTTTTTCTGACCTGTAAGGAGTAACTGCACCGTCAGGCCATTCATTATAATGCGGACCATTGTCTGTAGAATACATAATGATGGTATTTTCCATCACACCTAATTCCTCCAATTTTGCTAAGATCTTTCCAATATTTCGATCATGATCTACCATTACATCGGCATAAAAAGAATCACCACCTTGACCAGAAATACCTTTAATATCATCCGCTCTGTAAGTAGGGAAGTGCATCCCAACGGTATTGTACCACAAAAAGAAAGGAGCATCTTCTTTCGCTTTTTCGCCAACCCATTCAATTGCTCTTTCCGTGATTTCTCTATCCACCGTTTCCATTCTTTTCTTAGTCAATGGGCCTGTATCTGTAACTCTACCGTCGGCGTAAGAGTGGATTACACCTCTTGGACCAAATTTGTCTTTAAACCATTCGTCTTGAGGATAATCAGGGTGTTCAGGTTCTTCCTCTGCATTTAAGTGGTATAAGTTGCCGAAGAATTCATCAAAACCATGATTGGTAGGCAACATCTCGTCACGGTCGCCAAAGTGGTTTTTTCCAAACTGTGCAGTAGCATATCCTTCTCGCTTTAATAACCAAGCCATAGAAGGATGTTCAGGTCTAAAACCTGCATTTGCACCAGGTAAACCAACTTTTGAAAGGCCAGAGCGAATCGGGTTTTGCCCTGTCAGAAAAGAAGAACGACCGGCAGTACAAGATTGCTCTCCATAATAGTCTGTAAAAGCAATTCCCTCTTCCGCAATTCGGTCAATATTGGGTGTCATATATCCCATTTGACCACGGTTCCAAAATGATAGATTGAATTGTCCTATGTCGTCTCCCCATAAAATGACGATATTAGGTTTCTTGGGTGTTTTTTTCTCAGGTTTTTCACTAGCATAGGAACAAAATACAATTCCTAGCGAGAGTAATACTAGAATAGTTTTTCTCATAATTAAGGTTTTCATCTGAAATAGTTTACAGTCAAGTACCAAATTAGATTTACTTTAGCACTTAATAGATTGCGTTGATATTCTTTAGATTAAACATAATTTACCACTAATGAATTGTTAGAGGATAGAATATGTTCTACATTTAAAACAAGTACTAATCCTGTACAAGTGAATCTTTTTTTAGTGCAAACTAGTTTCAGTAATGAGAAAAATAACTACTACCTTTCTTCTTTTCTTTTTTGTAATCAATATAATCTATGCCCAAAGTGATACGCCTTGGAATGGGAAAAAATGTGCCGTTGTACTGACCTACGATGATGCTTTGAATGTACATTTAGACAGTGTAATGCCAGTTTTAGACAAGCATCATTTCAATGGTACTTTTTATGTAATGGGTGACACCGAAATTCTGAATAAGAGAATGGAGGAATGGCGAAAAGCATCCAAAAAAGGACACGAATTAGGCAATCATACTTTAGCACATCCTTGTGATGGGAGTATTGATCATAGAGATTGGGTGATACCTGAAAGAGACCTTAGTAAATACACTATTTTTAGAGCCGTCAATGAAATCAAAACAACAAACACTTTACTAAAAGCCATTGATGGAAAAGACGAGCGAACGTTCGCTTATCCGTGCGGTGATTTGACAATTAATGGAACAACTTTTTATGATCAAGTAGAAAGTGAGTTTGTAGCGGCAAGAGGAACTTTTCATGGTTTGGAATCAAGCAAGACCATTGATATGAATAATATCAAATGTTTCAGTATGCATGGACAAACAGGGGAGGAGATGATCAAGCTAGTTCAAGAAGCGGAAGCTCAAAATGCATTGGTGGTATTTCTATTTCATGGCGTTGGAGGGGAACATAGTTTGAATGTTTCTAATGATGCACACATCGAACTGATTGAGTATTTATCAAAGCATAAAAAAGATATTTGGGTAGATACAATGGTAGAAATAGCTCGTTATTTAAAAAATAAAAAGTAAACTATGAACAGAATAATCACACTTCTCTTTTTAAGTCTATTATTATGGAATTGTCAATTACAGAACAAGCCCAAAACATATGCTTTTGATCCACCTCAGATAGAGGATAAAGAACTATATGATATTGATAGTTTGCCCTTTTTCGAAACTGAAATTATGCAAGTGGCATCTACAGGTTATGAGAAAATTATATCCGATGATTCCCTGAGAGCAAGGTTTAATCATTTTATTGATAGTGTTTATAACTCTTATGAGGAAGAAGATGAAGAAGAATGGCTTGACCCTACTGACACATTGATTTCTTACCGACCTTCTATAATTATTGATACTACAAGAACCATTAGCTATCAGGTAAGTAAGTGGCATAGTTATAAGCTTCCAACTTTTTCTTATGGTAAAGAAATTTATCCTCAAAGACATCTATCTACTCCTGTATATGAAGATGTGAAAGGGTATAGAGTATGGGTTGCTAATTTATCCGATAGCATAAAATATATACTCACCCAAGATGGTGATATTATGGCTATACAAGAAGCTTTAACTCCCGAAGGAAAATGGAAACCTATAGAATATTGGGCACATAGTTGGTGTGGAAATAGCATTAGGCCTAATCCACTTTCGGGTCTAACTTACACCTATTTTACAATGCCGATTTATAAAGGAGAATACAAAACAAAAATACGACTGAAGGTAAACAATGAAGAAGAGATATTGTATTCAAATGTTATTGAAGGCACCATCAATCTAAAACAATTTCAAGAACCAAGTGAATTTGTATTACCAAGCTACAATCGAAGAAAAAGAGAAGGACGTTGGTATGGTAATATTTATTTTAATGAACGAGATACAATAGATGTTCTCTAATAAAAAAAATCCCATCAAAATGAATATCAATTTTGATGGGAATTTTTCTATATAGTAATCAAGATTAAGCTGATACAGATTCTTCTTCTGAATTGCTTACTTTAGGATTCTTTTTTCTACTTCTGATATTAAGAAGTTCAACTCCAAATGCAAAAGCCATTGCGAAGTAAACATATCCTTTAGGAACGTGAACACCAAATGCCTCGATCACTAATAGGAAACCAATCATTACTAAAAATGAAAGGGCCAGCATTTTAATGGTAGGGTTAGTATCTACAAAATTGGCAATTTTCTTAGAGAAGAATAACATCACTCCAAGCGATATGATTACGGCGGCAATCATAATTGGCAATTCTTTAACAAGTCCAACTGCTGTTAGTATTGAATCAAAAGAGAAAACAATATCAATCAATACAATTTGAACGACTCCGCTCCAAAATGACTTTACCTTTTTGACTTGCATTTCTTCTTCGTCTTCTCCCTCTACATGTGCATGAATCTCGCTTGTAGTTTTGGCGATTAAGAATAATCCCCCACCGAGAAGAATAAGGTCTCTACCACTCAGAGCTCCATCTACTCCAACAAGGTCTAAGAAAGGAATTGTAATAAGTGGATCTTCTAATCCAACAAGCCATGAAATAGAGAATAAAAGGCCAATACGAACCACTAAGGCCATCATGATGCCTAAACTTCTGGCTTTGTCTTGTTGCTCTTGGGGTAGTTTTCCACTTACAATAGAAATGAAAATGATATTGTCAATACCGAGTACGATTTCTAGTAATGTTAGTGTGATCAAGCTGATCAATCCAGCTGTTGTGAAGAGTGCTTCCATTTTAGTGTTTTAAGTTGAAATTAATAGCAATAAAAAGCTCTAAAATCAGGGCGTGATCTTAGAGCTTCTTTAAGTTTTTATAGTTCAGGAGATTAAATTTCTAATAAAGCTCCAAATAATCCTAAGTTCCTAACTTTGTCTTTAACGACCATAGTTGAGATTGTAGTATGCTGTTTTAGCAAACTTTCTGTTGTACTGCCAATAAAAGTGGCGGCAAGTGCAGATCTACCTCTTGATCCCATCACAATCAAGTCTCCGTCTTCTACTAGAGAAATGTTTGAAATGATTTTAGCTTCATTATTTCCGTAAATATCAAAATGCAGTCTTGTCTTATAATCAATATCTCCGAAATCAAATTGCTTCAAGAAGTTTTTACACCTCTTTTCTGCATGTTGTAATAATACTTGAGAGTATTCTTCTGGTGTTTTACCTGATGCAGTATAACCTGTAGGCAGGGCATACACATGAAGAATGGTCAGTTCCATATGATTTCTATTGGCAATCTGAATGGCATTTTTCATGGCCATTTTCGACATTTCAGAAAAATCAACAGGAACGATGGCTTTTTTAATTGGTACTTGAGGGTTTTCCGAAACCGTTAACACTGTACAATAAGCATATCTTGTTAAAAGACGAGCAATTGTACCACTTCCTTCAGCGATATTTTTCTTACCAGCAATAACAAGATCAACCTTGTTTTTTTGGATGGCTTTTAAAATTTTCGATGTTGGATCACTTGATTCAGAAACTTGGAATACAAATTCAATATTTCTGTCGTTTAGGTCTTGGAATTTATCGACAAGCTCTTGCATTTTCTGCATGATCATGTCTTTTTTAGTCACAAGTATTCCTTTATACTCTACTTCTTCTTTCGCTGAACCGTCTCTTATGACGTGCATAAGGATAACTTTCTGTACTAAAAATACAGGTGCGGCAGTTAGAGAATAACGCATAATGGCATCGTCAATATACGTTAGGTCTATAGGTAATAGTGCTGATAGTGCTTTGTTCATATTCTACTATTCTTCAGTAGTAAGAAGGTTGTTCCGATTAAATTATGGATTTAAATATGCAAATTACGTGCTTATTTTTATTAATTTAACATATTTATATGATTTTTGTCAATAAACCACCAATTAATTTTGAAAGATGAGGTTCAGCATTACTAGCATTCTTCAAAATTTCTGGTAAATCAACAGGTTGTAACGCCCCTTCATAGCATAAGTCAGTGACTACTGAAACGGCAAAAACGGGTAGTTTCATTTGCACTGCAACGATCACTTCTGGTACAGTTGACATACCCACTACATCAGCACCAATAATTCCTAAATATTTATATTCAGCTTTTGTCTCAAGGTTTGGACCTGTTACCGCAGCATATACTCCTTCATGTACAGGTAAATTGTGTTCTTTTACAACCTCTTTTGCCTTTTCAATAAGATCATTGCTATATGGTTCAAACATATCAGGAAAACGGTCGCCCCATTCGTTCACGTTTTTACCAATCAATGGATTGCCAAACATTAAATTGATATGGTCATTGATAATCATCAAATCACTTTTCTGGAAATTAGGGTTTATACCTCCTGCTGCGTTAGAAATAATCAAAGCAGAGATACCGAGCAGTTTTAAAACACGAATTGGGAAGGTGACTTCTTTCATATCATACCCTTCGTAATAATGGAATCTACCCTGCATTGCCACTACTTTTCTTCCATTGAGGTAACCAAAGATCAAGCGTCCTTTATGTGATTCTACTGTAGATAAAGGAAAGTGAGGTAGTTTTTCATAAGAGAGGTCATATTTGATGTCCAACTCTTCCACCAACCCTCCAAGACCGGTTCCTAATACAATACCCACTTCAGGTTGAAAACCATCACAAAGTGTTTGTACCTTTTGAACACACTCTTCTACTTTTTCTTTATATGTAATCATTTGATTTTGAATTTTTGTGTTGTGATTTCTTTTGATGATGAACAGTTTTCATCAGTTGTTTTCAGTAAAATATATTTTGTTGGGTTAGTTGGTTTTGTGTTTCCAGCTATTTAAGGAATAAAGAGAATTCCCCTATTTCCAATAACTGAAAATAGGGGAGAACTATTATTTAAAACGATTTTTTAACATGGCTAACTTATCTTGCATCGATAGGTTTTCATCATTATCGTTTGTATTTCTTCTCGTATTATTTTGGTTTGAAGGTCTCCTGTTTGTTGAATTTGATTTCCCTCTGCTTTGTGATCTTCCTTGAGAATTGCCTACTCCATCACCACTTTTCATTGATAAAGCAATTCTGTTTCTAGAGATATCAACATCTGTGACAACTACTTGTACTTTCTGATGTACTTTCACTACCTCATTTGGATCTGAGATGTAACGGTCTGCCATTTGACTTAAGTGAACAAGGCCGTCTTGATGTACTCCAATATCTACAAAGGCTCCAAAGTTAGTGATATTTGTAACGATACCAGGTAACTTCATTCCAACAGTAAGGTCAGTGATTTTTTCTACACCATCAGCAAATTGGAATGCCTCAAATTTTTCACGAGGATCACGACCAGGTTTTGCTAATTCTTTCAGGATATCCGTCAACGTAGGAATACCAACACTTTCTGTTACGTAGTTGTCTAACTTGATTTGCTTGTGAAGATTCTCATTAGACATCAACTCATTGATAGTAACTCCAAGATCATCCGCCATTTGTTTTACAATACTGTAACTTTCAGGGTGAACAGCACTTGCATCTAATGGGTTTTTAGCATCTCTAATTCTTAAGAAACCTGCACATTGCTCGTAGGCTTTTGGTCCTAGACGAGGTACTTTTTTCAATTGTGCTCTATTCGTAAATGCACCGTTTTCATTTCTGAAGTCAACAATATTTTGAGCGATGCTTGGTCCTAAACCAGAAACGTATGAAAGTAATTCTTTACTTGCTGTATTCACTTCCACGCCAACGGCGTTCACACAACTCATTACTACATCATCCAAACTTTGCTTTAATGCAGATTGATCCACATCGTGCTGATACTGACCAACACCAATTGATTTAGGGTCAATTTTTACCAATTCAGCCAGTGGATCCATTAATCTACGGCCAATAGAAACCGCACCTCTTACCGTAAGGTCAAGATCAGGAAATTCGTTTCTAGCCGTTTCTGAAGCAGAGTAAATTGAAGCACCGCTTTCATTCACAACAACGATTTCTACACCTGAAAGCCCAAGGTTTCTAACAAAAGATTCTGTTTCACGGCTTGCTGTACCATTACCAATCGCAATTGCTTCAATGTCGTGCTTTTCACATAATCTTTTTACAATAGAACCTGACTCAGCAATTTTTCTTTGAGGTTCGTTAGGGAAGATAGCTGTATTTTCTAAAAGTTTACCTTGTCTGTCTAAGCAAACCAATTTACAGCCTGTTCTGAATCCAGGATCAAGTGCCAATACTCTTTTTTGCCCTAATGGTGCCGACAATAATAATTGTCTTAAGTTTTCAGCAAATACACCAATAGCTTCTTCATCTGCATCTTTTTTAGAAACTAAACGTGATTCAGTTTCCATAGATGGTTTTAAAAGACGCTTGTAAGCATCTTTTACCGCCATTTGGATTTGCACTGCACTAGGAGTTCTTT
Organism: Flammeovirga sp. SJP92; assembly: GCF_001583495.1. Lineage (GTDB taxonomy): Bacteria > Bacteroidota > Bacteroidia > Cytophagales > Flammeovirgaceae > Flammeovirga. Next base: position 179,371 of record NZ_LQAQ01000020.1, on the reverse strand, counting down.
GATCTACGTGAATGTCTTCCATTAAGAATAATGCATCTTCCTCTTCAGGAGAACAGTCCAAAGAAATGATCATTTCCTTTTCTGCTCTTCTCATAGCAAGTACACGATGTGATGGAGCATTTTTCAATGACTCATTCCAATCGAAGTAGTCTTTGTATTTAGCACCTTCTTCTTCCTTACCTGGAATTACTTTTGCCTTGAAAGTTCCTTTGTTCATGAAAAGTTCACGCATTTCAGCACGCGTTTCAGCATCTTCATTTACTTTCTCAGCAATAATATCTCTAGCACCAGCAAGTGCTTTTTCCACATCTCCTACTTCTTTTTCTGGATCTACATATTTTGCTGCTTCAGCCTCAATGTCAGTAGATAAATCTGGAGAAAGTAAAATATCAGCTAAAGGTTCCAAGCCTCTTTCCTTGGCGATGCTGGCTTTTGTTTTTCTTTTAGGTTTATATGGAAGATAAATATCCTCAAGGACAGACATAGTTTCAGCTGCAAGGATTTTATCTTTTAATTCATCCGTTAATTTACCCTGATCTTCAATACTCTTAAGAATACTTTCTCTTCTTTTATCAAGTTCTCTGAGCTGGAGTGCTTTGTCTCTAATGTCAGCAACTTGAACTTCATCCAAACTACCTGTAACTTCTTTTCTGTATCGAGAAATGAAAGGTACAGTAGCTCCTTCATCCAATAAAGCAAGCGTATCTTTTACTTGCTTCTCTGATATGCTCAGGGCCTGAGCAATTTTGTTTGTGATATTCACCATAGTATTAATTACGATGCAAAAGGGTCTTTAAAAAAGCATTTCTAACAATGCTTGACAAGCTTCTTTAAAAGTAAAAAATATACATTTTTAAGAAGGGTATAGAATGCGAAAATAAACTTTTTAAGGACCTACTCAAAATAAATTATTAAAACTTATGAGCTTATTTTAAAGGGTTTTTCTTAATATGACCGTTTACATTACTGTAAGAATTTAAGAACTTACCTACAACCCTTTAAACATAAAAAAGCCTTCAACTTCGTTATCGAAATTGAAGGCTTTTTTTATTTACAGCTCCTTAAAAGGAGATTTTTTTAATTTTCACCTGGGTTAATCATCGCACAACGGAAACCAATTGTTGCTGTTGCTGAATCTTGATCTAAGAAACGACGAGTACCTGCAGCCATCCAGTAAGCAACATCTTTCCATGAACCACCTTTGTAAACACGGATTGAGTTAGAGATGAATGAGTCATACTGACGAACATAACCGTAAGATTGGTAGTTGTAACCTTGGTTAGGACCATCCAAGTAATCGTTTTTACGAACTGGGTTTAAGTCATCCATATCAGCGTATGATAAAGGACGGTAGATATCTTCCACCCATTCTGAAACGTTACCACCCATGTTGTAAAGACCGAAGTCGTTTGGAGGGTTGTCATATACCCAAGTTGTAACCATTGCTGCGTCATTCAACTGACCACCAATACCAGCGTAGTCACCACGACCACGTTTGAAGTTGGCCATCATATCACCCATTTGCTCACCGTAAGGGTTTCTTACTGAGTGACCTGACCAAGGGTAAATACGACGTTCAGAATAGTTTTCGTCAATATCTTGTAAACCGATTAAGGCTTGTGATGCATAATCCCATTCTGCTTCAGTTGGTAAACGGAAAGCAGGAAGTACAACACCTGACTCTAAAGGAATAGACTCGCCGTTTTCAGCAGCTTCAGCCTCTTCGTCAGTACCGTTGTTAACGGCTAAGTTCTTGTTTACTACTGTTGTTCTCCAAGCACAGAAGTTTTGAGCTTGTGTCCATGTTACACCAACTACAGGGTGGAAACGGAAACCAGGGTAACGTAAGTAGTGATCAACATATTGGTCGTTGAAAGCTAATTGTTCAGCCCAAACAGTAGTATCAGGTAATGCTTCTTCTAATGAAATACCAGAAACTGAAGAATCAGAACTTACATAGTGAAGGTACTCTAACCAGTGAACGTTAGCAATTTCAGTTTCATCCATCCAGAATGAAGCAACTGATACTGTACGCTCTAAGTTGTCGCGAGATTTCATTAAGTCCTCTTCGTAAGAACCTAATACAAAACGACCACCTTCAATGTATTTCATGTTTGGTACTTCTGGCATTCCGCTATAGTCTCTTACTGAAAAACTATTGTCGTCTTTACCATTGTACTGCATTCCAGTTATTGTACTGTAACCACCTGGGTTATTTGCGTCAGGCTTTGAATTTTTGGCACAGCTAGTAACTAAAAAAGCGGTTAGTAGTACCGTAGCCAAATAAAGCAGATTCCTTTTGCTCATGATATTCAGATCTCTATTTTTTCAATGTACCCAGTACGGTACATACTAATTTTCAAAAAGTGTGTTTCATTCCCATAATGAAACCGCGACAAATACACTTTATTCAATAATTGTACCCAAAAGTCGAAGTTGTGAATATTTTTAAAAATAATGTGTTTATTTTCTTAGGTTGTCGAGTACCTCTATAGCTTTGTTTAAGTTGTTAACTTCTTCAATATTAAGGATTAAACGCTTTTTTGTTTCCTTGATTTGACAAATTTTAGGGTGGGTTTGAACATACATCAAAATTTTACCGAACTCATCTGATTGATAATATGCAGCATGTGTATGCTCTAATAAGTAGGCTTTTAACGACTCATTTTTTAGAATTAGTTTTTCCATTCCAATTTTTTGAGCTACCCAGCGCATCCTCACTGTTTTCAGTAAATCTTCTACTGGAACTGGAATTGGGCCAAATCGATCAGTGAGACTTTGAGTGAATTTCTCCATTTCTTTCTCATTTTTCAATTTGTCTGCTCTCATATATAAGTTGAGTCTTTCAGATATATTAGAAACATAAGTGTCAGGAATCAAGATCTCAAAATCAGTTTCTATAACAGTTTTTACATTGATGGTCTGTTTTTCGAGTTCTTCTTTAAACAAATTAGCAAACTCCGTTTGTTTAATTTCTTGTACCGCTTCTTCTAAAATCTGATTGAATGTATCAAAACCAAGGTCATTGATAAAGCCAGATTGTTCTCCGCCTAATAAATCACCAGCACCTCTAATATCCAGATCTCTCATAGCTACTTTGAATCCATCGCCTAAATCAGAAAACTCTTCTAGTGTAGAAAGTCGTTTTCTAGAATCTGATGTTAAAGCAATTGTTGGAGGCGTTAATAAATAACAGTAGGCTTTCTTATTGGATCTACCGACACGTCCTCTCATCTGATGCAGATCAGAAAGCCCAAACATATGTGCTTGGTTGACAATAATAGTATTGGCGTTTGGAATATCCAGACCCGATTCAATAATGTTAGTAGAAATCAATACATCGTATTCTCCTTGAATAAAGCGCATCATTATTTTCTCTAACTGAGGTCCATCCATTTGTCCATGAGCGTAAGTGACTTTTGCATCGGGGACAAGTGTCATGATTTTATTAGCAAAATGTTCAATATCTGCCACTCTATTATGTACAAAGAAAGCTTGTCCGCCTCTTAATAATTCATGGTGGATTGCATCTCTGATGACTTCATCATTTAATGTGGAAATTTGTGTCGTAACAGGTTGACGGTTGGGTGGAGGCGTTTCGATGACAGAAAGGTCTCTGGCTCCAAGCAATGAAAAGTGAAGTGTTCTTGGAATTGGAGTAGCTGTCAGCGTCAAAGCGTCTACATTTACTCTCATTTCCTTCAGCTTTTCTTTTGTCTTTACACCAAACTTTTGTTCCTCATCTATAATCATCAGACCAAGGTCTTTGAATTCCACATCCTTGCTGGTGATTCTGTGTGTACCTATTAATATGTCAATTTTTCCTTCTTTCACTTTTTTCAGAATCTCCTTTATCTGTTTTGGAGTTCTAAAGCGGTTGATATAATCTACGGTACAAGGTAGGTCACCAATCCTGTTCAAGAAGGTTTTATAATGTTGCATCGCTAGGATAGTTGTGGGGACTAATACCGCTACTTGTTTACTATCACATACAGCTTTGAACGCGGCTCTTACCGCTACTTCAGTTTTACCAAAACCTACATCACCACATACCAATCGGTCCATAGGATACGGTTTTTCCATATCTTCCTTTACCTCTTGTGTTGCTTTAGCTTGGTCTGGAGTGTCTTCAAAAAGGAAAGAAGATTCCAATTCGGCTTGTAAGTAACCGTCTTTGTCAAATTGATAGCCTTGAGATTCTCTTCTTTTCGCGTAAAGCTGAATCAATTCACTGGCAATGTCCTTGACTCTCTTTTTTGCTTTCTTCTTTTTATTTTCCCATTCAGGAGAACCTAATTTACTGATAGTAGGTTGTCTTCCTTCTTGTCCAGAGTATTTTGAAATTTTATGAAGAGCGTGCAAACTCAAATACAAAAGATCGTTGTCTCTATAAATCAAACGAATGCTTTCTTGCATTTTACCGTTGACTTCCACTTTTTCCATTCCGCCAAAACGCCCAACACCATGATCCATGTGCGTTACAAAATCACCCGCTTTTAATTCACGGAGTTCTTTTAAGGTCATGGATTTGGTCTTCGAGTACTTTTGCTTTCCTTTTGGAGCATGGAAACGCTCAAAAATCTGATGATCTGTAAAACAAGCAATATTCATTTGCTTATCGATAAAACCACCTCTTAAACTTAAGTTTAATTCCTGTACGAAAAGATCAGGTTTGATTTCCTCAAAAATAGTTTGAAGTCGCTCTAGCTGTTTTGGAAGGTCAGAGATAATAATATTTCGGACACCTTCATGTTGCTGTTTTTCTAATGTTTCTCCCAGTAAGTGGAAGTTCTTATTAAAAGAAGGTTGAGGCTTACTTTCAAAAAGAACGGTTTCAGCATTCCTCACACCTTTCTTTTTACCAAAAAGAACTTTATGAGATTTATTTAACTGTTGTGTGAAACTTTTCTTCGTTTCAAAAATTTCGTCCGGTTTATTAATTACATGCGTCCCACCGCTGACTTTAAGAATATCCTCAAATTTTTCAGTGGCTTTTTCATAGTATTGATCTATCGTATCTGTAAGCAGTTCATAATCTTTGATCCAAACTGTTGCGTCAGGCAGGAATTCAAGCATAGACTCTCTTACTTCTTGCATGAGCTTATTATGAACATTAGGAACAATAGGAGCGTGTTCTTTATTTTCCTGTGATAATTGGGTGATCGGATCAAAAGTACGGATACTTTCTATTTCATCCCCAAACAATTCTATCCTAAAAGGAAGTTCATTAGCATAAGAGTAGATATCAATGATACCGCCTCTAATTGCAAATTGCCCAGCTTCATACACAAAATCAGAAGGCTCAAAACCATATTCTATCAATAATTCTCTGATAAAAGCTTGATCAATATCTTCTCCAACTCTAGCCACATAGGTATTTTCAACCAAAGACTTCTTATTGATTACTTTTTCAGTGAGGGCATCAGGGTGAGTGACCAAAAGTGCACCTTTATTTTTGACTTCATTGAGCGTACTTAGTGTTTCCGCTCTTTGAAGCACATTTGCATTTTCTACGCTCGTAAATTCAAAAGGCTTCTTATAAGAAGACGGGAAATACAATACATTTTCTTTTGGCAATAGGTTTTGTAAGTCATTCGTAAAATAAATTGCTTCCTCTACGTCATGCATTACAAAAAGATGACAACCTTGTAGTTCATTATAAGCAGATGCAGCAATGATGGCATCCAAGCTTCCTGATAATCCTTTGAGGTAGGTGGCAGAGGGTGTATCTTTTTTTAATTGATTGAGCAATAATGCAGTATTACTATCCTTTTTATAAGCTTTGATTAATTCTTTTAATTCAATTTGACGAATGTGGTGTGACTCTCCCATGAATAACTTTTGTCCTAGTACTTAAGTGTAATGACAAAAATAGGAGAGTTGTTTTAGTTTTAATATCATTTTCTGAAATCTTTTTTTTTAACTTTGAAAGCTTAAATAAGAAATAGAAATTTTCAAATCAATTATGCTTCATAATATAAAATCAAAAAACATTTTCGGGGTATCTTTTTATCGATTCATATTGATTATGCTCTTGTATACTATTAGTAGAGCAATATTTTATGTATTCAACGCCTCGTATTTTCCAGGTGCAGATTTATTTGAATTATTTCTAGGAGGGTTGAAGTTTGACTTGCCTGCTGTGATTTATACAAACAGTGTTTTTATTTTGATGAGTTTGTTGCCAATTACAGCCCGATATAATAAAGGTTATCAAAATGTAATCAAATGGTTTGTGTATGTTGTCAATGCGATCACGCTGGCCATGAACCTTGCTGATGTGATTTTCTTCAGATTTACTTCCAAAAGAACGACAGCTTCCATCTTTGATGAATTTGCTCATGAGCAAAATGGAGCAACATTAGCCTTTAGATTCCTTTTTGTAGACTACTGGTATATGACGGTTATCTGGGTAGTCTTGATGTTTATATTTATCAAAGCTTATAGTTTAGTAAAAGTGGAAAAGCCAAGAAGAAGAATTAATATGTCTTCTTATTTGGTCAAACATATTGCACTTTTATTAGTGTGTGCTTTTCTGATTTTTGGTGGTGCACGAGGAGGTTTTGATGGTACTACCCGCCCTATTTCATTGAATAATGCAGGTGAGTTTGTGAAGAAGCCTTTGGAGATGGCTATTGTGTTGAATACGCCCTTCTCAGTATTGCGTACATTGAATAAAAAAGTCGCTAATAAGCATGAGTTCTTTACAGCAGAAGAGCTAGAGAAAGTTTACTCGGCTTATCATCAAGGAGTAAAGGGGAAGGAGAAAAAGAAGATGAATGTTGTAACGATCGTAATTGAAAGTTTTGGTAGAGAATATGTCAGTGCTTTAAATCAGAATTCTTTATCGGAAGATTACAAAGGATATACACCATTTACAGATTCGTTGATTCAGCATAGTAAAACGTTTACCAATGCCTTCGCAAATGGTAGAAAGTCTATTGATGCATTACCTTCTGTGGTGGCAAGTATTCCATCTTTCTATTCGCCTTATGTACTTTCTCATTATTCTACCAATTCCATCAATAGTATGGCGTCGGTATTGGGTAAAGAAGGTTATAAAACAGCATTTTTCCATGGAGCACCCAATGGATCAATGGGTTTTCAAGCCTTCATGAATCTTGCAGGGTATCAAGAGTACTATGGTATGACAGAATATGATAATGATGATGATTTTGATGGTACTTGGGGAATTTGGGATGAGCCCTTCCTACAGTTTTTTGCAGAGACAATGAATACTTTTGAAGAACCCTTTCATACTTCTCTATTTACACTATCATCGCATCATCCTTTTAAGATACCTGAAGAGTATGAAGGTCGATTTAAAGGTGGGCCACTTCCGTTGAATAAAGGAACACAATATACAGATTATGCTTTACAGCAATTCTTTGAGACCGCCTCAAAAATGCCTTGGTTTGAAAATACACTGTTTGTGATTACAGCAGATCATACCAATCAGGTGCATTATCCAGAATATTCTACAAGTTTAGGTCTATTCAAAGTGCCTATCATTTATTATGCTCCATCTGATGATGCTCTAGTAGGGATTGATTCTACAGTGACGCAGCAGATCGATATTTTCCCTACAGTTGTTGATTATTTAGGAGTAGATCAAGATTATGTGGCTTTTGGATCAGATGCAATGGATTCTGCTGCATTGCACTTCGCGGTCAACTTTATTGGTCCAAATGTATTTCAAGTAGTAGAAGGTGATTATGTACTGGGTTTTGATGGTAAAGAAGTGAAGTTTATGTACAACTTTGTAGCAGATAGAATGCAGGAGCATGATTTGAAAGGTACAGGTCTTCCTGAAGAGAAAAAGTTGACAGATTTGGCCAAAGGAATTATGCAAGAGTTTTCATTAAGAGCAATTGATAATAAAATGGTACCTTCAAAATAGAACGGTACAGTCGATAAAAAAGGGAAGCGGTTTGAAGTCGCTTCCCTTTTTTATTTATTTTTCCCAAGGCTTTAATTTCAACCAGCCTTTTTTATCACAAATAAACCAGCAAAGCCATACAATAGCGAATGCTGAGATGCCACCGAAAGAGACATCAACCAAGAAGTGCTGTGCCAAGTACATTCTTGAAATTCCAACAATCCATCCGTAAGTCATACCAATTGCAAACCCTTTCCAGTTGGGCATAATCAACATAAACATGGCACCAATTACAAAACCTGTAGTAGAGTGTCCAGAAGGGAAGGTGTCAATAAGGTGAATATGTACGTCTAAAATTTGAGTGAAAGCGTCCTCTCCGTGAAGTCCTGCAGGTCTTAAAGCGAATTCAGTTCCTTTTAAAATGATTTCTTTGCCTACATATACAAAGATACCGTGAAGGGCAGAAGCCATTACCAATACTGGCCAGTATTCTTTTCTAAGCCATAATAGAATGAATAAAAAAGGAATTAATGCCAGACCATCACCTAAGTTGGTAGTGTATTTAAAGAAATAATCAAAAAACGTAGTGTGGTTGTCATTCAATAAATGCACACACCAAGCACTCTGCGTTTCTTTTGTAACTATAGAAATTATGTAAGGGATAAACATGACCAAGATGGAATAGGTCAATAGTTTTGATTCTTTACTCTGTTGCATATTCTTATCTTTCTTAATGATGGTGCAAGTACTAAAGTAAAATTAACTTATCACTAGTTCTTTATTATTTTTTGTGAGTTCAGTGCTAAAAAACGAATGAATAGTATTTCTATCTAACGTTTTTTGAAGATCATAACCGCAAAATAAGAAGTGGGAATAGTGTAAAGTGCTTAATGTTTAGTACTTGTATTATTTTTTTAATTTAAAATGCTGGGTTTATATATTGTTAGAATTGACAATAACGCTTAGTTTTCTTCCTTCATTAATGTCAAATGTAAGGGGAAATTCCCATAGGTCCGGTTCTCCGTCTCTGTGCCCATTAATTTCTAAAAGACCTTTTGAAGAATGAATTTTCAGTCTCTTTGTCTTGAAGTATTTTGAACGGGGGGCTTTGTGGATGTTTTTAAAAAACAATCGCATTCCCCAATTCATAGCCGTAAACAAAGAAGGTTTTCTTAAAAGAGTGACATCCAGATGATCATCATGAATGGAAGCCAATGGTGTAATCATAGCCTCATTACCGTATTGTGCTGCATTACCTACGGTGATCACAAAAGCACTTTCCCTTTCCGTTTTATCATCATACTGAATAGTGTATTCTCCAGTCTTGTAACTACCATACTCTGTAAATATGGCTTTCACATAGTTGGATAGGCCTCTTCCGCTCATTTCACTAAAAACATGAGAAATGTGTGCGTCAAAACCGATGCCTGCAGTACAGAAAAAATTTTTACCGTTAATAGTAGGAGTGTCGATCTCTTTCGTTGTAAAGCGGTCAATACACAAAGCAGCATTTTTTGTATTCATTGGAATTTTTAAATGCCTTGCTAGTCCATTACCAGAACCTGTAGGAATAATGCCGAGGGTTTTACTGGTGTCAAGCAATCCCTGTGCTACTTCATTGACTGTGCCGTCTCCACCAACTGCCACAATGATATCATAGCGTTGACTTAGATCTTTCGCTAATGCAGTAGCATGCCCTGCATGTTTTGTATACTCTATATGTACTTCGTGATTTTTCTGATCCAATACTTCTTTTGATAGAAGTGCGGCTTTTTTAGCTTTTCCTTGCCCAGAAATAGGATTGGCAATAAGGACAATCTTTTTCATACATTTCAGTTTTAGTGTGTGATGAAAGAGACGGAAGGTTATAAATAAAAAAAGCGATCTCCTTAAAGAAGATCGCTTTTGTCGGGATGGCAGGATTCGAACCTGCGACCCCCTGGTCCCAAACCAGGTACACTAACCGGACTGTGCTACATCCCGAACGATGCGGAGAGTATGGGATTCGAACCCATGCATCGGTTTCCCGATGACGGTTTAGCAAACCGCTCCATTAACCACTCTGGCAACTCTCCATAAACGATTTTGTTTGTCATTTCTGACGCCCTTTCCGTTTAATGCGATGCAAATATAAGCGGTCAAATTCCATTATTCCAAATCAAAATCCATAAAAAAGTGTTAATTAAATTTAGGATTTATTCATTGATCTGATATTCAATGATTAAAAAGTGCAATTTTCTTTTACCTATTCTATTGCATCAATAAATCTTTTAAATTAGCAGATGATATTAATGAACAAATTTATTCTATTTACATAAAGTATGACGTTAGCAAGGGAACTCGGAGGGTTAGAATTTGCACTGATTGCAATATTTTTCCTGTTTTATTGCCTCTATCTTTATAGAATCCTTAGAGCGCGTAAATCTTTTAGAGCAAAAGGTGGCGCTACGCTGTATAAGCTTATTTTAAGAACCATTTACTTTGGTCTTTTTATAGTGGCTTTGTTGGGACCTTCTTTTGGAGAGATGAAAAAAGAAGTGAAAGCTGTGAGTAAGGATATTTATATCTGTGTGGATTTATCAAAATCAATGGATGCAACAGATATTAAGCCTTCCCGCTTAGCGAAATTAAAATTTGAATTAAAACAGATTGTAAAGTCTTTCAATTCGGACAGAATCGGTTTGATTGTCTTTACAAGTGATGCCTTTTTACAATGTCCTTTGACATATGATGGCAATGCCTTGAATATGTTCATAGAGACCATGTCTACGTCTTTGATTTCGAATTCAGGTACAGACTTTGGTCCTCCGCTAGAAATGGCAATCACGAAACTGGAGGATGCAGAAGAAGGAGTGCCTACAGCAAAAAAGGCTTCAAAGGTGATTATCTTGGTCAGTGATGGAGAAGATTTCGGAGAGGATACTGAAGATATGGTGAAGGAAATCAGGAATCAGGAAGTGAAATTGTTTACCATGGGTATTGGTACTGAGACTGGTTCTAAAATTCCAGCAGGATACCGTTTCAAAAGAGATAAAATGGGCAATGATATTATCACAAAATTGAATTCATCTTCATTAGAAAGACTTGCTAAAGTAACTGGTGGAGAGTATTTTGAGATCAGTGATAAACAAAATGATATTAACCGATTGATCAGTTCAATCAACAAAATAGAAGGAGAATTGAAAGGTTCAAAGATGGCCGATGTTTCAGCTAATAAGTATTATTACTTCTTAGCAATTGCAATGTTGTTGTTAGGTTTGGACGTGATCTTAGCGGTGAGAGTGATTAAGATTTAAAGTTTAATTTCTTCTTGGAAATAAGAATCCCTTTGATTTGAGCGAAAAATAATCAAAGGGATTTTTTTTATGCAATACCAGCTGAGGAAAGCATACTTACTTGGTTCATGTACACGTAAGAGTACAAACCTATTAAAATGAGTGTAGGGTGAGGTGTTGAGATCGTTATTTTGCCAGAGGAAAGTGATGAATGATACGATGCATAAACACGGTCTTCATCATCTACCAAATCCCATTTTGAAGTGAAAATATTTCTAGTTTTCCACTTATAGGATTTTCCATCCAATGTTATTTTAGCTTTACCCAACAGTTTGGTATAGGTCAGTTCACCAATTACTTCATTTGTATTTAGGTCAATAATTAATGAGTCACTATTCCAAATACTCTTGTTTTCTACACAAAATTCATTGTTGTATAATGTCACTTTCGAGTTTTTAGACATCATACTCATGTCAAGGGAACCGATAATATTATTGTCTTCGTACACTTTGATTTTATTACTAAAAGTTCCGCTTTTCCATGTTAGTTGTTTTTCAGTATTCATAGTTGAGAGAATAATAGTTAATGAGTTTTAACGAGGGAACTAAAAGAAAGGTTTTTAAATGTAAGTTCTTTTGGTATCAAGAATGCTTTTATTTCTCTAATTTTTAACCTGATAATCAGGTTTTTAAGTGGTTTTTAGGGCTTAATGTAAGTGATCTAGAATAAAAAAGAGGTAAATGATGTTGTGGTTGTAAACATCATTTACCTCTTTATGAAATCTATTAATCTAGTAAAACTAATACTGAAGTTCTTTTTCTTTGACTTCAGGTTTAGTGCTGACTTTACTCATTTTGAATCTTCTCACTGTAGAGATGATTGTACCAATAGTCAATAGAATTGTGCCTATCCAAAGTAAATTGATAAATGGCTTTTCCACAGCCTTCATGATCACCCAATCTTTCTGAGTAGTTTCAGCAGAGAAAACAAACTTATTCTCTTTTGGTTTGATTTCCTTTAATGCCACTCTAAGACCAAGTTCTCTATTGGTGTCAGAAATAATTCCAGCATCCCAATCTTCAGTGACGCCACCCATTCCCATTCTTTTCACTTTTGTCAAAATGTAAGAAGGCTTAAGGTCGATGCTTCTTCCATTTCCGACTAATACACGTAAGTTGGCTTGAAGAGCCACATCTTCTTCCTTTATTACATACCCAGGAGCTTTCTCAAGTGGTTTTACACCATCAAAGATCACAACATAGTCATTAAGGAAAATAGTGTCGCCTAAGGACATGTTTAAAGCTTCTTCTTCACTCCACTCTATTTCCTCTTCGTCAACAGCAAGGTTAGTAATGTGAGTGTACATGTCTTTATTCCAGAAAGAGGCAATATCTGGAGATGGAATAGGTCCCATCTGCTCATTGTCTTGAACTCTTGGGAACAATGAGAATGATTTACCTTTCTCATCAGTATATTCAATCTCGTAGTAGATATTCTCATTGTAAATCTGGATCTCGTCACCTGCTTTTGCAATAGTTTCTCCATTAGAAATAAGGTCTTCCATTACAATGGCGTGGTAAGGATCGTTGATTTTAGCTCTTACTTTCTCTTTGTCAAAGTAACCAGGAATATCTCTTGAAGTCAAACGTGGTCCTTTATACGTTAATAAGTAACGGTCCATTTTCTTAGGCTGACCTCTGAAAAGTAGTACGTTTTCTTTATTCATTTCTTCAGGGAATTCACTGTTATAGATTCTGCCTGAAAGGTTTAAAGAAACCACTTTTTCAAATCCACTAGAACTTAAAATACCTAAGAGCATTAACGCAGCGCCAATGTGTGATACTGCACCGCCTGAAATAGACAGTTTCAGTTTAGTGTATTGGATCAATACCTGAATGTTGGCCACTAATGAGAAAATAGAAGCCGTTAGTAAAATAATATAAGTTGGCTGGTAAACATTACCCAAAACAATAATTGCTGCCGCACCAATCAGAGTGGCAACGTAAGGAATGGATAGTGTATTCCAGATATTTTTCTTATCAATTCTGACCCAGAAGAAGTACTGTGTAGTACCTGAAACAATCGCAACTGCAACGGCAAACCAAAGCTGAAACTTAGTGTAAAAAGCAACTGCGTCTGCAGGAGGAGCAATATTGGATTGAATTCCGAAGTTAGAAACCAGTGCATTCCATGCAGGAATAGACGTAGGAACCAAAACTTGGAAACTCATCAAGGTCAATGTAGTAGCACCAATAAAGAACCAAAATTCACTGCTGTATACACTTGGTTCATCTTTATCTTTAGGCATTTCACTCCAGCGTACAAAGAATAATACAAGAGCAATTGTAGTGAAAAATACTAAATACAATAACAGCTGTCCAGATAACCCTAAGTCAGTAAAAGAATGAACCGACGCTTCTCCCAATACTCCACTTCTTGTTAAGAATGTAGAGTATAAAACAAGGATAAATGCCGATACTACTAAGATCATACTTGTTTTTAAGGCTGTATTGCTCTTATGTTGAATAACCATCAAGTGAAGTCCGGCTAGAAGAATTAACCAAGGTACATACACTGCATTTTCCACGGGGTCCCAGTTCCAGTAACCGCCAAAGTTAAGGGTTTCATAAGCCCAGTAAGCCCCCATCATAATTCCTAAACCTAATACGGAAACAGCAAGAACAACCCATCCCATTGCAGGTTTTACCCATTCTGAATACTGTTTTTGAATCAACGCGGCAATCACATAAGCAAAAGGAACAATTGTCAACGCAAAACCCATGAATAAGGTAGGAGGGTGAATAACCATCCAAATATTTTGAAGTAATGGATTCAAACCTGTACCATCTTCAGGAACGAAATTAGGATTGCTTGCAAATACTGGTGCTTCAATCGCATCTCTTAAAAGAATGAATGGAGAAGAACCGATTTTGCTTCCGAAAACATCAATCCCCAATACCATTGACATCAAAAAGGCCTGTACTGCTGCAATAATAAACATTACATTGCCTTCCCATTGATCGCCCTTTTTTATCACAAAAATACTGACAAGCACATGCCAGAAAGACCAAACAAGGAAACTACCTTCCTGTCCTTCCCAGAAACTTGAAACAATATAATATGCTGGTAGATTATTGGATGAGTGGCTCCATACATAGTGGTATTCATAGTAATGATTGAAAATCATATAAAATAGAATACATACAATACTGAAGACTGAGAATCCATGAAGGAAGAATGTTCCTCTGGCTAATTTCAGCCATTGATTCTTTTCAACTGAATTATTTTCTATAGCAGAAAGCCTATATGCAATGGCCGAGAGAATTGCTCCGACAAATGCTACGATGATCGATGTGTGTCCTAAATCACCTATAAAAGAGTGGATCATTGTGAATTTTGTTTGAAATGTAGGTGGTTATTAACCTAAAGGCAAAATTACAAAAGAGGTTAGTTAACCCCTAATCGAATGAGCGTATTAACGTTCTTTTGATTTTAAATAATAAAATGAAGTAGAATTGCTGTAGGCAAAAAATGAATTGTGAAGCGAGAATGTTTTCAAATTCTTTAGGAATAGGAGTAATCCAGGCATTATTTTTCCATTTCGAAAGGCAGGAAAATAGAATGACCTTCCACTACCTGAGGGTTAAACTGTTGTATAAGTTGAATACCTTCTTTCGGGTTATCATAATAAAGGGAGGCAATTTTTTTCAACGTTTCCCCTTTCTGTACAAGGTGAGTTCCTTTTACGGGAACAATAAACCAATTCTCACCCATCACCACTTTTGTTTCAATGGCCAATGGATTGTAAATATTAAACTTCTCAGCAACCTGATTTCTGTCAAACTTATTTCTTACGTCTCTGAAAAGTGCATACATACGGTACCTCTCACTATCAAAAGCATCAAAGTTTCTTTCCGCAATGGATTGGGTGTGCAGTTTTTGATAGTTGTCATAAGAATGGATTTTATCATTGGCCTTATTCAATGCTTTCTGTAACTGTGCAATTTCTTGTTGTTTGACATCAAGTTCCCCTTTCCAATTGGTTTTATTCTTATTGTACATAAAAATGACCAAAAGAGTGAAAAGGACAAACCCCGCAAAATTGTAAATAGTATTGCGTTGTTGATTAGGATTGGCTAATCGTTGTTCTGCCTCTTTCTCAAAAGGAAAAACTTCCTCCAATACCTTCATTCTATCACGAGAAGGGGTATTGTCTCTTAAAAACTCACAAGGTAAAATAGTACAGATAGAATTTTCACCAGCAGGCGTTCCTGTGGAAAGTAACTTTTCTGCAATTTCTTGAGGTAATGAGGAATGAAAAATCTCTTTAAGAATTTTAGGATCATTGTCAAACAATAATGTTGACGATGCTAAAATCAATTGATCTTCCTCTTTTAAAAGGAAAGGAGTGGAAACGGATGTAGCTTTATGGTGAGGAGGAGATAGAAAACGACCTTGTCTAAATACGAAAACACGAATATTGCCACTTCTTGTGTGCCACATTCTACGGTCTTTGATATAGACTAAAGCATAATGATCGCCGGTGTTCTCCTTGATTACCTTAGCCGCATTTTTCAGTGCCAGTTGAGGTTTATGACTTTCTTTGAAAGCAGTGGAGATGTTAAGTTCTTGCTCAGAATTTATAAGCTGATCAGTATATACGGCACCTATTTGCAAGCTGTCTTCACTGATGTTATCCAACCAGTATTTGGATACATCTTCTTTCTGTGCTGCGTAGCCTATCGTATATTTTTGTAACGTGTTGACGGTCATTCTAATGTTTAAAAAGCGTAAGTTATCGTGTTGAACTTACTAAAAACAAATATTCCACTCTCCTGTTTTCAAGATGTTTCAAGTTAGAACATTTTACATTATTCTTACATTCATTGAGTAAGAAGTTCTCACCAAAACCTTCAATAATGATTCTTTCAGAAGATACTCCTTGTAAAATTAAATAGTTTTTGATGGATTTTGCCTGTTCTTGTGAAATTTTTAGATTAAAATCATCATCACCTCTAGAATCGGTGTGACATTCAATTTTGATATCAATATTTTCTTTTTCCTTCATTCTTTTCACAATCAAATTTAATTCAGTATGTGCTTCCTCATTGATATTGGAGGTGTTAACAGTGAAAGGATAAATTGGGAAACGCTTTTTCTGATCAGAAGGAAGGTCTATAATCGTTTTGCTTACAGTTTGTTTGATATCAATGCGGTTCATGTATAGGATATGATCTTGTTCATTGATCACCTTAAGGATGTATCCACCTTGTTTATCGAGCTGAAATTTAAAATCAAATACTTTATCTTTTAAAGTAATGACAGTATTAGTTGCAGCGTCAAAAAGCTCAATTCTGAATTTATCTTTCTTATCTTGATGTAACTCACCGAGTAATTCGTAATTATCGGCTTTTTTCAATTGACAGTTGATTTTAATTTTTTGAGTGCCATGTGCTTCTTTGGCAAGGATAATGGCATTGTTTTCCATTTTCCACCCTTCTTTGAAGCATTTGATTTGATAATTGGAGTGATTTTCTAATTGAAGCTCAAATTTTCCATTTTCATCTGATAACGTGCTTGAAATAGGAGTAAGCACTGTCATATTCTCATTTTTAACAAAAGAATATACAACAACCTCCACATTGTCAATAATTTTGGATTTATGGGAATATACAACCCCGTGAACAGCCACTTTATTACTCGCAAAACAATAGGAACAAGTAAGAAAATAAAGAAAAAAGAAGTATTTCTTAAATATGCTGTTCTTCATTTCTGATTAAATTGGTTGATTTTTTATATCTTTACCCGAGCGAAATATTGATAACTTCATGATTATCAATTTCTAGAAAGAGTAAGATTATTTTGCAGTTTGAACAACTTATTCTATTAACAAGCGTTTATAATTTGTATATTTGTTTCAAGAACTTCTAGATAATCAATCTCCTTGTGTGTTGATAAACTTACTGTTATGCGAATTACCAATCGTTTTTTATACCCACTCATCACTCTTTTCATTTGTTGTTTCTCCTTAGTCACAAATGCATCTGTAAAAGAGTATACCCTAAAAGGGCTTTACCTTGACAGTAATACTGGTTTAACTGTTGAAGGTGTGAAGGTATGTGTTGTAAATACCAAAAGTGGTGCCAAGACAACTATTTACACGGATCAAGAAGGAAAATTTGTTTTGACCTTAAATGGTGAATCCGACTTTACTGTACATGGTACCAAGAAAAAATACTTTGATCAAAAAGTACATTCTTTTTCTACAATAGGAAAAGATGAAAGTGATGTGATCGACGTGACCTATACTATTAATGAGGTGAAGTTGAACGTCCCTTATATGCTGAATACTGTTGATTTTGAAATTAATAGTACGTTTGAGATCAAAAATGAAGATCAAATAGATGCACTAGGTGATCTCTTAAAAGACTTTCCAAATGTTACAGTTTATATCACAGTACATTCAGATTCTAGAGGAGCAGACGAGTTCAATTTGGAAATGACAAGAAGAAGAGCAGAATATATCCGTGAACTATTGATGGCAAAAGGACTTTCAGCAAACAGATTAATAGCAAAAGGAGCCGGTGAGTCAGAACTGATGAATGAGTGTGGTAATGGAGTGAGATGCTCTAATCAGAAGCATCTTGAAAATAGAAGGATTGAATTCTTGTTAGTGAGGAAATAGCTATAAAACCAGAAAATATTTATTGAGTTCTATACCAAAACAGAAAGGTATAGAACTTTTTTTATGCCTATCTACGATTAGTTATATCTATATAAATGTTTGATGTTAAATATTGCGTTAGAAATAGGCTTCTTGATGATTTGAGTCATTATCGGTTCTTTTATTGTGTAAAGTGTTAGCTTTGAGTGTGTTATTTGTATTTTCTTGTAAACGAAAGTAGAGTGAATAGATGAGGGAGAGTGTGAGAAGTTGATGTTCATACTTTTTGATATATTGCTATTTTGATACGATTGAAATATAAAGTGTTCTAAAAGAAGTAAGTAAGTTGCAAATTAATGTTAATGAGTATTTTTTTCTCATCTAAATTTCCAACTTTTGCTTTGCTGAAACTCCACTAAAACACAATCGTCATGATAAACCTAACAACAATCAAACTGAAGAATATTTTATTTGTTCTTTGCCTAATTTTATCAATACATTCATATTCTCAAACAACTTATAAGTTATATGAAAATGTGAAGTTTGAAACCTATCAAGACTGGGTCGACTATTCCTGGAATGAAGGGAGTATGCCTACATCGGCTGATAATCTAGATTTCAATCAATATACGATTGAGATTAATTTTAATTTTCCATCTAATTTGAATGGAATATCCTTTCTAAATTCAAGCTGGGGAGGAAGCAGTACTAATTTAATTATTAATGGAAGCGTAAGTGCATCTTTATCTACTCAAGTTCCTTTGAACCTCACTGTGAAAGAAAATGGGTATTTTGATATCCTGAGCAGTGTTAATCAACCTTCTCAACCGGCTAGAATTGTTGTAGAAGAAGGTGGTACTTTGATTATTCAAGGTGAAATTTCTTATCAACAGCATGGTACTTTTCTGGATATCAGTGGTGATGTAATCATCTATAATGATTTATCTCTTGGTAATTCGAATACATCGGTTAATATAAATAAGACAGGATCTCTGGAGGTTCGAGGAGATGTCAATCATACAAACTGGGGAGTGAACTTTAATGTTTGTGGATATATGGCCGTTAGCGGTGATGTAAATTTGAATGGAGGATTGATCATTGATTTAACTTGTGGTTGTGCTAATTTTGATGAAGAGGCTTGCGAATGTGTAGGTGTGTCTGATCAAGATTTTGGCCGACTAGAAATTGGAGGAAATTTTGACTTTCAGTGTAACAGTTCAAATAACATTATCGGTGCATGTAATGTCAGTGTAGGAGAAGGATGTACAGTATGTGATGAAAACCAGGGAGGAGATTTATGCGAAAATGTAGATCTGCCTGTTACACTTCTTTATTTTAAAGGTGAAAAGACATCAGAGGGGCACCTTTTATCTTGGAAAACAGGAACGGAGCAAAATACGAGTCACTTTGATGTAGAGATTTCCAATGATAAAAGAAATTGGAGTGTGCTTGGTACAGTTGCGGCAGCAGGAAATAGCAATGTACCTCTTATCTATAACTTTATAGACACTAAAATGACACATCAGTATTATCGACTTGCTCAATATGACTTAGATGGAGCAGTAAGTTATTATGGAGTAGTAAGTATTAATAGTGATGATCTAGAGTTTAGCGTTAATGTTTATCCAACGGAATTAACGAATGGAGAAGAACTTTTTATACAGTTATCAGGTGTAAATACTAATATGCCAGCGATCGGTACTTTTTATACCATGGAAGGCAAACTACTTGGCATCGTTGAAATTTCAAATGGTGAAGGAGGGGTAATGACCAAAAGTATGGTGATACCAGAAAGTCCTGAAGGCGTTGTCTTGATGAAAATCACAAATGGGAAAAATAGTGTCACTAAGAAACTATTAGTTCATTAATATTGAATGTAGATATAGAAAAAGCCAGCTTATGATTTTTATTCATACGCTGGCTTTTTTATTTCTAATACTATGGAGGCATTTCTGAATGCCGTAAGTACTAAGCTAAACATGATTTTATTTTAGTACTTAATATCATCAAAACTTTTATCTAAAATGATTGTAATACCACAATCGATCTTGGCGCTAAAGTATAATGTCCTGGTATAATTAATACTGCTTCATCAAAATCAACAATATCTTGAGGTGAAGGAAGGCCTGTGTCAATCATACGTTTCCATTGTGTTTTGGTATTATTGATAGTAGGTTCTGGAATTTCAAAACTCAAAGGTTCCCAATACGTGTTGACCATAATATAGAGCTGCTCTCCGGTGTTGGGAGATGTCAACATATAACCAATCGCATGAGAGTTACCTTTCCAGTCTGGATAATCAAACTCTACACCATGCCATGAAATGATAGGTCTTCTAGCTCTAGCCTTTGAACTCCAGAAACGCTCAGTTTGGAATACACCGTGTTTAAGGTTGAATTGAATCAGTTCTTTCACAAAGCGTAAAGACTCAGCGTTGTTCTGAGGGTCGTTCCAGTTGAACCAGCTCAAACCATTGTCTTGACAGTAAGCGTTATTGTTACCGTTTTGCGTTTTTCTAACTTCATCTCCCATCAAAATCATTGGTGTACCTTGTGATAATAAAAGAAGGGTGAAGAAGTTCTTGATTTGACGCTCTCTTAAATTATTGATTTGTGGTAGATCAGTAAGGCCTTCTTCTCCGTGATTCCAGCTGAAGTTGTCATTACTACCGTCATTGTTATTTTCGCCGTTGTCAAGGTTATGTTTTTGGTTGTAAGACACCAAATCGTTCATTGTAAACCCATCATGACAAGTAATGAAGTTGATACTACGGTTAGGATCTCTATGCTCTTGATCTTGGAAAATATGATGCGAACCTTCAACACAACCAGCAAAAGGACCAATTTGATCCATATCCCCTTTTACAAATCTTCTAAGTACATCTCTGTACACACCATTCCATTCACTCCAGCGGTCACCAACAAATGAACCTACTTGGTATAAACCAGCGGCATCCCAAGCTTCAGCAATCATTTTTGTACCGGCAAGGATAGGATCAGATTCAATCTCCCATAAAATTGGAGGGTTTTCTAAAGGTTTCCCTTCTTCATCCCTTGAAAGAACGGAAGCCAAGTCAAAACGGAAACCATCCACGTGCATTTCCGAAACCCAATATCTTAAAGAGTCCATGATCATTCTTCTTACCACAGAGTGATTGGCATTGAAAGAGTTGCCACACCCTGAGAAGTCAAGGAACTCGTAATTGTTGTTCTTATCCGTAATATAATATGTGGTAGCATCCAGTCCTTTGAAGTTGATTGTTGGACCTGCTTTAGGACCTACTTCAGTGGTGTGATTGTATACCACGTCAAGAATCACTTCAATACCTGCTTTGTGTAGTGCCTTCACCATGTCCTTGAATTCTCTTACAGGACTGGTTGGGTCATCTTTGTCCATTGCGTAAGCAGAATGAGGAGCAAAGAAGTTGACAGGACTGTATCCCCAATAGTTGATCCTGTCTTTTGGTGCATCGTGAGGATCAAACTGATAAATAGGAAGTAACTCTACAGCTGTAATTCCAAGTTCTTGCAGATAAGGGATTTTCTCAATCAGCCCTTTATAAGTACCTCGCATATCATCCGAAAGTCCTGAAGATGGATCTTTAGTGAATCCAGCCACGTGCATTTCATAAATGATAGTTTTTGAATAAGGTCTCGATAACGGTTTGTCATCTTCCCAGTCATATTTACTATCATCAATTACAATACTTTTTAAAGCGTGAAGACAGTTGTCACCAGGTCTAATTGCTGCTTTTCTTGAATACTTGTCATTCATGCAAACAGCCTTTGCATAAGGATCTACTAAAACTTTGCTTCCATCATACCATTGTCCTTTTTCTGGAAGGAAATCACCAAAGGCTCTGTAACCATAGACTTGACCATGACCTACGCCTTCAACAAATACATGCCAATAATAGAAAGTCTTATTGGTTTCGGGATTTAAACGTATTACATGATAAGGTCTGGGGCTGTCCTTGTCTGCAAAAAGCAGTAGTTCGATTGCTGTAGCACCTTTAGAGTAAATACAAAAATTAGTACCTTTTTTCTTGACAGTAGCTCCAAGAGGATAACTGTTTCCTTTAGAATACTTCACACTCATCGCTATTCTTATAGATTATATTTAGCCTTGAAGTTAATCAAATTTTTAATGCAATAAGAAAGATTTACAATTTGTTCTTACTATGGAGGCACTTCATTATTGAATATTCAGTATGTTTTTAGTAATACGGCTTGATTTTTAGTATTTGGTCATGAAAATAATCAATGAAAAAAGAAAGAGGTATGAAAGACAAATTCCTTCATACCCCTTGTTATAGCTGTTTGAATAAAAAATTATCTACGTTCAATATGAGCACCGATGTTTCTCAAACGCTCATCAATAAACTGATACCCTCTATCTATTTGATCAATATTAGAAATGACACTTGTTCCTTTAGCAGAAAGTGCGGCAATCAATAGTGCCTGGCCAGCTCTGATATCTGGAGATGTCATTTTAATTCCTCTTAATTGTGATTGACGATTTAGGCCAATAACAGTAGCCCTGTGGGGATCATTTAGGATAATTTGAGCTCCCATATCAATTAATTTATCCACAAAGAACAAACGACTTTCAAACATTTTCTGGTGTACCAAAACAGTACCTTTTGCCTGAATAGCAGTAACCAACACAATACTCAATAAATCGGGTGTAAATAACGGCCAAGGGCCATCAGCTACTGTAAGAATAGAACCGTCAATGAAACGGTCTAGTTGATAATGCTCTTGAGCAGGAATATAAATATCGTCACCTCTGAATTCCATTTGAATCCCCAAACGCTGGAAAACAGTAGGGATTTGCCCTAATTCATCAATTCGGCAATTCTTGATTGTTAATTCCGACTGTGTCATGGCTGCCATACCAATGAAACTGCCAATTTCAATCATATCTGGAAGCATAGTATGGGTAGTACCTCCTAGTCTTTCAACACCTTCAATCGTCAATAAGTTAGAACCATAACCGCTGATATTGGCCCCCATACGATTCAGCATCTTACAAAGCTGTTGGATATAAGGTTCACATGCCGCATTGTAAAGCGTTGTTTTTCCTTTTGCCATTACAGCTCCCATAATGATATTGGCTGTACCTGTTACAGAAGGCTCGTCTAATAATATGTAAGTACCTTCAAGGTGTGTTGCATCAATTTCAAAGAAACCGTCTTGAGTGTAATTGAATTTAGCACCTAGTTTTTTGAAACCTAAGAAGTGAGTATCTAAACGGCGACGTCCAATTTTATCTCCACCTGGCTTTGGAATTTTTCCTTTACCAAAACGAGCTAAAAGTGGTCCTAAAACCATAATTGAACCTCTTAATTTAGAAGCCTTTTCAGAATATTCTTTTGTTTGAAGGTGCTCAATATCGATATCTCTTGCTTCGAATTCATAAGAGCCTTCTCCTAACTTTTCTACTCTAACACCTAAATCAGCTAAGATGTCAATCAATTTCATGACATCAATAATATTAGGAATATTGTGAATAGTTACTTTATCTTCAGTAAGCAAAACAGCACATAAAATCTGTAAAGCTTCATTTTTAGCGCCTTGAGGAATAATTTCCCCGCTTAATTGATGGCCTCCTTCTACAATAAATTCTCCAGCTCCTATTGATGCAGACATATTATTTTAATTTATGTTTTTTGTACTTTGCCTTTCGGAAAGCAACTTATTTTCTAATTGAAAAATAGGTGATACCCATTAAAATAAAACGAGTTACCTTATAAATAAAAGTAACTCGCTTCAATATTACGCAATTCAATATAAAAATTCTATTTATTCTTGATTCAATGCGTTAATAATTGCCGTTGGACTCATTCTGTTAGAATACTTAGGGTCATATTGCATGGCAATAATCTTTTGATCTTGCCCTATAATATAAGTGGCTGGCACAGGCAGAGAGGCTTGTTTGATAGCATTATTTGCCGCTATGTCTGTGAACATAAATGTTTTGATTTTCTTCTGGTATTTTTCAGTGACTTGAAATGTCACTTTATAACTGTTCATTATTCCTAAGTCTTTGTCTGTGATCATTGGAAAAGTGAATCCTTTCTTGACAGCAAAAGCATCTAAGCTTTCCTTTTCTTCAGGACTTACCATAATGACCTGTGCACCAGTAGCTGTGATGTAATCTAGGGAGTCTCTAATACTTTTCAAGTGCTTGTAACAAGATGGACACCAACTTCCTCTAAAAAAGTTAACTACTACAGGTCCTTCTTTAATCATTTCAGATAACTTTCTTGTTTTTCCATTTTGATCAACTCCTTCAAAATCAGGAGCGAAATCTCCCACTTTCAATCCAGGTTGTAATGTTTCTACTTCTATACCGTATTTTTTATAAATGTCTTTTTCTTGACCAAAAACAAGAGTGCTGAAGCTAAGCAACAGTGAAAAGATGATGTATTTCATAGGTTTAAGTGTATTAGTAATTTTTAATACAAAGGATATTAAGATTAAAAAAGTGATTAATTTGATAATTAGTCAATTTAAATCTTAGATCCTTACAGGTGATTGTTCTTTTAAGACAATTAATTGTAGAGGATAGGACACGAATAATGTCATCATTTTATATTCTTGCTAATGATTTTGAGGTGAGATTTTGAAAGATTAATCAGGCCTCTGTTATGCTGAAATAAAAAAGCCGTATCAAAATATATTTTGATACGGCTTGTATATCTTTTAGGAATAATGGGTTAACCATTTAAATGCTTGAGCATTGTATCCATTTTAATTTCTGTTTCTTTCCATTCCTTCTCGGGGTCTGAATCACATGTAATACCAGCTCCGGCATACAGCAAAGCATGATCTTCAAACAACTGTAGGCACCTCAAATTAACGAAGAGGTGGTCTCTGTTTTGAATTCCAACAGGCCCTAAATAACCACTGTATAACGAACGGTTGTATTTTTCATTTTCTAAAATGAATTGAGTGGCAATTTCCTTAGGCATACCACAAACAGCAGAAGTAGGGTGAAGCAACTTGAGCATAACAGTACCCAATTGAGGGAAGTTGGTTGCTTTGGTGTCCACTTTAAAGTCAGTTTTGAGATGTAAAAGGTGTGCGGCTGCTACAGTTCTAGGGCCTCTTTCCTCGAACTCTCTCAATCTGATTTTCTTAAAACAGTTGATAATGTATCGACTTACTAGTGCTTGCTCTTCAATTTCTTTACTTTTCCAAGAGGCATCTTTAGGAAGAATTCCGTTGCTTGCCTGAGTACCTGCAAGAGCAACTGTTCTGAAGATTCCATTTTCATCCATACTGATTAAAGTCTCAGGAGATGCACCCATCCACAGTCCAATAGTAGGAAGGTAGCACATTGAGACAAAAGCATTTGGATAGGCCTTGCAAAGTCGGTGGAAAAACTCAATAGGAGAGAAGCCTTCTTTTAAAGGAGCCTCTTTTGTCCTTGAGAGTACAACTTTCAAGAATTCTTCATTATTCATAGCGTTGACGCTTTCTTGAACAATGTTGGTAAAATGTTCTTTGGAGGTTGGAGGGAAATGGGTTTTAAGCATTTGTCGTTTCCAACGGTCCTTGTGCTGTGTGTAATCAAACTTGCTGAGTGCTTTTTCAACATTCAGTTTTGTTTCGAAATCATAATCACTAGAAAATTCAACTTGAGCTAAATCAGAAGTGTAATAAATATCAGCTGGAATAAAGTAGGCTTTGTCTTCTTTGTCTTGGAAAGGTCTTGCTAAAAAACCTTTAGGTAACTCCTCCAAATCCACCTCAACTCTCAAAGCTTCTTTCTGAAGAGAAACTACAATTTGCTGAGTAGCTTCCTGAGGCATTTTCCAAGCGGCAAAAGGTTGTCCACTATCCAACGCTGTCCCAAGCACCTCATCAAAATGAAGAGGAGCATTATTCACTTTCGTAATCTTCTGATCCACTCTCTTTTCCAAATCTATTCTGTTTGTTTACTGTAAAGCACCAAGGCAAATATAAACCTCCGCTTACTTTAGGACTTTTACTTAAATGAATAACTAAAAAATGAAGGATATAGTTATATTCATTTAGTATTTATTAGCCTAGTATTTGCAAATGTATTAGAATAAGGTTGATTTTTGCCTATAGCATGAAAATAAACTTGTTAATAATAGACACTAGAATGAAGTTGATATAGGTATTTTATTTCAGGCATGTATTTGGTTTTTCTTCTATAAATTACAGAATAATCTAGTTTAAGATGAAAAATCACAACCTAAAATTCAGCGTTTACTTTTGTCCTAGTACTTTACCTTTTCATGGCTTCAATTTTGTTAGACTCTAAGGTTACATATATTAAGACTGCATTTCACTTCAATGAACAATTATAGACTCAATAAAGCTTATAAAAAATATTACCTCTCAAAAGTAAAAAGGCACTTTCTGATGAAATGGGGTGCTTATCTGCGTGTGCTGATTTTTATTGGGGCTTTGTTTTTTATTGCTGACCGAGTGAATGTATGGTATTTTAAACCTTCCAAACTCTATACACTTTTAGATCGCTTCTTTTATGATTATGCCAAAGAGCACCCAGAAGTATTAACGAGAACAAAAGCTTTTAAGTGGCCTTATATCACCAATGAGTCGGAAAGTAAATTGAATGATGTTTCTACGTTTCAGGTAGAATATGATTCTCTTTATGTACAAAAAGAATATGAATTCCTAGATCGTTACGATCTAAAAAATATGTCAGAGGAAGAGCGGTTATCTGCTCAAACTTTCCGTTATCTTATAGAACAGGAAATACTAGAAAAATTACTGTTTAAGAATACAAAATACCCCATTGATCATATTTCTGGTATACAAGTACAGCTCCCTCTCTTGATGCTGAACTGTCATACCATCAAAGATATCAGTGATGCCAAAAACTATATCAACAGATTGATTGATGTGCAAGATAAAATAGCAGAATTAATTGCCGGAAACCGCCTCAATCCAGCGGAAGAATATGCGGATATCACCACAAAAAATATCCTTTACAGAAGGAATGGAGAGACCTTGGAAGAGTCCATTCATCATTTTCATATCAATGAAGAACTGACTATTCCTCCTAAAAGTGTCTTGAAAAGAGTAAGAGAACAACTACAGGTCTTTTTAGAAGAAAAGAAGGTGGAGGATAATATTTTCTTTAAGGACTTTATGAGTAAGTTGGATCAAGTAGACAATGATGAGTTGAATAATAACCGCTCTGAGTTGAAGTATGAAATCAAAAAAGCAATAGAAGGCTCAGTGATTCCGTCATTCGATGCGTTGTTTAGAACAGTGGCAGAGTTGGAGATGCAAGCTCCTGAGGAAATCACATCTATGCAATATGCTCTTGGTGAGATGTATTATCAGCACCGTTTGCGTAATAAACTGGGAATGAATGATGCTCATTTGGATTTCAAACATAGACCCAAGAATTTATATTTTCTTGGGAAAAACCTATTGCACAAAGAAACAGCTAGACTGCATCAGATGCTGGGAGAGCTAGGTGTGAATGAAGGTTCGTTAAGAGCAAAAATAGATTCATTATATACAGGAGAGAACCATATCACACATACAGAATATTTAAAGCAGTTTGAAGAGACATTCCTTCAAACTCCATCTATTTTCACATCACAGAAGAAAGTCAATTTTACACACCTTCCGTCCCCAATTTCAACAACTTTTTTTGAACCTTTTTATTACGAAGGAAGCTTTGATAATAGCAGGTACGGCAGGGTTTATTTTTCAGACTCTGTGAGTTTTTACAATAAATTGGTTTTAAAACCCACAGCCATAAGTTTGGCTGCTTTAAATCAATGGAGTAGTTTAAAAGTGACAAACACAAGCTTACCATTTTTTAGAAGAGGACTGACCTTCCGTTATTTAGAAGAATTTTGGAAAAATGTCTATTTATATAACTATTATGCCAATGCACCACTGAAGGAAAAGGTACGTTACCAACTTTGGAAAGTACATAATTTGGTGTACATGGTTTGCGATATTGGAATACATAATTACCTGTGGACCAAAAAGGAGGCTGTGGAGTATGTCTATGAGAAATCAATATTAACACAAGGTGAATCTGAGAATATTGTCGATTTTTCGTCCTCTTCAATCGGTGAAGGAGTAGCACGAGGTTTTGGAATGCATTTATTTGAAAGTTATATTGTAATAGAAGATAAGTCGAATGATATTCAGCGTGTTATGAGTGAGTTGAAACCCCTTTTTATGGAAGGAGCCGTTTCTTTTTCAGAATTTGATAAATTAATATTTGCAAATAATTCTGAAAATAAGATGAAGTAATTTTTAAACATGCCATTTATATGCATAAAGGTCAAATTTAATCTTATCTTTGCACGTATTTTCGAAATAACGATTACAGTTAAGTACAAATATGAGTCTTACAATTAGAGAAAAGCACGGATTTAAATACATAGATGAAGGTGAGGGTGAAGTTTTAATCCTGTTACACGGCCTATTTGGTGCGTTAAGTAACTGGTCTGAGGTGTTGGGTTACTTCTCTGGACGTTACCGTGTGATCATTCCAATGCTTCCAATTTATAATTCTCCAAGAAATGAGTCAAATTTGGAAGGTTTGGTCGCTTATACTGAAAAGTTTGTAGAGGATTTCGGTTTAACGAAGTTTTCTTTATTGGGAAATAGCTTAGGAGGTCATGTTTCTTTGTTATTTACTTTAGCAAACCCAGATAAGGTAGAAAAACTAATTCTTACGGGTAGCTCTGGACTTTATGAGTCGGGTATGGGCTTGTCTTACCCTAAAAGAGGTAGTTATGAATTCATCAAGGATAGAGTAGGTTATACTTTCTATGATCCTGAAGTAGCAACAAAAGAACTTGTTGACGAGGTATTTGAAGTAACTTCTGACAGTGCGAAATGTTTGAGAATTGTATACTATGCAAGATCTGCACAGAAGCACAACCTTAGAGATGAGTTGAATGATATTAAATGTCCAACATTATTGATTTGGGGATTGAATGATACCATTACTCCTCCATCAGCTGGACACGAATTCCACAGAAGAATTCCAAACTCTGAATTGCACTTTATTGATAAGTGTTGCCATGTTCCAATGATGGAGCATCCAAATAGATTCAACATGTTAGTGGATGATTTCTTGAGAAATAACTAACAATAATGTAGTTTAGAGAAACCTTCAAATAATTTCTCTAAATTTACAAAGGGAATTTAGAATAGTGTTGATGACTATTCTCAGATTGGGAGGTAAAAATTGATGAAAATCAATGGTTTATCTCCCATTTTGTTTATAATTATCATTAGAATCAAAAAAACGATGGTATGCAGATAGCAAAACAGTTAATTTCACAAACATTACCCAGTATCGATCCCAGTACTACTTTAGAATGTGTGTTTACTTATTTTGAAGAAAACAATATTCAGTCACTCCCTGTGGTGAAGGATGAAAAGTACCTTGGACTAGTGGTAGAAAGTGACTTTTTTGACCTTGATATTAACGAGGGTGTGAAGTCTGTGAAACTACCATTGTCTTATGAGGAAGCTTCAGTACTGCCAGCCACTCATCTTTATGATGTTTTGAGAGTGGTTGATGAGTTTGATATTGAAATTGTACCTGTGGTAGATAAAGAAGAAAAATATCACGGTGTGATTGTGGTAGAGGACATGATGAAAGAGTTGGCAAGATTACATGCCGATCAAATCTTAGGTAACATCGTGGCCCTGCGTATTGAAGCAATTCATTATTCATTGGAGGATTTGAGCCGATGGGTAGAGTCTAATAATGTGAAAATCTTAAGCGTATTTGTAGAATCTGATCCTGATGATCCTCAAATGGTCATTGTCACTTTAAAATTAAATAAAGTGGAAGTGGATGCAGTAATAGCTACTTTTGAGCGCTTTAACCTGAATGTTATTTATTCTTCCACCTTTACAGAAGGGAAAGATGATAGCAAAGACAGATTGGATAATCTATTAAGGTATTTAGAACTTTAAAAATGAGAATTGCATTACATAGCCGTAAGCTAGAAACTGAACGCAGCAAATTTATTATCGATTCCATCAAATATATTCTTGATAAAGCAGAATTAGAATTGGTGATTTCAGATGCCTTGGCTCCTTATTTGGAGAAAATCGAACCAGAACTTTCTAAGGGGTTAAAAGTATTCAGCAACACCGAGTCTTTGAGAGGAGTCGACTTTATGATCTCAATTGGAGGTGATGGAACTTTACTTCAGGCTTTAACTTACGTGCAAGAGCTTGAAATACCTATTGTAGGTGTAAATGCGGGACGTCTAGGCTTTTTAGCGTCCATTCAAAGAGAAAATTTTCAAACGACAATAGATGCTTTGGTCAATGGTTATTATTCCATTGAAGAAAGAACAATGCTTGCTTTGGTAAGTGATAGAGAAGATTTATTTGGAGGAATTAAATTTGGTCTGAATGAATTTACAATTCTGAAAAGAGATACTTCTTCTATGATTGTAGTACATACTTACTTAAATGGGGAATATCTGAACTCTTATTGGGCAGATGGGTTGATTGTTTCAACTCCATCAGGTTCAACAGGGTATTCTTTGAGTGTAGGAGGTCCTGTGGTGATTCCTGGGTCAGAGAATTTTATTATCTCTCCAGTATGCCCACACAATCTAAATGTACGACCACTTATCGTATCTGACAGCAGTATCATTTCTTTTGAAATTGAGGGAAGAAGTAAGAATTTCTTAGTATCTCTTGATTCAAGATCTGAAGCTGTTGACGCTTCTATTCAACTGGCAGTAAGAAAATGTCCATTCAAAGCGAAGCTTGTGAAAATTGGAGGACAGGATAATTTTTTAGATACCCTAAGAAAAAAGTTAAACTGGGGGTTAGACAACAGAAACTAAAATGTATTTGAAACCTATAGCTTAACTGATGGTTTCAAATATATTCTAAAACTAGTAAGTACTTTTAGAAACTGGTACTTGTTAAATACAACAATTCAATTCATCGAAATGAGAAAAACAATTCAACCTTTATTAGGAATAGGGATGCTGATGTGCCTCTTCTTTTCCTGCACATCTGAAAAACAAGAAGAAGTACAATTGACGTCAAAAAATCCATTATTACAAGAGTGGCAAGGCCCTTATGGCGGTGTGCCTGCCTTTGATAAAATGCAATTGAAAGATCTGCAGGGAGCAATCGAAGAAGGAATGGCCATGAAACTGAAGGAAATCGATATCATTGCCAACAACTCAGATGCTCCTACATTTGAGAATACGATTATTCCTATGGAAAAATCAGGAGCGGCATTAGACAGAGCTTTTACGTATTATGGAATCTGGAGAAGTAATGTCTCTTCGCCTGAATTAAGAGAAATTGCGAAAGCTTTAGCACCAAAAATCTCAGATTACTCATCAAAAATCAAGCAAAATGAGAAACTTTTCAAACGTATCAAAGCGGTTTATGAAGCTTCTCAAAAAGAGCCGTTAGAAGATGAGGCACAAAGAATTGTAGAGCTGATCTATACTGGATTTGTGATGGACGGTGCGGATTTAGATGCTGAAAAGAAAAAGCAATATGCTGCTATCGACAAGAAATTGTCTTCATTGTACAATTCATTTTCAAATAATGTTTTGGCTGATGAAGAAAACTATGTAGTGTATTTGAAAAAAGATCAATTGAGTGGTCTTCCGGAATCATTTGTGAAGTCTGCCGCTAAAACAGCGGAGGAAAAAGGACATGCAGGTGAGTATGCTATCACAAATACAAGATCATCAATGGAGCCATTCTTAATGTATTCTGATGAAAGAGATTTAAGAAAGCAGGTTTGGACCAACTATATTAAAAGAGGGGACAACAGAGATGAGCACGACAACAACAAAATTATAGCGGAGATTCTTCAGTTAAGAAACGAGAGGGTAGCACTTTTAGGATATGATAACTATGCTACTTGGAGATTGCAGAATAGAATGGCCAAGACGCCAGAGAATGCAATGGATTTGATGGAGAAAGTATGGGTAGCTTCTACTGCTAGAGTGAAAGAAGAAGTAGCAGACATGCAAAAGGTAGCAGATCAACGTGGTGATAAAATCACAATTGAGCCTTGGGATTATCGCTATTATGCTGAAAAAGTACGTAAAGCAAAATATGACTTAGATTCTGATGAGGTAAAACAATACCTTCAATTAGAAAAGCTAAGAGAGGCAATGTTCTTTGTAGCTGGAGAATTATTCAATTTCCAATTCAGAGCTTTGGAAGAAGGTAAGGTTCCTGTATTTCATGAAGATGTAAGAGTGTGGGAGGTTTCAGACAAGACTTCGGGTGATGTGATTGGATTATGGTACTTAGATCCATATGCACGTAAAGGAAAGCGTTCAGGAGCATGGGCTACAACTTACAGAAGTTTTACATCTTATGAAGGAAAGAAAATTGTATTAGCTTCTAATAACTCCAACTTTATTAAGCCAGCACCAGGTGAAGTATCATTGGTTTCATGGAGTGATGCAGAGACGTTTTTCCATGAATTTGGGCATGCTCTTCACTTCTTATCTGCCAATGTAAAATACCCTACATCTAACAGCGGTGTAAGAGATTATACAGAATTCCAATCGCAATTATTAGAGCGTTGGTTGTCGACGGATAAAGTAATCAATGGTTTCTTGACACATCAGAAAACAGGTGAGCCAATGCCGAAATCATTAGTGAAGAAAATTGAGGCAGCTGCTTCATTCAACCAAGGTTTCAATACTACAGAATACCTTGCTTCAGCATTGATGGATATGAAATACCATACAGTTGATCCAACTGGAATCGATCCAGTGAAATTTGAGAAGGAAACATTGACGGCTTTAGGTATGCCTAAGGAAATTGTAATGCGTCACCGTTCTACTCAATTTGGTCACGTATTCTCAGGAGAAGGCTATGCGGCGGCATATTATGGTTACTTATGGGCAGATGTATTGACTTCAGATGCCGCTGAGGTATTTGCTAATGCACCAAAAGGTTTCTATGACAAAGAAGTAGCTGACAAGTTAGTGAAATACTTATTTGCCCCAAGAAATGCAATTGATCCAGCAAAAGCCTATAAATTATTCAGAGGTAGAGATGCACGTATCGAAGCCCTAATGAGAGATAGAGGTTTCCCAACAAAATAACCGTAGGGGTAGACCTACGTGTCTACCCGCTGTTACACAAAAAGAAAAAGCCTTCAATATCCAAAATATTGAAGGCTTTTTTATATCATGAACAATGAATCAAAAGTGAAGCTCTTCATTGTTAAATCTTAATTCAAAAACTACATTGCCACCTCAGATAAGAATTTCACTCTCACAAGGCGAATTTCATCTTCACCGATATCTTCATCTAGTTCATCATAAGCATCATCCAATTCGTCGGTTTCAGCACTCATGAAATAGTCATAGATTTCATCCAAACGATCTTCATCCATGATAGTATCGATATAGTAATCAAGATTCAGCTTTGTGCCCGAATCCACAATATTTTCGATTTCATCCAAAACATCATCAAAAGAGATTTTTAATGATTCTGCAATGTCCTCAATATCTTGTTTGCGGTCGATTTGCTGAATGATTGCAATCTTGGCTTTCGACTTGTTGACAGTACTTTTGACCACTACATCTTTAGCCGTAGTGATTTCATTCTGCTCCACATAGTCTTGAATAATATCTAGGAAAGGTTTACCAAATTTCTTGGCTTTTCCAGCTCCAACACCATTGATTTGCATCAATTCTTCATTGGTCACAGGGTAAGTTGTTGCCATTTCCTCCAAAGAAGGTTCTTGGAAGATTGCATAAGGAGGAATTCCTTTTTGGTGAGCGATTTTCTTTCTTTTCGCTTTCAGGATATCAAAAAGCTCCTTATCAAAGGCATTCGTCACTACAGCTTCCTCATTCAATGCTTCCAATTCAGAAGGCCATTGATAATCTTGAGTGTAATCAACATCAAAAGGGCGTTTTGAGAATCCTTCACCTTTCTCTGTAATACGAATTATTGTAATTTGATCAACATCTTTGGCTAAAAATCCATTAATCATTGATTGACGAATGATGGATTCCCAATGTTTGTTATCAAATTCACTTCCTTTGCCGAAAGACTTTAAGTCAAAATGATTGTAGCTTTCCACATAATCAGTACGAGTACCTGTCAATACATTGCAGATATGCTCAATACCAAAACGTTCTTCCGTTTCTTCGACTGCTTGTAAGGCTAGTAGTATTTGATCTTTGGCATTGAAAGAAGAGTGTTTGGCTTTACAGTTGTCACAATGTCCACAATTTTCTTCAACGTGCTCACCAAAGTAATGAAGTAATTGCTTCGTTCTACAAACAGATGAATAAGCATAATAGCTCATTTCTTGAAGTAGAATATGAACATTCTCTCTTTCTGTAATGGATTTATCTTTATGGAATTTCTCTAGTTTTGAGATGTCTTCAGGACTGAAGAGCATCATACAGTACGATTCTAAACCATCTCTACCAGCTCTACCTGTCTCTTGATAATATCCTTCCAATGATTTAGGAGCATCGTAGTGCACTACAAAACGAACGTCAGGCTTGTCAATACCCATACCGAAGGCAATTGTAGCCACAATTACATCGCAGTCTTCATTCAAGAAGGCATCTTGATTGCCCATTCTCTGAGAAGATTCCATACCGGCATGATAAGGGAGAGCGTTGATGCCGTTGATCCTCAAAAACTCTGCTACTTCCTCCACTTTTTTACGGCTGAGGCAGTAGATAATTCCAGATTTGTTCTGATGTTTTCTAATGAACTTGATCAGTTGAACCTTTGGATCTTTCTTGGGGTGTACTTCGTAAAATAAGTTGTCCCTATGGAAAGAAGATAAGAAGATGTTGGCATCTTCCATTCTAAGGTTTTTCTGAATATCCGCTCTTACTTTAGGAGTAGCAGTAGCTGTAAGAGCAATGATTGGCAAGTCGCCAATTTCTTCTATAATTTGTTTTATTCTTCTGTATTCAGGTCTAAAATCATGTCCCCATTCTGAAATACAGTGGGCCTCATCAATAGCGATGAATGAAATATTAGACTTTTTCAGAAGTTCAATATTATCAGGCTTTGTTAATGATTCAGGAGCCACATAAAGCAGTTTCGTCTTTCCCTCCAGAGTCTCTTTCTTTACCCTATTTGATTCACTTTTGCTTAATGTTGAATTAAGAAAGCTAGCATTAATTCCTAAAGCCTGAAGCTGATCCACTTGGTTTTTCATTAATGCGATCAAAGGAGAAATTACAATTGTAGTTCCTTCTTTCATTACCGCGGGTAATTGATAACAAAGAGATTTTCCAGCACCAGTAGGCATAATTACAAATGTATTTTTGCCATCTAAAATATGCTGTATAATCACTTCCTGATTTCCACGGAACTGATTATAACCGAATACCTCCTTTAATTTATCTTTTAACGGTGATTGTACATTCGTACTTGCCATATGCTATTTCAAAATAAATTATCTATATAAGATAGTATAAATAATTGGATGCTTTAAAAATTCTGTGTCTGTATAGATGAATACTAAAAGTATTGTAGCTTCAATCCTATTGTTTATATGAATATACAAAAACACTATTAGTTTTCATAGTAGTTATCCTTAACCAATTTATTAATAGATGCTATTGTTTTTTTAATATTCAGGCCCTCAACATTGAAGGTGAGAATATTATGATAATTCTGAATAAGGTTACAAATAGAAAAAATCCAATAAAATATACTTCTGTTCCAACTTTAGTAATGTAATATTACAAAAAAAGCCTACATTTTTTCAATGTAGACTTCTTAAATATTGATTGAAATACCAATATTGACCGTTGCTTGAGGATTAATGACTTAATCTCTCTAATCTTGCCAAGTTGATAATCGTGATATTTTTATCTTTGATCTCAATGAGTTTCTCATCTTTAAAATCGGACAAAGTACGGATCAATGTTTCTTTTGCAGTACCTACGATTTTTGCCAAGTCATCTCTTGTGATCGACATTCTTTCGTTTGGTCCTTGTTGGTAACGCTTGTCTAACTGAAGTAATACTTCTGCAACACGTTGTCTCACGGAGCCATAAGCTAACTTTAATAGCTTTTCTTCTTGTTCAATCACCTCTTTTGTTAAAAGCTTAATGAAGGCATGAGAAACGTCTCTGTTGTTATGAATTAGTGAGAAGAAGTCTTCCTTAGGAATCATAGTGATCTCACACTCTTCCAATACCATTGCACTCTCAGGGTAAGTTACATCTTTCAATAAAGCCACATAACCTAAAAACTCACCAGGACCGTGAATACCTGTGATGTACTCTTTTCCATCTTCGTTTGTTTTATAAGTTTTTACCTTACCGCTTACGATCTGTAAAAGTGCGTTTGGATGATCTCCTTCATAAAACAATACACTTTTCTTTTTGTAAGTACGTGATTTTCTATTTTCTGAAAGTTTATCTAAGTTATTCATTCCTCTAGCATCGCTGATAAATGAATCAAAACCTTCTGGAGATTGCTCATAATGCTTACGAACAGTGTCTGATTTTTTCAAACGGCTTTCAATAGCATCTAATAGCTCAACATCATCAAATGGTTTAGCAATGTAGTCATCAGCACCGTGGCTCATTCCTTTTCTGAAATCTGTTTTTTCAGCTTTAGCTGTTAAGAAAATGAAAGGAATACTAGCAGTATTAGGGTCTTTAGATAAAGCGAATAATACACCATAACCATCTAACTCAGGCATCATAATATCACAAATAATCAAGTCAGGGCTTGATGTTCTTGCTTTTTCAACGCCTACCTTACCATTGTCAGCTGTAATTACTTCGTAATTTGATAATTCTAGAATTTCCGATGTGTTCTCACGCATTTCTAAATTATCCTCTATCAATAGTATTTTTTTCATTTGGAATAAACTTTTTCGGTATTTTAATTGAGAATGTTGTACCCACGTCTTCTTTACTCTCGAAGGAGATTGAGCCATTCAGCATTTCTATATATTTCGTCACGATGTTGAGTCCAAGGCCAGTTCCTTGAATGTTGATTGCATTTTCAGCTCTGAAGAATCGATCAAATAGGTGAACTTGATCTTTCTCTGGAATTCCCATCCCTTCGTCTTTAATGCTCACACGTAGCTCATTGTCGTCTATGCATGAATCTACCCAAATCCTATCTCCAATACCAGAGTATTTGATGGCGTTTGATAGTAAATTTATAATAATGTTTTTCAGTATCTGAGGATCAGTTTTAAACTGCGAAACCCCTTCATGACTGATTATAATTTTTTGTCCTTGTTTAGTAACAGAAGACATTTCATCGCACAAATTATCTATGTAAGAATCCACATCTATCGTCGATCGATGCACAAATGCCTTACCTTCCTCCAATTTACTAATAGATAGGAAATCATTCAAGATTTGTGTAAGATTATTAACGCTTGACTTGATACGTTTGATGTGTTTCTCTTTTTTCTCCTCGTGTTCAGGTAAATTGTAGCGAGAAATTAATGAAACAGAAGACATTATGGTACTCAAAGGTGTTCTGAATTCATGTGAAGCCATAGACACAAATCTACTCTTCAGTTCATTCAGTTGACGTTCTTTTGTCAGGGCTTTTCGTATCTCTTCTTCTGCCTTAGTTTGCTGTGTGATATTGAGCATCACCACAAGTACCTGCTTTGTTTGCTGTCTGCTATTCTTGATCGGTACAATGATCGTTGAATAGTTGAGGTTTTTATATTTGAATTCAAAAATTGCTTCTTCACCCGTAGTGATGACTTCCTGGGCAAGTTTGAAACATTTCTGATATTCTTCTACTCTTGACGGGTCATTTTCAGATAAGAACCTGAAGAATTTAGCACCTACAATTTTATCGGCATCTAAATCCAGATCTTTAAAGCCAGTACCATCGGCAAAAAGATAATTCAAGTTTTCGTCCAATACAGAAATCAACCCATAAGGGAAGTTGTGGGCAATGATTTTATAAATTGCCTGACTTTTTAAAAGTTCTTCTTCAGCTTTTTTTCTTTCGAAAATTTGAAGTTCAAGATCCTCGTTGGAACGTTGCAATGTCTTGATTGCATTATCTAATTGACGTGTTCTATCCTGCACTCGTTGCTCCAGTTTCTCATTGAGCTCCTGAATATGATTCAGGTGTTTACTATGCAGTATACTATGACGAATTGCCCTTTCTAATTGTTGAGGCGTGATTTGTCCTTTTACAAGGTAATCTGAAGCACCTGCAACCATAGCTTGTTCATCGACTTTTACATCTCCCTGACCAGTCAATAAGATGAAAGGTTTAAAAGGATGATCTTTCAGACATTCAATGATAAGGTCCAGGCCACTTTTAGCCCCAAGTAGATAATCTACAATGTAGACGTCATGGTTTCCTTCACTAACGATTTCAACAGCATCGTCATAGTTAGAGACCCAATCAAGCTCATAACTTCTGAAAGGTATATCATCCAATACATCTTCGGTAATGATATAATCATCTTCATCATCATCGATGAGAAGTACCTTCACTATTTGATTATGCGGATCAGTATGTTGTGAAAAAGGCATAAATTCTAAAAACTATTAATGAGGCAACCTTACTACTTGAAACCAATATTTGTTGAGCGATTCAACGACCTCAACCATGGATTCAAAAGTTACCGGCTTAGTAATAAACGAGCTGACCCCTAAGTTATAAGTTTTTATGACATCTTCTTCATCATTTGAAGTTGTTAATACAACTACAGGTATTTTTTTCAAATGATCATTGTTTTTGATCTCTTTTAGACACTCTCTGCCGTCCTTTTTAGGCATATTCAAGTCAAGCAAAATGAGATCAGGGGTTGGATATTTGCTATTGTCATTATACTTGCCATTATTTTGCAAATAGCTCATTAGTTCCTCTCCATCTTCAACAAATTGAAGTTGAATAGACAAATTACTTTTTTGTGCAAAAGCTTCTTCAAAAGCTTCTTCGGTTAGCATTCGATCTTCAGGATCATCATCAGCGTAAAGAATGGTAGTTGTCATGAATACTTTTTTAAATTAAGTGGAAAAAATCTGAAAGTTATGTATTTACTCTATTACTCTTCTTCTAAATCGGTTCTTAGCGTAAAGGTGAAAGTTGTTCCTTTTCCAATCTGACTGCTTGCCGTAATATCACCACCGTGGCGTTGTGTAATCTTCTTGCAGATAGCCAAACCAATACCAGAACCATTATATTTTCTTCCTTCCAAACGCTGGAAAATTTGAAAGATACGCTCGTTGTATTTTTCATCAAAACCAATTCCATTATCAGCAATAGAAATTTCCACTTCGTTAGGTTTTGTTTCATCAATGCTAGAATCAATTCTGATTTGAGGAGTAGTATCGTCTTTTCTAAATTTTATAGCATTTGAAATAAGATTTTGAAAAAGTTGTCTTAGTTGAGTTATGTCTCCTTTAATTGTTGGAAGTTCTACAGTACGAATTACCGCTTCAGATTCATTAATTGCAATTTCAAGATCAGAAATAACATCTCTTAACACTTCATTCAGGTCAATCTGCTCAAAAGGCTTCGCTTTGGATGATATTCTTGAGAACCTTAAAAGGTCTGTAATGAGCTGTTGCATTCTTTCTGCAGAATTCAACATTCTATTGATATAATCTTGTCCTTTAGGAGACAGATTTTCTTTTTCCTTCTTGCTTAAACGGTCACCAAAAGCACGTATTTTTCTCAACGGTTCTTGTAAGTCATGTGAACTGACATAAGCAAAATCCTCTAATTCCCTGTTTTTGAGAATCAACTCCTGCATGTACTGCTTCACTTTCTGTTCGTTCTCTACACGCTCTGTTACATCTTCCGCAAAGATGATAATACCGCTGATTTGATTGTCACTATTGTACCAAGGGTGTGCTTCCCATTCTATCCATATATTGCTCAAATCTATTCGGTCAATATAATCCATCTGCACTCCGGATTTTTCTCCGTTTAAGACCTGCTCAAACACCTCATACCATCTTTTCTGGAAATTAGGTAAAGTTTCCTGTATGGTTTTCCCTTCCAGGTTTACTGTAACTCCCAAAGTTTTCTTCCATCTGTTACTTGCAATGAGGTAAGTTAAATCCTTATCTAGCATTGCAATTGCCGCAGGTGCATAATCGGCATAATATTCTAAAAGCTGTTGCTGTTTGACAACTTGAAGCTCAACATTTTTTCTTTTGGTAATGTCATGAACAAAAGCCGCTACATGAAACTCATCTTCAATGGTCATGTGACTGATACTTACCTCAACATAAAAAACTTCTTTACTTTTCTTCTGTGCGATAAATTCTTTGCCAAGCCCCATGGGTCTTACTTCAGGTTTTTCAAAGTAAGCATTTCTAAGGCTCTTGTGCATAGTCTTAATAGCATCCGGAAGCAGTGCTTCAAGTTCCTGACCAACCAACTCACCCTCTTCGTAGCCAAAGATTGTGTTACCCATTGGGTTGATGGCTACTATTTGTCCTTTTTTATTGCAAATAATAATTCCCTCCGAAGCGGCGTAAAATAATGGTGTGAGGAAGTTGTTTTGTTCTAATATTTTAGATGGCATTGTTTTATAGGTTGAGGGAATTAATATAATTTATTACATCTTCTAATTGAGAAGGATGAACCCAATGGGTAGAGGAATCTCTTTTAAACCAGCTCAATTGTTTTTTGGCGTATCTTCTGCTGTTTCTTTTCAACAGTTCAACGGTAGTATTCCAATCCTGTTTACCGTCCCAGAAATCAAAAATTTCTTTGTAACCCACTGTTTGAAGTGCGTTTTTTTCTTTATGAGGAAAAAGGCTTTCTACTTCTTTCAAAAGGCCATTGTTCAGCATAATGTCCATTCTCAGATTGATTCTGTCATAAAGCTCTTGGCGGTCCCTGTTTAATCCAACTTTTACAATTTTAAAAGGGCGGTCGGCTTTGTATTGACTGCGCTGTCCAGAATACTTTTTTCCTGTGATTTCAATGACCTCAAGTGCTCTGATCACTCTTTGATAATTGGCTCTGTCTACTTGATTGTAATATTCAGGATCTTTTTGTTCCAGTTCTTCCAGCAATGGCTGAATTCCATACTGCTGGTAACGGGTGTTCAGTTTTTCTCTTACTTTAGGATCACTTGTAGGCATGGGATCGATACCGTTGCAGATGGCATCAACATACATCCCTGATCCGCCAGAAAGGATCACATATTTATGTTTTTGAAATAGTTGCTCCAGTAATTGAAGTGTATCTTTTTCGTAATGCCCAAAGCTATATTCTTGTTCTATAGACAAATGCCCCACAAAGTGGTGTGGTATTTCCTGCATTTCATCTTCGGTGGGGCGTGCAGTGCCGATCTGCATTTCTTTAAAAAACTGACGTGAATCGGCATAAACAATTTCTGTGGATAAAGCACGGGCTAACTCTACACAAAAGTCGGTTTTACCTACAGCAGTAGGACCTACTACAACTACTAAAACTTTTTCTTTTTCCAATATCAAAATAATTTGTCACAAAGATACAAAGTTAACCTCAAGTAGAAAACCATAATCGGCACGCTAAAAATTAATATAGCAATTCTAAACAAAGTAGGGAAAGATGAAAACAATGACTTACCTTTACAGCCCTATTATAAATTAAATAACATGTTTGTAGAACCTAGATTTCAAGACCGCACAGAAGAGAAACCCATCGGATGGATAGAAGTAGTCTGTGGATCAATGTTTTCAGGAAAAACTGAAGAACTAATCCGCAGAGTGAACAGAGCTACTATTGCCAAACAAGTTGTTCATATTTTCAAGCCAGCTGTTGATACAAGATACCATGAGGAAAATGTAGTTTCTCATAACGCCAACTCAATTATTTCAACTCCAGTCAAATCTGCTGAGGAAATCACACAATATGTTGGCAAAAATGAAGTTATAGCTATTGACGAGGCTCAATTTTTTGACAACAAACTAGTAGATGTTTGTGTAGAATTGGCCAACGCCGGGCACCGTATTATTGTTTGTGGTTTGGACATGGATTTCCAGGGAAAACCATTTGAACCAATGCCTCAATTGATGGCAATTGCAGAATATGTAACAAAATTGCACGCTATTTGTGTAAAATGTGGTGAACCTGCGCTATATTCATACCGACTATCAGCTTCAGATGAACAAGTGCTTTTAGGTGAGACGGATTCTTATGAGGCGAGATGTCGAAAATGTTATCAGAAAGGCATGTCCTCTCGAAGTGCAAACTCTTGATTTGTAGAGATTCTTAAGTTATTTTTTGCTTTAGTCTCTACACAGACTTGGCAGAAAAATAAACTTCTCGATGCAGAAAAGAATAGATACAGATAATTTAGGACGTCAATTTTCGCGTTACTTTAGTTTCAAAACTATACAAGGAAGAAATGTTTTATTAACTACTTCCTACTTATTTATCTTAATAACATTTACCATCCTTGTTGTTTATCAAAACAACTTGGTGAGTGATGTCGGTGATAGGGTAATCCAAACAAGAAACCCTATCACTGTCATGACTTCTAGAATTAATGCGGGCTTGGACCGTGTTTCTGCTGCTCAACGAGGCTATTTTTTGACAAAGGATGATTCTTACAAAGATGAAAGAAACTCACTTTGGGACACAGACATCCTTCCTGCCTTAGAAAAATTAGAAGAATTAGGAAAACATCTTACCTCTCAAGACCGAAGATCAATTGATGCTCTTGGTATCCTTTTGAAAGAATACAAGCATGGTCAGGATGATTTGGAGTTGTATTTTGAACAACATATCACAGACTTTGCCGCTATTCAGGAAGATGTAGATACATATGATTCCCTCACCTTACGTTTGAAGTTGGAAAGCTTCAAAAAGAAAGCAGAAGTGGATGAATACATAGTTGATTATTTACTTACCACAATTTCTCCCCTCAAAGCTGAAATCAGAGATTATTTAGGTCCTTTGTCACAACAGCAACGTAAAGCCATGCTGGATGACGTGAAAAGGATCAATGAAGATATTGAGTCTGCCAACTCTTCTATTGCCTTTGTTACTTTTTTCTTCTCTATTCTTGCCATTGGTTCATCACTTCTTGTAATTCGAACGCTGAATACATCCTTACAACGTCCTGTCAATCAGTTGGATCGTTTATCGATTGGAGATTTAGGACAGGATATTGATGAAACAAGTGATGAGATGAACGATATCATTTTGTCAAGTAATAAACTGAGGGATAATTTGGGCAGAGCCAGTCGATTTGCCTTGAGTATTGGTGAAGGACACTTTGAAGCCAAATTCAAACCTGCTAGTGACTATGACATTTTGGGTAATGCCTTGGTGCAGATGAGAAATAAGCTGAAAGATGTAGCTTATCAGGATGAAAAAAGAAACTGGATTACAAAAGGTATGGCTCACTTTGGTGAGATTTTAAGAACAAACCAAGACCTGAAAGAATTATCAAATGCTATTATCAGTGAATTGGTCTCTTACCTCAATGCTAACCAAGGAGAATTATATTTCTTAGACGAAACAGAAGATCAAAAGAAATTCTTAAATCTTGAAGCCACTTATGCTTTTGAGAGAAAAAGAATTATTGAAAAGAAAATCCATATTGACGGCCGTTTTGGCGAAGGACTTTTAGGGCAAGCTTATCTACTAGGGGAAACAATTTACCTGAATGACGTACCTGAAGGTTATACTGAAATTACTTCAGGTTTAGGAGATTCAACTCCTCGTGCGGTTTTAATTGTGCCTTTGAAAATCAATGATGAGGTTGAAGGAGCGTTAGAAATCGCAAGTTTCAAAGAGATCGAGCCTTTTGAAATTGAGTTTGTAGAAAGAGTAGCTGAGAGTATTGCTTCTACGTTGAGAACTGCTAAAAACAATCAGCGTACGAAAGAACTTTTGATGTCTTCACAGCAACAAAGAGATCACTTGAGAAGTCAAGAAGAGGAAATGCGTCAGAACTATGAAGAACTTCAAGCGACGCAGGAGGAGATGGAGAGAAGACAAAACGAATTGGAAGCGTTGCGTACGAGTCTTGAAAATCAAGTAAAAGACAGAACGGAACAACTGGCCAAAACTTTGGAACGTTTTGATTTGGCTTTCAAAGGAACTTCAGAAGGTATTTGGGATGCCGTGCTTCAAAATGGTGTGCTGGATGAAACAACTAACTTCTGGTGGTCACATCGCTTTGAAGAGCTTTTAGAATATGATGAAGGTGAATTGCAAAATGATTTTGAGTCATTTGTAGCCAATATTCACCCTGAAGATAGAGAAAAGGCCATTAAGGTATTTAATGGATTGATTGCTGATCATTTAGGTATTGCTCCTAATTCAATTGAGGTTCGTCTTCGATTAAAATCTGGTACATTTAAATGGTTCTATGTTTCTGGAGCTGTTAAACATGATGAAAATGGAGTGGCACAACGATTTGCAGGTGCAATCAACGATATTTCAAGTACAGTAGACTTGAAGATTTCACAAGAAAAACTAAGCATTCGTGAGGCCAATTTGAAGGCTTTCTTGGATGTAACGAGTGATTTTGTAATTGCTATTGATCAAAAGATGGTCGTTACTTTAGCAAACAATGCTATTAAGGATGAGTTGAAGGGAAGAGGAGTGGAAATCACAGAAGGTGAAACGGTGATGC
Source organism: Flammeovirga sp. SJP92 (assembly GCF_001583495.1). Lineage (GTDB taxonomy): Bacteria > Bacteroidota > Bacteroidia > Cytophagales > Flammeovirgaceae > Flammeovirga. The sequence continues at coordinate 134,967 of NZ_LQAQ01000020.1, read as the reverse complement.
TTGACCTTGTGAGACCGGAAAATAGAGGCCGTTATAAAGAAAATTGTAAGAAGGCATTAGACGGTCATTCGTTCACAGATGAAATGACTTTCCAGTTTGGAGTGCGTAAGAGAATTATGGATTCCCGTTACTACCCAATTCACGGAGAAGATGGTGCCATCATTGGAGCAACGATCATGTTCCATGACATTACAGAAAGAAAGAAAAGGGAAGCTGACTTGGAAGAATCAAGAAGACAGCTGAAAGCCATTTTTGATACTTATGAAGCAGAGGTATATATGAAAGACCTCGACGGAAAGTATATTATGGTGGATCAAACACTCACTAAACGTTTGAACTTAGGCTACGATATTATTGGAAAGACTGATGTTGAAATTTTTGGCGAAGAGGAAGGAAGCTTGATTTGGGAACTGGATAAAGGAATCGCAGAGCAGGAGACAGAGGTTGCTTACGTGGAAGAGAGAAAAGATGGAACGAAATTCAAGTATGTGAAATTCCCTATGGTCAATTCTTCCGGTAAGATTTATGCTATGTGTAGTATTGCTTCACAGCTAGAGTTTGAAGATTTTGGTGATGACCAAAGTATTGATAAAGTTCCAGTTTCTATAGCCTATAGATCTGTTGAAGACGTCAAAAATATTAAAAAGACTACAGGTATTTGGCAGAGCTATTTTGGAGGTGTTTCTGATTTAACGTCTTTTGTAAGCGGTGCAGATCAGGAGAAGTTTAAGTCAGCTATGGAAAATATCCAAGAAGCAGTACAGAATGGCAAGTCTTATTATGAGACTTATACTTTAACACTGAGAGACAGCAGAAGAATTTTAGTATTAGAAAAAGGAAATTCTGTGTACACAGATCTTGATGGAAAAGATGTAGTAATTTCGGCGTTGATCAATATTACACCGCTTAGACCTAATCATCAGAAAACAGTTTAGGTGATATTTTGACCAAGTACTTATTATTCAACGCATGAATTGATTACATTTGCACGTTGATTAATTTATCATTCATAAAAACATTGAGATGAAAGCAATCATTAAAACTGAAAAAGGAGATATGACAGTAGAGTTCTACCAAAATGATGCTCCAAACACGGTAGCGAATTTCGTAGACTTAGCGTTGCATAACTACTATGATGGATTAACTTTCCACAGAGTAATTCCTAATTTTGTCATTCAAGGTGGTTGCCCTGACGGTACAGGTGCAGGTGGACCAGGCTATAGAATTGCTTGTGAATTAGATGGTGATAACCAATACCACGACCGTGGTGTTTTATCAATGGCACATGCAGGTAGAAACACTGGCGGTTCTCAGTTCTTTATTTGCCATAGCCGTACTCAAACTTCTCACTTAGACCGTAACCATACTTGTTTCGGTAAAGTAGTTGAAGGTGTTGAAGTAGTAGACAATATCCGCCCTAACGATAAAATTCGTTCTATTGAGATCATCAAAGAAGAAGGTGATGCTGAATTGCCGGAAGTAAAGAAACTATAATCCTTTTTTGAGAGGGATTTTTAATATGGGGACTGATTCAATATAAGGTTGGGTCAGTCTCTTTTTTTGATAACTATTTTTTTGAAGCGTGAAATACAAAGCTATAATTTTTGACTGCGATGGGGTGTTAGTAGATTCAGAATCGATCACTATGAATGTCTTCATCGAACTTTTTAGTGCTTATGGAGTGGAAATGAGCTATGATTATGCGATTAAAACCTTGACAGGAAAGGCGTTTGATCAAATTGTGGAATATGTGGAGGAAGAGTATCAAATTACACTTAATGAAGACTTTGAAAAGCAGTTTCGCCAGAAAACATTTGAAGCTTTCAAGAACGACATTCAGCCTATTGATGGGATTAAAGAGGTTGTGTCACAATTAAAAATACCTTTTGCAGTAGCTTCAAATGGTCCAATGAGCAAAATGGAGCTGAACCTGAAGACTACAGGGCTTTACCCCTATTTTGAAGGAAACATGTTTAGTGCTTACGATTTGCAAGCTTGGAAGCCTGATCCAAAGGTTTTTGTAACGACAGCACAGCATTTAGGAATGCAACCATCAGACTGTGTAGTGATTGAAGACAGCATGTCTGGAGTGGTGGCAGCACAAAATGGAGGTTTTGATGTGATGGTTTATGTTGGACATCAAGAAGAGGAGAAGTATACTTCTAAAGGCATTAAAGTCTTTAAAGACATGAAAGAATTATTGATATTAATAGATTAGAGAAGATTACTCTGATATCTTTTAGCAACTTCTTTAGGTGTAATCCCATATTTCTTTTTGAAATAGAAAGAGAATTTTGAGCTTGATTTAAATCCGCACATTCTTGAAATATTTTGGATATTATTGGCCTCTGATGCTAAAAGAATTTTTGCTCTTTCTAATCTATAATTAAGGTGAAATTTAATTACTGATGTACCAAAAACTTGTTGGAAATCCCTTCTTAGTTTTGAAACAGAATAACCATACATTTCTGCAAGCTCTTCAAGACTTGGAACATAATCTAATGAGGAGAGGATGTAGTCTTTTACTTTCATCAATTGTTCAAAATCTTCCGAATGCAGATTTTTAGAAGTAATCTTATGGCTTCTGCTCAGTATTCTGTCATAGAAAATACTCAGCATCTCACTTGCTTTAGCCACTAATAAAGGGTTGATGACAAGGTTAGGTTTTGTTTCATCAATAGCAAAAGTATCTTTTAATAGTACATGAGTTTCTAAAGGGATATTATCGTAGATCAGCCACTCCTGTCCTTTATCATTTGAAAAGAAATCTCCCAAAAATTCTTTAAATAGATGTTCTTCATTTTCGAGAATATTTCTTTTGATACGTACACCTACCCATTGATAATGAAATCCTTTTTTAATAAGTATTTCAGTACTTACGGTAGTGTCATAAGCAATCATTCCACCGGAAGGAGAAAGTTCGGGTTGTTCTGATATTTTACTTTTTACGAGATCCCCAGTGTAAGAAAAACGGAAACATAGATAACGTTGCGATTCTTTGTCTCCTTTGAAAACAATCTTTGTGTCTTCATCAAAGGTATACGAGTTGGTCGAAACTTCAAGTCCTGGATGAAGTTGAAAATACCTGATTTTACATTTTAAGTATTTACTATTTACAGTAAAAAGTTGCTTGTGGTAATTGCCACCAACTAATTCTTGTAGTTGGTCGATCAATCCCCTCATAGAACCTTCTTTAAAGTTTAAGACTTTCATATTTCCAATTTATAAAGAAACCTCTAGTTATTAAAACTAGAGGCTCTTTGTTGAGAGAATGTTTATAACCTCATTTCTAAAATATAGGTTCCAGTTATGTACTAATAATTGGTTTCAGTTTTTAGTTAAGTAGTCATTTATTCTACAATTACCGAAGCTTTAGTTTGGAACCTTTAATTTCTAGAAATCAAGGCTCCAAACATGTTCTAAGCTATTTTTGAGATTTTAATCTATCCTCATTCCACTTATTGTACTGATCCATTACCTTATCGATAGTGAAACTGTCAATAGATTGGATTTGTGGATATTTATATAATGATTGGATAAACTGTCCTGCAGTGTAACCACCTTTGTATAAGAAGAATGGTCTCTTCGATAACCAGTGCCAGTACGAGTTCGAATCTGTATCTGCACGCTCGTATGGATCTCTTCTGATATTGAATACTTTTGGAGCTCTTAACTCTACAAATGGCTCTAACCATAACGCTAAAGTTTTCGCTCTTTGCTCCATGTAAACTACTTTCCAATCACCCATTCTGATTGCCGTGATATCACCATCATCAGATGTATAAATGAAAGTTTCTCTTGGAGATTCAGCTACTTCACCTTTGAAGTAAGGAAGCATGTTGTAGCCATCGATTGTAGTTTGAACGTTTCTTCCCATGTAAGAAATACCTGATTCAATTTCTTCTTTGATGTTTTCAACTCCTGCTGCTGATAATAATGTTGGCAACCAGTCTTGGTGAGAAACAATACCGTTTAATACTTTTCCCTCAGGAATAGTGCCTTTCCACATTACGTGACAAGGGATTCTGTAGGCACCTTCCCAGTTGGTGTTTTTCTCTGATCTGTATGGAGTTACAGCACCATCAGGCCATTCGTTGTAGTGAGGACCGTTGTCAGTAGAGTACATGATGATCGTGTTTTCCATCATACCCAATTCCTCTAATTTTGCTAATACCTTACCGATGTTTCTATCGTGATCTACCATTGCGTCAGCATAGAAAGTATCACCTTCCATTCCAGAAATACCTTTGATATCTTCCGAAGGGTAAGTAGGGTAGTGCATACCTACCGTGTTGTACCACAAGAAGAATGGCTTATCGTCATCTGCTTTCTCGTCTAACCACTCTAAAGTTCTGTCAGTGATTTCACGGTCAACAGTTTCCATTCTTTTCTTTGTCAATGGACCTGTATCAGAAACTCTACCATCAGCAAAAGAGTGGATTACACCTCTTGGAGCAAACTTTTCTTTGAACCACTCCTCTTTAGGGTAGTCCTCGTGTTCTGGCTCCTCTTCAGCGTTCAAGTGGTATAAGTTACCAAAGAACTCATCAAAACCGTGGTTGGTAGGCAACTGCTCATCTTTATCACCAAAGTGATTTTTACCAAATTGTGCCGTAGAATATCCTTCTCTCTTCAATAACCAAGCAATAGAAGGGTGCTCGTTTTTGAATCCGGCAGGTGCGCCAGGCAAACCTACTTTAGATAAACCCGAACGGATTGGGCTTTGACCGGTCATAAATGCAGATCTACCTGCTGTACACGACTGCTCGCCATAGTAGTCTGTAAATGCAATACCTTCTTCAGCGATTCTGTCGATGTTAGGAGTCATATACCCCATTTGTCCTCTGTTCCAGAAAGACAAGTTGAATTGTCCGATGTCGTCTCCCCAAAGAATGACAATGTTAGGTTTCTTTGGCGACTTCTTAGTTGGTTTATCACCAGCCATCGCAGGAAGGATAGTAATAAACGCTAGGATAGATAATAATACTTTTTTCATCTCCGTATCTAAAAATGAATTAATTAAATCACGTATGTACAAATAATACTCTTAGATAAACGGTATAGAAAATGGTTAAGAATGTACTTATATGTTCATGAAATGGGCTGATATGTTCTAAATGGATTATTCTTAATAGAAAAACATCACCTTTGAACTTTTCAAGAGAAGTTATAAACAATTTGTGCTGTATGAAGCAATTACTAATTGAAATTGGTAAATTTTATAAGAAAATGAAACATTGTTTGATGTTAAACGTTTAGTTTGATTATAAACATAATTATCTACTGAATTTTGATATGAAGATTACATTAAAACTTTTCCTGTTACCATTAATTACATTTCTTTCTGCAAGCATGATTAATGCACAGGATCTTAAAAGCTGGAATGAACCAATGAGGAGCGAATTGATCAAAATGGTCAAAAAAGCACCTAAAAAAGGTAGAGTGGCTACATTTGATATGGATGGTACGATGATTTCAGAATCGCCTACCTATGAGATTGCTCTTTTTACTAAAAAATATTCTAAAGCTGAGGTCAAATCAAAAGATGATTTAGTGAAAGCTTTAGTCGCATTGACAAAAGATGAAAATTATAAAAAGTACGTGGATGAATACTTTGCGGATAATAAAGCGAAAGTGTATCAGCCCATGCTTGAATTAGTAGAGTACTTGAAAGCAAATGATTTTAAAGTCATTTTATGTACTGCTTCAGAAGAGTATTTTGCTCAAGTAGCAGCGAAGACAAGTCTTCCAATGTTTGATGATGTGATTGGTACTAACATGGCAGTAAGGGTCAATGAGTATGAAGGGAAGGTACAAAACCTGAAAGAAGCGGGATATGAACCAATGTTTGCTTTCGGAAACTCAGCAGGAGATTATGAAATGATGGAATTTGCTACCAAAAAATCATATTTGGTTATCCATGATCACAAAGAGTCAGGGGAGTATGCTAAACCAGATCAGTATATTGCTGAATGTAAAGAAAAGGGATTTGGCACGTTGAGCATAAGAGATTGGACAACGATTTTCCAATAGAAAATTTCAAGAAAAATATAAAAGGCCTAGGGTGTAAATTCACTTTAGGCCTTTATTATATAGTGAGGTGATTTGACTTCATTCATTTTTTTACTGAAGAAGCGTGGACCCTGTTTAGTCCCTTGGTTTCACCGAAAAGTTTTTCAGAATACTGATTGTAAGCATCGGCGGCGGCTTGAGCCGACTTGTATACTCCTAAGTCATGCCGTTTGCCTCCTGAATACAATACAGCACGGAAAGAATTCTTACTTACTTGAACTACACCTCTATAGCCTGTTTTATTTCGGTGTGTTTGATGTCTCCTTAAGTCTGCCATTGTAACCCATTCCAGATTTTCTTCTCTGCAGTCCAGTGTATCTCCATTCTTATTTCTGACAAAAAGCCTTTTATCTGTAAGGGGTTTTTTAACGAAACGTTCAGCTACAAGTTTATGAAGGTAGATGGTCACGTTCTGATATTTTCCATCCACTTTCGGGTAATTCTTTTGGAAGAATATGTAGCCACTCACATGTTTTCTGAGGTTTTCTAGGAGTTTTATTTCCTTATAATATTCATTGTTCTCTATAAATTCGAACGTTTGACTTGAAATAAGTACACATTCATCCGTATTCTTCAATTTGATTTTACATAACATGGTATAAAGTATTAAAGCAATTAGGATTATTAAGTTTATAATTCGAACGAATGATTAATTAAATTTGTTGTGTTATATGTTAAGGTGTTCGCAATTATTAAGTGATAATTGGAGTAACAAAGTAAATGATGTGTTTTAAGTAAGTTTTCTATAATTTTAATTCTTATAAATCTTTATTTTTAAGTACTAGAACAAAAGTAAATGAGATGAATGCACGTTAGGAATGATAAGGGATAATGAAGTAACGGAACATTTTAATTTCCTGCATTTACAACTTACAACTTCTTCAAAAATTTTGTTCAAAAAACGAATATAACTATACCAAAAACTACAAAATGGGAATTATCAACACTGTCAATCTTATCCTTGCAGGGGTTTTTATTGCCTTATCGATATTGTATATACTGAATTATGTATTAACGAAGCAAAAGAAAATTCAATTTACTTACAGCGGTATATGTATCCTTTCTAGTTTATTTATTTTGTCGACCACTTTTATGCATATGAAAAATGATGTGGAGCAATACCGGAAAATGCTGGCTTTGGTTGTGTTTACTTATTTGATGTTGATGCAGGCCATTTTTTTGGTTATTTACCTTTATAATAAGGAGAGAGGAAAAATTCCTTTTTATATAGTTTCTACCATTACACTATTCATTACTGCCATTCTTTTCTTTGAGAACACAAGTTTTATGTTTGATGGTCAATTTGAAATTGTTGAATTATTACTTCTTGGTCATCAGAAATACTATATTCTCAAAGCCACCTCTTCAGAGGTTTATGAAATATCAGTGCTCGTTTTTTATGTAAGCACCATCACTTATTTTATTTGGATGATTTCAATTTCTAATTTTAATAGAAGTAATTTCAAATATCAGCTTCACATTATTGTATTCTTACTATTTCTAGTCAGTAATATATACGATGTTTTTATTGATATAGGAATGATTGAAGTATCAGTTTATACTTCTGAGTATGCCATTATTTTTTCAATCCTACTATTTAACCTTGATTTGATTTCCGATCTCTATATTGGTACCAAAAACAAAGAAGAATTATACCTTTTGTCCCAGAATTTTAACCGATTGATCAAAGAAGTAAGTTTGTATGTGATTGGTTTTGATGAGAAAAATAATGTGAATTTTATCAATCAATTCGCAGAGAATATTTTAGGTAGTGAACTGCTGAAAGAAGATATTTCATCTGTTTTTGAAGAGTGTCATCAAGATACTGAAAACGAACTTATTATTTATAAGAGTAAGTGTAGGCCTGTTAAGTACCTGAAAAGCTCCATTATTACATTAGATACCAATGGAGTGCAACAATCTTACTTGATAGGTTATGATATTACAGAAAGAAGAAAAGAACAAAAAAAATTGCAGGAGACACTCAATGAGTTACATCTAATCACGGAAGAATTAGAACAGGAGAACACTATTTTGAAAGTAGAATCTCAGAAAAATAAACCGAATGAACTTTTTGTGGGCAGTTTTGCGTCAAGTATAGAACAGGAAGTAGAGCGGATAGCCAATCACAAAAGTACTGTATTGATTGAAGGAGCTGAGGGCACAGGAAAGAATTATGTGGCGGATATGATTATTGCAAAAAGTAATCGATCAGATAAACCTAGTATAGTTTATAATTGTCACTCTTCTATTAAAACTATTTTCCGATCACGTTATTATGAAAGCAAATCTGGTGCTGAATATTCCAACAAAAGTATATTAGATGTGGCCAACCATGGAACATTAACTTTGTCAAATATTGAGAACATGTCTGTGGAAGATCAAGAACATTTATTAGACCTTTTGAAAGAAAAAGAAAATGCAAGACTGAAATATGATATCAGATTTATCATTACTACAACCACCGACTTACTGAAGCTAGTAAGAAAAGGTGCTTTCAATACAGAGCTGTATCAATACCTGAGTATCTACACAATTCATTTACCGAAATTGAAAAACCGATTGGCTGACATTCCTTACTTAACTAATTATTTTGTCCAGCAATTTTGTGAGAGAAATAATATTGAACCACTTTCTATTTCAATGGCTAGTATAAAAAAATTACAATCTTATGATTGGCCTGAAAATATTAAAGAATTGAGATTTATTCTTCAGAAAGCAGTTTTGTCTTCCACTGGTAAAACGCTTCGGTTAAAAGGTTTTGAAGAATATATTCAAGAGAAGGTAAAGCAAAAGCAGATATTTTTGAGTCTTGATGATCACGAAAAGAAGTATATCATTGAAATATTGAATTCATTGAACTGGAAAATAAGTGGAAAGAATAGTGCATCTGAAGTTTTGGGAATTAATGAGGCAACATTAAGATCTAAAATGAAGAAATTATCTATTCGAAAGGAAAATAAAATCAAGAAGTATGTTTAGTACAGTGAAGAATAATTGTAAATAAAAATCAATGAATCATGTTTCTTTTAGTGATATATCACGAAAATTATACACTTTTTTTTATGTATAACTAATTGCAATGTTCTGTTATTCAGTAGTTTGATTGTTTATTGTTCGAAATGTTTTTTTTATTTTGAGATACTGGATTTTAGTTTTTAGTATTGTATAACCAAAAGAGAATGAATACTTCTCTTAAATGATGATTAAAGAAACCCAATAACTATTCACTTCAATGTTATTCACAAAATTGTTACACCTAATTCCGAAACTTTATTCTCCATAGTACCGTTAAGTTAGGTGCAGATGCCAGAACGGCTTCTGTTTTTTAACTACTGAATTATTATTCGAACGATTGAATAGTTTTAAGGTTTAGCTACAAAACCTACACTACTTTATAATAAAATTATTACTAAGATAAATTTAAGATTACTATGAAAAAGGAAATCAAAAAGTATCCACCGATTCCTCAAGAAAGATTAGAAAAGTACCAAGACCTTTGGAAAAACTCTACAAGTAGAGATGGGGTGCATCCTGATGTGAAAGCCCATTTAGATAGAGTGAAAACAATGGGTGGCGGTCAAGGAATTGAATTCTTGAGTAATATCAATAAAGATTATTTGGGTGCTTTTATGGCTCCATTCTCCAGAGATCTAGAAGACGCTGACATTGCTGTGATTGGTATGCCTTTTGAAAAGTCGGCACCAATGAACTCTTCTCATAAGTACGGTCCTAAAGCATTAAGAGAGCTTTCTAAAAACTTTATGGGTACGACTGAACCTTGGATCAATGGTGAGTTTGACATTCCTTTCGATTTTGCCAATATCATCGATTACGGTACAATTGATACATACGGTCAATTTGATTTGGCTGGTGAAATGGAACATGCCATCGAACATTACAGAAAAATTGTTTGTGATAATCATATCGTACCATTTATGTGGGGTGGTGATCATACTGTTACAGTAGCTCCTTTATTGACGTTAGGTGAAACTTACGGACCTCTTTCTGTTATTCACTTTGATGCTCACTATGATTTGGTAACAGAGGCAGATTTCCCTTATCCTTACCACTCAGGAAACATGTTTACACAAAACTTTGCAAAAGGTAATGTAGATCCTGAAAGAATGATTCAGATTGGTATTCGTGGTAGAATGACTGGTCTTGTGGGTGGTCATGCGAAAAATTTCGGTACGAACGTTTACTTTGCTGATGAAGCAAGAGTGATGTCGCCAAGAGAAATGGCTGATAAAATCATTGAAGTAGTAGGTGATGGACCAACGTATATCTCATTAGACTTAGACTGTCTTGATCCAGTTTACAACTCAGCTTCATCAGCTGTAGAGCCATTTGGTTTAGATGCCAACTGGGTGCATGATGTATTGAAATTAGTACGTATGTCAGGTAAAGTAAACTTGGTGGGTGCAGACGTAGTAGAGTATGCTCCACAAAATGACCCTGCCAAAACATTCGGCTACATTGCCGCAGGCTTAAGCTGGAAAATCCTTTGCTGGTTAGCGGCAGATGTGAAGCGTAGAAACGGAGGTAAAAACCACCCTACGAACTGGCCACAAGCGTTTGGTAACGTAACGCTATAATCTTTTCTGTTTGATCTAAATTATTAATCCATAAATATATCATGGCAAATTTCTTTTCATTAGAAGGCCAAGTTGCGATTGTGACTGGCGGTACTTCTGGTATTGGCTTGAAAACGGCTGAACGCTTTATTGAAGCAGGTGCCAAGGTAGTAATTTCAGGTCGTAAAGACGGTACTGAAATCGCTGAAAAAATCGGAGCTACTTTCGTTCAATGTGATGTTTCAAGTGCTGAATCTGTTGAGGCAATGGTCAATAAAACAGTAGAAGTATACGGTAAGATTGATATTCTTGTCAACAATGCCGGAGCCAACTTCGGTTATGACACAATGATGGAAACGGACATTGAAAACTTCGATAAAAACTTTGCGATCAACACAAAAGGTGTGGTGCATGGTATCAAATTCGGAGTGCCTCAGATGAATGACGGCGGTAGAATTGTCAATGTAGCTTCAGCGGCTGCGGTACAAGGTGTGGCTTATCTAGCCCCTTACGTAGCTTCTAAATGGGCAGTTGTAGGTATCACAAAAACAGCAGCAGTAGAGTTGGGGAGCAGAGGTATCAGAGCCAATGTAATTGCACCTACTTCTGTAAATACGCCTATGGCTAACACTCCAGAAGGACAGCCTCAGTTAAGAATGGAACACAAAGCTGTACCATTAGGAAGAATTGCTGAACCGGAAGAAGTAGCTTCACTAATCCACTTTTTAGCCGCTAAAGACTGTGACTTTGTCAATGGTCAGGTAATAGGTGTTGACGGTGGATTTACTGCAGGTATGAGCATTGACGCTTACAACACATTAGCCGCTGAATAAGCGATCTTAAAATACATATATAAAGGGTGCAACTACGGTTGTACCCACATCAAAATATCAAAAACAAAACACTACGATGGGAGCACAAGGAAAAACAAAATCGACAAATGCAGACTTCTTACGCTATGCTTTAAAAAGAACTTGGATGACAGCAGGTGCATCAGAAGAACATGGTGATGCAGTTGCAGACGCATTAATGTTAGGTATCCGCCAAGGAAAATTAAACCAAGGTTTAGGTGTGTACGAAGCAATTGATATCATGCACCAATCAGGTTTATTGGATATCAATGCAGAGCCAGAAGTAGTAGGCGAAGGCGATACTTGGGCATCAATTGATGGTAAGCGTTCTTCTGGATACTGGACATTGACAAAAATGGCGAATATGGCCATTGAGAAAGCGAAAAAGCATGGTATTGCTATCGTATTCGGTCACAATCATAATGATGCAGGTTCATTTGGAGCTTACACTTGGATGGCATCAAAAGCAGGTTGTGTGGCTTTAACTTCTAACAACTCTGTACCGATGTGTTCGCCTCTAGGTGGTATGTCAAACACCATTTCAGTACCTCCATTTGATGGTATTGGCCCAGCAGGTGAGAAGCCTCCAGTATGGATGTCAACAAAACTTTGTGAGTGGTATGATGCAGATACTGCACAAGCGGTTCTTCAAGGTACGAAGCTGAAAGGTGATTATGTAATTGACCCTGAAACAGGTGAATTATCAAATGACTTGGCTCCTTATGCTCAGCCAATCGAAGGATACGGTCGTGTGTACAACCAATCGGCTTTCCAACAATTATCTAACCCTAGAGTTTACATGTTGAACTTATTCAACGAATTACTTTCAGGTATTATCAACCCAGGTGGTATCATCACTCCAGAGGTTCCATCACTAGGTGATATTGTGGACAAAAAAGCAGACGGTACTTCAGTAGGTGGTTCTTACTTTATCTGTATCGATCCTTCAGTATTTGGTCCATTGGGTGACGTATTGGCGAAATCAGATCGTTTTGCTCAAGCTATCGAAGATTCACCAGCTCGTCCTGGCCAAAGAAAGCCAGGTATGCCAGGTGCAAGAGGCTATGAGTCAATTATTAAAAACGAGGAAATCGTTGAAGTATTAGATTCGCACTGGGAGCCATTCTTCCAAACTCAAGCAGGAAGATACGGTCTTTCTGAAGAGAGCTTAAGAGCTGAGTGGGAAGCTCAAAACAATAAATAATTTAGATAATAACCGTTGAAACTATTCTTGTATTGTTATAGGGGCGTTGCATCGTAACGCCCCACTATCAGACTGTTTCTTCGGATAAAAATATAGAAAATGAATCTTCTAGAAAACAAAGTAGCACTAGTTACAGGAGCAACAAAAACAAAAGGTTTAGGTAAAGCCATTGCGGATAAATTGGCTGAACTAGGAGCTAAAGTAGTACTGACAGGACGTAATAGTTCTAAAGAAGGTATGGAAGCTAATGTTGCTGCTATCAAAGCAAATGGAGGTGAAGCAATGGGTGTTTTGGTTGACGTATCAGATTCAGCTCAAGTAGATGCTGCTATTCAACAAGTATTAGATGCTTACGGTACATTGGATATCGTGGTAAACAATGCAGGTGTAGGATTTGGTTCTGCTTTATTGGATGAAAACACTGATAAAGACTGGGACGCAAACTACGCTGTAAACGTAAAAGGTGCATTGGCAGTATGTAAAGGTGCTATTCCTGCTATGGAAAAATCAGGAGGTGGAGCTATCGTTAATGTGGCTTCTACAGCGGGTATTGCAGCAGGTATGGGTATGCCTTACCCTTATGTTGCTACTAAGCACGCATTGGTTGGAGCAACTAAAGTATTGGCGATTGAGCAAGCATCGAAAGGTATTCGTGCTAATGTTGTTGCTCCAGGTGCAATCAATACGGATATGTTGCAAGAAGCGTACAAAGCGATTGCAGAAGCGGAAGGTTGTACAGTGGAAGAAGCGGCAGCTAAAGAGAACGCTGGTATTCCATTAGGTAGACCGGCTGAGCCAAGTGAAATTGCAGAAGCGATTGTTTACTTAGCTTCTCCTGCAGCAAGTTACATTACAGGTGTTGTACTTCCGGTACACGGTGGCATGGCTCCTGGCTTGTAAGAAATTAAGGTAAGAGGTGAGAATTAAGAGTGAGGAGGAATGGTCCGTGTTATGGTTTATAGCGTAGTTTTTATGATGGATCTTGGGTCATAATATAGACTATTTACCCTCTTCCTTCTTCCCTCAAATAAAGTAATGAAGATGAAAAAAGTTGCATTAATTACGGGCGCCGCTCAAGGCATTGGTTTTGAAACCGCAAAATTATTGGGAGAGCAGAATTACAGTGTGATTTTGGCAGATGTACAACCCAATGTGGTAGAGAAAGCAGATGAACTTAAGGAGCTAGGAATGGACGCTTATTCATTGGAATTTGATTTATCTGATTCATCTACCTTTCAGCTTTTAGTTGATTTCATTACTGAAAATTTTGGTCACTTAGATGCTTTGATCAATAATGCGGCAATGCTGGTAGATATGGGAAAACACCCTTCTGATTTATCAGAAACACTTTTCAGAAAAGTAATGGAAGTAAATTACATTGGACCTTTTTTATTAACTCAGAAATTAGTGCCATTACTAAAGAAAAGTGAAGCAGGGAGAATTGTCAACCTTTCTACTCAAGTAGCCCAATTAGCCCAACTTTCAGATATGAATTCACCATTGAGAGAAGATATCTGTGCCGCTTACCAAAGCTCTAAAGTGGGTGTAAACGCAATGACTGTTTTGTATGCTAAGGAATTAGAATCTTTTGGAATAAAAGTCAACAGTTGTTGTCCGGGTTGGGTAGACAGTGCAATGAATACAGAAGATCTTCCCGATTACGGTGATGAAGCTAGACCAAAAACCTTGAGAGAAGGTGCTGATACATCCGTTTGGTTAGCAACACTTGACAAAGAGGGACCCACTGCAGGTTTTTTCACCGATAGGAAAAGAATAGGTTGGTAAATTAAAATATTACTATTATGTGTAATACAAATGAAAAACCGATACTAAAATTTGATACTCCTTCTTACAATTATGAGGAGTTAGAGCAACAATTAGCCGATTATGAAGCGAATCCTGAAGGATATAAACACGATGGACCTTCTATCATTTCCATCCGACAAGGAATCAGAGCAGGAAGAGCAGGGAGTGTGGCCGTAGGTGGTTGTCTTTTACATCATGATGAAGTAATTGCAGAGAATATGTCGAAAGCAAACTCACCTTATCACCGATTGGATTTACACGCTGAAATGGTGCTATTAAATGAGTTGGAAGATAGACTTTGTGACGATAAAACACCAAGAATGAGAGACTATACCTTATTCACCTCTCAAGAACCTTGTCCGATGTGTTTGGCCAGAATCTGTTTCAGCCAAGTAGGCAAAACCTATTATGTATACAGAGATGCTCACAGTATAGAAGCGGGTGCTCAAACGAACTACGAAAGGTTGCCTGAAGGCTTTCAAATCTTAGGATCAAGGCTAGTGGTGGAAGAGGCGGATTGTTCTCCGAAACTCAAAGAAATAGCTCGTCAGGTGTGGTTAAATTCCATTGATCATTGTGTGGATGAGTGGTTAGATAGGTACTAATATGAGATCAAGACAAACAAAGAGATTAAGAGATTACTCCTACTTTCTGGACTATCTAAAGCATTTAGGAATGCTATTGTTTGCCATCAGTATGACCACTCCCATTTTAGGTTTGGTGGTCTTTGATGTAGAAACAGAAATTGTAGAGGGAGATAAGGTAATAGATTCACAATTGATTTGGGATAAACCTTTTCTGCCTTATGTGGCAGGGTTTGTCATTCTGGTTATTCACTGGTTTAAGTTTGTGGAAGTACATCACTCTATGAAGAATATCGATTTTAATCAGATACTGATCACTTTTGGATTTTTCTTCTTGTTGTGTTTGTATCCTTACTTCGAGATGAATATAGAATTCACTTCAGATCAACCGCATTCAAGAGCCATTTTCAGTATGGTGTGGGGCCTTTTAGGAATGTTTTCTTTTTGGAAACTGCATCACGCAAAACATAATGGAATGTTGAAAGATGAATTAACCAACGAAAGAGTGAAGGTCTTGTCTAATGAAATTTTAGCAGATCCAGTAGTCGCTTTTATCTGTGTAGGTTTGTCTTACATTTCTTTCACTGCATGGCTTATAGGTATGATCGCCTTAGTGCCAATTGCCAATTATATACTTACAAGAATCAGTATTAAAGCTGGATTTTAATTTTTTTACAATGAAACAAATATTCATCTGTTTATCACTTCTTTTTTCAACAACTTTCATTTTCGCACAAGAAGAAATAGATGCCTCTAAACCAACCAACTTTTATACTCAACTGTACAATCATTTAGAATATAACTATTCGAAAAATGGACCTGATACTTATGGGTATAGAGCGGAGTTTATGTTTGCACCAAGTGAAGCACATTTAATTTTAGCAGAGCTTCCATTGTTATACAATACAGGTACAGACAAAACAGGTATTGGAGACTTTAGAGCAAGGTACTTTTACTTGCCCTATAAAAACTACGATAAGTTCCTTGGAGCATTCGGACCATCAGTAGACATTTTTGCTCCAACAGGAAATTATGACCATGGCTTAGGAACGGGAGCTTGGTTGGTACAGCCCGGTGTTACAGTGGGGTTGATGATTGCAGATTGGATTCAGGCGTTTCCGATTCTCTCTTATCAGTACACTTCAAGTCCAGTGATTGAAAGACCTGGCCTTTTCCAAGATCCTCAGCATGGTATCTCATTTCAGGTGATTGCACCAATTATTTTGAGTGAAAAAATGTTTTTACAAGTCACTCCCATTTATACCGCAAGTAACCTTGGAATGGAACGAAATGACAGATATATACAAGAGTTTATTGCTCAATATGCATTATCAGACAAGTTACAGTTGAGTGGATTCTACAGAGGAATCTTCAAAGATGATAATCATACCGCCCGCTTGGCCCTTGTAGTATTCCTTTAATAAGACATTGAAAAACTATAAAAAATAAAGAACATGAGTGATATCAAAATGAATCCGTTGTTAAGCGTTAAAGATGGTGATTTATACATCGAAGACGTAAATACTGTTGAAATCGCAGAGAAGTTTGGTACTCCACTGTTTGTAGTATCAGAAAATATTTTAGTACAAAACTACCTGGCATTCCAAAATACATTCCAGCAGTTTTACCCTGAAGGACGTATCCGAGTAATGGCCGCTGTAAAGGCCAATCCTACCGTAGCGGTGAGAAGAGTATTGACAAAGGCAGGTTGTGGTTGTGATACTTTTGGAGCAGGTGAATTAGAAACAGCGATCAGAGGCGGTGTGCCTTATGAAGATATTGCTGTAAATGGTTCTATCAAGTCGGATGATATTATCCGTAAAGCCATTGATTTAGGAATTCATATTGTATTGGACAATAAGGATGAATTAGGAGTTTGTGAAAGAATCGCGAAGGAATTAGGAAAGGAAGCACATGTGATGTTGCGTATCAAGCCTTATATGAAAGACCTTGATGAGCCTTCTGATTTCTTCCCTGCCCGTTTGATCCGTGAAATGACACAAACTGTAAAATATGGTATTCCTACTTCTGAAGTGAGAGAAATGTTACCACAGTTTGCGGATTGTCCTAATGTAAAATTAGTAGGTGTTCACACACATGCAGGCCGTCACTCTAAGAAACCTATTTTCTGGCAGTCATTAGTACAGTCGGTTGTAGATATGATCAAAGAAATTCATGATGGTGTAGGTAATAACTGGTCGCCTTCTATTGTTTCTGTTGGTGGTGGTTTCCCTGCCGAAATGGACAAAGAAAGCCGTGTGGCGGTGACAGATTATGAAACGCCTCATTTAGAAGATTTCGCGAAAGTAATTACAGAAACATTCAGAAATGGTATGAAGGGTATCGGTCTTTCTTCAGATGGTGTAATTCTTGAAATCGAGCCAGGCCGTGCAATGTACAACGAAAGTGGTATTCACTTGTTCAAGGTACATAACATGAAGCACGAAACAGCCAACGGAATGGATTACCAATGGGCTGAAACAGATACTTCGGAAACGTTCTTGAGTATTGGTGGTTTGAATGTTGTTCCTCCATTTGATTTGGTGGCTTGTAATAAAGCGGACAAGAAATATGACACTCCTGTTGACGTAGTGGGTATCACTTGTAATTATGATTGTCTTGCTGAGCAATACAAAATGCCTCAATTGGCGAAAGGAGATACATTGGCGTTCTTAAATACAGGTTCTTACATTGAGCCTTACACTTGTAACTTTAATGCACTTCCTAGACCGGGAATGGTGATGGTAAAAGGTGATAGTGTGGAGTGGGTGAAAAGGCCAGAAACACAAGAGGAAGTATTCTCAAGACACGTTGTTCCTGAGCGTTTGAAAGATATTTAATTACATAGTTTTAAAAAGACCATGTTGTGATCCGTGAGCCACAAGGTATTGTGGCTCACGAACCACCTTCAATCAAAACTCTATATTGATTACTAAGAAGAGAATGAAAAAATTACTACTAAGTTTTTGCTTGCTTTTTACTTTACCATTGATGCTAACCGCCCATCAGCCTGATAATGCTTCAGGAACTTTTGAGCTGGATTGGCATACATATCAGATTGATAGAACCATTGCTACAGGTGTTTTTCAAACCATGGGATTGAGGGTAGATAATGATCCTTCAAGAGCAGGAGTAAAAGAAGTTGGCGGAGAAAAAATCCTTTATGGCATTGCTTTGGGGTTTAGTGTAGATGATCAGTTTGCTTTTGATATTGATCAGAAAGTAAAGGTGACAGTGGAGTTGGATGCTAGTAATCTGACAGAGTTTTTCTATGCTTATGATAGAAACGGTGTGGTGGAATCAGTACATAGAGTAGAAATTGCAGAAGGTACTAAAGGGTTTCAGAAATATGAGTTTGTATTAGAAAGAGCCCGTTTTGCCAACAGGGGTTATAGTAAAACAGATTTTGCTCTTTCGGCAGGGTTGGATATGTCGAATAAGCTCCTTTTTATTCGTGATATCAAATTTGAATTAATAGGAGAAACAGCCAAAAGAAATGCTAATGGAAATTTACAGTTAAGCCTATTTGAAAAGAAATCGAAAGAAAGAGTAGCGGCACAGATTGGGTTGTATGATGTTACAGGCAGAATGCCACTTCCAACAGAAAGTGCTATTGAGCTACAGTTCTTTGAAACAAAAGTAAGATCTGTTGAGATCAGAGAAGAATTGGATCAAGTGTATTGGCCAAGTGATAATCATTATACGATGTACATTGATGGTTTTTATCAAGCCAACATTCCGGCAGGAAAGTACACTTTGATTGTAATGAAAGGACCGGAGTATCCTATTCTCCAAAAGGAAATAGAAATCAAAGCAGGAAAAAATAATCCTATAGAAATACAAATAGAACATGTATTAGATATGCCTAAAAAAGGCTGGTATTCAGGAGATGTCCACAATCACTTCTCAAGAAGAAATGCTACAGCGAATCCGAATCAGATAGCACATGCAAGAGCGGCTGATTTACACATGCATTGGTTGTATGCTTTAGGAAACTCAGTCACCACCCACTTTGATCAATATGCATGGGGCAAAGAGGGACAGTACAAAGAGAAAGATTATTTTATCGCATCAGGACAGGAAGATCCAAGAACCGATTTTCTAGGACATGTTTTAGCGATGGGACATGATGAGTTTGTTCGCTATCCGAATGAGTATTTCCATTATGATAAAGTATCAAAAGAAGTACATAAACAAGGTGGCGTTTTTGGAGTGGCTCATATGGATTTTGCTCAATTCCAACAGAATATTGCTTTAGCAATGCTGGCTCCAGAAAACGAAGTGGACTTTGTAGAGATCTTCCAATATCACTCTCTGAACTTAAATGACTGGTACGCCTTTTTGAATTTGGGTTTCAAATTAAGTGCAGCGGCAGGTTCTGATTGGCCTTATATGTCGTTGCCAGGAGCGGTGAGAACCTTTGTGAAAGTAGATGGAGAATTCACACCAGACGCATGGAACAAGGCATTGAAAGATGGAAAATCATTTGTTTCTAATGGGCCGATGATCGACTTCAATGTCAATGGTCAAGATATAGGTTCCACGCTTCAAGTAAAGAAAGGTGAAACGTTATCCATCAAAGCAAAAGGTTATATCGTGCCGAGTTGGGATTTGCTGCAATATGCCAGCATCATTGTCAATGGTGATGTGGTGAAAGAAATCAAATTAGAAAAAGGACAGAAAGAAGTGTTTATCGAATTGGAATTGCCGGCGGATAAAAGCTGTTGGATAGCGGTGAAAGTACATGGAGAAAAATCGCATGACATTGTTTTTCAAAGTGATTTTACCAAACGAATACAGGCACATACTTCACCCATTTATATAGAAGTAGATGGACAGCCTACTTGGTCCGAAGAAAAGGCACCTCAAATCATCGATATGCTTTTGAAAAGATTGGAACAGGTAAAGGAAATGAAGTATGAAAGACATGACAATGAGGCTTGGGAAAGTCCAGACAGAACAGAAGAAATGTTGGATGCTTTCCGTCCTTATCTGAGAACGTGGATTGATCAGACAAAAGAATATTACATCAATAGAGAAAAAGAAATTGTGAGACCATAAATAGACTAAACAAATGAGTACGCAAGAAAAAATGAATTGGAAACCGTTAATCGTAATCATCCTCTCGATGGTGATGATGTACATTACATCTTTTAGTATTAACGTATTGATAGGACCGATTGTGCAGGAATTGAATTGGTCCGTTTCGGGATTGCAGATGGTGATTGTTTCTGCTTCTTTGATAGCAGGAACATTGATGGTGACCGCCGGAAGATTAGGAGATAAAATAGGAAAGAAAAAGGTCTTTTTAGTGGGATCTATAATTTATACAGTTGGTCTGACGATTGTAGTATTAGCACCAAACTCTACGATTTTCAGTATAGCTTGGGCGTTGATTTGGCCTTTCGGAATGGTATTGATTATACCGACTTCCATTGCCATTATCATGTATTTTTATGAAGGATCACAACGTGCAATGGCCTTTGGTATTTATGGAGCGGTATTATCGATTGTATCGGCTGTAGCACCTGTAGTCGTTGGTTATTTAGCCTCAATTGTTTCATGGAGAATTGCATTAGGGTTATCTCCGGCATTTGGTGTATTGACGATTATTGCAGCGTTTACATTGCCAGAAACAGAAAAAGATCCATCTATCAAAATTGATATTCCTTCAGTGTTCTTGTCTGTAATTGCCTTCGGAACATTTTTGATTGCCACAACTATGGCATCACAATATGGATGGTTAATGGAGAAAAGACCATTTGAAATTGGAGCTTCAGTGATCCCATTAGGAGGATTGTCGATTGTTCCTGTGATGTATTTGATTGCTGTGGTATTATTGGTTATTTTCTTCAAGAGAGGAGCGTCATTGACAGCTAAAGGAGAAACACCATTATTGAGTGCTTCTATTTTGAAAAACATTCCATTTACGATTGGGATGACAATCCAAGCATTACTTTACTTCTTGATCGCGGCCGTATTATTTACAGTATCAGTCTTTGTACAGTCTGCAGCAGGATTAGATTCCTTTGATACCGCTTTGACTACATTACCGATCTCTATCAGCGTTGCGGCAGCGGCATTCTTTACCGCTAACTTAGGAAGCAAAATTTCTCCAAAACTAATTACCATCGTTGGTTTTGTAATTGTACTAGTAGGAACTTATCTGATTACACAGCAAATTTCTGTAGATATGACACCATTTACAACCATGACAGGTTCATTGGTATTTGGTACAGGTTGCGGATTGGTGATGGCTCAAATTGCTACTTTAACCATGATCAAAGTTCCCTCAGAGCAAGATGGGGAAGCTTCAGGGCTGTCTGAAACAATGAAGGAGATTGTAGGGCAGGGTTTTGCCATTGCTTTTGCAGGTTCTATCCTTTTTGGAGCCGTGTATTCGAATATGGTAGACAATTATGAAAAAATAGAAGAACTACAAATAACAAAAGAGGATAAAGAGGATATCATTATCGAATTGGAAGATACGTTTATGGAAATCACGCCTGAACAAGAAAAGGTGTGGGTAAACGAACAATTATCAGAGAAAACGAAAGAAGCGTATCAGCAAATTGTGAATAACTCCGCAGAAAACGCATTTAGACATACCTTCTGGATTGTCAGTATTTTCACTGTCATTTCATTACTCTTAAGTTTTTTCTTACCGGGAATGAAATTAGGAAACCAAGAAGAAGAAGTAACAGACGAAGTGACTGCTTAAACTTTCATAGTTCATAGTGTGCACCATAATATTCTTTATGGTGCACTTCATATATCTTATTCATTCATAGATAAAACAGACCGATGAAAACATTTAAAGGCGTATCTATCATAGATACTGATGGCAAGAAAAAAGACTTTATCATTGGAGAAGCATTTCTTGGAGATGAAACAAGAATAATAGAAGAAGTTTATGTAGAGGACTGGCACCAATACCCTTTGGTAGTAGTGAAAACAAGTTTGGGTGAACAGCATTTTGCAGATGTGAAATATGAGATCATTTACGACTAAGTAACTTTCCTGTCTTCAACTTTATTCGATAAGAACATTAACTGACCTATTATGAAATATCAGAAATTGGCATTTTTAAAATCAGGTAGCCCTAAATCAGAAGAGGCTTATCAACTATTACTTTCAAAATATGAAAACCACGCACCTGAAGATGCTGATGTAATTGTAGCATTAGGGGGAGATGGTTTTTTGTTGCAAGTACTGCATACTTATCCGCATTTAGACATCCCTATTTTTGGGATGAATAGAGGTACTTTGGGTTTCCTTCTGAATGAATACAAAGAGGACGTAGATCTTTTAGAGCGTATTAACCACTCTAAAGACATTCACTTATGTCCGATTTCTGTTGATATTGAAGACGATCAAGGAGAACATTATCATTACAAAGCCTACAATGAAGTTTCTGTGATACGTTATTCGGGTCAAAGTGCCAATTTGAAAATAGCAGTCAATGGGAAAACAATGCTGGAAGCTTTGCATGCTGATGGTGTTTTAGTCTCTACACCGGCAGGGAGTACGGCTTATAACTTTTCAGCGCATGGACCTATTATTCCATTAAATTCTAATCTATTGGCTTTGACCCCTGTCAGTCCTTTTAGACCAAGAAGATGGAAAGGAGCATTGCTCCCAGATGATGTAAGCATTGAGATTACAAATTTAGATCCTGTAAAAAGACCAATTGGTGCGGCAGCGGATTCTAAGGAAGTGAAGAATGCTGTACATGCCAAAGTATGGCAGGACAAAAACGATATGAGACATTTATTATTTGATCAAGATCAATCTTTGGAAGAGCGTATTTTGATTGAACAGTTTAACGTTTAGAGTATGTCGAGATTACTGAAGTATTCAAGTTGGTTGTTGATGCTTCTGTTGATAGAAGTAGCTGCAATAGGGCAGGAACTTGAGACTGTTTTTCCAGTTCCCTCTTATGCTGATAGAAGGTACAAAGAAGTATGGAAGTTAGAAGAGTGGTCAGACCGTGATGCAAGGGCACAAGATTGGTCGGATAAGATTAAGAATGTGCCATTGTCCAGAGATAAGAAAATTTGGGCTTCTTTTGGAGGTCAGGTGCGTGTGCGTTATATGCCCACAGTGAATGAGGAGTTCTTACCACAAAACTCCGGTTTATTTACATTACGGTTACGATCTCATGCTGATATCCACTTTGGAGATAATTTCAGGATTTTCGCAGAAGGAATCTATTCTAACACCACAAAAGACAATTCGGAAAGACTTGGGGCAGGAACACCTGTTACTAAAGGAGCATTTCTAAATCTTTTTGCAGAGTATAAATTCAATCTTTATAAAAGAACAGAATTAGGCGTTTGGGCAGGTAGAAGAGAGTTGCAAGCAGGACATGAACGACTGTTATCACCGGGAAATTGGTTGATTACACGACGTACTTTTGATGGAGCAGGCTTTTACCTCGGTAATGAAAACAATAAGTTTATCGGCTTTGTATCAAAACCTGTGATTCCTGTTCCGGATGGGTATACGACTAGGGATGAGAATACAACATTTTGGGGTTTGAGGTATGAAAGCCATGATGTCGCTTACAACTCTCATGCAGGCTTTGGTGTGCCGAGCTGGTCTTCCTTCAGTAAAACTTATTTTGAGCCCTATATCTATGGATTGCACCGTCAAAATGCAGTGTATGAAGAAGGCATAGCCGATGAAAACCGTTATACCGTTGGTTTCTTACTTTCAGGGCCGATTCAACGAGTTTTTAATTATGAAGTAGAAGCCATGTATCAGTTTGGTACATTTGGTGATAAAAATATCAGTGCCTATTCTATTACTACAGAGTTTGGTGTCAG
The DNA here is from genome assembly GCF_001583495.1 of Flammeovirga sp. SJP92. Lineage (GTDB taxonomy): Bacteria > Bacteroidota > Bacteroidia > Cytophagales > Flammeovirgaceae > Flammeovirga. Next base: position 111,045 of record NZ_LQAQ01000020.1, on the reverse strand, counting down.
TTTTCCAAAAGTAGCTTTACAACCTCATGTATGGTTAGGGTTTGATTATTCGTCAGGAGATCAAAATAAAGGAGATGGCACACTGAATACTTTCAATCCTTTATTTCCTCAAGTAGCACAGTTTTTTGGTGAACATGGAGCTATGGATAGAAAGAACTTAACCTCCTTTTCAGCCAATGTTGATTTTACGGCTTTCAAAATGGTAAAAACCCGTCTGACGTATTGGAACTTTATGCGTTCAAGCTTAAATGATGCCGTTTACAATACTTCCAATGGTATTCTAAGAAGTGGAGAATCTAATTCAAGAGACTTAGGAGATTCATTCCAGATATCAACCATCATTTCTATCAACCGACACTGGGAAATATGTGCCACTTATAACCTGTGGGCACCAGGGCAGTACTTCTGGGATACACAAACGGGAAAAGCACATAATCAACATTTCTTTATGATAACTACACAGTTTACTTTCTAAATTAGAATGCCTTTGCTAACTTGATGATAATCAAGGTGTATTTGAAGCCTTGATACCCCAGCCCAAACTATTTTTCTAAAGTATTCAATGTGGAGAAATTATCTATACATTATCTTTTTACTCGTGCTGTTTTTGAATGAAAAAGGAAGAGCACAAGGTGATTCTGTCAAAGTATATAAAAACAATATTCTCCCTTCTCCCTCATTTACTTACAGTCCGCGTACTGATTTTGTACTTGGAGTATACTGTTTGTATCAGTTTAAATTTGATAAGAAAGACTTCCTTACGCGCCCTTCTAATTTCAATTTTTATTATGGTACCTCTTTCAAAGGCCATATTTTTCTGTCTACCGAACATACTCTTCTGACCAATCAAGAAAGGTTTTATTTGAAAGGGATTATTGAATACAAGAATACACCTGAAATTCTATATGGCTTGGGTAATCAGTCTTCTTCAGATGAATTTTTAAACGTGAACTATTACTCTTTTGAGTTGAAAGAAAGGGTGTTGAGACAGTATCAAAAATCCAAGTTTGTAGGGTTGAGAGTCCGTTATATGCATATTTTCGATGTTACATATCAGAATAGAAACAATGAAAATATTCCGGCTCCCGCTCTTAATGGAAATAATGGTGGATATTACCCAGGTATTGGTCCCATTTGGATGTTGGATAAGCGGAATAGTATTCTAACGCCTACTCAAAACTATTATTTAGATATTGTAGCAGTAGGCTATCTGAATTCCAATGGAGGCGCTTTTGGAACAATAGAGGTTGACGGAAGACGATATATTGACTTTAGAAAAGACAGTAAAAGTGTTTTAGCTTTGCAGTTAGTAGCAAAAAACACATTCGGCAATGTGCCCTACAATGAATTGGCGTTGTTGGGAGGAAAGCAAATTTTAAGAGGTTACTTATTGGGAAGGTATAGAGATCAGCATTCCATACAAGTTCAAGCGGAAATGAGGCAAAGGATAATTGGTCGTTTGGGTATAACTGCTTTTTTGGGTACAGGTACGGTTTATGATGAGATTTCTGATTTTCAATTTCTCAAAGCCGCATTAGGCACTGGACTTCGTTTTAATATCAATCGAAAAGACCCTGCAAACGTTCGTATTGATTTTGCCTGGAGCCTCGTGGATAAAAACAACGGCATTTATATCACATTAGGAGAGGCCTTTTAATGTCAAAACTCTGAAATTGAAGGCTTCTTTTTTTACTACATTTTTACATCATCTTATGCTTTTTCTATCGTAACAAGCTGTATTTCTTATACTTGATTAGAAGTCATTTTTTTATTAGAATAATTATATTTACTTACTTGTAAGTGCTAAGCTAATACTATAGATGATAATTAATTCTTGAAGGAAGTAATCGCAAAGCAATAAAGAGAATTAGTATTACATACTTTTATCTTAGTACTTAATAACAATATCCAACACTATTCTAGCAACAATGAAATTAAATATTATTACTCTATTTTTTGTTTTTGGGTTGATTTCTTGTGGAAGTGAAAATGAGAACACCAATAAGTTTCGAATCAATCAGGAAGGATATTTTCCAACCGCTAAAAAAATTATTACTATAAAAACAGATGCCCCTTCGCAGTTTCTGGTGTATGATGAAGGAGAAGAGAAGAATGTTCTGGCGGGAGATGTAGAAAACATTGGAGTATGGGAGTATTCCAATGAAAGTTATGGAACCATTGATTTATCGTCTATCAAAAAAGAAGGAACTTATACGATTTGGGTGAAAGATCTAGGCTACTCTGAATCATTTAAAATAAGTAAAGATGCTGGTAAAAAGGCATTAGAAAGTAGTGTAGAAGCGTATTATCTAATACGATGCTCATCACCTATAGAAGAAAAGTATGCAGGAGTGTATGCAAGGCCAGGAGGTCACCCAGATACAGAAGTTTTGATCCATCCTTCTGCTTTGAAAGAAGGTCAAGATCCTAAAACAACTCTTTCTAGCCCAAGAGGTTGGTATGATGCAGGAGATTATAACAAATATGTAGTTAATTCAGGTATAACGACTTACACCCTCTTATTGGCATTTGAACAGTTTGGTGAAATGCTGGGGGAAATATCGTTCAAGATTCCTCATGGGCAAAAAGCTTTGCCTCTTTATCTTGATAATGTAAAATGGAATTTGGATTGGCTGATCACTATGCAAGACATGGAAGATGGGGGCGTTTATCATAAATTGACGCATGCAAACTTTGATGGAGCAGTAATGCCTCACAAAGGGCAGAATAAACCCAGGTATGTGGTGCAAAAATCGACAGCAGCCACGCTCAATTTTGCGGCTGTGATGGCTTATGCCTCAAGGGTATACAGAAAGTATGATGAATCCTTAGCAAAACAATATCAGTCTGCTGCGATAAAAGCGTATCATTGGGCTAAGCAAAATCCATCGGTATTGTATGATCAAGATCAAATCAATAAAACCTATCAGCCAAAAATTACTACAGGTGCATACGGTGATCAAAATCTTGATGATGAATGGAACTGGGCTTCGACAGAATTGTATATTCTGACGCGTGATGACACCTATTATGAAAAGGTAGATTGGGATAAGGTCAATTATGATCAGGTGCAGGGTTGGGATAATGTAGCTTTTCTTCCTCTGTACTCACTGGCCTACAATGAGAAAACAGAATCAGCGGTTTCACATAAAGATTTTCCTAAAGTAGAAAAAATCATCATTCAAAAGGCTAATCAACTTTATGAACAATACAAAACTTCATCTATGAAAGTGAGTATGGGACAGTTGACCAGTGATTTTGTATGGGGATCAAACAGCGTAGCGGCCAATCAAGGCATGCTATTGTTGAATGCTTACAAATTGAATTATAACGCGGGTTATATTGATGCCGCTATAGGGGTTTTTGATTATTTATTAGGTCGAAATCCATTGGATATCTCTTACCTTACAGGTGCAGGAACACGACAGGTTATGCATCCTCACCATAGAATTTCAGAAGCAGATACTGTAAAGGCACCTTATCCAGGTTTATTGGTGGGAGGTCCACAAAATAACAATGATGATGGCTGTGACTATGATGGTGAATTGCCAGCTACAAAGTACAGCGATGTTTGGTGCAGTTACACCACAAATGAAATTGCCATCAATTGGAATGCTTCATTTGTCTATTTAATGGCAGGGCTGAATAATCATTTTTCTCATAATTATGAGCCGGTGGTCATAAGATAAAAAAGAATAAGTGATGAAGAAGGATTATTGACTCAATTCTTCTTCATCACTCATTTTGTATTACTTTATCTTCTATGTTAAAGCACTATCCTAAGCCTGCGTTTTTATCACCATTGCAGTAATACTATTTTTAGGCAATACTACTTTCTTTTTCTCCCCATTCAAATGAATCTGATAAACAGAGTCATTATTATCTGTATTATGAATTAATATTTTCACATTCCCATCCTTATCCTTTACAGTAATCATAGGTTTAGAGCAGTTGGAAGCAATACGAACATCGCCAGGCTTTATAAAACGGCTGATGATGTACATTGCATTATAATCAGGGTTGTATTGAATTGTTTTCTTTTCTCTGTCAATATTCACTAGGGAATTTTGCGTCCATTCCCAACCACTTTCAGTAGTCTCATTCAAAATCATATTCCAATAACAAAAGTTGGTCAACCCGCTGTTGATGTACTGTGCCACCTCTTCTAGTCTATGCGAAGCCTGTTCCACATTGTTTTTACCATTATAACAGTGACCTTCAGTATGAAACATCTTTAAGTCGGGATGCATTCTTACAGCATCTGTAATGAAAAATGGAGAAGTATACTGAATACCCACACCCGCCAATTGATCTACACCATCAAGTTGAAGTAATTCTATAATATCCGTTTTAATGGCAGTTCTCAAAGTACCTGCATACACATCAGCCGTAATATTTTCTTTTTTGAAAGTCGGGATAATGTAATTGATTGCTAGATCCATCATTTGAGCAGGAGGCATGGTACAGCTAGGGTATTTTGTATTGGCATCATTTTCATTTTGCACACAAATTCTATCAATTCTGATCCCATTTTGCTGATATGCTTTGATGTACTTCACAAAATAATTGGCATAAGCCTTATAGATTTTTTTATCTTCTTTCAGATAATTATTTTTTTCAGTAAGCCCCACCATCGAGTTGTTCACTTTCATCCATGCTGGAGGACTCCACGGAGAGCCAAAAAGCGTTAATTCAGGATTGATTTTGAAAGCTTTTTGAATATAAGGAATCACATATTTTTGATCTCTTTCGATGGAGAAATATTTCATTTTATAATCGTCTGCTTTTTCAGAATAGCTGTAAGCATCAATCCCAAAATCACTTGCACCAATGGCAGTTCTACAAAAAGTAAAACCTGCTTTATCAGAGGAGAATAAATTTTGCATTAATTCATCCTGTTTTTCCGCTGGAAGACTCAACAATGCCTCTCCTCCAATTTCATTAAATGCCCCACCAATTCCTTCTAAAGTTTGATGCTCAATGTTAGGGTAAAGTACAATTTCATGCCCCCATTTCACTTTTCCGTCTGAAGATTCAAAAGGAAGAGATTTTAAAGGATTAGCCTCTCCTTTGTCAAAGTTGACATAATACATTTTTACGTCTTTAAAATCTTGACTGAAGCTCCAAAAAGGAAATAGGAAAACACTTATAAATACTGCTAGTTTGTTTGCCATGTTGATAGAATATTGATTTATGTGAATAATACACTAAATATATTTTATCCTAACAGTAGAATAGGGAAATTATTCGATCACTGAGAAGTATAAATAATTTATCCCCATTTTTTAGGGAGTTTTATGACTCTTATTGAAAATGTTTTTGTTAAGCTTCATTTAAAAATAATAAATCAATGGGTTGGAGTGGTAAAAAGCTTTTTTCGCCTTTTATTCTACTGTAACACAGCGTATGAAAGTTTCTTTATTATGTGTTTTTTATTCAATGATAAAATACTATTCTGAATTCATTTGTTAATAGAAACCCGTTGATAGAGGGGTGATTTGTTAATGTTTATTTATGTATTTTCCCTTATTTCAATTCTTTTGCTAATTACCGACAACTTCCAATTCTTTTAAAATAAATGGTTAGTAACGCTTGGTGATGGTGTTTAAAGCAAATTACTTTTTTAGCACCATAGATACTTGTTACTTTTCTTGATTTAATAAATAACGATGACTTGTAGATCTGTACTTACAATCATTTTCCTACTTATTAGTAATCTACTTTTTGCTAACGAGAATAATGAAAGAGAACTGTCTCAATACAGCTTTGGAGCATTGACTACTGAAGACGGTTTACCCACCAATGGGGTTTTGAACATTTATCAAACTAGAGACAAATATTTATGGCTTAGTACATATAATGGTCTCGTTAGATATAATGGAGAATCAATGTATATTATCAATCAGGGAAATACTGAGGGGTTGACCACTCATGCCTTTACAGTAATGCTGGAAACCAAAAGTGCAAGGTGGTTTGGCACACAGGCAGGCTTGGTAAAATACAGTAATCATCAATGGAAAGTCTTCACTGAAAAAGAGGGATTAATTCACAATGAAATCAAAAAAATAGTAGAAGACCGCAATGGAAACTTATGGATCGGTACTCCGGAAGGACTTTGCTATTTTGATATAAAACAACAGAAGTTTATCACTGCTGGCATTCCACCTATTTTAAAAAATGCCTCCATTTCAGATTTACTACTGGACAAGGCAGGGAAACTATGGGTTGGCACAGAGGCAAAAGGTCTTTTTAAATATGCAATTGATGATAAGAAGTTTGATTACGTCAACAAGAAGATCAAAAATATTAATGCTTTGGTGGTCGACCAAAAAGAAAATTTGTGGATTGGGGGAGACAATTTTTTAAAAAGACTGAATAAGGAGTTTGAATTGAGTGTTTTTGAAGCAATGAATAAACTTCCTTCAAAGCATGTCACAGCACTTTATGAAGATTCAAAAGGAGCAATATGGATAGGTACAGAAAAAGGAGTTGCAAGGTATTTTAACCGTTCTATTAGTTCATTTTCAAGAAATAAAGAAATCAACAAACATGTTGTCTGTAGTATTGTTGAAGACCATGAAGGCAACTATTGGATAGGAACGTACCAGCACGGTGCTTACCGTTTGAACATGGGACAATTTGTCAGTTACGGAGTACAGCAAGGTGTAACAGGTAAATTTGTATATTCCATTGCCCAAGGAGAGTCAAAAGATGAGATTTTATTGGCTACCAATAATGGAATCACGGTTTACAAAGACAAAACCAAAACTTTCAGCCCTCACTGGTATAATCCAAAATTGAAAACAAGAAATCTGAAAGATATACTCGTCGATAGCAAGAAAAACATATGGATTGCCTCAAAGAAAGGTTTAACCAAAGTTGACCGTCATCAAAAAGCAACGCATTACACCAAATTGGACGGGCTTGGTAATATTTATGCCCGCTTTACATTTGAAGATAGTTTTGGAAATATTTGGGTCGGCACCATCGATGGTTTAAGCCTTCTGAAGCAGGATGGACATTTTAAAACTTTTACAACGAAAGATGGTTTAGCCAACAACTTTATACTTTCTATTTTTGAAGACAGCCGAAGAAGACTGTGGATCAGTACAAAATCAGGTATCACAATTTATGAAGAGGGTAAGTTCCATAATTTTATGAAAGAGCATGGTCTCAATTCTGAGCTTGTTTTTAAAGTAACAGAAGACCATAAAGGTGTGATTTGGTTTGGTACTAATAATGGTATTTTCAGGTTTGAAGAAGATAAAGTTTTTAGTTATCATAGAAAGATTGAAGGAGAAGTTACATCGGCATTTAATATTATTGAAGATCAAGAGAACAACCTTCTGTGGGTAGGTTGTAATGTGGGTGTTTATACTTTGGATATTGATGAATTGGATCAGGTGTATGCAGGAAAGCTTGATAAAGCACAACTGAAATTATACAGTACCAAAGACGGAATGAAGTCCAAAAGTGTGATGGCCAATGGTAAAAGCCTGGTCAGAGACAACGGCCATATTTGGTTTCATACGTATGACGGCGTCAGTATTGTAGATTGCAACAATATCAAGACAGATAAAATTCCTCCAACAGTCATTATCAATAAAGTAACTGTCAATGGAAGAACAATTGACCATCGAGGTGATCATTTAGAAATTCCAGAAGGAAATACAAGACTGGAAATTGCTTATGAAGGGGTTAGCTTACTACATCCCGAAGGCATTCATTATAAATATAAATTGGAGGGTTTTGATAAAGACTGGATTGAAGCTGAAGGAGGCAAGAGAGCTATCTATACCAACCTTCCTCCAAAAGAGTATACTTTTCTGATTTCTGCCGGAAACCAAGATAATGCCTGGTTAGAAAACCCTGTGAAACTGGAGTTTAATAAGCGGGCTACTTTCTATGAAAGATTAGAAGTTCAGGTGTTGTTTACATTAGCATTCTTTTTAGTGCTGTTTGTTGTTTACCGTTGGAGAGTACGTCGATTCAAATTGAGAGAGGTAAAACTTGAAATGAAGGTGACGGAAAGAACAAGAGAGATTTATGAGAAGTCGGAGGAGTTGCAGCAACAGTCTGAAGAACTTCAACAACAAGCAGAGGAACTTCAGCAACAAAGAGATTACCTTTCAGAAACCAATGATCTGATTTCTGAGCGAAATGATGAACTGAATGCTAAAAACGTTGAAGTATCAGAGCTGATAGAGCAAGTAAGGTCTATTAATTCTGATATGAAGCGAAAAAATAAAAGGATGACAGACAGTATCCGATATGCCAAAACGATGCAGTTTGCATTACTCCCTAGTGCTAAAAAGCTCCAAAGGGCCTTTGCTGAACACTTCATTATTTTCAAGCCTAAAGATATTGTATCAGGTGATTTCTACTGGATGACAATTCCTGAAGACAACACTACTTTTGTAGCTTCGGTAGATTGTACTGGCCATGGTGTTCCAGGTGGTTTTATGTCGATGTTGGGAATTTCAATTCTTAATAAAATCATCAAAGAACATAAAGAATATGACACAGTAGAGATTCTTACAAAACTGAATGCTTCTATCATTGATTACCTCCAACAGGAGAATTCTGATATTGATGACGGAATGGACCTAGCCCTTTTAAAGGTTGTTGCTGATGGAAAAGGTGAAACAGAAGTGACATTTACTGGAGCAAAAAGCACAGTTTATTTCTATAAAACAAAGGAAGATCAATTGATCTCATTAAAAGGTGACAATATTTCTATAGGAGGTAGAAGTAAGAAGAAAAAAGAGAAGAAATTTACATCACATTCCATTCAGCTTCAAGAAGGAGATAAAATCTATCTTTCAACGGATGGCTATATTGATCAAAACAATAAATTCAGAAAGAAAATTGGTAAAAAACTATTTGAAGATATACTGTCTGGTACCTCAAAATTAGAGATGTCTAAACAAAAGGAACAACTAGAATACCTTCTACAGAGACATCAGGGAGAGGAAGATCAAAGAGATGATATTACGGTGATCGGGTTCAAACTATAATTAAGTGTACTCCTTCAAGCAAAACTAGAAGTAGGACTTTATAAAGAAACTCGGTTAGTTGGTAATTGAAAAGATTCATTATTTAGAGGAGGATGCTTTGTGATAGAAAGCGAGCTTTGATTCAATCGATTTTGAACTACTCATCCGCATAACTCCATTATATTATTTTATTAACGTTCAGTGTGTGTCTTTTACTTCTTTAAAGTTGGCTCACATATTTGTTAGAGAATTAGATTAGTCGGTTTTTAATCTATTTGTGACAGTTATCAGGTGCTTTGTTGTCAAAATACCTGTTATTGTTGCGATTTAAGGATATTTACAGTTTTTTCACGATTGATAGAAACTTTTAACTAATCTAATATGAAATACTTTTTATTAATGGTGCTGAGTGTACTGTTATTTGTATCGTGTGAAAAAGACTTATTACCAACAGACAACGAAACTATTGTAGCAGATACTATTCATCATGTTTCCTATGATACGGTAACAACTATTCATCATGACACTATAAGAACTGTAGTTTATGATAGTATTTACGTTTTGGTAAACGATACTATTTATCACAAAGTAACAAGTGATACTTCTTTGGTAGTCTTCTATCCTGGAACTTACAAAGTTGGAGGATATAAATTATCAATCAGTGAAGATGGTTTACAATTTATGTATGATACTAGTAATATTGGAACTGTTCTCTGTGCGAGTAATTATTTAGAAGTGATTGATCATAACAGAATCTATGTCTCTTATGATACCTATTGGAAAAGGTATAAAGATATTAATGGAGATGGAAGACAAGATGATGATGATGTTGAATACCTTTTAAAGGATCTGTATCAATTCTCACAGATTATTACTTTTACAAAAAACAATGTAATAAATGTGATTAATGATGAATTAATAGAACCTTATAATCATATAGCAGGCTCTATTTTTATGTATTATAATAAGAATGCAGAGCCTTTATTTGATTTGGATGATTCTTTAGTAGAAGAAGTTAGAGTGTCTTTAGAGAGTAATTCAACAAGGACTGATTTCATGTATAATGATTTAGTTTACAATGAGGAACTTAATATTTTCCAGTACTCAATTAATAATTATGTCAAAGCTGAAGTAAATACTATTATTACAGACAATCATAGAGTAACTCAAAATATACATTTCTATGTTGAAGATGAACATAATTATACTGTAGAACTAAAGTATGAAATAGGAGAAATAATACTCGATAGAAATGATATTATCTTCAATTTTTATAACCCTTCTTCATACTGTCCGGTAATTAGTGATAAAATTGATTATACTTTTAAGGATAAAGAAGGAAATAGTATCGCTGCTGATATACTTCCAGTGTTAAATTTTAATTCATTAGAATCTAAAATGAAAGTGGATTTGACAGGGAAGCCGTATGTTCTTCAATTTGGAATTTCTTTGCCAGTGGAATAGAAGTTTGATAAAATACAATACCCATCCAATCTTAGTATTTGATATAAGATTGGATGGGTATTGTATTTATATATAATTTATGCCACGACCTAAACAACCCCAAGTTTCTTTGCTTTTTCGATGGCCTGTTCAATGGTTTTAACGCTTAATTTTCTCAAGATATTCAATCGGTGAGTTTCAATGGTTCGAATACTGACGGAGTGCATTTCTGAGATTTCTTTATTGTCAAGCCCTTCCATTAAGTGATTCAAAATCTGAGATTCTCTTTTGGATAAGCTGATGGTATTTTGTGTTTTGATGGAAGAAGAAGAGTTGCCGAATTTATCTTCACGGATGCCTTTTACGATGATATCACTTGTATCTCCTGAAAAATAATACTTGCCGGCGGCTACTTTTCTAATCGCTTTCAAAAACGTTTTATTGGATTCATCCTTAAGAATATAGCCACACGCACCAACTTTCACTGCTTTCACTATATAATCTTCTCGATCATAAAGAGAAAGAAATAGAATTCGTGTTTCCTTTGATTCTGTCAAGAGAAGTTCGGCGGCTTCCAGTCCCGACTTTTTAGGCATTGAAATATCCATGATAACCACATCAATATGATGACTGGCAACCAATGGAATGGCTTCCTCTCCATTACTAGCTTCAGCTACAACTTCAAGGTCTTCCTCCTTATTTACGAGTTGTTTTACACCATTTCTGAAAATTTCATGGTCATCCACTAATAATATTCTGTGCTTTAACATAGGTCGGTTTAGATCAGTTTAGAATGTAAGGTAATAAAAAAATATTCAATTACTCAAAGTTAAAAAAATGAAGTATGCCATAAAAACGGCAAGACTTATAACCCTAAAAACACCATTCCTATGCCACATATCATGATAGTAACACCTCCAATGAGGTGACTGTACCTTTCCAGTTTATGCCAATGTACAAGCGATATACCTTTCGTTAAAGTATAAACACTGGTAAGCATTGTACCGATGGTTGCAATGGCAAAAACGAAAGTTACAGCCCCTAGTAAATAGAGGTTGAGCTGTGCCGCAGGGTACATTAATAGTGGAATCAGTGGTTCACAGGGACCAAAAGCAAAAATGATAAAGATGACCCAAAAGGAAAGTGACTTTTTGGTGTCCACATGAGAGTGCGGTTTGTTTTTAACGGCCGTATAAATCCCATAAACAGCATACAGTAAACCTGCAATCAATAGAAACCATGAAGCGATAGAGCCTCTTTGTCCTTCTATAATTTCTAGATTAGAAACACTCCAACCTAATGCTACGCCCAATAGGCCTAATACAATAGAACCGATCACATGACCTACACCACAGATAGCTACTATGTTTAATGTTTTTGTAGTACTCCAGTTTTTAGTTTTTGCTAAGGCAACAAAAGGCATATAATGATCTGGGCCTGATAGTGTATGAATAACTCCTATACTAAGAGCGGAGAGTAATAGAGGAAAGCTTTCTGTTAGCATACTTAATTGTTGTTTTGTTACTTACGTAATTTCATGTTGTATTTTTTTATTTTATTTAAATGCTAAGTAAGATAAATTATTCTTTATTTCATAATATGTGTAATAATATATTGTTTTTGTTGTAAATATTGAAATATATAGTTGATTTTGTTGAAAACTGCGATATGGCAGTGTTTTTAATGTTTTTGCGTTGTGATTACGTAATTTTTTAAAATAGTATTGGAATGATAGGTATTGTTACGTACGTTTGTTACGTAAGTAATCAAGAATAACAATTTTATTATGAAACAAACCAACTACTTAACTTTTACTTTCTCTCTCTTAACTTTCTTTTTTGTAAACTACAGTGCATCAGCACAATCGAAACAATCGACAAGCTTACGTATTAATGATGATATATCATTACTAAAAGAAATCAATGCGGAGAAAAATGAGACCAAGAGCATCTTTGCAAGTAATGCAGATGACAATGATGAAAAACAAAAGGAAGAAGAATTTAAACCCTCTTTTTCAGTAGGAGCAATCATTCACATGTTTGCAGGTAGCCAACAAGATGGCTATGCATTTGGAGGAAATCCTGGAGGAGAAAATCCAAGCAATTGGTCAACAGACTTTACAGTCTACAGAGCAAGAATTCTGGTGGGAGCACAATTGACAAAAAAAGGTAATTTCTTTATGGAAACTGAAATTCCAGCACCAATTAACGGAGCAACAACTGCTGATGGTGGAAAAAGAGTCGCTGTAACGCCGATTATCTTGGATTGTCAGTATGAGCATGTTTTCAATGATTACTTTTCTGTAATTGGTGGTCTTCAGTTAGTATCACACAACAGAAATGGTCTTCAAGGTGCAGCAGGTTTAATGGCTAATGATTTTACATATTATCAATATCCTTACAACTTGTTTCCGGATAGCCCATTACAAGGTAATTTCGGTAGGGATTTGGGTGTGAACTTTAGAGGTTTCTTTGCGAACAACAAATTAGAATATCGTTTAGGTTTCTTCTCAGGCAGAACCAACTTTGAAGGAACAAGCTCTTCACCTATCCGTACTGTAGGCCGTTTGGTTTATAATGTATTTGACGAAGACAAAAGCTTCTATTACTCTGGTACCAACTTAGGAAAAGGTAAAACATTATCAATTGGTGGTGGTGTTGACACACAAGGAGATTATTTGGCTGCAGGTGTGGATGTATTCTTAGATATGCCTGTAGGAGATTTAGGTTCAATCACTTTGAATAGTGCTTATTCTTATATTTCAGGTGGTAATAACCCAGATAATGAATATTCTTTTGCTACAATGATCCCTACACAAAATACACAATTCATGGAGTTGGGATATTACTTTAAAGATCTTAAATTACAACCATGGTTGCGCTACGAGCGTCAGGGCATGAACGCCGAAAGCAATCAGATTGGAGCAAATGAGAGTATTTCAGACTTCAATAAGTATAATTCTACTACTGTATTTGGTGGTGGTGTAAACTATTGGTTCAATGGCTATAACACCAATCTAAGACTATCTTATACTACGACAACTAAAACTGTAGCCACAACAAATGAGTCTAAAGCTTACGGTCAAGTATGGCTTCAAGCTCAAATCTTTGTATTCTAAATCTAAAATCGAATAAACATCTCATCTATACAATTTTAGAACAAACAATAATTTAACTATGAAACGTATCATCAACAGACATTGTCTTCTAATCTTTATAATCGGCCTATTTTTTAGCTGTAGTGCCAATAAAAAAGCATCTTCCAATTCAGAAACTGTAGCAGAAAAACAAGAAACAATTAAAGTAGGCGTATTGCACTCATTGAGTGGTACAATGGCCATTTCCGAAGTATCATTAAAAGATGTATTAATGATGGCAATTGACGAAATCAATGCTTCAGGTGGTGTATTAGGAAAACAATTAGAGCCTGTGATTGTAGACCCGGCTTCGGACTGGGATCTATTCGCCGAAAAGGCAAAAGAACTTTTAGTGAAAGATAAAGTAGACGTAACTTTTGGTTGCTGGACTTCAGTATCAAGAAAATCAGTATTGCCAGTATACGAAGAGTACAAAGGACTACTTTTCTATCCTGTACAATACGAAGGGCAAGAGCAATCACCAAACATCATTTATACAGGAGCAACACCAAACCAACAGTTGATTCCATCAGCTGAATATTTGATGAGCGAAGAGGGTGGTAACTATAAAAAGTTCTATTTATTGGGTACGGATTATGTATTCCCAAGAACAGCCAACAAAATCTTAAAGAACTTCTTATTGGATTCGGGTGTTCCTGAAGAAAATATTATTGAAGAATACACACCTTTCCACCACCAAGATTACCAAACTATTGTATCAAAAATCAAGCGTTTTGCTTCTTCTGGTGATGCATGTGTATTGAGTACGATCAACGGTGACAGTAATGTTCCTTTTTATAAAGAATTTGCCAACCAAGGTTTATCAGCTTCTACTTGCCCGATCATGGCGATGTCAGTAGCAGAAGATGAATTAAGAGCAATGGATACAGAGTTTTTAGTAGGTCACTTGGCGGCATGGAACTATTACCAATCGGTAAAAACACCGGAGAACTTCAAGTTTGTGGAAAGCTTCAAAAAATATTGTAAAGAAAATGGATTGCATGGCGGTGAATCTCGTGTAACGGACGATCCGATTCACTGGTCGTATGCAGGTATATACTTATGGAAAAAAGCAGTTGAAAAAGCGGGAACAACAGATGTAGAGCAAGTGATCAAAGCACTTTCAGGTCTTTCGATTGAAGCACCAGGCGGATATGTAGAAATGCACCCTGATAACCATCACTTGTCGAAGCCGGTACTTATTGGAGAAATTCGTGCAGATGGTCAGTTTGATATTATTTCAAGAACAGACGATCTCGTGGTGCCAGAACCATTTAGCAAGTTTGCTATGTAGTTAGATTGAAGAATTAAGTAGGGAAGCATTTATAGCAACTATTTATGGTTTCCTACTTAAGTGAGTAGAACTGTGGTCAATAGTTCTAGGTCATAGGTGATCGTAAAGCCTATGACCTCCTCTCACATCAAGAATTGTAATTAGTACTTCACTCACATCTCACATTTCTATCACTTAATTTTTTTCTGATGTTAAAATCAAAACTCCTGTTCCTAACCTTGATTTTGGGAACCCTCTCCTTTACTGCCTATTCTTTTGAGAAAACGGTAGAAAACAGTGTACAAACGATATTATCCAATAATAAAACGGAGTTAGACAGCGCCGTTAACTTCTTAGTAGAAACTAAAACACCCCATACCTACGCACTCATTGGTGCCGTATTAGAAAAAAGACTTTATGTAAAAGGAACGAAAGCATACACTCTGTTTCCAGGTATAAAATCATACTATGAGGTATATCCTGAATTTAAAGAAGCAGAGAGTGATGTGGCAGGAATAACACCATTAAAACTCTCAAGAAAATATATTTTAAAGTTTCGTCCTTTATCAAAATATACCCAATTGTACACTCCTGTTGCTCAAAGCAAGCTTAATGCTTATCAACGCTTTAAGCAGTCAGGTACTTTAGAGGATGTTGCGTTTTTGACGGAACAATTAAAAACAGAAAGTGATGAAAAAGTCAAAGCAGCAGGAAATGAAGCCATTTATACCATTTGGCTTTTAAGTGGAAATGAGCAATTAGAGATGAATGCTTTAGCCCAATTGGGTGAAGGAGCATCGGATCAAATGTTAGATCCTTTGGAACAATATTTAAAGAAAAAAGAAAATGCACCACAAGATCAGTCTTATATTTTAGCAAGTGAACTGATCAGCACTATACAAGCCCGCGAAAGATTTATCAATACAGCCCAAAACCTTTTCAGTGGTATTTCTTTGGGCAGTATTTTATTGTTGGTAGCCTTAGGACTAGGAATCATTTATGGATTGGCAGGTGTGATCAATATGAGTCACGGTGAGTTCTTAATGATTGGTGCATATACAACATACGTTATTCAGCAGTGCTTTATTTCCTATTTGCCTGCTTCATGGTTTGAAGGTTATTTCTGGGTTTCATTGCCATTATCATTTATCACGGCAGGTTTGATTGGACTTTTAATCGAAAGATTAATTATCCGTCACCTTTATAACAAACCGTTGGAAAGCCTTTTAGGAACGTGGGGATTGAGTTTGATTATGATCCAGATTTGTAGAAGTATTTTCGGAGATATCACTGCCGTAAAATCACCGGAATTACTATCAGGAGGTATAGAAGTAATGGATGGTTTGATTTTACCTTTCAATAGATTGTTTATCATCGGTTTGACGGTGTTTATGGGAGTGCTGACTTACATTGTTTTCTTTAAGTCAAGACTAGGAGTGAAGATCAGAGCTGTAACTCAAAACAGAAATATGAGTGCTTGTCTAGGAATTTCCACGAAAAGAATTGATGCCATGACCTTCTTCTTAGGTTCTGGTTTAGCAGGAATTGCGGGTTGTGCCATGACTTTGATCGGTAATGTAGTGCCAAATATGGGAAAGACTTATATCGTAGATTCTTTCTTGATTGTGGTAGTAGGTGGAGTAGGAAAACTCGTAGGAATTATTGCTTCAGCAATGGGTGTGGGCGTATTGTCCAAAATCTTTGAATCCTTTTATGAAGCAGTGTATGGCAAAGTAATAATGCTCGCCATCATCATCTTCTTCTTACAGTTCAAACCTAAAGGACTCTTTCCTGACAAAGGAAGATTGTCTGAAGAATAAATTGAGTTAAGAGTTAAGAGGGAAGAAACTCATAAGTCTTCTCTTTATACCATGAATCACTTCTTCATTCTACATTCTTAATTATCAAATTCTTCATCCGAAAACGTGTTCAAAGAAATTGAAATCATGAAAACATTAATTCAGAAAAAATATCATTTAGTCTTCATAGGCTTGTTTCTAATACTTATGCCCTTGGGCAATCTCTTAGGATTTGTTGAAACGAATACCATGACCTTGTGGGGTCGCTATTTTTGCTTTGCCATAGCCGCCATTGGAATCGACTTGATCTGGGGATATACGGGGGTGCTAAGTATGACGCAAGCCTTCTTCTTTTGCTTGGGAGCTTACGGAATCGGTATGTACATGACCCTTTCCAATTTACCCGAAGGACATCAATTGCCGGCATTTATGGAATGGAATCAGGTCACTGAATTACCCACATTCTGGGCTCCATTCTCTTCTTTTCCATTAGCCTTTATACTTTCATTATTAGTGCCGGCATTGTTTTCCTTAATCTTCGGATTCTTCGTCTTCAGAAGCCGTATTCAAGGGGTATATTTTGCCATCATTACACAAGCATTAGCCTTAGCGATGTTCCTTTTATTCTCAAGAAATGAAACAATGCTTGGGGGTACTAACGGTTTGACAGACTTCAAATATTTATTAGGGTTTGACCTTAGAGAAACATCTACAAAACTAGGTTTATACTTCCTCAGTTTTATCGTGTTATGCTTGATTTATATCTACTCTTCTTTCCTTACAAAATCTAAGTTTGGAAAGGGTTTGGTCGCCATCAGAGACAGCGAATCAAGAATGCGTTTTACAGGTTATGGTGTATCAGCCTACAAGATTACCATTTTTATGATTGGGTCAGTGATAGCAGCAATTGGCGGTATGCTTTATTTACCTCAAACCGGAATTATCACACCGGGAAGAATGGATGTACAGGCTTCCATCGAAATGATCGTTTGGGTAGCCTTGGGTGGACGAGGAAACTTGAAAGGAGCCGTGTTAGGAGCTATCGTAGTCAATTTATTGTACAGTATTTTCACCTCTATTTTACCAGGGGGATGGTTGTATGTTTTAGGAGGCTTGTTCGTGATTACAGTATTGTATTTAGACAAAGGAATGATCGGTTTATTTCAACAAATTCAAGCCTATATAAAGACATTTTTTGCCTCTGATAAAAACAACAAAGAAGCAGAAGATGTGGAGAATGAAGTTATTAATGTTTCAGCCTAAATTACCTAAACGAAGAGAATTATGTTATCAGTAAAAAACTTAAGCGTGGCTTTTGGAGGAGTACAGGCTTTGAAATTGGATCAGTTTGATTTAAAAGAAAACGAATTGAGAGTAGTTATTGGTCCCAATGGGGCAGGGAAATCTACTTTTATGGATATAATTTGTGGAAAGACAAAACCGGATGAAGGGTCAATCCTATTCAAGGGAGAAGAATTGATCGGTATGAGTGAAGTGAAAATTACTGAAATGGGAGTGGGGAGAAAGTTTCAGAAACCAACAGTCTTTACGGGCTTGTCGGTTTTTGATAATATGCTTTTAGGTTTGAAAGTCAAAAAGGATATCATCTCCACTTTCTTTTACAAAACAAAAAAAGAACACTTAGATAAAATCCATGAAATCGCCTTAAAGGTAGGTTTGCAGGATGATTTAGATAAAATAGCAGGTTCTTTATCGCATGGTAAAAAGCAGTGGCTGGAAATAGCAATTGTCTTACTGCAAGATCCAGAATTGATGTTGATTGATGAACCTGCCGCTGGAATGTCAGATTCCGAAGCAGAAAAAACAGGTAATCTTTTGTGTGAATTGAGCAATTCTCATAGTGTCATTGTCATTGAGCATGATATGAAGTTCGTAGAGCAAATCGCCATTGATCAAGTAAGCGTTTTGGTACGAGGATCGATCTTGACGCAAGGGACTTTTCAGGAAGTCAAAAATGATCAACAGGTTATTGATTGCTATTTGGGAGCACCTGATTCGGCTCAGGCCCAACGTTCAGCATAGTATGTTTAATACGTTTTGTCAACGCTTGACAGACCGTTAGGAAATCATTGAAGACTCTACTTTCAAGCTTCCTTCTTCTTCATTTTTGTCTTGAAACAAAAACGAAGCAAAAAATTCAAGGCTTTGAAGTCAAAAGCTAAATTACATTTCTTTCGCCTAAATGATTTTAAACTCGCTGCGCTCAAACAGCAAAATCATTCTTTACGGCTCTCTTCATGTAATTCTTAACGCTTTTCCCTTCAAGGCCGGTGGGAATTCTACCTTAATTTAGAAAGTAGTACTACCACTGGCGCGAATGTTAAGCGATAGCGTCATTCGTGCCTTGCAGATCAACAGAAATCTCCCGATTTCTATATCAAAAGACTCACTTAATCTCGAAATAAAATGGAACTCGTAGCCACAGAAAATAATATCACTTCCTCTTGGAATAAACTTGAAACACATTTAAAAGTCAGTGCCCTTGAAACCTCTTATGGAGAAAGCCAAGTGCTTTGGGGAACAGAATTAGAAGCTAAAAAAGGAAAAGTAACTACCATCATGGGGAGAAATGGAGTAGGGAAAACGACTACCTTAAAAACCATAATGGGATTGCTTAATGTACAAAGTGGGGCTATTGAATTTGAAGGAAAAGTCATCTCAAAACTTCCTTCACATAAAAGAGCAAAAGCAGGAATTGGCTATGTGCCTCAAGGAAGAGAAATCATTCCGAAATTAACCGTTTATGAAAACCTTTTGATTGGTTTGGATGCATGTACAAATAGAAAAGCGAAAATTCCAGAGGATGAAATCTATGAGCTATTCCCCATATTAAAAGATTTTAGAAACCGACCGGGAGGAAACCTAAGTGGTGGACAACAACAGCAGTTAGCCATAGCAAGAGCATTGTGCGGAAGACCAAGTATGCTGCTTTTGGATGAACCCACAGAAGGAATTCAGCCTTCAATCACCCAAGATATAGGAGATATTCTGAAAAAACTTGCATTGGAAAAAGGAATTTCTGTAGTTTTAGTAGAGCAAAAACTAGATTTCGCA
Source organism: Flammeovirga sp. SJP92 (assembly GCF_001583495.1). GTDB lineage: Bacteria > Bacteroidota > Bacteroidia > Cytophagales > Flammeovirgaceae > Flammeovirga. Next base: position 91,323 of record NZ_LQAQ01000020.1, on the reverse strand, counting down.
TTACGAATTTCTGATTACTTCTATATTATGGATAGAGGTAAGGTCATCGAACAAATGGAAGCAAGTACTATTGACGCCGATAGAATTCGTAAGCACTTATCAGTTTAGATAATTTTCATTAAGCTAAGTACTAAGCCAAAAATAGATCATAATTAATTCTAATTTATTTTTTGTGAGTACAACGCTAAAAAACGAACAAATAGTGATTCTATTTAAAGTTTTTTGAAGGAAGTAATCGCAAAACAATAAATAGAATTAGTATTAAATAATTTTGTCTTAGTACTAAAAACAACTAACATGCATCTAAGTCCGAAAGAAATAGACAAATTGATGTTGCACAATGCTGGTGTGGTGGCACAAAAACGCTACGCTAGAGGTGTATTACTCAACTACCCCGAATCAGTCGCTCTCATCTCCACTCAACTGTTGGAGTTTATCCGTGAAGGTGCTTCCGTGGCAGAATTAATGGATAGAGGAAAGAAAATCCTAGGCATTGATGATGTAATGCCCGGTGTGGAAAAAATGCTCCATGAAGTACAAATTGAAGGTACTTTTATGGATGGCACCAAACTCGTTACAGTGCATTCACCTATCTGCGATGAAAACCTTGACAATGATTGGGCATTATACGGTTCTGGTCTGACAAAATCGAAAACAAAAATTGAGATGGATAATGTATCCAATCCTTTACCGGGTAAAAAGGAATTAGGAGAAGGAGTCATTATTCTCAACGAGAACAGAAAAACTATCACGCTAGATGTAACTAATATGGGTGATCGCCCCGTACAGGTAGGTTCTCATTACAACTTTATTGACGCTAATATTCAATTGTCCTTTGATCGAATAGCTTCACTGGGTTACCGACTTAATATTCCTGCAGGAACAGCGATCCGTTTTGAACCAGGAGAAAATAAAAAAGTGGAGTTGGTAGAGATTGCTGGTCAAAAGATCATTTACGGAGGAAACAACATCGTAAACGGTCCTGTAGATCAGGTGACGGAAGAGGAAATAAAAGAAAGACTAGCCAAAACGGTTTAGGTTTTCCAACAGCTTTCAATTCGATCAATTAACAAAAATGATTATGGCAAAAGAAATTAGCAGACAGGCGTATGCCGATATGTACGGCATCACTACTGGCGATAAATTATATTTAGGCGATACAAACCTTTGTATTGAAGTAGAAAAAGATTACACCGTTTATGGTGAAGAATGCAAGTTTGGAGGGGGGAAAGTATTAAGAGACGGCATGGGACAAGCTTCAGGCTTACGCCGAAAAGATGTATTGGATATGGTGATTACCAATGCACTGATTGTCGATTATACAGGTATTATCAAAGCAGATATTGGTATAAAAGATGGTAAAATACATGCCATCGGTAAAGCAGGAAATCCGCATATTATGCCTGGTGTTCACCCTGATATGATTGTAGGAGCGAGCACCGATGTAGTAGCAGGAGAAGGGGCAATTATCACCGCAGGAGGAATTGACTCGCACATTCATTATATCTGTCCACAACAAATCGATGAAGCATTGGCTTCGGGTGTTACGACTTTCTTAGGTGGTGGAACAGGACCAACAACCAATTCCAATGCTACTACATGTACTCCGGGAAAATTTGCCATCCGCATGATGTTGCAAGCCACAGATGATTACCCGATGAACTTTGGTTTCTTAGGAAAAGGAAACACATCGCACCCCGAAGCATTAGAAGAGCAAATAGAAGCGGGTGCCTGCGGTTTGAAATTACATGAAGATTGGGGCTCCACTCCAGCGGCGATTGACAACTGTTTGAGTGTAGCAGATAAAATGGATGTTCAAATCTGTATTCATACTGACACATTGAATGAAAGTGGTTTTGTGGAAGCTTCAAAAGCCGCTTTGAAAAACAGAACGATTCACACGTACCATACCGAAGGTGCAGGTGGAGGTCACGCGCCAGATATTATCATGTTGTGTGGTGACCCGAACGTAATTCCATCATCAACCAATCCTACAAGACCCTTTACGGTCAATACGATTGATGAGCACTTGGATATGTTGATGGTGTGTCATCATTTAGATAAAAACATTCCTGAAGACGTTGCTTTCGCAGAATCAAGAATCCGTCAGGAAACTATTGCAGCAGAAGACATCTTGCATGATATGGGGGCACTATCCATTATCGCTTCTGATTCTCAAGCTATGGGACGTGTGGGGGAAGTGATTACAAGAACGTGGCAAACGGCGGCAAAAATGAAGGAGCAAAGAGGCTTCTTGGAAGAAGATCAATCAGGAAATGACAACCACAGAGTAAAGCGCTATGTGGCAAAATATACCATCAATCCAGCCATCGCTCACGGTTTTTCACATGTGACAGGTTCGATTGAAGTAGGGAAAATGGCGGACATCGTATTATGGAAACCGCAATTCTTTGGTGCAAAACCAGAGATCATCATCAAAGGTGGTGTAGTGGCACAAGCTCAAATGGGTGATCCGAATGCCTCTATCCCAACTCCTGGTCCATCTTACTCAAGACCGATGTTTGGTTTTAAAGGAAAAGCCGCTCCACATACTTCGGCTGTTTTTGTTTCTCAAAGTTCTATTGAAAACGTAAAAGAATACGGTATTTCAAAAGAGATTGTAGGCATTAAAAACTGCAGAAACATAGGTAAAAAGGATATGAAACTGAATAGCACGCTTCCGGAAATCACCGTAGATCCAGAAAGCTATAAAGTAACTGCCGACGGTGTACATTTATCATGTGAACCGGTCGCAAAAGTTCCTTTGGCACAACTGTACAACCTATTCTAAGAAAGCGTTGTATGTTGAATACTGAATTATATCAAATATTACATATAGCCGATTCCGCTTTCCCGATTGGCGGTTATGCCTATTCCAATGGATTAGAATATGCCGTAAAGTCGGGGATCATTTCGGATGTAAAAGGGTTAAACCAATACCTGAAAGATTACCTTCATCAAATCATCAAGTTTGATATGGCTTTTGTAAAGGAAGCCTTTGAGGCAGAAGCAGAAGATTTACCGCATTTATGCGAAAGCTATGATGTGATGCTATTGAATCCGGCCATTAAAAAGGCAGGGGTTGTATTGGGGAAAAACTGGAAAAGAGCCATCATGCAACTGCATGGTGAAGATGTAGCCCTTTGGCCAGTAGAAAACACCGATCCCGATTTTTTGATCATCTTCGGCTACACTTGCAAGCTATTGGGGTACTCATTAGAAAATGTATGTATCCTCTACTTGTTTATGATTGTAAGGGATCAATTGAGTGCCATCATTCGTTTGGGAACACTCGGTCCATCGCAAGGACACAAAATGCAGAGCGATCTATTGAAGGAACTCGAAGAAACGTTTACTATTGACCAAATACCTTCAGTAGAGCAAGCCTATAAATGCACTTACATTGTAGAAATGGCACAGCTCTCACACAAATATTTATACACAAAACTTTTTCAAAATTAAGATTATGATTTCATTCACTCCTGGTTGTTCATTACCTCACTTATTCCATCAAGAACATTACGACGGTCCTGGCTTTTTCTCTAACAGAGAGTTGAGTAAAGAAGACCGAAATTATAAAAAAAGAGCATTTACGGTAGGTATTGGCGGACCTGTTGGAACGGGTAAAACAGCCCTTTTATTACAGTTGTGCCGTAGATTAAAAGAGAAAACGAACATTGCGGTAGTAACCAATGATATTTTCACCAAAGAAGATGCAGAATTCCTAACAAGAAATGAAGCATTGCCAGCAGATAAAATTGTAGGTGTGGAAACAGGTGGTTGCCCTCACGCGGCTATCCGCGAAGATATTTCGATTAATATGAACGCATTGGAGGATTTGATGGAGAAATTTCCAGATACAGAAATCCTTTTTGTAGAAAGTGGTGGAGATAACTTAGCGGCACACTTCAGTAAAGAATTAGTAGACTTCTCGATTTATGTGATTGATGTATCGGGTGGTGATAAAATTCCTAGAAAAGGTGGTCCTGGTATCACGCAAGCGGATTTGTTAGTCATCAACAAAATTGATATCGCAGAGCTAGTAAACGCTGATTTGAAAGTAATGGAAAGAGATGCAACGAAAATGCGTCAAAACGGACCATTTATTTTCGCAAAAGCCTACCATGGTTATAATGTGGATAAAGTAATTGACCATATTTTCCATGCAAAAGCACATGCTTTGGAGGAAGCACATACGCACTAAAAGCTAAACTAGTGCAAGTCTTAAGCCATAGGCGTGACTTGTGTTGGTAATATGAAAAAATCTGAAGACTTTTAGGTACACATTGACATCTAAAAGGCTTCAGATTTTTTACAAATGTAGGTCCAAGCCACGCCTATGGCTTAAGGCTTGAATCAGTATTATGATGTGTTGAATTTACCCTTAAATTGAATTATAATTTCCTGTCATAAGGGTTGAAATTCAATAAAGAATTATTTTTAAATATTTTGGAGAATTCATGTATAAAATCATATAATTTGTCATGATTTATACTTGATAATCGAACTAAAACTACCTCGCTATTAATACGGTCAAAAGAAACCAACACTTCTGGTTCCTGTGTGATATTAGCTTGAACCGTTTGATGTGTGACTGTACTTAGTTTTTCCTCCATCAATTGCACTTTCTCATTTTTCTCATTCCCAACCAAGAAGATGTTAATAAAATTAGTATGCTTAAAAAAGACGGCTGGAGAAGTACATTTTTGTGTATCGGGAGAAATCATAAACTTATCTGCAACCACTCTTTTTCCTTCTTTTTTAATGTTGATTTCAGAATAAAAATGATGGAATTGGAAAACTTCGCCTGTACTCACTCTTCCTGCCTGCACCCAATCCATAAAGAACAAAACACTGTTTTTACCCAATTCAAATTCAGTAAATTGCTTTAATTTTCCATTAGAATGCAATACCAATGGATCATTCAGTTGATAAAATTCCGCATTTTCATGCACATTGGTTTTCTGAATCATCTTACAAAAACGCCCATCTTCTGATTTATAAACTCTAGCATTGGCCTGAGAAGTAAGCAACGCTTTGGTGTCTTTGTTAGCGTTGATTGTAAATTGAATATTATCTCCTTGCACCATTCCACCACCGTAGTTGGTCGTTACTAGATGTACCGCTTTGTTATGTGTTTTGGGTAATAGTATTTTTAAAGGATTTTGATTGAAGTGGCTCGTTACTTTAGAAGTGTTTTGTATATTTTTTATTTCTATATAAGAGCCTAATTTTAAGTTTGTTGTCATGGTTTGTAGTATTTGAAATGAATTGAGATTTATATTCAAATTTAATGATTGAATTACACTACAAAATAGTAATTTTTTTTGTAAATAGCACTTGTAAATTTTGAAAAAATAAGGATTAATTATGCATAGAAATAATGATACTCAAACCAAGCAAACTATCCGCTATTACAACCTGATGTATGCGATTGCATTATCGGTCATAGCCATTATTTCTATCGTCAGCCAACTCCTGATTCAAAGCTATTTGGGAAATCAATTACATGACACCCACCTGATTAATTTTGCCACAAGATTACGCTCCAATTCTCAGTCCTTAACCCGCTTGGCATTGCTATTGGAAAGTGAGAGAAGCAACAAGACACACCGCAAGGATTTTCAAAATATTTTAATGCAATTGCAGAAGACACATGAGAGCCTTCAACACGGCAATGAGTTTCTAAATATACCGGAAAACCACAATGTGGATATGATTGAACTCTTCAATATTATTGAAAATCCATATCAAGAAATGATTGATGCTGCTTGGGAAATCGTCAATATTACGGCACCTGCCAACCGAAAACCTTTGGATCGAAAAGCCTTAGAAGAGCAGATAGATCAGCTTCTAATTAGTGAAAAAGCGTACTTTTTAGGAATGGAAATGATTGTTTTTGACTACGATAGAATCTCTCGAAAGAACGTTATTTTCCTCAAAAAAATAGAACTGTACCTTCTCGCATCAGTCATCATATTATTACTTTTAGAAGCTTATTTTATCTTTAGACCATTAGCAAAAAGAATACGTTTGTCATTTGAAGAACTGACTGATTCTGAGAAAAATGCGCGTGCATTGGCAAGAGAGATAAAAGTAGCAAACAATGTGTTGGAGAAGTCTCATCAGAGTCTAAGAGACATTAATTTTACCTTAGAAAAAGCGACTTACTTTGTGAAAATTGACACAGACGGAAACATCATTTACGCCAATGATAAGTATTGTAATGTCACAAAATATGAAATGAGCGGATTGCTGGGAAGACCTCTTTTTTACAACGAAAAAACGCATAATGAAAATATCATTTACGATCATATCAAAGACCCCATCAGAAGGAATGAAGTATGGCAAGGTGAAATTTTCGATCAAGCTTCTGACGGAACGGACTTTTGGTTGGAAGTGACTTTGATGCCGATGATCGATAGCAAAGGACAATTGTACCAATTTTTAGTGATTGGAATTGACATCACTAAACGTAAAAAGACAGAACAGGAATTGCACCTTTTGATGAAAGAAAAGCTAGAGAATCAAAAGGAATTGAAAAAGGTGAAATTGCAATCCATGGTGGCAGGTCAGGAAAAAGAAAGGAAAAGAGTAGCGGTAGAAATCCATGATGGTATAGGTCAGATGTTGACTTCTTTGAGAATGAAAATTGAAATGCTGGAAGAAGAACACCCTAAAATCTTTGAAGAAAACAGTGATGTAGACAGCATGATTAGAAACATTATAGGAGAGTCACGCCGTATTTGTGGAGAATTGTTGCCAAGCGTTTTAGAGGATTTCGGATTGAAGTCAGCCATCGAAGATTTGGTCCTTTCCATTCAGCAGAGTACCAACTTGAATATACAGTTTATTGATAATTTCGAACTGGAAAAAACATCCATTGATATTGAGATGGGCATGTTTCGTATACTTCAAGAAAGCCTCAATAATGTGATGAAACACGCTCATGCTGAAAACGTGACAGTGCTTCTAGAATCGGATGCTGAATTTATCACCATGGAAATCACAGATGATGGAGAAGGTTTTGATTATTCTACCCAATCAATGCTTTCCTCAGATAATAATTCGAACTCCTATGGACTAGCCAATATGAAAGAAAGGGCAGAATTACTAGGTGCAAAATGGGATTTAAAAAGCGGAGTAGGAATGGGTACACACATTACTTTAGAAGTACCTATTTTGGATTAAAAAATCACTTTTATTCCACTTTTTAAGGTTTTGTTTAATGTTGATTGAAAATACTTCCCTTTTACTTTCAGAAATACTAACGAATAAAATACTTTTGTTGCTGTAAATTAAAACTAACACTTCCATCAATTCTGTTACATGCTAAAAAAGAAAGCTCAAACTAGAAGTTCCTTTTTGGATATCTATAGAGGTATACCAAAAGAGGTGTGGATACTTTCCATAGTATCACTGATCAATAGAATTGGGGCGATGGTGATCCCATTTCTGTCTATTTACTTGTCCGATGGCAAAGGATTTTCTCTGAATGAAATCGGATGGATTATGACCGCTTTCGGTGTGGGGTCCGTCGTCGGAACGTGGCTGGGAGGAAAACTGACTGATCGAATTGGGTTTTACCCTGTGATTGTGTTTAGTTTATTGTCTTCCGGAATCGGCCTGATTGTACTCAAAGAGTTGGATACTTTTGTGCAAATGGCATTAGGCTTTTTCTTCGTGATTTTGCTAGCAGACCTTTTAAGACCGCCTCTTTTTGTAGCAGTTAACAATTACTGTACAGAAGAAAACAGAACAAAATCAATCACCTTAGTAAGGTTGGCCATTAATTTAGGGTTTGCATTTGGGCCCGCAACAGGGGGAATGCTTATTGCCTCATTTGGTTATGCTTCCCTTTTTTGGGTTGATGGTTTAAGTTGTATTCTAGCGATGTTATTCTTTGTCTTAACATTGAAAAAAACGGCGGTTAAAGTCGCTAAAGAAGAAACTGCTGAGGAAAAGTCACCTGCTTTGAAATCACCTTACAAAGACAAATCTTATCTTTTATTTGTTCTTTCCTTGACGTTATTTGGACTCGTTTTTATCCAATATTTCAGTACAGTTCCCCTTTTCTATAAAGAAGTACATGAACTGAGTGAAGCGACTATTGGGTTAATAATCTCAAGCAATGGTTTTGTGATTTTCATTTTGGAAATGCCGCTGATGCACTGGATTGAAAAACAGAAGAAAGTCTCTAAAATGAACGTAATGATGATTGCAGTAGTTTGTGTTATTGTAAGTTATATTCTATTGATTTTTAGTATGAATGTAACCTTTTTGATTATTGGAATGATGATTCTGACAATTGGAGAAATGTTACTTTTTCCTTTGTCTAATACCGAAGCTATGCAACGTTCTATTGGAAAAAATCAAGGAGATTATATTGCTTTATACTCGATATCCTTCTCTATAGCTCATTTAGTTGGGCATAATTTAGGAATGCAATCTGTTGATTTTGTAGGTTTTGATATGACTTGGGTGGGGATGTCGATAGGTTTAATTGTCACCCTATTATTACTTCAGGTTTATAAAAAATCCGTTAAAAAAGAAAAGCAACTTTCAGTAGATTAAAGTAAATCATATTTATTTGGGGGGAGTAATTTTATTCATTTTGGTGAAATCACTGATTTGAAAAATAGAAAATTATTCCCCCCTTTTTATATGCTAAATTATTGACCTTTCAAGTAGTTAATACATAGTAGTTTTGATTGAACAAGCATTTTTTTACAAGTGCAGCAATAACTATTATTCATTAAGCTATGATGACAACCGTTTGACTTGAAGTGAATTCTTTAAAAGAATGAAATGAAACGTAATTAACTATAAAATTGTAATACATTCTATAAAACTGAAATGAAACTTACCATTTATACACTTTAGGCTACAGCTTGAACCGTTAATAGCTTTAGTGCACTTCTCTGTGCATAAAAACAAATAACACATGATGAAATATTTACAAAACGCTAATCTCTTTTTAATTGTCTCTTTATTTTTTCTGATTTACAAAACCAGCTATGCTCATGAAACCTGTTCAAAAAATGTCTTTGTAGAAAAAGACGGCTACGTAGTTTTTGAAGCAGAAAACACTACACTCAACGACTATTGGCTCGTTGCCAACTCATTTGATGAAGATGCTCTAGGCGAAGGGCATATTGAATATCAAGGAAAAAACAGTTATGGAAGTGTGGTAGAGGAAAGTATTATTACTTACAAAATTCAGATTACAAATCCGGGTACTTACCGTGTGAAATGGAGATCAAGAAACGGTAAAAATGCGGTAAAATTTGATGAAGAAAACGACAGCTGGCTGATGGTGGAAGCGGCTGAATTTTACGGTATCAAAGCGAGCACTAACAAGAAAGTCAATAGTGACCATCATTTTATGAAGATGTGGATTCAAGATTTGAATAAATGGTCTTGGAACTGTTTTGGTGAACATGCTGGGGTGAATGGAATGAATGTTTACGCCCGTTTTGATGTTCCTGGAGTGTATGAAATCAAAGTCTCAGGAAGATCAAAGTTTCACCCTATTGACAGAATAGCACTTTTCCAGGAAGGTAAAGGCACAGTGGCTATGGCGAATGCGACACCTGCAATGGAATTGGAATGTGAAGATGACTCTTTTAAAGAATTTGCTTCAGCCCGTCAATATGATATCAAGCAATTGGATGAAAAAATTGTGATAGATGGTGCAGCAGAAACACTTTGGGATTATGTAAGTGCTGAAAAAGGAAATTATGAGGTGAATGAACAAGCTGTTACAGCGACAGATCTGTCATATACTTTCAAAATGGCATATGATATGGAAAACCTTTACATTTTGGCTAATGTGATAGATGACAATGTACAGGAGGTAGACGCTTCTTCTTCCAAAGAAAATGGAGATGCAATTGAACTTTATTTTAATCAAGACAATGAGCATCTTGAAAACGGAGCGTATGATGAAGGAGATGTAATGTTACGCTTATTTTATGGAGACCCTGCTTTCAAACAGTATAGCAGTAAGAAGGATATCAATTTTGATGGATTTGAATACGCCACTTCTAAGACCACTGATGGCTACCTATTAGAAGCGAAAATTCCATGGACTGTGATTTTAGATGATGCCTCAAACTTAGAACTTTCAAAAATTGGTTTTGAAATGTCTGTTTTGGATAGAGATGTCAATCTTGTTGTTGAAAACGAATTGAACTGGGCCAATAACACAGGGATCAATACAGTAAAAGAAGATACACGAAAGTTCGGTACAATTTATCTTCAAGAATGGACCTATAATTACCCTTTTAAAACGGACTGGGAAGTGATATATGTGGACAGTGAAGATACAAAAGGAGTGGCTGAAAATGCGATTGACGATGATATGACCACTTTCTGGCATACCGAATGGAGAGATCAAAAAGCGGCAATTCCTCATGAAATTCAAATTGATATGAAATCAGAATATGTCATTGAAGAATTGCATTATTACAACCGTCAAGATGCGTATGGACCAAATGGGGCCATTGGTGAATATGAAATATACTTGAGTAACTCTTCTTCAGATTGGGGTGAAGCAGTAGCAACAGGTACATTGGATTGGGGAAGTTCTTTGGTGGAAAATTATAAAATGCTTCAGAAGATCACTTTTGATCAACCACATACTGGAAGGTATTTAAGAATAGTAGCCTTATCAGAAGCACAGAATAATCCTGATATTCCATTTACAGCTGCTGCTGAATTTTATGTTGTTGCCGAAAAAACAGATGAGGTTTTATCAGCTAATTTAGAACAAGAATTAAACATTAATGTTTACCCTAATCCAGTATCACATCAGTTGCATATTGAGGGCCATAGAGATGTTTTGAATTACAAAATCTTCAATTCAAAAATGCAGGAACTACAAGGTGGTTTGTTAGAAAATTCATCTACTATAGATCTTAAAACCCTACCTGCAGGGTTGTATTTCCTTTATTTGGAAACAGAAAACCGCATTGTCATGAAGAAATTGTTGAAGAAATAAACGATTCCGTGTAATAGGAAAATAATCAATAAACATGCTGATAAATAGAGCAATCGTAGTCATTTGTATTACGGTTGCTTTTTTGTTCTTTTTCCATCTCTTTTTATTAATTTTAGATGCTTCCGAAAATAAATCAACAGACTTATACTAATTGAATCGATGAGAATCATTTTAAAACTATTATTGTGTACCTTAATTCTATTTTTTAGCCATCATCATCAGGTCCATTCTCAAAAAATCAACAATTCCAAAGCGTTACGAGTGGCACTTCCTGACATGCAGGCTGAAAGAGAACGAGTAAACAATTTGAGAATCAATTACATTCAAGAGCAAGGGAAGGATTGGAAGAAGAAGTGGGCAGAAAAAGTGATTTCAGAAATGGAGGGAAAGCCTTTCTATTTAAAAATTGTTGATGCGGAAGAAGTTTCGGGCTTTTTTGCTCCCAATGAAAATGAAGCAGTTACCCAAATGAGAAATAGGTTCTTGGAAGAAATTCAAGGATTTATCTTCAATTTTAAAATGGATAAAAAAGAAAGTTTTCATGAATTGGAAGAGCTTTTTAAAATTTTACAGACCTATCAGCTTATTCAAGTTCAGGTCGATCCGATGGTCAATTCTTTACAAAAAGTAGCAGATAAGTTTTTCTATATTCAACCTTATTTATCTCGGCTTGAAAAACTTTATACGGAGGCTTCTACAGAAGACAAAGAGAAATATGACAGTTTTTACAATGACGTGAAATCGTTTTGGAAAAACGCCAGGCAACAGTCACTTAACTTTTCTAGAATTATTCAAGAAGAGCTGTCAAAAGAAACCATGGACTATCCAGCTATTTTTGTCTTGGTTTCCAAAATGTACACTACCAATCAGTATTATTTAGCCTCTAAGTTAGTGAAAGGGGCCGTTGACAGATTGGAGGAAACCAATAATACAGACCATTATCTATATCAAGGTTTCTTATTGAATTTAAGTAGTCTTTATATGCTTCAGGAGGATTATGAGAAAACGCTTGAGGTACAATTGAAGCAAGAGAAGTTGGGACTATTGAATAGTGAAACAACTGTGATTCTTTCTTATTTACAATTGAAAAATTATGATAAAGCACTGGAAATGTCAGAAGAGTATTTGAAGAAGACAGCTCAAAGTGATCCGTATTACCTTGGTATTATGAATACTAAGGTCTCTTGTCTTTTTGCAATGGAAAAATACAATGAAGCTTACGATGCTTCTATGGAGTTGATTAAAATTTCTAATGATCAGAATAAGGACGTAAACTCAGGTAGCTATTTTACACTCTCAGAAATCTGTAAGCATAATGAAGATCTTGAACAGGCCGAGCAATATATCAAAAAAGCGTATCAATATTCAAAGAAGGAAATTGACAACTTGCCTGACTTAAGTGGAAGTGATGTGACTTCATTGTTGAATATCAGATTGTATAAGTTTTACTATTACATGAAGTATGTGGGTCTCCTGATTGACATCGACAGAAAAGAAGATATAGATTTAGAAAACGTTTTTCAGGAGTATGATTATTTTGAATATTTGATTCGGAATATAATGCTGAATCCTTCAAAATTTGATAGAAAACAGGTGATACAACTCTCTGAAGAGTGTGGTGATATTATTTATCTGCTTGCTCAGAATATGGATGAAGATGCTACAAAGGAATTGGCTTATAATTTCACTTTACTCTCAAAAGAAATTGATCTTTCCTCTGTTATTGCGATTAGAAAGTATGCAGTTGATAGTAAGAATAAGGATTACAAAACCCTTTTTGAAAAGTGGATGAAAGTCAGAAAACAGATTCTATTTCATGAAGAAGGAATTGATATAGATAGTTTGAAAGACATCAGCTACGGCCTGCATAAAGAGCTTGCTATTAAAACAAGAAAAGAAGTTTTTTCAGAGATGGAAAAAAATAATGTAGAGTGGGAACAAGTGAAAACAGCTTTGAGGCCTAATGAATTGGCAGTAGAATATGTCTTTTATGCTCCTGACAATTATGCGGCCCTTTTACTCCGAAAAGAGATGTCGACTCCCGTGATTTTGCCATTGTGTAAAGAAGGAGAATTGAAGCCTCTATTAGAACCAGAAACTCGTTTGAATGAGCAAGGCGTGATTGACTTTATATACAATCAAAATGGACCTCAGATTTTAGCAAAAATCATTGATCCTTTAAGACCGTATTTGTCAGATGTAAAAACGATTTATTATTCACCGTCGGGTATTCTTCATGGTATTTCTCTAGAAGCATTGTCCACTTCAACTGAATCTAATGCAAAACGCTTAGGAAAAGAATTCAGATTGAAGCGTGTAGGAAAAACTTCATTGCTGGCCCGTAAATCTAAACTTTCACCCAGAAAAGCAACAATTTTTGGAGGGATGAATTATAGTGCATTGCAGGAGGCAACATCCGAAGACTCAGACAGAGGATTGAAGGTGAAAGACAAGAAAAATAATAACAATAAAGCACAGTCAGCGGAAGAAATGATCGCCATTGGCGGAGGTTTTAATTATTTGAAAGGAACACTAAGAGAGGTGGATATGATCAATGAGGAGTTGACTTCATCAAAAGTAGAGGTGGATCTTTATACAGGAAATAATGCCACTGAAGATCAATTTTTAGAATATTGTAAAACGCCGACTGACATACTCCATATTGCCACACATGCTTATTTTTCTCCTTATGTTAAAAAGGAAAATATCAAGGAAGGTTCTTACAAAGGAGCAGCAAAAATATTTTCAGATCCAGACCCAATGAATAGAGCCGGAATTGTGTTCTCAGGGGCCAATTATTTTTGGGAAACAGGAAAGAATTATGAAAAGAAAAGTGATGGCATTTTAATGGCTAGTGAGTTGTCAAATTATGATCTTCGAAAAACCAGTCTGGCCATTATTTCAGCATGTCAGTCAGGAATTGGTCAGAGTACCAGAAGTGAAGGTGTTTATGGCTTCCAAAGAGCTTTTAAATTAGCAGGAATTGACAATCAAATCATCAGTTTATGGACAGTGGATGATGCTGCAACACAAAAGTTCATGACGCTTTTCTATAAATATTATATTGAATTTTCTGATATCAGTTTGGCTGTGGCCAAAGCAAAGGAAGACTTGCAACAAGAGTATGAACACCCTTATTATTGGGCGGCTTTTGTGCATGTGCAATAACCGTTTTTGATCAATCACCTGACGGAAGGGTTAAGTAAAAACTTAACCCTTCTTTGTTCGATACAGGTAAAGAGATGATTTACCGAACATTAACCATTGTAGTTTGGAAACTACAGAATAGAGTATTTCGCTTTACAGCAAAAGGATAGTTTGGGTGTATTATTTTTTATGTAATCTGACTAAAGTGACCTCATTCTATGTATTGCTTCTGCATACGCTATCCTATTCCAATCCAAATGAAAAGAAAGAAGTCGCATAATAATAACACAATAATAGAATCAAGTGAATTAGGTTTGTGTACAAAGTAAATCACCACACATCATATTCAAATCGAAATGACACGTTTTGTATAATGTTACAAAGTTAGAATGAATTATTGCGATTAATATAGGAGTAGATAACATTTTGAATAAATTCCCGCAGGAGTGCTTTTAAACTCATTTTTTAGAAAAAAACTCGTAAATTATTACGATTAAATAAATCGCATTTATCACTTTAGTCACACTTTCTTGTGATAAGAAAAAAACGAAGCTTAGAATTAAGAATTGAAAAACTTGCTGAAGCGTAATTTTATAATTGTCGAATAATAAATCGATGTTGATTTTCAACTGTTTTAATTAACCTTTCTCTATGAAAAACTCAAACCAAAATCTATTCTCTTTTATTGAGTATGTAGAACTGCTTTTGAAGAATAAGAATGATATTGTCTATTTTTTTGCATTCAATCATACTCTGAAAGAAGAACTCTCAGTCTGTTCTTCTAAGAAGGAAGAGAAGAAGCTCAAAGATGCTTTTTACAAAACATTTATCCGTTATAATGAAAAATTAAACAGTGAGTATTCATTGTTAGTCGAAGAGGTCATAATTACGCATGAGGAGTTAGAGGAACATTTGTTACGGCAGGAAATAGATAACTATAGACAATTTGTGAGAGGAGAGGAAAAAGGAGTGAGAATTGGTTACAAGCTTAAAACAGATCAGGCATATTTATCCACTGTTCAAGAGTTATTTAATCTCAAAGCCATTATAAGTCAGACTAAAGAGAAGTCAAGGTTATTGAAAGATCCTCAATTGTATTTAGAGAACATTGATTTTGAAAAAGGCAATCAACGGATCAATCAAAACAACTGGTTAGAGTGGTTTGATGATGTGATGCTTTGTATTGGCCGTTTGGAATTTATAGAAATTGAATATCAATTCTTTGAGGAAGAAAGAAGGGAAAAAGTTTTGCCAATGAAGGTAAGGGAAAACTTATATGGAAAATTGTACTTAATGAGTATTCGTGTAAATCAGAATAATGATCTTCCATTTAATGTTGGATACGAAAATATTTCAATTATTGAAGTAGAAGGTATCAAATCAATCACTAAAAGGAAAGAATTTTTCAATACAGAAAGCAAGCAGAATCAACAAAAAATAAAGCAACTAAAAGAAGAATTCCAACACGCAATACAGTCTTTTGTGGGAGTGATTGTTCCTGACTTTCCTTATCGATATACACCTGATGCAGCCTTTATGAAAGATAATATTCCAACGATCAGACTTAAGGTGTCTAGTTTCCAATTGCCTTTTTTACAGAATCTAAAATCGAGAGTCAATGTTAGAAAAGACCGTGAAGATGGTTATCATATTGTGGAATTTAAAACTGTACCCACCTTTGAGTTTATAAGATATGTGGTGATGTTGTCTGATGTGTGGAACTGTAATATAGAGAGGAATGGAAAAAAGCTTGATGAAGAAACAGCCATCGAAGTATTGAGTGATGGAGGGACAACAACGGCTTGGATCCGAGATTATCTGAAAGAAACTTACAGAAGGGCATTGTTGAAATATGAGGATAATCCAGAAATAAAGAGAGAATTAAAACAGGAAATTAAAAGCTGGGAACCAAAAGTTTATCCTTTTTTATTTAACAATGTTGATAACTCTTGAATAAAAAGGCCTTTTAAAGTGTTATAAAAACAATTGTTTAAAAATGTTCACAAGCAAGTGTTGAATTGTGAATAAGTCTGTGAATAACTCTAAATTTGTGAATAACTTCAATTTATGTTGGTCAAATTAATGTTTTAGATTGAAGTTATTCACGAATTTATATTTTAAATAGGGCTTTACCAGTCTAAATGTGTCGCTAAATCCTGTTGTGCTTTTAATGCGGCCTCATTGATAGCCGAAGTTCCTAAAGCATTGAGCAAAGGATCAACTGTTGTTCTGAGTGGACGTGTTCCTTTAGTCATTTCTATTAATTGTACAATTGCATCAGGAACAGGCTGAGGATGGGGAAGGAAATCCTTTTCTTCATTTGGCTCCCCCCATATTTGATCAGGAGCATTGATCATTTCTCCATAACTTTCTAATCGTTTTTGATCATGAGGTCCAGATTGTACTGATTCGAAATTGGTTTTAAATCCTCCAGGTTGTACCATCACAACATCAATACCTAATGGAGAAAGTTCATAATGATAACTTTCAGTAAGGCCTTCCACGGCAAACTTGGTGGCAGTATAAATGCCTGAATACGGAAAAACCACTCGCCCTTGAATACTCGAAAGGTTGATGATCAAACCCTCTTTTCTTTTTCTCATTTGGGGTAAAACAGCACGCATCATTCTTTGAACACCAAAAACATTGACATCAAAAATTTTTGTAAACTGTGATTCTGGAAAAGCTTCTGTCCAACCGGTTCCTCCAATACCCGCATTGTTGATCAATACATCAATATGATCTACTTTCTTGTAAATTTGATTGATTGCATTATTTATAGAAGCTTCCGCTGTGACGTCCAGCTCAATAATATGTAACGTACCTTTAGTTTCTTGAGCTAAAAGAACCAATTCTTCAATCGCTTGCTTTGAAAAGGTTGTAACGCCGATCATTGTAGCAAAAACAGTATATCCTTCTCGGAGCAATGTTTCAGTGGTTAGTTTTCCAAATCCACTGCTACTGCCTGTAATTAAAATATTCATTTTGTTTTTGTGTGAAAGATAGACCTCAAGCTGATAATTATACCTTGAAGTGACAGTAATGGCGTAGACTTGAAGTAGTAGTTTAAAAAGTTGAAGTGATAATGAACATATTTTATGTCAGTGAAAAAGTTTTTTTGTAGGGCTTCTCTTAAAAGTCAAATTTCAAAATAGGATTATTTCTTTAAAATGTATTACAATTTTATGCTTTAAGTTTTTGTCTTTTATTCATATGGATCTATATGTTAAAAATATTATTGTTAATATTATAAAACATAATGAAATTTTAAGGATTGTGTTTAGAATTACTTTATATTTGTAACGCTTAAGCAAAATCTTTAAAATAAATTCTAACACTATTTCTAAATTATATAGATTATATTCTAACTCTTTTCAAAAAATGAAATTAAACAGACTATTGAGAACAGACTTTACTGACTTTCTCTTTTAATGTTATAGGTACTGCATCATAAGTAATCGAGAGTTCAAGTTCTCTAGGTTTTAAGGATGTTTCATACAGGTGTATTATTTAATAATCAGGTATCAATTGACTTATTTTAATCTGTAATGAGAAAACAATTCGTTTTCAATTGTAGATGAATGCCTGCTGTAGAAATATTTCTAGACTTTATCATGCCCTAAAGGACTGTAACTGACAACCGTAACTTTACTAAGCAATTGAAATAAGGAAAATCAATAGTATTGAGCTCAATCTCACCACTATTGGAATAAAGACTCCCGATTGAATTTGTAGTAGTACACCCTTTTACACCAAAAGCCATACAATGGTGTAGCTCTAAAAGCAAAAATTAATATTCTAACTTTTTCAAAAAATGAAATTAAACAAACTTTTAAGAATGTGCTGATGTAACCATCTCTACTTCTTAATTGAATGTACCATTATGTTTTGGTACATCAAGATCATGTCAAAACACTTATTCTATAAGGTTAGCTACTGGGACAAAAACAAACAAACAGAAGTATTTTACTCGAACTAAAAGTAATTGATGAATAAATAGACGACTAATCAAGAGGAAGTCTTGATAGGACTTGATGTAATTATCACTTCCTGTTTATTCTAGAAAATATTCAGTGCTTATGGGTGAAATAGGAGTAATGATGCCTCTGAAGTGATGGTATTTTGGGCTTTCTGCATGCCTTATGTAAAGTGTATTACTAAAAAACAAAATTATTTTTCAAACTCTTTTTCAAAAATGAAAAGAAACAAACTATTAAAAATAGGCTGGTTCGCCTATCTCTTTTTATTCGCTGGTGTACTTAATCTGCTTCATGCACAAAATCAAACTTGTGAGACCGCAATAAAATCATATCTTGGAGATAATTCAGCCACAGGTACACCTAATTGGTTTACATTCAATGTTCCTAAGGATATGGATCGGCTTATTCTTTCCACTTTAGGTTATACTAACCGTGATACAAGGGTATATGTATATAGACAATGTGGTACATCTTATATCGCACAAAATGATGATGCGAATGGTACTTTACAGACTTATTTAAATTTGGATGTATCTAGATACCAAGGAGAAACAATATATATTCGCTGGGAGTTATATAGCGGAATAGGTGGAGTTTTTGATTGGAATTTAGCTGGAATCGATGATCAAGGTAGAGATTATAAGGCTAATGAGGTTGATATCAATGATTTTTCAATATGGTATGGTGAAAAATTAAAAATTAAAAATAGATTCGAAACACGTAACACTATCCAATTCTCTATTGTAGGCAATGATAATAGAGTAATTACTATTGATGGTGACTCAGTTGAAGCATTGTCATTAGCAGGAAGTCAGGAGGTTATGGGTAGTATATATGATGATAATGGTGAACTTATTCATCAAAAAACATTTACTGTTACAACATTAGTAGATCCAACTGGTAAAAAAAGACCGTCCTTGGAAGGTTTCCCTATTGCCTTTTTAGGTGATCCAGGCGATAAAATTGAAATTGAAGGAGCGACAAATTCAACAGCTGAATTAACTTATACTTTCTTAAGTGGTGGACAAAATGCTAATGTGTATGAAGATACTTTAAGTTTAAATGAAAACTTAGTTTTTAGTGATAGTATTCTTTTACAAGTGAGTGTTTCTGAGACAGAAGAGTATGCTAGACGCTCAATTGAGATACCTGTTTATATATATATTAATAATGTGCCATTCCAACAATTCATGGCATTAGAAGCTTTTTACAAAAAGAATAATGGAAAAAATTGGGCGAATAGGTCGAATTGGCTATCAAAAAGCAAATCAGTAGGTACTTGGTCCGGTGTAACTACTGAAAGTAGAGTGGACATTCTAGGTAATGACTATTACACTGTTACTAAGATTCAATTTTCGAACAATAAAATCAATGGAGATCTAGCTACAGAATTTAAATATTTGAGTGATTTAAATAAAATATACTTTAGTAGCTGTAATGTTAAAGGTTTACCAGCATCTTTAAGTAATTTATCAAATTTAAAGGAACTATACTTTTATGATAATTCTGGTATCACTTCTTCATTAGGAGTTGTTAATGATCTTACAACACTCGAAACAATTGTATTTTCTGGATGTGAATTAACTAAATTTCCTGAGGAACTTTTGAAGTTATCAGAACTTCAATTTATAGATTTGAGTAATAACCAAATTCAAAAAATTCCAAGCGGAATAAGTAGTTTAACCAAATTATCAAATCTACATCTAGATGGTAATAGATTTACCTTTTATCCAAGTATAGTCAATGAAATTACATCACTAGAAGTATTAGATTTATCTAATAATTTAATTTCTTCAATTCCCTCTGAAATAGGAAATTTGTCAAACTTAGTTGAATTAAGATTAGAAAAAAATTCACTTTTAACTATTCCTTCTGCCTTTGGGAATTTGACCCAATTATCAACTTTAGATTTAGGTTATACAGATATTTCTGAATTACCAGCAGAATTAAGTAATTGTACAAATTTAAGATACCTTTATATTGAACATTGTCAATTTGAGCATTTACCTTCTGTCATAGAAGAATTGCCAAACTTGTATAACTTTTATTTTGATAACAATAACTTATCATTCGAGGATTTAATTCACCAAAGTACCATTTTGAATGATATTAATGGAATTGATTATTCTCCACAAAGAACATATGATTTAGTTATGATTCAAGATCCTGATAAAGGAACAACAACGTTAAGTAATTCAGATGTTTCTGAGGGTAATATATATACTTGGTATAGAAATAATGTGGAAATTAATGGAGCTACTTCATCATCATATACTTATAATTATGATGAAAATATCAATGCTAATTTTAGATGTGAAATTAGAAATTCTGATTGGCCAAATCTTTCTTTATATTCCAATTCATTTAATGAAAGAGGAGAATTAGTCACTTTAATTGTTGAGAATATTCCAAGTGATACACCTGAAGGAAATAGAATATATACTGTTGGAGGATTAACAAATAACTCGAAAGGTAATCGATCATATCCTTTAGAATTGAATGAATCTACAATGAAATATGAATTGGTATTACCTAAATCTTTAGGAGCCTTTGAATATTATTTCACATTAAGACAATACAATGAGTTTTCTGAAGTAGATAATAGCGGGGAATTATTTAAAAGAACAATTGATTTATCAACAATCACTGGACAATTGACAATAGATGATATCCTAGCATGGAATCATGTTCCTGCCTTACCTAACGTGTGTGAAGAGAGTATTGAAGCAATAGCGGATTCAACGTATTTAGTAGAAACTTCATCTATGTGGTACAGATTTAAGGCAGATACTAGGATGAAAATGACAATTAGATTATCAGACTCTAGAGTAGGAACAAGATTCAAAATTTATGATGATTGTGGAGGAGAATTAATTTTATCTTCATCTAGATCTTCGAATTGGTCATTATATGGTACAGTTGAATTAGAAAGAGATCAGGAGGTTTATATAAAGTTAGAGGATTATAATTCAATTGGAGATTATGCTTTCAAGTTTAATATTTCTACAGAACAGCTTTATACTTATATAGTAAAATCAATACCAAGAAATACCCCTGAAGGAGCTAAAATTAATGCTGTTGGAACCTTTAATGATTATGAAGGAGATGGATATCCATTACTAAAAAATGAAGAGACAGGTTTTTATGAATTGATTTTATCTGAAAGGCTTGGTGAGCATGAGTTCAATTTTGAACTTAATGGACTTGAAGCTTTTTCTGAGGTAGATGGCAGAGGTCAATTTATTTCAAGAAATGTAGATACTAACAATGATACAAGATCATTAGAGCCAATTATTGCTTGGAATACAATTCCCTCACCTGAAAATACTTGCGATACTGCCCTTGAAATAACTGAAGATGGAGATTATTTGAAGGGAATGGGTGATAATTGGTATACATTTACAGCTATCGAAGATATGGAGCTTACTTTTGATGTATACGATAATTCACAGCTTTATAAAGTTTTCCTATATGATGTTTGTGGCGGTAATGTAATTGATTATGCCTATGATTATGATGGGGCACTTGAATATAATATAGCAAAAGGTGAAACTATATTGATTAAGTGGGCTGATCATTATGATGGTGATGATAATTCTTTTGAATGGACGTTGACATCAAAAGTAACGAAAACATTAATTGTAAAAAATATTCCAAATAATATTCGTTGGCTCACAGAAATTTATGCTGTGGGAGATATGAATAATCATAATTATAGAAATACATCATATCGATTGAACTATATTGGTGGAGAAGCAGATCATTATGAAATTACATTTGACGCCGATTTAGATACTATTAATTTTTCTTTTGCAATTGGTAGAACGGACAGCTTGAGGGAAGTGAATGCTGAAGGTGAGAAATTTGTAAGAACTATTGATCTGAAAACTATTCCTACCAACACTGAGATTGATGATATTATCTCTTGGGGTAATCTACCATTCTTTGCGTCGAATGCTTGTGATCAAGCTTATGTTATAACAGATAGTATTTTGGTCAATGATACTAACAACAACGTATGGTATAATTTTGAAGCAGATCAGGATCTTGTGGTGACCTTATCTTCAAAAGAGCTAACTTCTTTATATACTAATGTAAAAGTATATGATGAATGTGGCGGTAATTTGTTGTATTATGATGAGGAAATTACTTGGAGAGAACCTCAGTCTCATCTGAACTTTAGAATGGAAGAAGGAGAAGCAGTAAAAATCAATTGGAAAACTGTTTATTATTACAATTATGGATTCCTTTGGTCATTTGACACTACAAAGGTGCAAGATCAGACATTGGATCAATTTACTTCTAACTTTAGAGTGGTAGGTACTTATGATTTAACCGATGAAACAAGATTCTTCACAGATCAGGGATATGCTTTTGATATAGAAGTTGAATCAGGAGATGCGACAATTTCAGCTGATAATAAAATTACGGTAAATTCACCAGGTGATCTACGTTTACATTTAACAAATATAGGAGATCAGCTTTATTACTATGATTTAGATACTGTTATCACTGTCTCTATTACAACTCCTTATCAATCTATTTTGGAAGATGAGTTCATCAGTAATATCAATACTGCTGGTGAGTATTTAATTCCAGAAGACTACAGTACTGATCAAGGCCTTTTATCTACCATAGAAGCCGTTTCTCAAAATGTTATTATCACTGAAGATACACTATTAGTCAATGCTTCAGGAGAGGTAACTTTAAGAGTGACTAACGAAGGGGACAATAACTATTATGCTTTTGATACTACCGTAACTTTTGAGGTAGAAAAGTTAGAAATTGCATCTTATGAAACTGACTTCTTTGACAATCTTAAACTGACAGGAAATTATTTCTTGCCGGAGTTCAAGGCAGAAAAGGGAGCAATCCTGACAGCAAGATTTATTTCTGGTAGCGGAAGAATTGATGGCAATATGCTAAAAATTAATGATGTAGGAGAGTACGTGGTGGAACTTTACACCGAAGAAACAGCTATGGTTAAAGCTTTCTCTAAAACATTTACTTTCGTAATTCCTGATAAGAAATTACAGACTATTTTGAAGGAAGATTTTGTAAGTAATATCACAACGGTAGGTAAATATCCAATTCCTTCAAACTTCAAATCAGATCAAGGTTATACGCTTTATATTGAACCAGTATCAAGTAATTCTTCTGTAGCTTCTAAAACGCTTTATATTAATGCATCTGGAGAAGTGAAATTAAGAGTTTACAATACCGGTGATCCATTGTACCATGCAGTAGATACTGTAATGACATTTAATGTTAGCAAATTATCTATTGATACTTATAATACAGATTTCTTTGATGGCGTAACAGCGACAGGAGTTTACACAATGCCTAAATTCACTGTAGATGATCAGCTTGATTTATCAGCAAGTGTTGTATCTGGAAATGCTGAGATTGTAGGTGATTCCTTAATGATTAACGCAACAGGTACGTTTGAGATAATGCTTTCAACTCCAGCTACGCCAATGTATGAAGCTTTCTCAAAAACATTCACTTTCACGGTTTCAGAAAAAGCAGCGCAAACATTGGTAGACGAAGCACTGATCAGTACTATTTCTACTGTAGGTCAATACACAATTCCAGAAAACTACAGTTCTGATCAAGGTGTATTATTGACTGTTGAAGCCGTTTCTGAAAATGCGACAGTAGCTGATGGAACACTAAACATCAATGCTTCAGGAGAAGTACAATTAAAAGTTTCTAATGCAGGAAATGGAACGTACTTGGCATTTGATTCAACATTTACTTTTGAAGCAAGCAAGTTATCACTTGAAGCGTATGAAACAGACTTCTTCGAAAGCGTAACGAAGCCAGGAACTTATACTTTACCTGATTTTGTAACAAGTGAGAATGTGGTATTAACACCTAGCATTAATTCAAATAATGTAGCAATCGAAGGAAATACTTTGACAGTACATAATGTTGGAGTATATGAAGTTGTACTTTCAGCAGAAGCAACATCTATGTATGAAGCCTTCTCACAAAGTATCACTTTCAGAGTGTTTAGTAAAGCGATTCAAACTTTAGAAAAAGAAGAGTTTATCAGCGTAATTAAAACTGTTGGGGAATACAAAGTTCCAGAGCACTATATTACTGATCAAGGATTTGCATTGAATGTAAGACCAGTAACACCAAATGCTCACTTTGCAGATAGTACATTATCAATTGACGCATCAGGTGAAGTACAAGTGAGAATCTATAACACTGGAAATAATGATTATGCATCATTCGATTCAACAATTGTAATTGAAGTGAGCAAGTTATTAATGAGTGGTTATGAGACAAGTTTCTTCGATACTCTTAAAGTAACAGGTGAGTACACTATGCCGAAGTTTATCACTGAAGAAGGAGTACAATTAACTGCAAAAATCATTTCTGGTGATGGCGAAATTGATCGCAACACGTTAAGTTTGAATAGTATTGGAGCGTATGAAGTAGAATTATCTTCTGAAGCTACCCCAATGTATGAAGCTTACTCAATGAGCGTGACTTTCAACGTGACAGAAGACAATACTACAGATCCTCCAACATCTTTAGAGGATGATTTGTCTGAGTCTATGAAGTTATTCCCGAATCCTGCGAAAAACAAGGTGACTTTACAATTGCCGGTGCTTGAAGGAGAGGTAGAATTGACATTGATTTCAGCTTCAGGTCAAGTATTGAAAGTGGAAAGTATCCAAGGTGTTTTACAGCATCAATTAGATATTTCAAACTTGAAAACAGGAGTTTATATTTTAAGAATGAATAGCGAAAGCGGTGTAGGCATGAAACGCCTAATCGTAAAATAATTCATAAATTAAGATAGTGCTTGCCCCCTGTACTTGTAGAAGTGCAGGGGGCTTTTTGTTTTTGATCATTTTATATTGTTCATAATGATTTAACTTGTGAAATCCTCCATTATCAACTACCTTAATATCATAGCTAAATCAATTTTTACTAACTATTTAATTCTTAAATAATGGATTATAAGCAAACTGCCGTAGTGCTGATTGAGTTCCAAAACGACTTTGCAACTCCAGGAGGCGTATTTCATGATGCAGTCAAAGAAGTAATGTATCAAACTGACATGCTTACAAAAACAGAAGCAGTCATAAAGGCAGCAAGAGAAAAAGGAACGGAAATCATTTATGTTCCAATTTCATTCTCTAGTGATTATAGAGAACTAACAAAAACACCTTACGGTATCCTAAAGGGAGTGGTAGACAACAATGCGTTTTTGAAAGAAGAATGGGGAAGTCAATTGATCGACTTTATTGCTCCTCAACCTGAAGACATCATTATTGAAGGTAAAAAAGGCTTGGACACGTTTTGCAGTACAAACCTTGATTTTATCTTGAGAAGTAAAGGTATTCAAAATGTGGTATTAGCTGGCTTCTTAACCAATTGCTGTGTGGAATCAACGATGCGTACAGCTTATGAAAAAGGCTATAATGTGATCACATTGACAGATTGCTGTGCAGCCACAAGTATGGATGAACATGAAAATGCTGTAAAGCACGACTTCCCAATGTTTAGTCAACCGCTGTCAGCAGAAGATTTTATTGAGTCTTTGGAAGAAGGAAAAGAAATCGCTTTGGTTGGAAGAGGCTATGAGTAGTTTCTAAATACTAAAAAGATGTTTCGTGTATCTTTAAATGATACACGGAACATCCTCTCAAAAAATAAAATTTAATCCGACTCATTTGCCCTGAGATTTTTTAGGTGTACCCTCAAAAAGTTTTCTTATCGATTCAATATCCCCTTTTTTGTACCCATGAAACCAAAACTAAGCGTTAGGAATGACCTCTTAATTGTACCCCTTCCTGATTTTTTAACTCACTTTTTACCTTCTAGTTTTGGTGACAAGCTAAGCTTCGATTGAAATGAAGCTACTATTTCAACCAACTTATTCTACTACACATGAAGTTCATAACAACACTATCAATGTGTGTGTTAGTTTTATTACTACCTTCAGTAACTAATGCACAAAATCCACTGACCGAACAAGAGTACAACGAACTGTTTCCCTATCGGTTCGGTACAGAATCTGCACCTGATGGCGGATATGTATTCAATCCAGCTAATGATTTTTATACTTATGCCAGTTTTTTAGAGGCGATAGAAAGAATGAAAAACATCAAGGTGTATATGGAAAGAAGAGAAGGAACCAATCTTTACAAAGTTACAAGAGAAGATAAAACTACCGGTGAAACAAAAGTGATCAGAACGGATGCAGGTTTTGATGATTCATGGAATTCACAAAAAAGTATTATTCTACAGGAAGTAGACTATGCATTGTTTTTGGCTGAAGGAACGCAAGATCAGCGTCGTAGAGAACTGTCTGCGTTTCTAGCCAATATCTCTCAGGAAACAACAGGCGGATGGGCCACTGCTCCAGGAGGAAAATACGCTTGGGGTTTGTATTTCAGAGAAGAAGTAAGTTATGCGGAAACGGATTTGATTGGCTATGTGGAGCAAAATCATCCCGATTATCCCGCTGTACCAGGTAAGTCGTATCACGGTAGAGGACCCATTCAGCTTTCATGGAATTATAACTACGGTCAGGTGAGTCAGTTTTTATATGGAAATAAAAATGTATTGTTGGCCAATCCTGAAAGAGTCATTGAAGATGGGGCATTGGCTTTTCAAACGGCCATTTGGTTTTGGATGACGCCTCAGTACCCAAAACCTTCTGCTCATGATGTAATGGTGGGTAATTGGGAACCTACTTCTTATGATTTGGAAAATAATAGATTACCTGGTTTCGGAGTAACAGTCAATATCATTAACGGAGGATTGGAATGTGGATCAGGTACTGAAAAAGCGAAGGTGTTAAGTCGAATTGGTCATTATGAACGTCACTCTACCATCCTGAATATTACAACGGATTTGGATGGACAATCTTCTTGTAATGCTTGTGGATGTGCTAATCAACGTCCATTTGGAGGAAATGAGCCAGAACCAACACCAAAGAGACCAAGAATCTCCTTATTGTCTCCAATATCTGATGAAATTCGTATGGAAACATTTTCAGCTATTTCAATTGAAGCAAGTGTTTTAGATAAAGAAGATCAAGCAATAGCAGATGTATCTATTTCAGTGAATGGAAATATTTTGTCAACTGTTGGAACAACTGCCTCATTTACCCCAATAGCTTATGGAATTGTAACAATCACTATCGTGGCTGAAGACCGTTTTGGTGAGCAGAGTACCTTGAATTATGAAGTGGATGTGATTGATCCTAAAGTGAATTGTGGTACGGAATGGGAGCCTAAGGTGTATACAGGTGGAGAAGAAGTA
The DNA here is from genome assembly GCF_001583495.1 of Flammeovirga sp. SJP92. Lineage (GTDB taxonomy): Bacteria > Bacteroidota > Bacteroidia > Cytophagales > Flammeovirgaceae > Flammeovirga. The sequence goes on along the minus strand of NZ_LQAQ01000020.1, from coordinate 63,903 downwards.
GTGTACGGAGGAATTGTGTACAGTGCGGCTTGGGAAACAAAAGAAACAGATCTTCCTGGAGATGCAGGAGTATGGAAAATCAAAGCGACTTGCCCTGGTTTTACTTTTGATTGTACTGGTGTGGAAGAGTGGAGTGCCACCAAAACTTATCAGACCAATGGTATTAGAGTGGTGTATAACAATCAACTTTACACTTTCCAGAAGTGGTGGTCGACAGGAAATCAACCTGATCAAGATCCTTCGACATGGCAATTATTGGGGACATGTTCAGGTGGTGGAGAAGTAGATAATCCACCGACTGTTAATTTCATTTCACCTGCCAATAACACCACTTATACTTCACTTTCTGCTGTCAGTATTCAAGTGGAAGGCACAGATGATAAAGGTTTAATTACTTGGCGTATTTTAGTAGATGACCAAGAAATCAGCACGCAACCACAATTTACTTTTACACCTACAGCATTTGGACAATATATCCTTTCTGCCATTGCAACGGATTCAAAAGGTCAATCTACAACGCAAAATATTCAAATTCTTTTCCAAGAAGAAATAACAGAAAACCAGTTGCCAACTGCAAGTATTATTGTGGATACGAATATTGAGCAACAAGTATTGGCTCCAATAAGTGTTTCCATTATAGCCAATGATACTGATGGTCAAATAACTTCCATTGTATCAACTGTGGATGGTAATACTTTCAATCAATCTACATTCGATTTCACTCCATCTTCATTTGGAAATCATACAATCAATACAACAGTGAAGGATAATGAGGGTGGTCAAGCTTCTGTTTCGGTGACCATTACAGTAATAGAAAAAGCTAGTGTAGGAGATTGTGATGGAGTAGAAGAATATACAGGGTACCCATCTATTTATCAGAGTGGAGATGTAGTGAGTTATCAAGGAATGCTGTATGAATCAGTGGTCAATAACTTGTACAATGTAACTCCAGGTACAGCGGATCATTGGTGGAAGCCTATCGGCGAATGTAATGCATCGAATGCAAGAAAAATCACAATAGGCAGAAGTGTATTGGAAGATATCAAAATTTATCCAAATCCAGTGGTGAGTCAACTTCATATCCAATTAAGGCAAAATACTACTTATCAAGTAGTTTTGTTTAATGGAAATGGCCAAAAACTACTATCAAGAGAAAATCAGCAATCACAATTAGCAATTGATTTCTCTACAATGGAAAACGGAATATATTATCTACTGTTAGAGTCTTCTGAAGGCCATAAATTTTGGAAGAAGTTAATAAAATAAGATTTTTCAAATATGCTCTAAGAAAGAGGGAAAAGTGCACTTTAGAACTGATTACTTTTCCCTTTTCTTTCTCTTAAATATCTTCTGTTAAAGCTTTCACAAAGGGGTTTTCTGGGTAAAATTCTTTCATTACAACTTTGATGACAGTGTAGATGGGGACAGCTAAAATCATTCCTACAATTCCCATCAATGTTCCAAATACGAAGATTACAATAAAGATTTCTAAGGGATGAGAATTCACACTTTTGGAGAAAATAATAGGTTGTGAAAAGTTATTGTCAATGAATTGTGTCAAACCATAAGCTACTCCAATCTTTCCGAGTAATGGAAGTAATTCAGTTTTAAAATCCATTCCTAAATTTTCTGTGGTTGCCAACAGTCCCATCAATCCCAATCCAATCAGAGGACCAACGTAAGGGATTAAATTAAGAATGGCACAAAGGAAAGCAATTACCAAGGCATTACTCACACCGATGATAAAAAGTGAGACAAGGTAAGCTACAAAAACAATAAGAATCTGTACTGCCAGTCCGAGAAAATAGCGTGAAAGAAGTTTCTTCGTTTTGATAATAGAGGACATAATCTCTTTTTCATTTTCAATAGGCATAATAGAAATAAAGAAATTCCCGATTTGCTCACTTTCTTTAATAAAGAAAAAGGAAATAAACGCCACAGAAAAAACGCCAACACTAAAAGAACCAATAGAATTGATTACTGAAGTAAACACCTTTGGCGTATTATTTACTTTCTTATGAATAACATCACCGATATTAAACATCGTTAGGTCAATTCCGTAACGTAATGTGTATTGATTGATCTCAACGAAGGCGGCGTTTACATTCTCTTTAAATTTCGCAATATTTCCTAAAGATAGATTATGTGCCTCCTGCATGATCAGTGGAATAAAAAGACTTAGGAAAAGCAATGAGAGTATTGCAAAACTACCAATGACTACCATTACGGCTGTAGTATTGGATAAGTGCCATTCTCTTTTTAAATAAGATTTGAAAGGGTATGCCATCAATGCAATCACACCTGCTGTAGCAATATAAATGATGACTGCTTTTAAAAGATAGAGAGCATAAAGGCCGGTACAGACCAAGATCAACTTTTTGATCGTATCCAAGAGACCTTTGCTGATTAATTTATAATCCATTTTTACAATAAGAATTTTAGGTATAACAGAGCAGAGCTTTTGAAGAAGAACCGCAAATTTTAATATGTAAAACGGAGTGAGTGAGGAAGGTATTTATAAATTTCGGTTATAAGGTATTAAATGTTGGTTGAAGCTATTACACTGTAAATGAGTTTTTAAATATTTATGATATATAGTAATTAGGGGATTTATAGGACATGAAGGACTTTTAGAAAAATGTATTGATAGTTATGGGTAATTATAGTTTAAGTGCTAAGTCAAAAATTAATCATAGTTAATTCTAATTTATTTTTTGTGAGTACAACGCTAAAAAACGTATTAATAGTGGTTCTATTGAAAGTTTTTTGAAGGAAGTAATCGCAAAACAATAAATAGAAGCTAAAAAACGTATTAATAGTGGTTCTATTGAAAGTTTTTTGAAGGAAGTAATCGCAAAACAATAAATAGAATTAGTATTAGATAATTTTGAATTTGTACTTATAATGCAATATTCTATCTGAACCAATTACTGCCCACAGTCAAGTACCAAGCCCAAATTTCAGGTCCTCTTGCAATGTCAATACCGGCATGTAAACCATAATCAGAAGCAATAAAATAACGAAAGCCAAAACCACCCGCTATTCTAGATTGTGTAAAATCAAAGTCTTGTATTTTTGGTGCGGTGAATCCTGTTCCTACAAAACCAACAGCACTCCACCTTTTGAACATTTGCCATCGCCACTCGGTCTCAAGTACCAATGCATTATGATCTTGATAACGGAGGGCAGGGATACCTCGGAGATTTACAAATGGAAGTTCGAAGAAAGGAACATTATTACCCCATTTCGTTTGGTATTGCAGACGATAGCCAGAGAAGAGCTTTTCTTTTTTGATCGGTAAATAATAATAAGTTCTGTGGGTGAAATTAGAATAATCATTATCACCGCCCAATGCTTTATTAAAAGTACCAAACTCAGTAGCTGTCATAATCCCCTTGGTGGGGGTGAACGTATTATTTCTGTTGTCCCACATCAAAACCACATTCATTCCTCCAAGGTTAGTTTCTTCTTTTAAAGGTTCAGTCTCAGGTTCATTGTCTATAAATGTGATGTTATTATTGAAAAAGAGGTAATTGATACCAGTGAAAAGAGGAAGATCTTTTTTAGGCCGGAAAAGAAACTCATGGAAAGTCATAATTCCTTGCATATTGAAACTGTATTCTCCATCATCAATAATACCTGAACCATAAAACGTAAGATTAGGGGAGAGGTAGGCAAAAGCTCCTAAATATCTGAACCTGTCATTATGATAAGAACCTTGATGAAAAACAGCCGCTAACCAAGTTCCATTGGCAGTATAAGCACCTGCAGCACCTGTTGTGATAGGTGGCAAATCTTTACTTTGAGCAAAACGATTGAGCGTATCAAGTGTATCTCTTTTTTTCTTTTTCCCATGAAAATAAATGGCTGTAAGGCCACCTCCAAAACCTACTGCAGGCTCCGTGATAATGATAGGAACAGGAAGGAATCCAAAACCTGCATTCAAAAAGTTACTGACATCCACAGCATGATCCGTTGAGTCAATAAAATACTTTTGAAATAAGTTTTGCGCTGACAAATAGGGATGACTGAAAAGTAGAAATAAAAAGAAAAATAGTTTGATCTGCTTCATGGAAAAAGAGAGGTAATAGTAAGATGAAATATCAATTTGGGCCTCTGGCAAATATATCATAAAATCATTGCAATCAATAACTTAATGGGTATTGCGAAACTGAATTCTTACCAACTTCAAATAAGTGCGAAGATAGAATTAAAGTGTATTGATCCTGTAAAAGTGTACCCTGTTACGCCCTCGTATTCGTTGAAGTTGATAAATGGTCATTTGAAAGTAAAAATAAGATTTAAAATAATAACAATTTTGGTTACTTTTAGAGCATAGAACATTCACCACTTTTCACCATTATTTATGTTATCCCTGCAAACAGAAAGACTTCAAATGGAAATCATTCAACCGTCTGATTTCGATGAGATATTAGAAATTTTCAATGAGAAAGATATTTTCAAATATATTTCCCCTTTGCAGAATTTAAGCCGTGTAGAGCATGTTTTGAAATTACACCGAAAAGTCAATGAAGCGAAGAATAAAGAAGGATACATCTGGGCAGTGAGAGAAAAGGGGACACAGGAGTTGGTAGGTTTGATCAATTTAAATCAATTGCCAGATACAAATGATATTCAGATAGGGTGGATTTTGAGCAGTAAGTTTCAAGGGAAAGGTTATGCCTATGAATCCGCTAAGGTGGCGTTTGATTATGGAGTGAATGACTGGAAGGTGAATCCAATTTTTGCAATTGTAGAAGACGGAAATATCCCTTCAGAAAAGATAGCCTTGAAACTAGGATTAGAATTCAGACATTATTTCACACAAGATGATGTGAAGCTAAAACTGTTTAGTTATTGTAAATAGTCATTACATTGTAAACTGATTTTCAGTTAATTTTTAATTGATCTATTTACAATCACTTATAGGATCTACTTTCAAGTTTCCTTCTTCTTCATTTTTGTCTTAACACAAAAACGAAGCAAAAAAGTCAAAAGCTAAATTTCATTCCACTCGCCTATTGAAAGGATAACTCGATCAAAACTTTATCGTTTTGAGATGTTCAAACAGCAAAATCATTTTTAACTGTTCACTTCATGAAATTCTTAACGCTTTTCCTTTCAAGGACGGGGGAGTACTACCAAACGAATGGGGTAGAAAGCCCACTGACACGAATGTTAAGCGATAGTAATATTCGTGTCCTACAGATCATCAGAAATTAGTTTGCGATGTCTTAATGCTATTCATTTGTTTTGTAGAGTTGTACTCATATAAAAAAAGAGGAATGAAATATGATGTTTTCATTCCTCCTTTTTATTATCCTTTCTTCTCTTTTTCCTTCTTCTTGTTTTTCTTTCCTTTGCCTAGTTTGATGTTATAATCATCAACCGTTCCTTCAATTCTGACGGCTACATATTTACCGCCTTCATCTTGCTGGATTTCGTCAGGTTCGTCATCTTTTTTCTTCTTGCCACCTGTCAATGTATTCCAGGCTACAGAACGAACAAGTCTGAAAGGCACTTCAACCATATACGCCATTTGCATATCCAAGTGTTGCTCACCTGACATATAAATCTGACCAATCGTAGATGCAATACTCATACGAGGAATATGGAAAATACCATTTTCTACTGTGAATTTATTCTGTAAAGTATCAAAACGGATATTGTTCATGTCTTTATTGCCGAAGTAAGTAGCCATAGCTTCCAGTGGGGCAAAATCAACTACGCGACCATTCAATAAAGTCATATCAATATCAGCTGTGGTTTGGGCAATATCAATACTTAAGTCGTTATTGATATGTGCTTTGGCTTTCATGGTAGAATTCAAAATACCATCAAAGTTTTCAGAAATATTGATGACATCTCCTTCATACTCCACTTCAAAATCGACTTGCGAAAGATCCACATTCTTTAGTTTTGCATTACCGTCCATGATCACATGCTGAGGGTTTTGAAGATTAGCCATACCCGAAAGTTCCAATCCGCCAATATCTCCCAAACGTACTTGAACATCATTCAAAGCAATAGTTTGATCCGGTGAGGTAGTGACTTGTCCTTTGAAATTTTTGATGTCCATTTCCATCAGTTTCATTTGATTTACTTTCACATCCAATTCCAATTTAGGATACTTGATAGCAAAAATATCGATAGGTTCTTCTTCTTCAATTTGTTGTGCCCTTGAAGCTGATGAAGCCTCATAAGTTTCAGCTGGCAATGTCAATTTCAACAGCTCATTGAAGTTGATCATTTTGGCATCTACTTGGAATTTTCCGTAGAAATCTTTTCGAGTAGAATCAGTGATATTGTACAATTGAGCATTGAAAGTCATATCACTTTGGCCCACTTTTCCGGTGAAATCATTCAGTAAAATATCGTTGTCATTCTTGACTAATTCAAACTTAAAGTTTCTGAATAATAAAGGTGAAATACTCAATCTCCATTTCAAACCTTTCATCCATAAACGGAAATTAGGAACTTTCTTTCCAGAAAATAGCTCTTGGTTAACAACATCTACGCCTCCTGCAATTTGGAAGTTGTTCATCTTTTCATTCTGGAAGGTCTTCGGTACCAACAGCGAGTCACCATAAGTGAAGAAGTCCACCACTCTCATGGAGTTAGATTGAATGTTGAAACCTGACTTAATAGTGATGGTAGAATCTTTGTAAACTAAACCATCATAATCTTCAAAACCACCTTGGAAATTGAAATCACTCTTTCCTATATTTCCTTTCAAGTACTTCACACCAATGTGTTTTTCTGTGATGCCCATCAGGCCCGTTACACTGTGAATCGGTTGGAAATTTTCAAAATGAGTTTGAAGATCATTGATCTTAAGTGTTCCGTAAGGCAGTAATTTATAATCATTGATGCCCTTTGATGTCGTATTTAAAGTGAAATCAATATTGATATCATGAAGGTTTTCCGCCAAGCTAGAATCAATTGAATCAGAGTACTGCAGTAGCTCTTTGACCATAAGGTGTTCAGACTCCAATTTTATATTGGCAATAATATCAGTTTCCATACCCAAAGCATAGAAAAGAAGATTGTCAATATTACCATTGAATTTGAAATCACTGCCATCAAGCTGTCCTTTCAAGTCTTTTACACCAAGGTGATTGTCCCAGATATAGAAAATACCACCCATGCTGTGAGGTTGCATGCCTGTGGGTTTGTGTTTGAAATGAAGGTTATTCACTTTCAAGGCAATTTTCTGCTCGGCATCATCAAGGTTTAAGAATTTCTTCTTTACAAGATCAATATCATAAGCTACATCCGCCTGGAATTCAATCTTACCGCCAAGACTGTCAATAGGAAGGTCTGTCAAAAGATCATTGAAATTGTCTAGTTCCATATTGGCCTCCCACTGCAAATCAATATGCGGTTGTTGAATACCGTTGGAAACAGAAAGTGTTCCTTTTGTATCACCATTTGTAGATGCGATAACAAATTGACTTAAATCAAACTTCAGCTGTGAGAAATCAGTAGAGTCACCCGTATTAAGGTAAGCTTTGAAACTGAAATCATTAATAGCATAAGGTGTTTTTAAGCTCTTTAAGGTAAACTTCTTCAATTCTACATTGGCTTCTACTTTTGGAAGAGTAGAAGCTGATTTACCTGTTATTTTAGCGTCAAACTCCAATCCGTCAAGGGTACTCGAATAGTTAGATTTAAGTTTCTCTACATCGATTTTACCATTGGCTAGAAGGTTGATGATATTCAAATCTTTTTGGGAGGCGTGAATATCCAGATCCAAATACATGTCGTTTGGAATGTCAACAGTGCCAGAAAGGGCAAAGGCCGCACCTTCTAATATTGCATCACAAGTATCTATGGTAATGAACTTATGCAGTCTATCAAAGCGGAGGTCTGATGTAAATTCAAGTTTTTTATTAGGCCAAAGCACTTTCTTTTCTTTCAATATGCCCAATAATTCAACATTAAATAATAGATGATTTGTTATTTCATCAGCATTGTACTCTAAAGAAGTAGTGATTTGATGTACCTGCATTCCAACGCCTACTTCGGTCATTCCGTTATAAGCAGTAATTTTGATGTTTTTCAAAGTCAGTTCATCCAATGCAATATCAAAAGCTGGAGGAGCACTTTGAGTGGTATCGGCAGTTTCTTCCACTTTGGTGGTGTCTGACAGGTCAATACCTAAAGCATTTACAAGGTTGAAAGTACTGTCTTTGTATGCACGGAGATTGACCTCCCCGTCCTCTAATTTGATGGCACCGATATGCACATCACCTTTTATAAGTTTGACAATGTTGATAGAAACATAAAAGTTGCCCAAAGCGGCAATAGGCTTGGCGTCCTCTTTTCGTTCCTCAATTTTCTTTTCATGATAAACAATATCCTGAAGTTGTAATGTGAAGTTGGGAAAATCTTCAAAAGGAGCAATACCGATTTGCCCAATTTGAAGGTCGCCATTCTGCTCTTGATTGGCGGCTTCCATTACTTTTTCTTTGATAGTTTCTCTATTCGCGTAGAATAGAATAACAGCGATGATTAATATACCTACAACAGCTCCGAAGATATAACCAAACCATTTTAATATTTGCTTTCCAATTGGTGTTTGATCTTTCACTTGCAATAATAATTTTAAGGGAAATGGATTTTATTAATGTAATACTCTACCGATGTTTGACATTCGATGTATACGATCAAATGAGAGAATAGATTTTTTAGAAATATATAAAAAAAAGATGGAAGGCTTAATTTATGTAAAAATAATTCTCACTTCTTTTTATATAAAGCCTTAAAATGTTCATTAATAGTAAGATATCACTTTAAGCGAGATATTGAATAAAGTTTCTTCTTTCTGTTAACAAATACGAAGTAGTTCGAAAACTTAAAGTGTGCTATTGACATTAATAGAATTATTAACTTGTTTTGATATGTTCAAACATATGAACATGAATTATGAATATACTTATTAACCATACATCATCAATCCCTTTTCACAAGCAAATTGAAGAGGAGTTAAGAAAACTAATCGACACAGGCGAATACGACAACGGGAAACTTTTTCCGAAGGAAGTAGACATCAGTAACCGTGTGGGTGTTTCTAGAAATACAGTAAGGCAAGCGATCAACACATTGGTAGGAGAAGGACTATTGGAGCGAAAGAAGGGTGTAGGTACAACTGTAGCCAAAAGAAAAATCGGAACGAAATTATCGGAATGGCATAGCTTTACACAAGAAATGAGTGCTAAGGGAATTCCTTTTAAAAATTACTTGGTACAGCATGATACTGTTAATGCAGATAAGTTAACGGCTGAAATTCTCACTATTGAAGAAGGCAAAGAGATTCACCGATTAACGCGCTTAAGAGGTGATCAAACAGATCCTTTTGTTTATTTCATTTCATGGTTTCACCCTAGGGTCGCTTTTGATCAAGAAGAACAATTTGAAAAACCTCTTTATGATATCATCGAAGAGAAATTCAATATTGTATTGACAAAATCATCAGAGGAACTGACGGCCATGTTAGCGGATAAGAAATTATCTGAGCTATTAAAAATAGAAGAAGGTGCTCCAATCTTGTTCCGATCAAGAATTGTTTCTGATCCGGGAGGAAGAGTAGTAGAAATCAATCATGGATATTACAGAGCGGACCGCTTTACGTATCAGATTGAAATCAATAAATAACGTAGGTTTTGTAGAGCTATTTTAGCAAGATCAAATAGCTATAAGTCTACAGTTTCGAAGCTTACTTGCGCTTTGCAAGAATTTAGCGATAAACTAAATTTTCGAATCATAAAGGTGACTAGAAATCAGGAGATTTCTGATGATCAGTAGGACACGAATGACGCTTACGCTTAACATTCGCGCCATTGAGCTTTCTACCATTTTAGTTTGGTAGTACTCCCCCTAGCATTGAAGGGAAAAGCGTGAAGAAGAAGGAAGTTTGAAAGTTAGTTTATAGCGTACCAACACTACACAAAGTAGAAATGAAATGTTAAACCGATGGACAGATTTATACTAACAGCAGACATAGGAGGAAGTCATATCAGCAGTGGTGTGATTGCACTTTCTTCCATGCAAATTTTAAAAGACACCATAGCCACTGTAAAAGTAGACAGTCAGGCAGATGCTGAAAATATTATTTCAGATTGGACTAAGGCATTAGAGCAATCATTAGAAAACCATGCAGGAACAATTGAGGGTATTGCTCTATCTATGCCAGGACCTTTTAATTACGAGGAAGGCATTTGTGTAATGAAAGGAGTAGGGAAGTATGAAAGTATGTTCGGATATAACATTCGGTTAGTACTTTTTGAGAAATTTAAAAAATACATCGCTGATCCTTCTTGTATCACTTTTCTCAACGATGCCGATGCGTTTGTTTTGGGGGCCGTTCAGTCTCAAAATTATAAAAATGAAAAAGTCATTGGACTGACGCTTGGTACTGGCTTTGGATCAGGCTTTGTTGAAAACGGTCAATTGATCACCGAAGACAGCAGAGTACCTAAAGGTGGATTGATGTATTGCCAACCTTACAAGGAAGGAATTGCAGAAGATTATATTTCTACCCGTTGGTTTGTGAAAGAATGGGAGAAAAGAGAAGGAGAAAAAATCAAAGGTGTAAAAGAAGTAGCAGAAGCTGATAAAATCACATCCCAACAACTTTTTGATGAATTTGGAAGCCACCTTTCAGCCACACTAAAACCATGGAGCGAAATGTTCCAACCCACCAAAATGATCATAGGAGGAAACATCACCAATGCATTGGACAGGTTTTCTTCTCCATTAAAAAATCAATTAAATATTGAAGAAATCATCGCCTACCCTCATACAGAAGAAGCTTCAATGATTGGAGCGGCGTTGCATTTTTTACAACAGAAAAAATAAATACGACTGTACGACTTAAATGGTTCGTGAGGACGTTTTAGAAAACGTCCCTACAGTACTGCATTTTCGGAGATAATTATAAAACCTTTGTCTATCTGTAATCAGACCATCATTTAGTAGTATCTCCCCCGGCCTTGAAGGGAAAAGCGTGAAGAATTTCATGTATTGAGCCGTTAAAAACCACTGGCGCGAATGTTAAGCGTAAGCGTCATTCGTGTCCTACAGGTCCTCCCCCGGCCTTGAAGGGAAAAGCGTGAAGAATTTCATGTATTGAGCCGTTAAAAACCACTGGCGCGAATGTTAAGCGTAAGCGTCATTCGTGTCCTACAGGTCATCAGAAATCTCCTGATTTCTAAAAACTATAAACAGCGAGAACTTAGTTTACAATGTAATTAATACGAAGCACTAAAGTATTCAGTGAAAACAGTTTAGAAAACACAAACAAACAGATTCAAAATAATTCCATTATCAATATAAAAATGACAAGAAACACAAAACAATACCTAATGCCATCCTCGGTGGATAAACCATCAAAAGGGATGTACAACATTTACCCTTCTCATGCTATAAAAGAAGGAGAAATCAATATTGGCTACACTTCATTGGCAAAAGCATTGCAACAGCATTCATGTATTCTACTTGATGGATATGTGGGAGTGAACTGGGAAGCAGTGACTACGCAATTATTAGATGCTTTTAAAGCAGAAGGACTAACGAAAATCCGTTTTGTAAATATTGAAGGAGCATTAAAATCAGAGGAAGAAATTGATACAATGATTGCACCTTTCTTAGGCGGAGATGATCCTATTTTCGGAAAGCTTTATGAAGGAAAAATCAATGACTTTTTTGATGCATCAAAATTAGAGGCCATTACAGCTGAAGAAGATTATTTGACAGTGATCTACGGTTGTGGTGCTTCCTTAATCAATATTGAAAACGCTACTTTGGCGTATTTGGATGTTCCTAAAAATGAGATCCAGTTCCGTTCGAGAGCGGCAGGAGTGATCAATTTAGGTGCTAAGGAAAGTATTGCACCAAAACCGCAGTACAAAAGAATGTACTTTGTAGATTGGATTGTATTAAACCATCAAAAAGCAGATATTCTTCCAAAAATCGATTATATCATTGATGAGCAAAGAAGTGATGCCATTACATGGACAGATGGTGACACGTTCCGTAAAGGATTGGAAGATATGTCGAAAAATGCATTCAGAGTACGCCCTTGGTTTGAGCCGGGTGCTTGGGGAGGTCAATGGATCAAAGACAAAATTGGTGGATTGGCACAAGATGTTCCAAACTACGCATGGTCATTTGAATTGATTGTTCCTGAAAACGGTATTGTGTTTGAAGCCAACGGCAATTTATTGGAAGTTTCTTTTGACTTTTTGATGTTCCATAATAATAAAAATGTATTGGGTGAAGCAAGTGAGCGTTTCGGGTATGATTTCCCTATTCGTTTTGATTTCTTAGACACCGTAGGTGGAGGAAATCTTTCGGTACAATGTCACCCAAGACCTGAATATATGAAGGAGCATTTTGGTCATACTTTTACCCAAGATGAAACGTATTATATGCTGGATGCCAAAGAAGACGCAAAAGTGTATTTGGGTTTCCAGGAAGATATTGTTCCAGAAGAATTTGAAGCGGCATTGACGGATAGTTTTGAAAATGCAAAAGAGCTTCAAATTGAAAATTATGTACAGGTGCATCCTGCGAAGAAGCATGATTTATTCTTGATTCCAAACGGTACAATCCACTGTTCGGGTACTAACGGAATGGTACTCGAAATCAGTGCTACGCCTTATATTTTCACTTTTAAAATGTATGATTGGTTACGTTTGGATTTAGATGGTAAACCAAGACCAATGAACATCAAGAGAGGAATGGAAAACTTGTACTTTGACCGTAAAGGTGACAAGGTGCAACAGGATTTAATTTCTCACCCTAAAGTAATGGAAGAAGGTGATGACTATCAAATCATCAATTTACCAACACACAAAGAGCATTTCTATGCCGTGGACCGTCTGGAATTCGACAATGAAATGGAAGTGGAGTTGAACAATCAATGCCATGTGATGAGTTTGGTAGAAGGAGAAAGCATTACGGTGATCACTAACGACAACACTTTTGAGGTGAACTACGCAGAGACGTTTGTAGTTCCAGCAGCAAGTGGTACTTATAAATTAGTGAACACATCAGGAGAGAGAGTGAAAGTAATCAAGTCATGGGTGAAATCAGAAGAATGCTAAGCTTATGAATACAAAAGTTATCATCGTTACCATTATTGCAGCATTGGCAGGGCTACTTTTTGGCTTTGACACGGCTGTAATTTCGGGGACTATTCCTTTTGTACAATCTCAATATGAACTAACAGCTGCTCTTACGGGGTGGTTTGTTAGTTCAGCCTTATTGGGATCTATCTTAGGAGTAAGTGTTTCGGGTTGGTGTAGTGATCGTTTTGGGAGAAAAAATATTCTGATTGCTTCTGCCTTATTGTTCCTGCTTTCAGCTATTGGGTGTGCGGTTTCTGATAGTTTTCAAACCCTTGTGATCTATAGAATTTTGGGAGGAATAGCCATCGGTTTTGCTTCCATGGTGGCACCGCTTTATATCAGTGAAATTGCCCCCAAAAAGCACAGAGGAAAATTGGTGACCATTTACCAGTTGACTATTACATTAGGGATTCTTGGAGCATATTTTTCAAATCATCTTGTACAGGATATTGCTTTAAAAACAACTTCATTCAATGGGCAGTGGCACGAGTTGATGGTCAGTCAATATTGGAGAGGGATGTTTGCTGTAGAATTGATTCCGGCCATTGTATTTTTGATTGGAATGTTCTTCGTTCCCAAAAGCCCGCGTTGGTTGCAGATCAAAGGACAAATTGAAGAAGCAAGAGCTGTTTCTAAGGAATTGGTGATTGATTTGGAAACGCCAGAAAATAACAAAGAGAAAGTAGCCTTGAATACACTTTTCAACGGTTGGCTGAAGAAACCAATGGGCATTGCCATTTTCTTGATGATGTTCTCACAGCTTTGCGGTATCAATGCCATTATTTATTACGGCCCATCGATTTTAGCAGAAGCAGGTTTGAGTATTTCAGATTCATTAGGCGGACAAGTGACCATTGGGATTGTGAACTGCATGTTTACGTTCTTAGCTTTAAAGCAAATTGACCATTGGGGTAGAAAACCATTACTGACATTTGGAGCCATCGGCGTGACGATTGCTTTATTGACCACAAGCGTATTGTTCTTTTTGGATTTGACCAATGGATTATGGATTGTAGGCAGTATCCTATTATTTATTGCTTGTTATGCCTTCTCTTTAGGCCCCGTACAATTTGTAGTGGCGGCAGAAGTATTTCCTACAAAATACAGAGCCAAAGCCATGTCCATAAGTACCCTAATTCTTTGGGGAGCCAATGCCGTAGTCGGGCAAGTATTCCCGGTGCTATTAGAAAGCGGAGGAGCTACATTGACTTTTCTGCTGTTCGGGTTGATTTGCATACCATGCGTCATTTTCATCATCAAAAACATTCCTGAAACCAAAGGAAAATCCCTAGAGGAAATCGAAAACATGTGGACCTCGTAGGGGTAGACCTATGTGTCTACCCGATTAGGAAGATGTCTATCCGATTAGGAATGTGTCTACCTGACAAGAACCACAACACAAACCATACGATAAAAACAACAACACAAACAACCACAACAGTACAAAAGAATGAAGAATTATTTACTAATCGGCCTAGCTTCCTTAGCCATAGGATGCTCAAGCCCACAAAATCAAGAAACATTATCCGATCAAATTGCCAGCGATCAGCAATTGCCCGAGATCAAGAAAATGGGGTTGAATCTGATGAAGTCAGGTTTCAATGCAGGAGACGGTTATGCAGAAGTATGGATTAGAGATTTCAATACCTTTGTAGCCCAATCTGCCAAAGTTGTAGATCATCAATTGATCAAAGAAAACATATTGAACTTCTTTTATATTCAAGAAGAAGACGGAAATATAGCAGATGGATTTGTGACCATTCAAGGAGAATTCAATTCGAATTACTATACACAAAGCGTTCATAAACCGACTTTAGCCTACCACAAAAATACAGTAGAAACAGACCAGGAAACATCCTTGGTACAAACGGTTTACAACTACATTAAAGCCACTGGCGATATATCTATTTTACAGGAGGTAGTAGTAGGAAAAACCGTAGCTCAACGCTTGGAAGCTTCCATGCAGTTTTTATTAAACGAACGTTTTGATGAAGATTACCAATTACTTTGGGGAGCCACTACCGCCGATTGGGGAGACGTACAGCCCGAACACGATTGGGGTGTAGCGTTAGATGAAAACTCTCATTTGACCATTGATATTTATGACAATGCCATGTTCGTCATCGCATTAAATAATCTGATTGAAATGGGAGGAGATAAGATCGATCAAGCAAAGTGGATGAAAGTTAGAAAAGACATCACGGCCAATGTAGCAAAGCATTTATGGGATGAAAAACGTCAGAAATATCGCCCACATCTTTACATTACAGATTCACCGTTCCCTGCTGATTTTGATGAAGATGAAGTGTTTTATCATGGAGGAACAGCAGTGGCCATTCAAGCGGGCTTCTTGAACAAAGCACAAATCAAAACGCAGTTGGATAAAATGATTCAAAATGTAAAGGAATCAGGAGCACCTTCTATCGGTTTGACTTTATATCCTGTTTACCCAGAAGGCACTTTCAAAAACGAAGGAATGCATCCTTATGGCTATCAAAATGGTGGTGACTGGACTTGGTTTGGAGCAAGAATGATTACAGCTTTAATCGACAATGGATTTGAACAGGAAGCATGGGAACAAGCACAACCTATGTTCGACAGAGTCATCAAAAACAAGGGCTTCTTTGAATGGTACACCAAAGACAACAAACCCAATGGATCAGGAATGTTTAGAGGTTCTGCTGGCGTGTTGTTGGATGTGATTGATGCTTTTGAAAATCTTGAACAATAATAAAATCAATTCCACCGAGGATCATCGGCCCACGATTTCAGTCGTGGGCTTTTAATGTTTTATAATTAAAGACAGTACAGAAATAATACGATTTTACAACAACTAAACTGAGATGAGAAATCTAATTTTATGTCTATCCCTATTCTTTATATCAGCGGGAGTAACGGATAAAAAGCCCGACTATAAAAAGGCAAACTTACCCATAGAAACAAGGGTGAAAGATTTAGTGTCAAGAATGACATTAGAAGAAAAAATCCAGCAATTGGATATGTATTCCGGTGGAGATCTTACCAAAGAAGGGATATTGGAAGTAAAGAAAGTAAAGCAAATGCTAGGGGATAAAAGCGTGGGTTCCATCCATGATTATTATCCTGAAAACGCTGCTTTATCCAATGAAGTGCAAAAGTATTTTGTAGAAGAAACTCGTTTAGGTATTCCGGTGCTTTTTATTGAAGAAGCATTGCACGGTTACCAAGGAAAAAAATCAACAGCTTTTCCTGTACCTATCGGAATGGGCAGTATGTGGGATGTCGAATTAATGGAGAAAATCGGTCATGCTGTCGGTAGAGAAACAAGATCAGTAGGTGTGCATATGGTCCTTTCACCAGTATTGGGTATTGGTAGAGAGCCACGTTGGGGCAGGGTGCAGGAAACCTACGGAGAAGATCCTTATTTAGCGGCAAGAAATGGAGTAGCCATCATTAAAGGGATGCAGGGTGATGACCTTACAAAAGATGATGCAATTGTAGCAGAGCCAAAACACTTTGGTGTACATAGTATTCCTGAAGGAGGTAGCAATACATCACCAGTATACATTGGCGAAAGAGAAGCAAGAACCAACTTCTTATATGTTTTCGAAAAAGCATTTAAGGAAGCTGAAGCATTAGGAGCCATGGCGGCTTACCATGAATGGGATGGTATTCCTGCCGCTGCAGATGAGTGGTTATTAAAAGATTTATTAAGGGACGAATGGGGTTTTAAAGGAATGGTGATTTCAGATTTAGGTGCCATTGCTAAGCAACAAAACAGTCACTTCACTGCTGCCACTCCAAAAGATGCCATCGCCAATTCTATAAGAGCTGGTTTGGATATGCAGTTCTATGATTACTCACATGAAGTATTTGAAACTTCCGTTAAAGAAGCTTTGGAAGAGAAAACACTAAGTATGGAAGATATTGATAGAGCAGTATCAAGTGTATTGTATGTGAAATTCCGATTAGGTTTATTTGAAAATCCATACATCGACCCTTCTTTAAAAGAACAACGTTATCACACTCAAGAGCATCAAGAATTAGCCTTAGAGTCAGCACACAAATCCATTGTATTATTGCAAAACAACGAGCAGATCTTACCTTTTTCTGACAATATTAAGAAAGTTGCAGTACTTGGTAAAATGGCTGATGAAGTGAATTTAGGAGGTTATTCTCCAAAAGAAGTAGAAGGAGTATCCATTGTAGAAGCCTTTCAAAATACCAATTATGATGTGACTTACGTGAATCCAAAATTACCTGCCAATGCGTTTGAACATATTGATCCAGAAGTTTTAGTATCAATGGATAACAAGCAAGGTGGATTGACAAGACAATTCTTCAATACGCCTGACCTAACAGGTGAAGCAGTAGTGACAGAAGTAACGTCTGAATTGATCAGAAATTGGCATAACCTAAGTCCTGCGGCAGGTGTAAGTGCATCTAATTACTCTACGAAATATGAAGGTTATATCGTTCCGAAATACTCAGGTGATTATACTTTCGCTTTGGTCGCTGATGATTTAGGGAGAATGTATTTTGGAGATGAATTATTTATTGATTGCTGGAATGAAGAGTCATGGAATGTCACTCGAACACGTACGATCAGATTAGAAAAAGGGGAGCAATACAAGATCAGAATTGAGCATGCAGGTTTGGAAGGCTCCAATGGAATCGGGTTGCGTTGGCAAGTGAAGCCAGATCTTGAAGTCAGTAGATTTTCTATGTATGAAGAAGCTGTTGAAGTGGCTTCGGAATCAGATGTAGCGGTTATTGTAGTGGGAGAATCTTTGGAAGAATCTGGTGAAGGTCTTGATAAAGTAAGTTTGCGATTAAGCACCTACCATAAAGGATTGATTGATGCAGTGCATGAAACAGGAACTCCTATAGTATTGGTATTGCAAAATGGCCGTCCAATGGTACTGACAGAAGAAGTGAATCAAGCCACAGCGATCTTGGAAACATGGTACGCCGGTGAATTGAGCGGGCAGGGAACTGTAGATATCCTTACAGGAAAAGTAAATCCTTCTGCAAAACTCCCAATCACTTTCCCAAGAAGTGAAGGACAGCTTCCGTTGTATTACAATCATAAAAGGTCATCATCTCATCATTACGTTGATGAAGCAAGCACGCCACTATTTGCCTTTGGTCACGGACTAAACTACAGTTCATTTGAATACAAAGACCTTTCGTTAGCAAAAACTCAAATAGCAAAAGACGAAAACCTTTCGGTGAGCGTAAAAGTAAAAAACACTTCAGCAGTAGACGGTACAGAAATCGCTCAACTTTATATCCAAGATGTAGTGAGTTCAGTAGCCACACCAATAATGCAGCTTAGAGGATTTGAAAGAATATACCTCAAAGCAGGAGAGGAAAAAACGATTGAGTTCATTCTTACGCCAGACGATCTAAGTTTGTGGAATAGACAAATGAAACGAGTGGTAGAAGAAGGTACTTTCAAAGTAATGATCGGCGCCGCTTCTGATGATATCCGATTGGAAACTTCTTTTGAAGTGAAATAAATACGAAGCAATAGAATAACGTATACAATTTTTATAGAAATCAGGAGATTTCTAGTGATCATTAGGTACGGATGACGCTGTCGCTTAACATCCGCACCAGTGGTTCTGATTCTTACCTAGCGCAAATGTTAAGCGATAGCGTCATTTGTGCTGGACAGATCATAAGAAGTCTCTGACTTCTAGTTCAAACACTACACATGTTAGCTTAAAAAAGTAAATATCGAATAGGTTTGATATATGGTGAATATCCTGATGCTCAAATGAAATGTGAAAATCAAACAAAACCTCAAGGTAACCTATCTTGAGGTTTTGTTTTATGATGGTTCGTGAGCCACAAGGCATTGTGGCTCTACATAGCGCTATCTTTCCGATTTAAGTATCTCATTGATTGAAAGAGGTTTTGTAGGAATGTTGCATTGCAACGTCCACCGAACCACCATAAAAACCATGTTATGCCCCACAATACGAACCATTTCCTTATTTAGATTGAAAATGAAATACGAATTTAATATCTGTGTTATATATAAATTATTTAAATTCACACAACTTTTACAAAAAACTAATACAGCAAGCAAACTTATATTGAATTTTAGCTAAAGATTTGGTGGGTTAGTGTAAGAGTTATAACTAATTATGAATCAAAACTATTGTACAAAAACAACTACAATGTGACAGGTTGTACAAAATGAATATTGTGCAAAGTGGAAATGAAAGCAGGTTATTATCATAACCTATACAAACGTAAATATTTAAGAAAATGAAACAAACTATTCTAATTGTCATTGGACTAATGCTCTTTTCTTGTTCAAAAGAAAAAACACAAAACGAAAAACTAATTGATTTGCTTGGGGTTATGCCCGAAAAGCCTGAATTACAAATCGATACCTTAGAAACGGTAAAGCTAGAAAACGGAACCAGGTATAAAATTAGTTACCTAAGTGAACCTGCCGGAGGTGTTTTTGATGAACCTGAGGACAGAATCAAGGCTTATCTCTTTGTCCCCAATGGAGCTGAAAATAAAAAACTGCCAGCAATGATTGCCATTCATCAAGACGGTGGCAGTTCACACATCGGAAAACTTGAAACGGCAGGACTTGCAGGACAAGAAGATATGCATTACGGTAAAGAACTCTTTGATAGAGGCTATATTGTAATTTGTCCAGATCGATTAAACCATGCAGAAAGAAGAAGAATACATGAATCTGACACACTAGAAGTGAATGCCGACAGAGATATGAAGCTTTTTGAATTTTGGGGAGCACAACTTTTGCTGAAAGGACGCTCTGTTCCAGGCAAAATGGCGTACGATTTATCAAGAGCAACCGATGTTTTATACACTATGGATTGCATTGACCAAAGTAAAATTGGAGCAATCGGTCACTCAGGCGGAGGTGTTGCCTTATTATACTTTATGGCCTACGATGAAAGAGTCAAACTAGGTGTTTCTTCATGTGGTTTAGTAGAGTTTTTAGATTACTTTGATCAAAACAGTGCCCAACGACCACCTGCAGCTATCGTTATCCCTGGACTAGCAGAAGCAGGAGGTGATGTTGCCTATTTATCAAGTATTTCACCACGACCAATGCTGTTGACAAGAGGTAAAAGTGAGTATGGTAAATGGAATGACATGCAGATTGAGTACAGTAAAAGACATGTAGCCTCAACAGAAAAAATGGTTGCACAAGCAAAGACCACCAACAGTGAGAAAGGAGTTGAAAATAACATAGAAGTAATTTACTTTGATGAAAATAATGGACAGCATTCTTTCCCTCCAAAAGTAAAAGAAGAAGTTTTCAACTGGATTGATAACAAAATATAAGTACTAGGACAAATGAAAACGGGTGTTTCGTGCACCATAGTTAAAACTATGGGCAGGTGATACAGCAACCTAACCAAGACTGAAGTCTTGAAGGTTGATTACGGAGGCAACACTTTAGTGTTGTCGGAGTCAGTATCACTAGCCCATGACTTCAGTCATGGTGCACGTAATTATTGTTCAATTTCTTTTGTCACAGTACTTAAGTACAAATTCAAAATTATCTCATACTAATTCTATTTATTGTTTTGCGATTACTTCCTTCAAAAAACTTTTAATAGAACCACTATTAATACGTTTTTTAGCGTCGTACTCACAAAAAATAAATTAGAATTAACTATGATTTATTTTTGACTTTGTACTTAAAAGCAAATAACTAGGTTGATTAATAATGTAATAGTTCGTAGAGTCTACCATTAGGTGTCACTGCGAGCTATTCTTTTTTTTAGAGCAAAGCTTATATTAATACCCAACCGCTTATCATTTTCCCAATAAAAATTATTCATCAATAAAGATAATGTCAGTTTATGAAGCACAAATTGTGAGCTTTAGAAGAATATTTCGCAAAATTTATACAACCAAAATCTGCTAAATAATTCTATAAGAAAGCAACTATGCAAACTATTAATTTTTACGATACGCTTAACGATCCGAACGTATCAGTACTCATAAGTTCCAAAGCCGAAGTTGTAAAAGGCGATACTCAACATTCTCGTCCTAAAGACTAACAACGATGAAAAACCTTCAACTCTACCATAGAAAAGTGATCCAAAGCTTAATCGAAGACAAGCGGTTTACCGTTGCAGAAATTGCAGAGGGCTTGGAAGTCTCGCCTTCCACCATTTACCGCGAGCTCAAACGCAATACGCATCCTGTAACCAAAAAATACAATGCAGAGTACGCTCATAAGTTGTACCTCGCCCGAAAAAAGTGGGTAGGTTCCAAAAAGAAGAACCCCTTTACACCGCATCCCTACCGAAAAAACAAATACGAACTCTACGCCGAAAGAAAATATATCTATTGGCTTTCAGATCAGTATTATGACCTCAAACTGAAAGGCAAAGACTATGACTTTGTCTATCTTAAAAAATGGTACGCCTATCGCATCGGCAAAAAGTATTACCATCACCAAGACGATTGGGAATACTACGATCTTTGGATGGAGCATTTCCGCCTTATAAGAGTACAAGAACTCCAACCCGGTCCAAAATACTATTGGATGCGTGAACTGATCAAAGAAGCAACACCATTTACCCTCTGGAAAAACCCAATCAACACATTGGAACAGAAGAAGTGCGTCTAAACGTCGCTTAATTCCCCTTTCACACCCCAATTTCTCTAACTGATTTCTTATTCTTCCTTATCTCCGTCCCTTCTCTGGGATTTTTTTATGCCCCAACTTTCTAAAAGTTAGTTCAAGCTTCTCATTTTCCGCTCTTTCAAAATAAAATTGCATTTGCTCACGAATTGAAAATGAAATACAAATTTTTCAAATCGTTTTGTTTGATGTTATTAACAAAGCGCTTATATTGAAACATCTCTTACAAAAAAACTAAAACAGCAAGCAAATATATTTTGAAATTTAGCTAAAGACTTGGTGTATTGGTGTAAGGATTATTAATAATAGATATGCATGCCATGGTGTAAAATATATTAAAGTCGCATTGTGGTGTTTATCTAATTTTTATAGGCATTATAAGATTATGAAAGAATTCATGACAAACGCTGTCGGATTTACTAAAAACCCTCTTGGTATAATTGGTCTATTTATTAGTCTTATTTATGGTTGTAGTTCAATTGTAATGACATCCACGAAATGTTTGGGAGAGACAGAAAGGTTTATATTAATAAGTTTTTTGGTGTTATTTCCTATCATCGTATTAGTAGCATTCTTGTACTTAGTAGTATATCATCACAAAAAGTTATATGGCCCAGGTGACTATAAAGATGAAAATAACTTTAAAGATGAAAATAACTTTGTGGTTTCTTATTTACCAGGTGCTTATCAAGGATTTAAAATATCTCAAGAATTAGATGTAACAGAAGAATTGAACGAAGAGGAAAAAACTCAGATTGAGGAAAATAATAATATTAAAATATCTGATGAAAAGAATAACAGTGTCAATATAAAAAATCTTGTTGACCTTGCTTCAAATACCGCAAAGAATATTCAAGAACAATATCTTAATGTTGAAAATACAATACTTGATAGTATTGAATTAGAATTAGGTAGTCCTGTTAAAAGAAATGTATCAATAAATTTTCAAAACTCTTCTCCAATTACAATTGATGGAGTGAACGAAAAGCAAAACAAAATCACATTCATCGATGTAAAGAATCCTCCGTTTGGGTTAATAGGAAAAGGTTTTCAAAATAGAGCAGAGCAACTTATGAAAGATGTTTTTATTGTTAATGAGGGGAACTTTAAGAACAAAAAAATAAATATTGTATTTGCAATAGGAGTTCAAAGTGGATACCGCAATATTTTAGAAAACAGATTACAAAAAATAAAATCTAAATTTTCAATTCTACCCGAAGGAGTTGAGATTAGGATATTTGAAATTTGAATAAAATGACTTACTAGATAAAAAAGCTGTCTCGTAAATAAATGCTGGGACAGTGGATCAAGTTTTAAGAAAATAGAGGCTAAGCATTCTTATCATAATTCTCCTAACTGATTTCCCCATTCTCTCCTATCTTATACTTTTTTTCCAAAAGTTAGCTAGAATACACATTTTTCACCTCTTAAAAGCAATTTATATCTGTTTGTGAGTTGAAAACGAAATACAAATTCTGAATTCGTTTTGTTTTGTGTTATTCATTAATTTTTTAAATTCAAATATCTCTTACAAAAAACTAAAATAACAAGCGAACATAATTTTGAATTTAGCTAAAGTCTTAGTGTGAGAGATTCCTCATCTTATCTAAAACTAAATATGTTGATATGACACGGAAAACATTACGTAAGTGGACTGTTATTGTAGTATGTTTCTATTCATGTGCAGTTATTGTAGGAATTTGTTTAAGAATACTATTTCCTGATAAGGTTGGAAGTGTAAATGTGGTTTATCAAACCTTTAAAGATTTGGTACCTTTTGTAATTGCTATTCCTGCTGCGTGGTTAGGTTTTTGTTTCCAAAGGAGAGCTAGTTATTTGTCTGCACTCAGAGAGCTGTGGGCTATTTTAATACCTGCTGTTCAACAATCAATTCAATACACTCACTTAAGTAATCCAACTGATCAAGATTTTGCAGCAACACAAAAAGACCTATCAATAGTAATAGATTCTTTAAGGGGAGTTTTTAGTAATATTGGACCAAAGTATTCAGTAGGTTTATATCCTTATGAAAACTTAAAGGATATTTCAAAAATTATAACCTGGCTAAGGTTTTCAACTAATCATACAAAGGATGATCGATATTGGGGTCGAAGAGGAATCAAAACAATTTGGTCATCTATGCATCAGATGCTCTTATTGGAATTTGATAGGGAAATTCCGGTATATCCATTAAGTAAGTTTATTGATAACGAACCTTCTATTGTAGACCACTTAGAAAACCTTGAACGCAAAGCCGATGGGAAGCTTGATAATGAAAAACTGGAAATATACGTAAGGGAGGAACAAAAAAATCAAATAGAACGATTAAAGTCTTGTAACTAATATTCAGTTTTGCTATTAACGAAATAAGTAGTAACCCTATTTTAAATAAGTTTAAAACTCATATAAAAATCTCTTTCGTTAGCCTATTTTGTTTTATGTTATAAGTAAATGATTTACCTTCAGCTAATGCCTATAAAAACTAAACACAGCAAGAAGATATTGTTTTTAATAGGTGTGATAAAGTAAGAACTAAAGCAGGCAAACGATGAAAAGTAAAATGAAAGTGATTATTACATGGTTTATCATTCTTTTGAATACTGTGGCGTATGCACAAGTTGAAAATGTGAATGAGAAATGGTTGGTGATACTCAGTGGTGCGGACAATTTGCAGGACGCTGTCCTATCTCAGAAACGTTATGACTTTAAGACGCAAATTTTGAATTCCTCAGTATACGACAATCTCAATCCTGGTTGGTATATTAATGTCTTAACCCATGAAACGCAACAACAGGCAAAGGCTCAATCCAAGGATTTAAATCAGCAAGGGTTTAAAAGTTATGTAAAGTATTCAGGGAAATATAAAGATACAGATGCCTACATTCTGGATAATCATTTTATTATTATGGGTGGGAAGTATATGCTGACAACGTTTGAAGTGGATGAGGTAACGGAGGTGATCGGTTATGAAGGTGTTGAAGTTGAGGCATTCCTCGTGAAAGCTAAATTTGATCAGAAAAAACTGCCGGCTCAATTAAGCTATTTAAGGGGAAAAGATTTTGTGGTTTACGATAGGGACGGCCGTCAAACGAAAGCAAAAATTGAGGAGTTTTTGGCTGTCAATATTGCAACTCCTTATTGGGGATACATTGTACGTTGGCAGAATGAAAATTGGTCAGAAATTGATATCGCCAAAGAGTTGATGAGTACGGGACGTATGACAATTGCCGCAAAACTAGATTTAGATCCTGATATGGAAGGAGCTGTGGCACACTTGCAAAATGATTTCCATTTCACTTGGAATACAGAAGGTGAAGACGATGATATTACGGAAGAAGCTTTTCAAAAGTTGATGCACCATCCCAAAATGACCGAATATGATTCTCTATTGGTTCAATCGATGAAAAAATTAGAGGACGACTATGATCCCCCAAAACCTCCTATTGATAAACAAAGCAAACAATTGACATTAGGTGATACCACTTTTGTTTTTATGAATGTCATTTACGGTGATTACTGTTACTTTCAACAAGATGGACTCTTTTACACAAATGTTTTTGCTGTTTGGAATAATAAAAGTGATACCATTGATTTTATCGATGATTTTGAAGAACTGGCTCATTTTGAATTTTCACCTTTTTACATCAATGGAACAACACATAACATATTGGGATTTGTAAATAAGAATTATGGAGGGATTTCTACTTATTTAAAATATCCGGATTGGAAGAGTTATAAAATGTACGGTGGTGGTGTAACAGGTTGTGATTAGACTACTTATTAATAAGGAGTTGTCTTTTAATTTGCGGAGTGTTTTATTTTGTGTTATGTATAAAATATTTAAATTCAAGCATCCTCTGTAGAAAACTAAAGCAACAAGCAAACGAATTGAGGTGAATGAAAGAATTTAGTGTGATGCTGTAGGGATTTTTCAAATACTGAGTACTAAGCCAAAATAATTGATAATTTCTTGTGAGTGCGACTCAAAAAAATGAATAAATAGTGGTTCTATTGACCGTTTTTTTAAGGGAGGAATCTCAAAACAAAAATTGGAATCAGGATTAAATAATTTTGTCTTAGTACGTACACTTATCATTTTTATGAAATCAAAATTAATACTATTCCCACTGTTCTGCTTTATCATTGCATTTTCAGGCAAAGTGCAAGCACAAGAAGAGATGACGCTTACCGGTCAGGTATTTTATGGAAAAAGAACGTTTATAAACTTTGATACGCCCGAACAAACGGATACTCTTGCATTGAAGAAGTTTAAAGTTTATCTCTTAAAATCTTTAAAACAGGATGCGGTCCAAAAGAAGATCTTCAAAGCGAAAGAAAGCAACAATTTCAAATTCACGATACGTCAAAAACAGTTGAAGAGATATAAATACCTTGAATTTTACAGCAGGCATTTGTCTTCCAATTATATTATCAAGCTCGATACTTTATCTCAAAGGAATTTCTCTGTAATGGTGGATGATATTCCGGTGCTTATAGCAAAACCGATCATCTATCTCTATCCAGAAAAAGAACAAACCGTTCAATTGACATTAGATTTTAAAGGTAAATTACTGAATACCTATCCAAAATACGATAAAGGCTGGACAGTGAAAGCCTCTCCTGACGGAAAACTAATAGACACAAAGGATGGAAGAGAACATGAATACTTATTTTGGGATGGAACCTATACATTCAGTAAAGAACACTACGATTACAAATCAGGTTTTTATGTAAGGCGAGCAGATTACATACCGTTTTTACAATCTAAACTCAGTCACATCGGACTAACAGACAGAGAAGCCAACGATTTCATTGCCTATTGGCTACCCGAATTGAATAAAAATGAAATCAGCTTCATCCATTTCAGAATCAACGACAATATAGATAACACAGCCTTTATCTCCTGTGTTCCCCAATTTGACACTCACCTAAGAGTGTACATGGAGTTTAAAAAAGCATCAAAAAAGAACATTGGCTCATTGCCTGAATCAAAATTACCGAAGATCCAAAGAAAAGGATCAGTCCTAGTAGAATGGGGCGGAGCAGTAATCAAAAATGACTAACGAGTATCGTATGTAATTTTTTCTAAAGTGAAATACAAATTTATCATTCATTTTATTTGATGTTATTAACAAAGCGCTTATATTGAAGCATCTCTTACATAGAAAACTAAAACAGCAAGCTAACTTATTTTTAAAACCAGCTAAAGACTTGATGTTGTGGTGTAAGGGTGTATTAGATATATGCCATGGTGTAATCAATTATATTTAATATGACACAATGGTGTATAGAGAATATTAGTGGTAATTATTCATACTAAACTTTAAATTAATCATCAAAATTATGTCATTACAAAAATTCTTAAAGCATCAAGGGTACGATCTAATTGACGGTCCGCTAAGAAGTCATAAACCATTACAATTATGGTTAAAAAGACCCTTCAATGAAGCTGAGCTTTATTATGAGCATCTTTCTCATGCTTTTTCAAGTTCTGATAATTTGAATATGGTTCAAGCTGAAGCCTTGGATGTAAATACTTCCAAAAAGGATGAGTATTCGTTCAACATTGGTATATCAGTTTTAGAAAATATCTTAGAAACTCTTGGAATGGGTGACTTAGAAGTATCTGCTAAGTTAAAGAAAGGAAAAAAAGTCACTATTAGTTATAATAATGCCATAACCAAAGAATACCCTATTGGTGAGCTCATAGAGTATTTTAGTAATGCTGACTTTAATCATTCTAACCGAAGACTTTTGAAAAATGCTAATAGAAATAATATCATCATTTTAACTGGTGTAATGTTTGCCAAAAACCTCGAAGTTGTTATCGAAACTTCATTTAATCTTGATGCCGATCTGGTGGCAAGTTTTAATGAAATAGCAAAAGCTGAACTTGGGTTTAGTATGGAAAGTGAAACAAGCCTTAAAATGGTCGCCAGTACAAATGGATATTTTCCTATAGCAATTAAAGGCAGTAAAATAGATTATGATAGAGGTGTATTCAGCAATCTAAAGCAAATCACTGACAATAGAGATTTCTTTTAAAATATAGCTAAGTACTACTGTATAAAGGGTGTTAAAACACCCTTTATACTAACCGTTATACGTAAGAAATGTAACTAACTATGTCATTTAAAGATAAATAAACTTGATTCTATTTCCGAAATTGAAATTATGGTTGTTGGAACATGTAGTTTAGCCTATCTTTTTCTTTGTGTTACATCCTTTTGATGAAAGAATGAGTAATGATATAATATTACACTCAATGAAATTTAAAATAATGACTTGGGTTACTAGGTAATAGTTTGTAACTCATAAAATACATGCCTCTTCAGAACCGAACACTCTTAGATAAAGTGTTTTTTTTCGTTGAAGTGATTGATTGAATTCAATTTTTTGATAATGATAGTACTTAGAGTAAAACATATACAATGGAAACAAAGGAATTAATTAAAGCATTTAAACAAGGTGGTACAGGTAATTGTGTTTCAATAGCAATTATTAAAGCAGGAATCCAAATATTTGGGATTGATAAAATTTTTCATCACACATGGGATGATGACTTGTGCGAAGTAACCATGAGAGATGAATTCGAATTATCTTTTTCAAAAAAGGAATTAGAGTTAGCTACAACCGGATCAAAATTTATTCTTGGTGAAAACAAAGAAGTTTTTGACTATGCCAATTTGTGTTTTGCGGCAATGGCCAAAAGAGCCCAGATAGAAGAAAATGATGATATAAATAACCCGAGTTATGAGGATGCTATAAAATCATTGAATGACGGAGAATGGTATACTCACGGAGCAGATTGGTTAGGGTTGAGATATAACATTCAAAATATTCCAAGAAGACAAATATGGCAATTTAAGGGTGTTGTTGGTGCATCAAGGAAACATTGCTTTTTTGCTTCTGAGGGGATTGAAGATAATTATGGGAAAATTGATTATATCAGAGGTCTAGAGAGAAGGGCATGTAAATGGTTTAGAGTAGTAGATAAATAAATAAGTCTTCCATATCTATTCAAGGCGTTGAGCATCAACATTACCTAGAACTTGAATAGGTTTCAAAACTAAGCCCGACCATACCCCAAAAGCAAAAATATTAAACCAATACAAGGGGAAAATTATTTTATAGACCAATTACAAAAAGCATTGTTTTTTGTTCTCATCAATTATTGATACTTAGCTGTTTCAAAGCAGACAATTATGTGGAATAAAGTGAAGAGATAATATTGTGTACTATAGTTTTAACTATGGTGTACCAAACACTCCCTTTGCTTCTTTCCATGTATTTTAACTACTGCAAGCAAACTTAATATTATAGTGTAAGAACATTATACGATGAGAAATACGATTACAATTTTACTATTGTTACTGAGCTTTGATTCCTTCGCACAGGACGACTGGAGGGCAGGCTATATTATCGAAAAATCAGGAAAGAAAGTATACGGTCAAATTGATTACCGTGCTTCTAGGTTTAATAGTGCACAATGTGATTTTAGAACTAATGAACAATCTATTGAGAAGAGGTATTTGCCTGGAGAGATAGAAGGTTACCGGTTTGTAGATGGAAAATATTATATTTCTAGCTCGCTTGAGCTGAAAGGGGAGGAAGAGCAGGTTTTCTTGGAGGTACTAATCAGTGGTGCGGTAAATATCTATTTTTATAAAGGTGCAAAAGGCCGGTATTACATTCAAAAAGAAGGGGAGTTACATGAGCTGAAGAACACTGAAAAAGTGGTAGACAATGGCAAGATAACGTACAGAAAGGAGCTCAAAGAATATATACATTTGATGAATTATCTTCTAGCGGATGCTAAAATGGTACATCAAGTAAATAATCTAAAGTACTCTCATGATTCCTTTATCAAAATTGCTAAAACCTATCATGATAAGGTATGTTTTGACCAAGAGTGTATTATTTATGAAAAAAAACAAACACCCCTCAAAATTAATTTTGGAGTTACAGGAGGGCGATTAGGCCAAACCTTGTTGTTGGATGAGGATGGAACACATAATTATCAGTCATCTCCAAGCTATTTTATAGGAGAGGCAGTTAATATTCAAAATATACCGGGCATTTATGAGCGTTTTTCAATACAGGCAGAAATACTAGTTTCTGAATACCACATTGGTGAAGAGAAAAAATATCAATTGCACTTTCCTATCTTATTTGATTATAGACTAATTCCTACCAAACTTTATCCGAAAGTAGAAGCAGGATTCTCTACTTATTTTATAGAAAATGGACAGAATATCGAAAGCCGCTCTACGTTGATTGGCGGTGTGAGTTTGAACTATGAATATTATAAGAAGAGTCGAGCTTTTATCAATGTGAGAACTGATGGGAACGGTGTGTTTCGATTGGGGGGAGGTGTTCTGTTCTAGTGGTTAGAGGCAGTGTTTAAAAAACTTTGATGTTTCCATTTTTAGTAATGCTTACAGTAATTCTTCAAATGTTATAATGTTGCAACATTACTGCACTTTAGTATATTATAAAGCATTTCTCTTTTGATGTATAATTATTATATCACCTTATGGTTTTTATTTCTATACTGTAAAGGCGTTACACCAAACTTCTTCTTAAAGACACGGAAAAAGTAACTGTGATTCTCAAATCCAGCATTGGTATAAATTCCTTTGATAGTGGCATTGGTCATAGCAAGCTGATGTGCAGCAAAGTTCAAGCGTTCTTCTAAAACAAGTTCAGTAAGTGTCTTTTGAAATGTTTTTTTGATTACCCTGTTGATATAATCACCTGAGCGTTGGGAAAGTTGAATAAAACCAACAATTCCCATTTTAAGATAATGAGGTGAGCGGAATTCTTGTAGTGTATAGTTGAGCCAAGGAGGAAGTTGGCCGTCTTGGTATGGACGTTTTTGTAGTAAAGCAAAGAGATGCAGAAGCAAAAGGTCTAAAGTGAGTAGAGAGTTTTCACTGATACTCATTTGTTCCAAGTGTCCTAATAATGTTTGAAGCTGACTCTCACTGAAGCTGTAAGAAAATGGAAGTGGGTCCTCATTCCAGAAACACTGATTGGGAGTTTCGAAATAGCGTTGCTGATAGTGGGGGATGCAGTGGGCTTTAATGGCCAAATTAGTAATTACTAATTCCTCTTTGGAAGTTTTTTTAAAGGTGTGTACATCACTGGGACGTATAAAATAAGCAGATCCTTTTTGAATGGTAAACTCCTCATTGTTGATCATATGAATTCCCTCTCCTTCAGAAATGACAAAAAACTCGTAGTAATCATGATAATGCATAATCAGATCCTCATGATGATCAATACTTGTACGGGCAAGGTGAAAAACATCCTTGGGATGTAATGCAAATGTCTCAAATAAGAATTTTTTGGCGTTCTTTTGGTTCATACTTCTCATTGATGGAGTAAAACATCAAAGTACTCTTATCTTTCAAAAAAAGTCAATTTTCTTATAAAATTATAATAATGAAACATTCTTCTTTGATTCCCCGTAATTGTAAATTAAATTTCTTTAATGATATGATTTAGTGAAATGAACTGCGATTGAAAATGAAAAATATCAAAATAATGCTTGGCACTACATTGTGGTCAATTGTGATGCTTATTTGTATTCCTATCGTCTTATTATCTTTCAAAGTAGAAGAGGAGGAGGAAGTGAAAGAAGAAGTAAAGGTTGAACAACAAGTAGAAGAACAAGATCTAGAAAAAGAGGAGTTAGAAACTTTGACTCCCAACCAAAAATATTAATGAACAGGCTACCTTAATGGTAGCCTTTTTTTGTGATTGTTTATTGAATGTGCAAAATGTCATGTGCTATCAAAATTTCAAACACAAGACTATAATATATTGTAAATTAGATTTTTACCGGGTGTGAAATGGGAGGTAATAACATTAAAAATGTTCGATTATTTTTTTCCTGGTACATAAGGATTCTTTTTAGCAAAAGAATATGTAAATTATTGAATCGATACTTTGCATGAGGAGTGGAGCAGAAAGGGGATTTCACTTTGATATTCAATCGGAAAATGATATAGACTATTTCTTCCCTCATTCTACTCATAATAACTATATCTTATCAACCCAAAAACAACACAATGAAAAAAGTAAAACTTACCGAAGTTGCTGGGCTTCCTGAAAAAAAGCCAGTGGGATTTCAAGTCAATGGATTGGACTTGGTGGTGGTCCGTTATGGAGAAGAAGTCTCTGTTTTGTACGGACGCTGTCTGCATAGAGGAGCCCTGATGTCTGATGGAAGTATCAGTGGGCATAACCTTATTTGTGGTCTTCATGGATGGGATTACCGGTATGATACGGGTGTAAGTGAATACAATAATGAAGAAGCATTGCATAAGTTTCAAGCACTGATTGAAGAGGGTATCTTGTATGTGGATGAAGATGAGATCAATGCCTATTTAGAAGCATTTCCACAACCTTTTAACAGAGAGGATTATCTGGGGCAGTATGCTGATACGCATCCTGAAGAGACAGAGCCTTACACCAGTTATATACAGCAGTTGGCTAAGAATGGTTTGAAGAAAATCGGTAAACACGGCCCTTCTTCTTCCATGGGGGTAGACCGCACTACTTTGCCAAGGTGGGAGCAAATTCAGTTTTTACCAGCTCAATTATCCCGCCGTCCTTTGTTGGATGAGGAGGAAGTGACAACCTCTACTGTGATTGGAAAAAAAGCGAAGAAGCCTTTGCAGTTAGATATCCCCATTTTTGTATCGGATATGAGCTTCGGCGCACTGTCAAAAGAAGCAAAAATTGCATTGTCAATGGGAGCTGAGAAAGCAGGAACGGGAATTTGCAGCGGGGAAGGAGGAATGTTACCCGAAGAGCAGCAGGCTAATTCAAGGTATTTTTATGAGCTGGCTTCAGGTAAATTTGGTTTTTCATGGGAGAAAGTGAAAAAGGCACAGGCTTTCCATTTTAAAGCAGGGCAGGGAGCTAAAACAGGAACAGGAGGCCATCTTCCAGGAACAAAAGTAACGGAGGAAATAGCAAAGGTAAGAGGTCTGGAAAAGGGACAATCGGCGATATCTCCGGCTACATTTCCTGATTTTCACGGAGTGGAAGACTATAAAAAATTTGCCAATGAGGTAAGGGAGCAGACAGGTGGAATTCCTATTGGTTTTAAAATGGCCGCATCAAGAATTGAAGAAGATATTGACTTCGCTTTGGCCGTTGGAGTAGATTATATCATCCTTGATGGAAGAGGAGGTGGAACGGGTTCTGCTCCAAATATTTTAAAAGATAATATCAATGTACCGACCATTCCGGCATTAGCTAGAGCAAGACGTCATTTGGATAAAATGGGAGCAAAAGAGATAACACTAATTATTACGGGTGGATTAAGAGTAGCAGATGATTTTGCCAAAGCTTTGATGCTGGGGGCAGATGCAATTGCCGTTTCCAATTCGGCCATGCAAGCCATCGGTTGTTTGGGTATGAGAGCTTGTTCTACTAACAATTGTCCTGTTGGAATTGCCACTCAGAAGGATCATTTAAGAGCTCGGTTGGAAATGGAAAAGTCTGCTCAGCAATTGTCCAACTTCTTTGAAGCTACTACGGGGTTAATGAAAGTGGTGGCAAGGGCTTGTGGTCATCGAGACTTCACAGAATTCAATTTCTCTGATTTATCTACGATGGATTATAAAACACATCAATTGACACAGATCCGATTTGCAGGACATTGATCACACTGTAAACTAAATTTTCGAATATTGATGATATTTAGAAATTAGGAGAACTTTTGATGACTTGTAAGACATGAATGAAGCTTTCGCTTAACTTTGTCTTAGTATTTATAATAAATTTAGGCTACCGTCAGGTAGCCTTTTTTGTGCTTGATGCCTTCCAATAACTTAAACTACACCACTATTCCATACAGGAAGTTGGAGTTCCTTACTGATTTTAGCCATATCGCTTAAAATAAATGTTTTATCACCATGGTTGAAAAGGTTATGTCTCTCACCCTTTTTCGTAACCAAATTCACTTCATAACAAGGGTAGCTGCTTGAGGAAGAAGAGCTGCGGCTTATTTTCTGGAGTACTTGTAAGGCATGTATTTGCTGGAATGGGATTATTTCTGAAGCACTAAAAATCATACGTTGATTTTGGGTATCTATAATTACTTTTGTCCCTGTTAGGACTAAAAGAAATAAACCTACGATCATAAAGATGCCTCCTGAAGTGAAAAACAGGCCACCTATTTTCATAATGGTCAATTCATCTGTGCCGTACTTTATTGCTTCAACAAAAGTCCACACTGCTTGATTGATTCCTACGAAGAAGAAACCCCAAGCAAAAAATTTCATATAGTTGGTAGAGGATATTTTGTATCCCAATTTCGTTTTCTTTAGAGATTCACTCCTAAAATTACTAGAGCTTCCTTTTACAGCGGACCAAGAAATATATTGGCCAATGTCATCTTCAAGAGGGTTGGCGTAGTGAAAGGTGATTTCTTTATTATTGGGAGAAGACTTTTGTCGCCTTGTTAAAAAGCTAGAACCAAACATACCTAAAAACATCACCGCCATGATACCAAGCATACTCATGATCTTATAGTAAGTAAATCGTTCTTTCCTGAGTGCTTCTCCATGTACAGTGACTAAAATATTTAGCCTGCTGATCTCATTTTTCGCTTTAGTTGTAGGATTGTCTAAGCTTGTTAACGCATCAAGTTTATATACATTCGTCTGATGTTCCAGCACCCTTTCTTGGAAGTTGTCGTAGGTGTTTTTGATTTGAGGAGCAACGACAAAGATGACAACACCAATGGGTATTAATGCTAGTAACCATGTAGCATTAAAAGAGAGTTTATTCATTGTTAAGTAATTGATTTGAATATTTAAGTACAAATTCAAAATTATCTAATACTAATTCTATTTATTATTTTGCGATTACTTCCTTCAAAAAACTTTCAATAGAACCACTATTAATTCGTTTTTTAGCGTTGTATTCACAAAGAAATAAATTAGAATTAACTATGATTTATTTTTGACTTAGTACTTAAATAATGAGTTCTTGTCTATTTAATTATTTAGCCTTTATGCAGAAGGTTTTAATATTTCGATTGAAGATAGAGTGCCAATCTAAAGGATATTATTCGTAATACCCTAATCTTTGTTTTTTATTTTACATATAATGTCCTAAATAGGGTCATTTTGAATGTTAGTAATGCTTTAAAGTTGCTATCGAGTATAAAAAGAAATTGAAAACGGCTTTCAGTGTGCTTGTTAATTTATCTTGATTATAATGTAAATCAACCTGATGTAGGTAATGTTATGGAGGGTAAATAAAAAGAATCCTCCCTATTACTTAAAACTAGAGAGGATTCATAAATACCTGGATCATTTGAATGATTTAAAATTCAGATGATTCATTTCAAATCAGAAAATTAGACCACTTTCACTCCTTTCCAGAAAGCTACATAATCCTTGATTTCACTGGCCTTTTCTTTAGGCTGTTTATAAAACCAAGCCGCGTCCACATTTTTCTGACCATCTACTTCAATGGTATAATAAGAAGCTTCCCCTTTCCAAGGACATGTAGTGTGTGTTGCTGTCTCTGAGAAATATTCTTTTTTCACAGAAGAAGGAGGGAAGTATTGATTTCCTTCAATAACGATGGTCTCATCGCTTTCCGCTAGAACGACATCGTTCCAAATTGCTTTTTTCATAGCTTTTAAATAATTAGTTTGAGAGTTTTTTATAGATATAATAATTCAAAATAGTGCCGATTGTTTTTATCTACAAGAAAATAGAGAGAATATATTAGAGCATGTTTGCAACATACTCTCAATAGTCCCGTCTAGGGATTTTCAACCCATTAGTTTATTAGTGCCTCCGTTGGCCTTAGAAGATACTTCAATCCTTTCTTCAATATGTTTCTCTATTGCTTCAATATGTATACTTTTTCCATTTCTCATCACTCTACCTTTGTAATATCAAGAAGGTTAAAAAGCACTTTCCTGCCATCTTGATTTTCTATTTTCCTATTAAGAACACTAAAACGAACAATGATGATTGCTAGAATGATGATGAAAAGAATAGTTCCAATGATTGCAACTGTTCGACGTTCACCGATTTTAAGAAGACCAGATGAATACGGGATGCGTTTTGAAGATATTTCTTTTACTTCTATTGATGGAATTGTATTGGAAGGATGGTACATGCCGGCCAAAAATAAATCGAATAAAATAGTGATATGTAATCACTTTTCTCCTGGCAACCGATATGGTTATGCGGGACATATAAAGCCCTGGACGAACGCAGGAGGATTTGAAGTGAATTTTTTACCAAAGTACAAAGCACTGACAGAGGCGGGATACAATGTGTTGGCATATGACCTAAGAAACCATGGCTTCAGTGCACCTGCCCAAAGCAATGCGTATAATCCAAGCCTTTTTGAATATAAAGATGTGGTAGGTTCACTGAATTATGTGAAGCAACGTGAAGATACTAAAGATATGAACATTCATCTGCATAGTATGTGTCTTGGTGGTAACTCTACTTTAGTGGCAATGAAAAAACATCCAGAAGCTTTTGAAGGCGTAAAGTCAATGATGTTGATACAGCCTATTTCGGGTGAAGCCATTGTCAAAAAACTGTGTAAGAATATGTATTTGGGCAAAAGTGGAGAGAAAGCTTTTGAAGAAGTTTACCGTGAGCAGTTTGGTTTTAGAATTGAGGATTCATCACCAATTATTGATGCTAAGTATATCAAAATACCTACGTTTGTGACGCAAGTGAAAGCAGATAAAATGACATTTCCTGAAGATGTTCAAGCCATTTATGATGCAATAGAAGTAGAGGATAAAAAACTTTTTTGGATAGAAGGTACATCACAGCGTTTTCATGGTTATACCTATTATTCTGAGCATCCAGAGCAGATGCTTGATTGGTATGATAGACATTAATGTATTGTTCGGTTTTTAAACTTTCAAATAAGAAAAATGGCGAATAAAAATGTAATCTGGTGTGATGAGAAAACACTCCAAAAAGATATAAGTGGTAAAATATATGTAGTCACTGGAGCCAATTCAGGTGTTGGGCTTGAAACTTCAAAACAGTTGATCAAGCAAGGTGGCCATGTAATTATGGCGTGTAGAAGAGTGGATGCCGGAGAGGAGGAAGCGAAAGCCTTTGGTGATTTAAAAGGCAGTTACGAAGTAATGAAAGTGGACTTTGCCGACTTGCAATCTGTGAGAAATTTTGCAGCAAAGTTTAAGGCGAAATATGACCGGTTGGATGGTTTGATGTGTAATGCTGGCGCTCTGTTTTCAGGAGATCAGGCACAATACACCAAAGATGGTATTGAGATGTCGATTGGTGTAAGTTACTTCGGTCACTTCCTTTTGACAGAACTCCTTTTGGAGCAACTGAAAAAAAGTGCACCCGCTAGGGTGGGGATTCTATCTTCAGTGGGCCATGCTGGAAATGCCAAAAACCGCTATAAGGTACACTTTGAAGACATCAATTGGAAGAATAGAAAATACAATGGCGTAGATGCTTATTGTGAAGCAAAGGTGGCGGTCAATTTGTATGCAATGGAACTTGGTGAACGCCTGAAAGGTACAGGAGTAAGCACAGCTTCTGTTCACCCAGGTTGGGCGAGAAGTAATTTTGGCGGTAGCGGTGTGATGATGAAAGTACTTAGAGTCTTTTTATATCCTTTTCGAAATTCAATCACCAACAGCAATGAAGAGTCTGCTCAGACCTCACTGCATGTATTACTTTCTGAGGATGCACCTCAACACTCAGGAGCATATTTTAGCCAGCATAGTGTTTTGTATAGAGATAAAGAATGCAGGAAAGGTGGTTGGCCAATGACTTCGCCCAACCCTCATGCAAAAGATATGGAAGCGGCCCATCAGCTTGTCAAGCTCAGTAGGCAAATGGTGGCGTTGTAAAAAATAACAAAAATCGGTGTCAGATTAATTATACGGTTAATAAATACAAAATTAGTACTCGCAGTATGGGCGTTACTTTGTAATGTCCATACGTCACTAAACTTTTAAAAGAAAAAGTAACTTCAAAACTTAATATATACTTGTTGGGTGGTTAGCGAAGGCTTGATTAATAACGTAGTAACTACCTCTAAGTAAGTTGGGTGACTCTTGGTCATAAATTATTAATATAGTCTCATTTGAAAGCCAACAGCAAGTTCTTTATCTTTACGGCTTAAAAGATCTAAAAACTAGAAAATGAACTATAATTACGAATCACATTCTTATCAAGCAAACTCACAACCCCCAAAGAAATTCTCATGGAAAGGAGCATTGTTCAAATTCCTTTTTCTGACCACATTTTTCCTTTTTTTGTGTGTATTACCTTTTACAATGATGATCAGAAGTGGCATCTATATGTATCACGAATATGCCATGTCGGTTTGGTTTGGACTTTCAGCGGGAGTGGTGGTTATGACAATGATTTTACTATTTTATTTGTTGGTGGGCTATCTGCTTTTCTTCAGAAAATACAAAGTCAGTTTTACAGGAATTAAAAGAATTGTACTGACTATTTTCCTGTTCGTAATAACTTACACAATTTTTGCGTTATTTTCTTTTACTGGTAAAAATGCAAAAACGGATCAGATCAAACAAGAGTATACACAATTACATCCTTTCTTAAAAATCAGCTTAAGAACGCTGTTGCTTTTTGATAAAGATGTCTTGATCACCTCTTTGAGTAGAGAGCCAGAAGATTATCAAAAAATGGGTTTAGCCTCTAAATCACAGTCCTTGCATTTCGTACAAAACACCGGTTATGTGCATGCCATGGACCTGAGAACTAATGGCCGGCCGATCTGGATGATTTGGTTTAGTCAGATTTATTTTAATACTTTGGGGTTTAATATTGTGAGACATAACGGTACAGGAGACCATCTCCACGTTTCATTGTCTACTTACGAGCGACAACAATCTTGGTAAGACTATCATTAAATTAGATCAATGTGATTTTAAAATTAATTCTATCTTTACTAAATATAAGAAGAAAACAGATCGGTAGAATTCTAGTGGACTTGGGTATCTTAAGGTTAGTGATACTTTTTGTTTTCTATTGTTTTTACCAGTTTTTCTTAATGCACATTAAAGAGTTGCACGCCTTTTTTGTGGATGCGGCTTTGTTATCTCTTCTTTCTGCAGCACAAGCGAACAGAAAAGATGAGAAGATTTTAATGCAGTTAATGAAGTTTCCTTCTTTATATTATGTTTTAGAAAATATCATCTGGGTCGTTTTATTTACTTGGGGAATTGCTTTTTCTCCTTCCAATGCGATCTATCCATTCATCATTCTATTTCCATTGGTAGCCAGCTTTTTGCCAACCAACAGATCCATGGAAAATCAAGGCTTTGTGATTCCTATTCCATTCTCAAAAGCAGCTTATGACTGGAAGGCGGGAATGAGAAATGGCGGTGCATGGGGAATTATTATTTCCATCGTTTTAGCTGTTGTGGGACTTTTTCGATTTGAATTTTTGTTGGTAGGAATAGTGGTGTCAAGTATTTCTATATTTGGTTTTTATACTCAAAATGAGCCAAGGCAAATACTTTATGCTGTGGCAGATACCTCTTCTTCATTTTTAAAAAAGAAGATCAGACAAATGGCACTTCTTTTCTTAATGATTAATAGTTTTGGGCTGATTATAGGCCTGGTTTTCTATCTTCAAGTGTTTTATGTGATTGCTTATCTCTTTTTAGGTTCGTTTTTTGTACTTTTCTTGATGATCCTTCAGAAGTATATTACTTATGAACCTGATACAAATTTTAGGGCGAATACTTT
Organism: Flammeovirga sp. SJP92; assembly: GCF_001583495.1. Taxonomy (GTDB): domain Bacteria; phylum Bacteroidota; class Bacteroidia; order Cytophagales; family Flammeovirgaceae; genus Flammeovirga. Next base: position 24,364 of record NZ_LQAQ01000020.1, on the reverse strand, counting down.
TATTATTGCCTTCTACTACATCAGTATCTTTATTCCATTCTTAATACCATTGCCTCTTGTGGTGGGAATAAGGTCATGGAAGAGAGCAAATCGACAATTATCCTATTATTTTTAATACATATATTATGTTAGAGTTAAAAAATATATCTTTTGCTTATGGAGAAAAAAAAGTGCTCCAAAACATCAATATATCTATTGAAAAAGGAAATATCATAGGTGTATTGGGCAAGAATGGTGTAGGTAAAACTACTTTGTTTGAGATCATAGCTCAATGGAAGAAAAATTTTAAGGGTGAAGCTTTATTGGATAACGAGGTCTTGTCAAGACCGCAGGTAGGCTACTTAGAGGCCAAACCTACGTTTTATTCCATGATCACAGGCCAGGAACATCTCAATGTTTTTAAAGTAAGATTTCCCGATTTTGATATTGAAGGTTGGAATACCATTTTCGAATTACCTTTAGATGAGATTGTGGATTATTATTCCACAGGAATGAAAAAAAGGCTTGCACTGATGATGTTGCTAAGTGCTGATGCTCCCATTATCCTCCTTGATGAACCCTTTCTAGGGTTGGATGTTGAAGCTTCAATTGACTTAGAAAAAATCATCAATACCTTAAAAGAGAGAGGGAAAATAATCCTTATTGCATCCCATACACTTAGTGCTTTACAAAAGCTTTCTGATAAAATATATCACTTTTCAGAAGGTAAAATAGAACAAACATTCGAAAAAGAGGAATTTGATCAGTTGGATACTTATATGAAAGAATATTTCAGCAATAACCATCAGGATATTGTTGATCGATTACTGTAGGAGCAAATCTATGTATCTGCCCGTGTATGAATATCGAATACCCTAAAATACTGTAACAACTATTTAAAAAGGGATAAAAATAGGACTTCATTTATAGGTAGTCAGCCTCATCTGTAAATTGAAAATCTCCAATATTACAATCACGATTCAAAAAGGTTTTTATTGCAGATGATATAATTCAATTTAAAATACAAGTTCCTCTCATTCTCCATTATATTTTAGAGCATGTTTGAAACATCTCTTTTAATAAGAAATCATCAAGCTTTTCAATTGTAAAATTTGATATTGTTGATGTAATTCCTGTCACATGTAGTTGCCTCCATCCCGATCAGTTACATAGGCCTAGGCTAGTGTGGTTGACTTTCCAATTATAATTGTCCATATTGTAGTAAAATATTTAGTATGCATGCATACTATTTTCAACCAATACAACACACACTATGGAAAAAATTTCCACACCACTAACTGAAATGTTGGGTATTGATTACCCGATAATTATGGCTCCTATGTTTTTAGTATCCAATGCTGAGATGCTGATTGCAGCCGCCAAAAGCGGTATTACAGGAACCGTTCCTGCCTTAAACTATAGAACCGACAAAGAATTTAGAGCCGCTATTCATGAGATTAGAGCCGCGATTGGTGATAAACCTTTTGGTGTCAATCTCATTGCCAACAAATCCAATGTTCGGCTACAAGAACAATTGAATACTTGCGTGGAACTTAGGGTCGACTTTATCATTACCTCTTTGGGATCTCCACGGAAAATCATTGAGAAGTGTAAGCCGTTGGGCATCAAAGTTTTTTGTGATGTAGTGGATACCAAATATGCCTTGAAAGTACAGGAATTGGGGGCTGACGCAGTAATTGCGGTCAACAAAGAAGCAGGTGGACACGCAGGACCTACCTCTGCCAATGAGTTGGTGCCAGCACTTGTCAAGGCCTGTGATATACCTGTAATTTCTGCTGGAGGAGTAGGAAATGGTGTTCAATGGAAAGAAAAACTAGACCTTGGTGCGGTAGGTATTTCTATGGGAAGTCCATTTATAGCAACGCATGAGGGAGGTGTCAACGATGCTTACAAGCAAGCTTGTGTAGATTATGGCGCCAAAGATATTGTGATGACCACGAGGCTTTCAGGAACACCATGTACGGTTATCAATACACCTTATATGCAGGAGATCGGAACCAAACAAAATTGGCTGGAATCTCTTCTCAATAAAAACAAAAAGTTGAAGAAATTTGCTAAGATGCTCACTTTTTACAAAGGTATGAAGATGCTTGAGAAGTCGGCTTTCAGTGCCACTTATAAAACAGTATGGTGTGCAGGCCCATCCATTGAATACGTGAAGTCTATACGTTCTGTAAAAGAAGTAGTGGATAGCATGGTGGAAGAATATGCAGCTTCGGCAAAGTTAATTGAAAAGTAAACGGGGCATGTTTAAAACTTCTCTTCCTTTGAAAGATTACGTTAATTTAGATGAGGGTAGAAAAGCAGAGCATTTAATATAAAAAAGGCTTAGAAGTATAGCACATACTGTTTAAGCCTTTTATTTCAATATTTTTTTCCAGTCAATTGAGGGGCAGTATTGTGATATCTTATCAATTTCATAGATCGATTCTATTTCGTTTTCCATACTATTCCCTTCCTTATAATTGACCTGTATATAGGCACCGTCATAATTATAAAGTTCAAATTTTTTACCGGTCTTGTACATGGAGGTAAGGAAGTCTGAAAAGTACTGGACGATTTCTGCTTTTTGGATTAAGCTTAATTTGTTAAAGGTAATATGTTGAAGGCGTACCATTAGTTGTTTTGGAAGTAATCATTAAAAATCTAGTTTCTAAGTTCTCCATCAGAAATAACTTATTACTGATTATGGTTTGTTTATGTTGAATACATCTGCAAAAAGTGTAATAGCCGTTCTATTTAAAAATTTTGTAGGGAAGTAATCGCAAAACAATAATTCAAATGGTATAAGTTTATTTTGATGTAGTTCTGATATAAAGTTACTGCTTATCTTTAAAAATTGAATACAACTCTTATTTATTTTTGTTAACAAATGAAGAAATTGATATTACTAAGAGGTTTACCCGGTGCAGGAAAGACAACAGTTGCTCAAGCAATGGGCGGTTCTATTGAGGCAGATGACTTTATGATCAATGATAACGGAGAATATCAGTTTGATCCTAAAAAACTCACTTTTGCCCACAAACAATGTGAAGAAATGGTGAAACTCTGTATGTCTAGAAACCAGGAACTGATTGTAGTTTCCAATACTTTTACTACTGAAGATGAAATGAAAAATTACTATTCTATGGCTGAAAAGTACGGTTATCAAGTTTCTTCTTTGATTGTAGAAAACAGACATGGAGGGCAATCAATTCATAATGTACCTGATAGTAATATCAAAAGAATGATGGAAAGGTTTGAAATAAAATTATAGTAAGCCAAGTATAAAATACACTCGGCTTACATCATTTACATCGGTTTTAACCCTAAACTAAGTTGATGTCTTTATCGACATCCTTTTTCCTTATTTATATAAAATACTACTTATTCAGTTGATTTAAGATGGCAGCCGCTCCAATTCCTGCTCCTTTCTGTCTTGGAGGGAAATCCTTCATACTTTCTGCAAAAGCTTTTAATGGAGGAGCAATTGTAGGCAACACCCATGTTTTCTCTTTCATCCATAAGAAATGCCCTGGAGTATCAATAGATCTTTCATAAGGATCTAACTTTAAGTTCACAATCATACCTCCTGGCAATTTTTCAGAGTCTTTTATCCACTCATCCTTCACGGCAAGGTAGATTTTCCATTGATCTACACGTATGGCTTGCAGTTCGTTTTCGGCATAGAAGAAAAATTCTCGTCTTTTCGATTTTCCGTTTTGAGTAAGGACATCCATCTGATTATAACCATCAATATGTACCTTAAACTCTGTTCCGTTGACCTCTTTACCTTCTAAAAGTTCTTCTTTGATGTTGTCTTCTCCAATCATCGCCATTAAAGTAGGTACCCAGTCTTCTGCTGTAAATAATTCACCGCTCCATGTTCCTGCAGGAATATTTTTAGGCCATTTTACTAACATTGGTACTCTGAAACCACCGTCCCAAGTAGTTCCTTTTTCCCCTCTGAAAGAAGCCGTACCACCACTAGGCCAGTGTGCTAAGTTGACACCATTGTCAGCAGTAAACATCACAATTGTGTTGTCAGCTTCACCAATTTCCTCCAACGTGTTTAGGAGTTCACCTACTAGATAGTCAAGGTGTAAAAGACCATCTGCGTAGGTGCTATGTCCACTTTTTCCTCTCCACTTGTCACTGACATAGATTTCTTGGTGCATTCTTGATGGGTTGAAGAATAAGAAAAAGTTTTCGTCTGCTTTTTTCTTTTCTGTCAACCATTTTTGAGAATATTCCAATACCTCGTCATCAAATGTTTCTTGTCTGAGTTTGCCTAGTTCACCTCGGTCTTCAATGACTTGTTTACCCACTTTTCCCCAACGAGGATCTACGGTAGTATCATCAGTAGTAGTGGCTTTACTGTAGATCACATTACGTGGTCGTCCAACAAAGTTGGGGTCATCAGGAAACTCAGGTTGTTCTGGCATATCCATCATATTTAAATGATATAGGAAACCATAAAACTCATCAAATCCGTGAACGGTAGGTAAATGTTCGTTTCGGTCACCCAAGTGACTTTTGCCAAAGTGTGCCGTAGCATACCCTTGATCTTGTAATAGTTCTCCTAGTGTTACATCTTTTGCATTAAGTCCTAGTTTTGAACCTGGTTGTCCAACAGAAGTCAATCCTGTTCTGATCGGATACTGACCCGTAAGAAAAGAAGACCTTCCTGCAGTACAACTTTGTTGTGCGTAATAATCCGTTAGCATCATTCCATCGTTACCAATCTTATCTATATTTGGAGTATTTACGGCTCCTAATCCTCTATGATAGATCGACAAATCTTGTGGTGCCACATCGTCTGTCATGATCATGATAATGTTTGGCTTTTTGTCCGCATAAGTCATTTCACTTAAAGCGAAAAGCAAGACAAGAAATAGATATTTTTTCATAATTCTTTCTGATTGATTGTGATACAAAACTAAAGTGTACAGGGCGGAGAATTGAGAGGGAAAACAGGAGTTTAGAAATCTACGTGAATCACACAGTTGATTTGAAGTTTAAAAAAAAGCCTTCTCTACAGAGGTAGGGAAGGCTTAAACCAATTAATTATGATGTCTAGAACCTGGGTGTTGATGGGAATCGAGTAATACCACTCAGGTCTAAACGGTTTATAAGTTTAGCATCTTGAAGATTTCGCTTACTAAAACCATTAAGTTACTGTTTTCAATTACTGCTTTTTCTTTATTACTGATGCAAAAGTAATAGGCGTGTAGTGGAGTTGGTTCTGTAATTTCGGTATAAGTGATTTTTGCGTGTTTCCCTTAGAGTGATGTAGACTATGTTTTCAATGTTCGTAATATTTAGAAATCGGGAGATTTCTGATGATCTGAAAAGCACGAATGTCGCTTTCGCTTAACATTCGCGCCAGTGGTAATTTAATTTACTTCTCTTTTTTGTTTGGATAAATCTAAACGCAGAAAAGCCCTCACTACAATTGTAATGAAGGCTTCATTTCATTTTCTATCCTTATAATTTATTCTGAGAATGGAGTAGGAATAGGATCAACGATCGGATGCTCCGGTGTGATTGGTCCTAATTCCTCATCTTGGTTATTACAAGATGTGATTGTTGAAAGGCTAAACAATGAGATCACTAAAACGAATAATTTGAACTTTTTCATGTCTGTACTATTTGTATTGTTTGTAATATTTAAAACCGATTTTTCATTTTTGATATTACAAAGGTAGAGTACAGTGCTGAGGCATAGGTCTGTATAAACCGGAGTTTAGATTTTTGCGTGTTTCCCTTAGATTTAAAAATTGTAGCTCTATTGTGCACCATGACTGAAGTCATAGGCAGGTGATATTGACTCTAACAACACTAAAGTGATGTTTCCGCTTTGAACCTTCAAGACTTCAGTTTTGGAAAGGTTTTGTTTATCTCCTTCAGTTTTAACTATGGTGCTTGAAAAACTCACCTTCTTTTTTACAAATCATCAAAAAGTTTTCGTTCAATAGCATATAAAACAAGGCCGGCTACGTTCTTCACACCTGTTTTCTCCAAAAGATTTCTCTTGTGAGTTTCCACTGTTCTAGTAGAAATAAAGAGTTCGTTGGCAATTTCTTGATTAGAATATTCCTTACAGATCAAGTGGAGTATTTCTTTTTCTCTTCCTGTCAATGGGATTTCAGAAGACACTCTTTTTTTAGAAGAAGGAATGCTGGAAAGTCCTTCCATAATGATATTGGTGACTTCAGAAGAATAAAAAGGTTTTCCTTGAGCAACAGTTTTGATAGCATTTCTCAAATCGTCTTGCGTACAGTCTTTCAGTACATAACCTTTTGCACCAGCACTCAGCATTTTCTTGATGTTGTAATTTTCATTCATCATAGTGAGAGCGAGTACCTGCACATCAGGATATTCTCTTGTGATGGCCTTCGATAATTCAATGCCGTCCATTTCGGGCATCATAATATCCGTCACCACTACATTGACTTCGTTTTCCTTCAGAAGTTCTAATGCCTCCTGACCGTTGTTAGCTTCTCCTACAATTAGAAATTGGTCTTGATGCAAGAACGATTTCAATCCCTCTCTGATCATGATGTGATCATCCACCAATATTAATTTGATAGGTGTATTCATATTATATTCCAAGTTCAAAAATGATTTCTGTTCCTTTCGTTTTTTGTGATGAGATCTGGAAATAGGCACCAACAGCATTGGCCCTTGTTTTCATACTATTGAGCCCAAAAGAATCTACTTTGGTATTCAAATCAAACCCCACGCCGTCATCTTCAATCGTTAATACAATCATATCAGGATGCTTCAACAACTGTATGGTGCATTGAGAAGCTTCGGCATGTTTGATCATATTATTGATACTTTCCTGTACAATTCTATACAACGTCATCTCTACAGAAAGTTTCACTCTTTCCTCCCCTAAATTTTCATAAAAATGAATTTCCGTAGAGGTGGTGCCTTGCAAAGCAGAAATTAAAGCTTGAATTGCCGATACCAAACCATTAGCACTGACCACTTTTGGCATTAAGTTGTGTGCCAAAGTTCGGCTTTCTTGAATGGCTTTTTTGAGATAGCTATAAGCAATATTAAAATGCTTTTCCTCTTCTTCATTCGTAATCACCGCTTCTGCTCTTACTTTTTCAAGGTTGAGAATGGCCGTTGACATGGTTTGTTGCAGATTGTCGTGAATCTCACGAGAGATACGACTCCTTTCTTTGTCTTCTGTTTCGAGAATAGCATCCACTATTTTTTCATCTTGATGGAGTTGTTCGGTGATATCATTAAAAGTACCGACAATGCGTGCGAGTTCCCCTTGCTGATATACGGGAGCACCGTGACATCTGTACCATCTCAGCGTTTTATCTTTCGTATAAAAACGGGCATCAAAATAAATCTTTTCTCTTGTGGCTTTATGATGTTCGATCTGTTTTTGTAAAATCTCCAGATCATCTTTATGTATATGTCCTCTTAGAAAATCCAGCGTTGGAATGATCTCTTCATAAGGATAATCAAACAAGCTACAGCCTTTGGGAAACCAATTGATGATCTTAGTTTGTGTATCAAAATCCCATATCAAAAGTCCGGTGCCTTCCACGGCTAATGTGAAACGCTCGTCACTTTTCTCTAGTTCCTGTTTGACTTTTTTGAGATCTTCAACACTTTCCTTGAAACGAAAATCGATGACTTCTTGTCGCTGTAATCTTTTTCGGATCAGATAAAATGAGATACATGAAAAGACCAGAATGAACAACAAAAATGTAAGGGAGGAATAAAAATATTGGAAGCCTTCTGCTCGGTTCAACTCCCAAACATTTTGGGTTTTTCGTATCATATCACTTTCAAATTGATCCAACTCTCGATGAAGTGTAGTGATCAGTTGCAAATAACTTTCTTGATATAAATATTGAAAAGCTGAATCACGATTATATTGCTGATAATGCTGGAGGATTTGTGCTTCTTTTTCGAGTTGAAGGTCTAACATTTGAAGCCCTTTCTTGATCTTTTTTTCTTCCGTTTGATCCAATCGCAACGTATCAATGCTAATGAGTTGAATGTTATTTTTTAGCTTGTTATACTCTTGGTGGTATTTTTCATCTTCACTTGTAATGTAATGCAACAACAGTTGATGCAGTTCCCGGCTACTGTCTTCAATCTCATTTTTGACGATTATACTTTCATGACGATTGAACTGCATTTTACCAAACTCTTTTCTGTTGCTCAATAAAGCGAGAAAAAGCAGGGAAAGGATAAGGAGGAGTAAAATGATTGCTCCAAAGAGACCGGTAAAAGTGGTTTTGATTTTCATCATGCTTTCATTCAACTAATTATAACACTAATGTAGAAATGTTTTACTAGAAGTCAGAGACTTCTTTTCATCACTAAAGCACAAATGACGCTCTGCATAACATTTGCGCTAGGAATAGGAAATCAGAACCACTGGCGCGGATGTTAAGCGACAGCGTCATTCGTGCCTAAAAGATCACTAGAAATCTCCTGATTTCTAACAAAATTATAGCATCCGTCAGAACTCTTATACATGAAGAGCATGCATTAAATATCGTATCGAATATACATTTGAAATCGCCAAGCACTGCCTCTTTGCCCATCTTTATTGAATCTTTCTCCTTGAACAATACTTAACCCCGTTCTGCAACGGTCAAAAGGAAACCAAAAGAGGTTGGCACTGGTGTAATAACTTTTCTCAAAAGTATGATCGGGTTGCCACTCGGCATTATCGATCCAAGAGACGCCATTGACGAAGTTGAGGAATAAATTAGGTTTAAAATAATATTCGTAGGTGAAATAACCACCAGCAGAAAACGGTACATAAATATCATTGGTAGGGCTTGCTACTGCATCAAGGTTATAAGAAGAGAAGGCTGAAATGTATCGGGTGACGCCACGGCCTCCAATGATCTGATAGTAGATTTTATGTTTGTCTTTGAAAGAATTTTTACCCGAAATCATCAATCCATAACCGATTTTAGAAATTACTTGATCATCGGGATTGTGTTGTGATAATACTCTGAAAAGTCCTGCCGCTTGAATCTGACCTCTAGGTAATGTGATTTTATATCTAGAAGCAACATCAGGCCATAATTGTCTTTGATCAACGGCAATTGTATCAGAGAAATTGCGGGTAGGTGTCTCTAAACTTATTGCAAACTCATTGTCGCTTTTACCTACTTTCTTTTCGTATCGAATTACACCTTGTCTGGTGGAAGACGAACTGCTGGGACCTTCATTATCAACTGTCAGTGGGGTAGAGTAGAGGTCCGTGAAAGTGGTCCAGGTTTGCCCAACGGTGAGGTAGCCGTATTGGACATAAGCATGCCTCAGTCGAACGTAATCCAATGCATTTCCTCCACCAACAAAATCAAGTTCAATAAAAAGTTTGATGTAGCCTTGGTCCGTGAGAATATTGGAAGAAATACCCAATCTTGATTGACGGGCACTTAAGTAAAAACCGGGATTCAGAATATTATCTTCACCCACTGGAATGTCGTAGGGTGGAAAACCGCCTGTTCTAGCCAGACCATGGAAATCATATAAACCATTGAGTTTGACGTAGCCTCGAATGTCAAAAGGGGTTTGAGCCATTTCAAGATCCTGAGGGTGTTTATTGTCTACAATTTTGGTGGTATCAATCTTTATTTTTGGAAGGAAAGTCAATGTCTTTTCATAGCGATTTTCCACAATTACGGTATCTACCACATGCTCTACGGGTTGAATATCCGCCATAATCACATCTTCATCTTCCGTTGTTTTGATTTGGATGATATACTCAGAACTGTCTTTTAATTCGATATCACCCCAAAACGGTAAAGCACCATCTCTGTAAGCCCAAATGCCATGTTGCCCTTCGGGTAAAGCCAATTTGATTTCTTTGTAAGGAGCAATCTCATAAGGGTATTGATCTATCTCTACAATGATGGAATATTCTTCAATGTTTTCGATATGAAGCAATGCTTCTTTTCGATGAATATGTCCTTGGAAGTTGGGAACAAATAAGTCAGCCTTGGCGAGGGTATCAATGTACACTAGCTCTTTGCTTAATACAAAACCTCTTTTTCCAGTTTGATAATCCCACACTTTTACAAATTGACTTTCCTCGTGTAAGGGCAGGGCCAAAATGTCTCTACCTTTTTCCAAATGCATCAAGGCAGGGCTGTTGATGGAACGATGATCACGGAGATGTGTAGAATATTCAACGGTAGAACGCATCCATTGCCCGAAGGTATTTTGATGGATGAAAACCATTAAAAGAGTGATGAAAAGACGATATGTAGGGGATGAAAACTGCTTCATGGTCATCATTAAATATCGTATCTAATGTACATTTGGAACCGAGAAGCGTAGCCTTGCACATCGTTTTTATTTCTTCGGATTCCATAAATATATCCAACCCCTAATTGCATACGATCGAAGGCGAACCAAAAGCTATTGATACTGCCGTAGTAACTACTTTTATAGCTGTCTTCCGCTTGCCATTCTGCATTTTCCAACCAAGTCACACCACCTGTAATGTTGCTGAAAAGCTTTTCCGACCAATGGTGTTCAAATGAAAGATATCCACCGGACGTTTGAGGAATAAAAACGCTGTTATCGGCAGGATTCACAAAAGCGTCCATAGAATAATTTCGAAATGCTCTCACATATCTGCTGATGCCTTTTCCATATACCGCTTGAAAATACAGGATATTGTCTTTGTTTTCGATGTACTGTTTACCACTCACCATAATGCCATAACCGGCCGTGTTGGTGACATGATTGGTGTTAATATCTGTATGGGAAATGATTCTGAACAGGCCAGAAAGTTGTACCTGCCCTTTGTCATATTTGACCTTATAACGGGAACTAATATCAGGATATTTCTGTCGTTGATCTACAGCAATGGAGTCCGAAAAAGCGGTAGTGGGCGTTTCAATAGCCACACCAAATTCATTGTCCGTATATCCCACTTTCTTTTCCCACCGGACCATCCCTTGGCGAATGGCAATAGAACTGTTCGGTCCTTCTCGGTCTACCGTCAAAGGAATTGCTTCAAGGTTGGCGAAAGTGGTCCACGTTTGTCCGATGGTAAGGAAACCGTATTCCGCATAAGCCTGCCTCAATCGGAAAAGCATCTGAATAGTACTTCCCCCCGCAAAATCTGCTTCAATATAGATTTTCAGATAGCCCGTTTTCGCTTTGATATTAGAATAAAACGCCAAACGTGACTGTCTTGCTCCCATATAAAAACCTCTGTCGATGGTATTTCGCTCATCACCAACAGGAATTTCAACCGGCACAAAACGGTCCACATCCGAAAGCCCATTGAAATCATAAATAGCATTTAATTTTACATATCCTCTGATTCCAATTTTGGATTTCGATTCCTCCAAATCCTGAGGGTGTTTATTGTTGACAATCCTCGCCGTATCTACCCTCACTTTAGGGGTGACATTTACCGTGTCTACAGAATAATACTCTGTCAGCACCGTATCCTGATGCGATAAAATAGGATACAGTTCACTTACCAAAACCTCTTCCGTTTCATTGATTTTTAGCACATATTCCGCACTGTCGGCCAGCGTCAAACTTCCCCAAAAAGGAAACGCACCATCCCGGCTGATCCAAATACCATGTTCCCCCTCACGAATCCTCAAAGTGATTTCCTCATAAGGCTGTAACTGATACGGAATCTGATCCAATTCAAAATTAATATCCTTCTTAAACTGATTTTCCAAGTGCAAGGTCGTTCCCCCACGTTTCAGCGTGCCATGATTGGAAAGCTCTTTCAACTCTACCCTAGGCAGAATCTCATACAAGGTCAGGTATTTTTTATACACAAAGCCTCGCTTTCCCGTCTGATAATCCCAAACACGTATATAAGACTCGTTACTGTCAATAGGAAGTGCCAATAAGTTTCTCCCGTTTTTTAAGGTCATCATCACATGTCCATTAGGTCCATGACTATCACGCATAAATACGTCATGATTCACCTGCGCTTTCATCCATTGAGAAAAAGCTTCATTAGAAAGCAATAAAAAAACAGGAATTAGATAAATATATAGTTTAAGAGAGAATCTCATTGAAAACGAGTTAATTCAGCGTTTAGATTGATCAAAAGAAAGAAATACCTCATACAAAATACATCATTTTACCTTGAATTTGAAAATAATCCTATTGTTTGAGTCTGCACAAGGTCGTATATTCGCACAAAACAAAAAAATGGCTCCATAGTACAACGGATTAGTACGTAAGCTTCCGGCGCTTAAGATCTGGGTTCGATTCCCGGTGGGGCTACTAGGTATGTATTTAATCTACTCGGAAAAAATGCAAACTGCTTAAACGGTATCGTTAGGGCGGTTTGCATTTTTTTGTTTGTACTATCAAGGATAGTTTAGCATTTCTAAAATATTCACCATCCGTTCTATTTTATCTATCTTTACTTTTGTAACCATATAACTATTGACTTTATGCTAGTACCTGCCAATTTCATTAAAGATCTTAAGCAACAAATTTTACAAAGTAGATATGCCGTAGCCAAAATTGCGAATGCAGAGATGTTACGTCTTTATTTTACGATTGGAGAATTAGTAGAGACAGCGTTTCAAAATAATAAATGGGGTGCAAAAGTATTGGAGGATATTTCTTCTAAACTTCAACAAGAATTACCGGGGTTGAGAGGGTTTTCAGGGAAGAATATCTCTAAAATGAGATCCTTTTATAACGTTTGGAAAGATGAATATGCAATTTGCTCGTCATTGACGAGTAAATTAGAGAAAGGAGAAAATAGAATTAGCTCGTCACTGACGACCGAATTAAGAGATATTGATTTAAAGGCTTTTTTATCCGTCTCTTTTTCTCAACATTTAGAGATTATCACTAAAATTAAAGAAGAAAAAGCGGGATGATACTATAATCTACAAAACAGCCCAAAACTTCTGGTCCGTTCGTCATTTGCGTACTGAAATTAAAAACCAATCTCATTTACAAAATGAACTGCCTAATAATTTTGAGCATACCATGAAACAAAAGTTGTCTAATAAAGCATTGAGGTCATTTAAAGATCAGTATTTATTGGATTTTGTAAATGTGGAAGATGCAGATGATGAAATTGATGAAAGGATATTAGAAGGGGAAATTGTTCAGAATATTAGAAAGTTCTTAATGTCATTAGGCTCTGATTTTACCTTTATGGGTAATCAATATAGATTAGTAGTAGAAGAGGATGAATATTTTATTGACCTCCTTTTTTATCATAGAAGCTTACAGTCTCTTGTTGCCTTTGAATTGAAAAAAGGAAAGTTCAAGCCAGAGTATGTTGGGAAAATGAATTTCTATTTATCTGCGTTGGATGACTTGGTGAAACAACCTCATGAAAACCCTTCGATAGGAATTATCCTATGTAAAGAAAAGGAAAATAAAAAAGTAGAATACAGCTTTAGAGATTTATCAAAACCAATGGGTGTTTCCACTTTCAAAACATCGGAGACACTTCCTCCTGAATTAAAAGAAGCTTTGCCCGATGCAGAGACTTTGAAGAAGCTTTTATGATCAATTAATACGTGAAACAGTACAGATGTTTCTTATAACAAAGGTATTCAACCCTTTCTTTGCATTCATATTATGGAGGAATGCTACTATTATTTGTTGTATGTTTAAATCATACAAACCAAATTAGCATACATGGAAAAGGGTGTTCGAAATATCGTAATTGAAAAAGATCATATAATAGATGGTATCATCTTAAAAAGTATACTGTTCACATTACTTCTCTTTTCATCATTAAATGCGTTTTCACAACAAGATCTTATTAGTTGTAATGATCACTATGAAACATCAAAGACTGGTGTTGTATATGATATTGTAGATAAGCCTGCAAAACCTTTAAAAGGTCTTCCACAATTATATAAGAAGCTAGCAAAGAATATGAAATACCCCACTAACATTAAAAAGTTAGGGGTTGAAGGTAGAATATTTATAACTTTTACAGTTACAAGAGAGGGTGAAATTGCTGATTTGCAATGTATAATGGCACATGATGAAATTCTCGATCAAGAAGAAATATATCAATTATTATCTGAGGAAGATTGGGAGGTAGGGTTGTGTAATGGAGTAAAAGTTTCATCACGAATAATAATACCAATGTATATCTGCTTGCGGTAATCAATCTATTTATTTCATTCAACAAATAGAAACACTTGTAATACATTAATCTATTCACTGTCATTGTTTTCAGATTTGAGAAAGCAAATTTCACTGCAACGATTCTCCATTGCTATACCAAAAAACTAACGTTACTAAAATCTGCTTAAGGTATGCAAAGCATCACAAATGGAATGCTGATGAAATGATTCAAATCCTTTTTAATTTTTATGAATACTTAAAAACAAACTAGTATCATGGCAAATAAAACAAATCAAGTAGACGTACAATTGTATGATCTGACTGTCACTCCCGATCCCAATGACTATTTCGGTAGAGTAAGAAGCAAAGGAACTTTAGACAATAAGGCTATTGCGAGCCGTATTAAAAAAGAAGGTTCAGAATATCAGACAGAGACTATTATAGAATTACTGAACCGTGCTGACCGTGTCAAAGGTGAGGGTTTGGCACAAGGATATAACATCAATACGGGGTTTATCAATGCCCGATTGGGAATTAGTGGCGTGTTTTATGAAGAGGTGTTTGACCCGAAACAGCATCAACTGAATGCTACTGTCAACTTATCTTCGAACATCAGAGAATTGATAGGAGATACTAAGGTAACGATCTTGGGTCAGGCCAAAACAGGGCCTGTATTACTAAAAGTGGTGGATAGTTTTACGAGTGAAGTCAATGCTCAGATTACACCTAATAATGCCGTTACGCTTTATGGTGATCGAATAAAAGTGGAAGGAACAGAAGACTATAAAGATCAAGTTGGTCTATTCTTCATCAACCTTGATGATCAGAGTAGAACGAAGGTGACACAATTAGTCAGTAATGAAAATAAAACAGTCATTTTTATGACACCTGCTTTGAGTAGTGGTAATTATGAATTAGAGTTAGCCACTCAATTCAGTAAAAGTAGACTATTAAAAGAACCAAGGTACGAAAAGCTTGGATCGACATTAGTGGTTGGCTAAATAAGTTTATAAGCAGGTTTTAGAGCTATCCTTCTTATTTTCCTATGAGTTATATCAAAGGTGAGTAAGAAGGATTTTTTGTTGGACTTGTCCCATATTCATGGGAAAGACTGTCCCATGGTAATGGGAATAGGTGTCCCCTATAGATGGGAAACACTTTCCCATAGTAATGGGAACAGAAGGAACATGTTGGAAGTGTCTGTAGAGTTTAGTTTGATTATTTGTAAGGTATCGGAATAAGTAAGTTTTTGAGATTATTTCTTTGTATAAAATGGTATATTGAGGGGCTTTTTTGTGTTTATGGTATGCTATCCATCATATGGTTTGTAAAATGGGGTGGTGTATAGCGTAAAAGGTAACACAATTGATTTATTGTTAAATATTATGTTGTAAAGTATCTTGCTTTTGAACTATCTTTAAATTCTGTATAACAAGCTAAAAAACATATAAGAATATGTTAAACTATTCTTACACATATAAAATGTTACTCTAAAAAAAGAATCAAATAGACTTGTTATAATAGCAAAGTTAGAAACTCGAACTCCCAAATAAATACAATTTAGAGTGTGGTTTTTAGAGAGATAAAGGTGTAGAGTATGGAAATAATAAACTAAACTGATTTTAGAAATGAATATAAGAATAAACAGAGTTAAAATACAGAACTTTAGATCACTTAAAGAAGCAACTGTAACTTTAGAAAATTTTACACTTCTTGTAGGAATGAATAACGTAGGTAAAACATCATTTTTACGAGCATTATCTTTCGCCTTAGGAAATGATATTCGGCAACTTACATTAGATGATTTTTATATTAATGAAAATTCAGAAAGAGCCTCTGAAATTAAAATTGACATAGAAATAATTCCACTTAATGATAATAAAGAGCGAATTGAAGAATTTGATGGAGAGATTTGGGCTTCATATTTTGGAGGAGAAGCGATCGATGCGACTGAAGATAATGAAAAAGTCATTTTTAGAAGTACTTTTAGTCTTACTGAAAAAGGAGTCGAAATAAATAGAAAAAATCTAGCTGGTTGGGAAGGAGTAGAAGGTGCAGCTATTAAATTTTCATTAAAAGGATTACCATTTCGATTTATTGATGCAAGAAGGGATATTGAAGAGGATATTAAATTAAAAACATCTCCATTAGGCAAATTAATTCAACAAATAAAATGGGATGAAGATGCAAAGCAAGAAATTGAAAATCGGTTAACTGAATTAAATAATTCTGCAACTGAAAATAGTGATGTATTAACTCACATTAGTGATAACCTTTTATCTTTAAATGATACAATTAGCAATCTTAATGGAGGAGTTGCTGTATCTCCATTTCCCAAAAAAATTCATGATATACACAAGGGAGTAAAACTACACTTTGATGATTTTAGTTTTGAGTACTTAGGTATGGGGACAAGAAGTTGGGCTTCGTTATTAGCATCTAAAGCTTTTGTTTCATGGGAAAAGCAAGTTGCTGAAGAAGAAGGGGAAGCATATAATCATTTTTTAGCATTAGAAGAGCCAGAGTCACACCTACATCCTAATGCTCAAAGGCATTTATATAAACAATTAAGTGATGTTGACGGACAAGTGATTGTAAGTACACATTCTCCATATATATCAGCTCTAGTACAACTTTCTGAAGTCAGATTTTTTGTTAAAAATGAACTAGGTACTATAATAAATGATATCCAATTAGTTAGATCTACTCCCGAAGATTTAAGAAAAATACAGAGAGAAGTTTTAAACACAAGAGGTGAGTTATATTTTAGTAATGCTATTATTCTAGTTGAAGGAGAAAGTGAAGAACAAGCTTTACCAATTTTAGGAAAACAATTCTTTGGAAAAGAGTTATTTGAATTAGGGATCAATGTAATTAGCGTTGATGGAGGAGGAAAATATTTTCCGTTCTTAAATTTCTGCGAAGGATTAAAAATACCATGGTTTATACTTTCAGATTATGATAATGATAACATTAGAAGAAATTTAAGTGCTGCTTTAAGTAATGCAAATATCTCAAATTTAGAAAATGATGGAAGGGTTTTTTGTTTAAATTATGATATTGAAGAATATTTGATTGAAGATGATTTTCTAGACCTCTTAAAAGAAAGTATTATTGATTTAGAGATGGTAGGTAAAGATGAAAGAGCTAGACCATCAACAGTTCAAAGAATAACACGTTTAACAAGAGATGAAGTATTAGAAAAGTTAAGACAAAAGAAAACAAAAATAGCCCCAATATATTCTGAAAAAATAATTAGTCAAGGTGATGTTAGATTGCCAACAATTATCGATGAATTGTTTCAAGAAATTAAAGACACATTAGATATATAAATATGAAACTTTCTGAAGAACAAAAAGAAATAATTCGACTAGAAAGCGGATTAATATCAGTTACTGCTAAGGCAGGAAGTGGGAAAACTTTAGTACTAACAGAACGAGTTAGATATTTAATTAATGAAAAGAAAGTAAAAGGTAAAATTCTATGCTTAACTTTTACAGCTAAGGCGGCAGAGGAAATGAATAGTCGTTTAAGTGATATTGATAAAATTGAAGATAAAGTATTTATTGGAACTATACATGAATTTTGCATGAATATAATTCAGTCAAAATATCGTGAGTTAGGGTATGAGAATGTTCCACATATTTTTGAATCTGATATTGATAAACAATCTATTTTAGCTGATCTTATTCAAGATAACCCTGAATTTGAAGAAGCTTATATAAATTTACCAGAAGGTAATAAGAAAAAATATTTTTTTTCAAATGCTCTTACTTTTTTTAGTAGAATTAAAAGGAAATTAGAAACAGACTTAGATAATGACAAACCAAATTGGGCTTTAAATATTAGGTTATACAATTCTTATAAATCAGCTCTTCAGGCTCAAAATGCAATTGATTATGATGATGTTTTATTGAAAGTTTTTGAATTATTTAGAGATAATCCAAAAACTCTATCTCTATATAAAAGGATTTACAAATATATATGTGTAGATGAGGCTCAAGATTTAAACTTTGCACATTTTAATATTATTAAATACTTAGTTAATGATGATTTATTGATGCTTGGTGATGAAAATCAAAGTATTTATCAATTTAATGGAGCAAGTCCTTATTTTTTCTCTAAAAGAAAATTAGAGGAAGTATTTCACAAAGAAATAATTATTAAATCATTAACAAATAATTATAGGTCATCGAAAAAAGTAGTTGAGCTTGCTAATCAATTAAGGAAAGATAAGGTAGCCACAATTGCAAATATTCCAATTGAAGGTTATGTTGATTTACAAGAATTTGATAATGAAGAATTAGAAGCGAAATATATACTTGACAAAATAGATTACTACTTATCTAATGAAACCTTTTTAAATGACATTGTAGAAAAAGTTTCATTGGATAGTTTTGTGGTACTAGCTAGAAATCGATATGTATTCAATCAATTAATAACTCAACTAAAAGAAAGAAATTTATCCTATGAATTATTAGGGTCATCTAATGGTTTACAATTCGAATCTAAATTTTTTAAAGCATTTGACTTAGGTAGTAGAGTGATTATTAATCAACGAGATGAATTTCATTATAAACAGTTACTTGACCTTTATAGAATTGAATATACTGAAGAAACAAAAGCAATAAATATTTTATCAGATTTAAAGAAAAATAATGAAATAAGTGATTTTTTAGTACAGGTCTTAGTTATCTTAAAAGAAGAGAAATCACCTGCTTTAATCTTTAGAAGTATACAAAAATATATTGGTAGCTTAGATGAAAATGATAAGGATTATGAGTTGCTAATTGGTGATTATGAGTATTTTAAAAAGTTATGGAGCAACTTTACGAGAAGTAAAAACTACACGAAAAAGGATTACCATAATTTTAGAAAATATATTACGATGGGTTACGGTGATCATTCTAAGGTAAAAGAACAAGTATCTCTGACCTTGAGTACAGTACATATGGCTAAAGGAAAGGAATTTGATGTGGTATTTTTAATGGGAATGAATGAAGGGACTTTTCCATACTACTCATCATTAAATGACTCTAAAAAATTAGATGAAGAAAAAAATGCTGCTTATGTCGCTGTTACTAGAGCAAAAAGAGTATTACATATTTCATATCCAGTTGAGAAAGTTATGCCTTGGGGTGATTCTAAAAAACAAATAATATCCCAATTTTTTAAAGAAGTCAATCTTTGACCCTTTATCTTAAGTCTTATTATTATTTTATTTACTCCCTAAAATAAAAAAATGCCAACTGCTTTTAATAACATATTAGCAGTTGGCATTTTTAATATTTAATTTCTATAATTCACCCAAACCCCACACAACAAACCGACCTCACCCCTTCCACTTTCTCTACAACCTCCAACATTCCACTATCCTCACAAACAGAATAAGCAACTAAAGATTCAGAGTCTTGATTTCCTACAATCAAAAGTTTTCCGTTGGGAGAAATTTCAAAATCTCTAGGAGTGATGCCTTGCGTCGGTACCTCTTCGATAAGGTTTAAATCTTCTGTTTCGGGATCAAATTTTAGGATGGAAATACTGTTGGTGCTTCTTACTCCGCAGTAGACAAATCGACCGCATTTTGATAATTTGATGGCGGAAGCGGAGGCGACATTATTGTGGTCTTGCGTCATGATGGAGACGTTTTTGATCCACTGCCAAGCGTCGTTTTGCCATTTGAGGAGACTGACTTCACCTGTCATTTCATTAGATACAAAGCTGTAGTTATTGTTAGGGTGTTGTACCAAATGCCTTGGGCCGCCACCTGCAGGAACGTTTACTTCGTTGGTTTGTACGAACTGATTGTTTTGGTATTTCAGACTATAGATTTTATCATTTCCTAAATCGACTAGAAGTAGAAGATCATGGGCTTCGTCGTAATAGGATAAGTGAGCGTGAGGTCCTTCTTGACGTTCTTGATTGATGCTTCCTCCTGTATATTTTATGTTTTGAGAAAAGGGGAGAGGAATGCCACTTTCGTCTAAATCATATTTCAAGAAATTGCCGGTTTCATAACAACTCACGATTAAGCAATTGTACTTTTTGAGGTGTAAAATATGGCAGGGTAATCCTCCATTGATTTCTAATGATTGGAGTAGTTCTAATTTTCCTTGCTTGGTTTTAAAACAAAGTAATTTTGGAGCTAAGTTTTGCTGTCTTTCTTGGAAAGTATAGAGTAATTCTTCTTTTGAGTTTAATGCAAAATACCCAGGGTTGATGGTCTCGTAACTTTCCAGTAAAGTGATTTTGGAAGTGGTTGGATTGATATTAAAATATTGAATGCCGATGCCGTTTCCTGACAGGCCAGGCCCAACATGTTCGGTGTATGATGATGTGTAAAAATTCATTTCATTAAGTTTGTTTCTTTGATTTTAGCTATTATTCTTGTGATATAAAATTGAAAATAAGACTTTCAAAAATACTGAAGGATTTACACCCTGTAATTTGAACAATTTCTTATTTTTGTTGAAACTAAATTTAGCATATGCCTACTTATAACTCTCCCGCACTCGACAAAGGATTAGATATTTTAGAATTTTTATCTGCTCAATCGGTCCCACAATCTCAGGTGGAGATTGGAACGGGGATCAACCGTAAACCCAACGAGATTTACCGTATGTTGGTGTGCCTTGAGGAGAGAGGTTATATCAATAAAGAGCCTATTTCGGGCAAGTATCAATTGACATTACGTTTGTTCCAGCTGTCCCATCATCACTCTTCCATTGATTACTTGGTGAAAGCTTCTATGCCTTATTTGGAACAGCTTTCTCAGACCATTAATCAGTCTTGTCACTTGAGCTTTTTCTACCAGAATAAACTACTGATTATTTGCCAAGCGAAGAGCATGACACCTATTTCGCTATCTGTGGAAGTGGGGGGCGTATTTCCAATCACTCAGACCAATTCGGGAAAGATTATTTTAGCCCATAAATCGGAAGCGGAAAGAGAGCGAATTTTGGAGGCATCGGAGGAATACCAAGCGTTATCGAAAGGTGAAAAAGCAGGTTTGGAGAAAGAATTGTCGGCTTTGAAAGACCTTAAATGTTTTGTGCAGAAAAGTACGTTGACGGAAGGGGTTACTGACTTTGCCGCGCCTGTGTATGATATCAATAATGAAGTGATGGCCGTGTTGGTGGTATCGGGGCTGACTTCCCAATTAAAGAATGTCTCTCAAGACGATATTATTAGTGAAATCTTAAATACTGTGGACGCTATCAATGTTTCTATCGGCGGTGTTCCTTCGGATAAAGAATAATCCCAAAATGATGTAATATACACCAAGTTGGGATGTAGATAGTTGAAATGTAGTAGGTCAAGCATTTCTTTTTTTTATATCGCAAGTGTTAAGCGAAAGCGTCACTTGTGATGACACATTGGCGAAGTCTCCCGACTTCGAAACACAAAAGTGAAATATCTATTCATTTCGAAGTCGGGAGACTTCGCCAAAGAATAGTTCCAAGTGACGCTTTCGCTTAACACTTGAAACATGTTTTCTCATTCTAATAATTAACCTACTACCCTTTTTTCTTTGCTAACAATATATGATCACAAACCAGAACCAATTCATCTCTTTGATTGATGACTTCCACGTGCTCAATCACCTGACCTAATTCCGGCTTCTTGGATTCTGATTTCTCAGAAATTGTCACTTTCACATGAATGGTATCACCAATATGTACTGGCTTTACGAAGCGTAAACGATCATACCCTTTAGAAAATGCCTCTGGATTAATCTCCGTTGCGGTCATCCCAATGGCCACACTAAATGTCAATGTGCCGTGTGCAATACGTTCCTTAAAAGGTTGCGTTTTACACCATTCCGCATCCATATGGTGGGGGAAGAAATCACCTGTTTGTCCTGCATGAACAACAAAGTCTGTTTCTGTAATCGTTCTGCCAAGAGTTTCTCTATAGTCTCCTAGTGTGTAGTCTTCGAAAAATTGTGATTTTATATGCATGATTGTTTTTTAAAAGTTAAAATGAAGGGATTAAGTATAAGGGAAGACAGACGGAAAGTGGTTCGTGTTGTGGTTCGCGAGGACGTTGCAATACAACGTCCCTACAAATGGTACCTTTGTTTAATTTAACGCCCCATCCATCCGCCGTCAACAAGCATTACTGCACCTTGCATGTAGGCACTTGCTTCCGAGCAAAGGAATACTGCTGGACCTGCGAAATCTTTTGGTTTACCCCAGCGACCTGAAGGAATGCGTGCTAGGATTTGTTCCGATCTTACTGGGTCGTTACGTAATGCTTCAGTGTTGTCTGTGTCGATATAACCTGGTGCAATAGCGTTTACGTTCACGCCTTTTGAGGCCCACTCGTTTGCAAAAGCCATAGTCATCTGACCAATTGCTCCTTTTGAAGCGGCATAACCTGGCACTGTAATACCACCTTGGAAAGTTAAAAGTGATGCTGTAAATACCACTTTACCTGAGCCACGAGCCACCATTTCTTTACCAATTTCACGCGTTAAGATGAATTGTGCATTTTGGTTTACCTCAATTACTTTATCCCACATTTCGTCGGGATGTTCTACTGCAGGAGCTCTAAGGATAGTACCCGCATTGTTGATTAGAATATCAATAACGGGGTGGTCTGCTTTCACTTCTTTAATGAAAGCATAAAGTGACTCTCGGTTGGAGAAATCACAAGTGTAAGCAGAGAATTTACGACCCAATGCCGTTACTGCCTTTTCCACATTACTTCCTGTTTTTTCAAGAGAGGCACTTACGCCAATAATGTCGGCACCAGCCTCCGCTAATGCAACGGCCATACCCATGCCGATACCTCTTTTACAACCTGTAACTAATGCTACTTTTCCTTCTAAACTAAATGTATTTAAAACGCTCATTGCTTTATTTTTTTTCTGTGTGATGTAAGTGTTTTGTGCACCACGACTGAAGTCATGGGCAGGTGATATTGACTCCAACAACACTAAAGTGTTATTTCCGTTTTTAACCTTCAAGACTTCAGTCTTGGAATGGTTTGTTTATCACCAGCCCATAGTTTTAACTATGGTGCCCGATAGAATAAATTCTATTGACAGTCGATCAAGAATTTCATCCCTGTTGGATTGTTGTCGATGTCTTCAAATATCTGTTGGATTTCATCCAGTGGTTTTGTGCCCGTGATGATCTTATCGAAATTGTATTTGTTTTCTGTGATCAATTGGATTGACTCTTCGTAATCTTCTTTTTCGTAGACACGAGCACCAATCAACTCTAATTCTTTCCAGAAGAACTTAAACAGGTCCACGGGCTTTTTCTCTCCATGAATGGCCACCATTACAATACGGCCACGGATACCTGCCACTTCCGTCATTACATCTAATGAAGCTTGCACGCCAGCTACTTCGAATACAACATCCGCTAATCCGCCTTCTGTTTGTTGGTCAACATAGGCTACTAAATCAGTGATGACAGGATTGACTACTTCAAAGCCCATGTCTTCTGCCATTTTAATTCTAGCATCATTCACTTCTGAAATAATAACTCTAGCTCCTTTGCTTTTGGCCACCATTGCAACAAGCAAACCGATAGGACCTCCACCTAAAACAACGGCCACTTCGCCTTTTTTCAATTTACTCATGCGTACATCATGGCAAGCTACTGATAGAGGCTCAATAAGTGCCGCTAACTTAAGGTCCGTTTCCTCTTTCAGTTTATGCAATGTGAAAGCAGGAACATTCCAATATTGTTGCATGGCGCCTGGGCTGTCAATTCCGATAAACTTCAATGCTTTTGCAATATGACTGTGTCCTTTATCAGCAGGCGTTTCACCTCTGTTGTCTAATGGACGAACTGTGATTTTTTCGCCCACACGAAACCCTTCCACACCTTCACCAACCGCATCTACCGTACCCGACATTTCATGCCCGATCGTTACAGGAATGCTGACACGCTTGTCCATCATACCATGATAAATATGTACATCGGTACCGCACACCCCACAATAGGCTACTTTAATTCTCACCTCACCTGCAGCAGGTGCTTCTATTTCTTTTTCAACAACAGTGAAGGTTTGATTTCCTTCGTATAATGATGCTTTCATTGTTTTATTTTTTATACCTTTTTTATCAAAATAATTTCTAGGACACGGATGATGCTTTCGCTTCACATTCGTGTCCCTGGTTTCAGGTTTAGTCTAAGTTTAGTATGATGTTGTAAACTCCCGTAGCCACGTAGCCTGCTACGTGTTTGTGTGAAGTATGATTACAGTATCGGTTTTGATACATTGTTATGATCTTTTTACATCATCACTTTTAATGTTTAGCGTAGCAGGC
>NZ_LQAQ01000019.1 GCF_001583495.1 Flammeovirga sp. SJP92 | reverse complement strand
ATCTTATCGAAATTGTATTTGTTTTCTGTGATCAATTGGATTGACTCTTCGTAATCTTCTTTTTCGTAGACACGAGCACCAATCAACTCTAATTCTTTCCAGAAGAACTTAAACAGGTCCACGGGCTTTTTCTCTCCATGAATGGCCACCATTACAATACGGCCACGGATACCTGCCACTTCCGTCATTACATCTAATGAAGCTTGCACGCCAGCTACTTCGAATACAACATCCGCTAATCCGCCTTCTGTTTGTTGGTCAACATAGGCTACTAAATCAGTGATGACAGGATTGACTACTTCAAAGCCCATGTCTTCTGCCATTTTAATTCTAGCATCATTCACTTCTGAAATAATAACTCTAGCTCCTTTGCTTTTGGCCACCATTGCAACAAGCAAACCGATAGGACCTCCACCTAAAACAACGGCCACTTCGCCTTTTTTCAATTTACTCATGCGTACATCATGGCAAGCTACTGATAGAGGCTCAATAAGTGCCGCTAACTTAAGGTCCGTTTCCTCTTTCAGTTTATGCAATGTGAAAGCAGGAACATTCCAATATTGTTGCATGGCGCCTGGGCTGTCAATTCCGATAAACTTCAATGCTTTTGCAATATGACTGTGTCCTTTATCAGCAGGCGTTTCACCTCTGTTGTCTAATGGACGAACTGTGATTTTTTCGCCCACACGAAACCCTTCCACACCTTCACCAACCGCATCTACCGTACCCGACATTTCATGCCCGATCGTTACAGGAATGCTGACACGCTTGTCCATCATACCATGATAAATATGTACATCGGTACCGCACACCCCACAATAGGCTACTTTAATTCTCACCTCACCTGCAGCAGGTGCTTCTATTTCTTTTTCAACAACAGTGAAGGTTTGATTTCCTTCGTATAATGATGCTTTCATTGTTTTATTTTTTATACCTTTTTTATCAAAATAATTTCTAGGACACGGATGATGCTTTCGCTTCACATTCGTGTCCCTGGTTTCAGGTTTAGTCTAAGTTTAGTATGATGTTGTAAACTCCCGTAGCCACGTAGCCTGCTACGTGTTTGTGTGAAGTATGATTACAGTATCGGTTTTGATACATTGTTATGATCTTTTTACATCATCACTTTTAATGTTTAGCGTAGCACGCTTCGCTTCTACATGTTTTTTGTAGTCACGTAGCCTGCTACGTGTTTGTATGGAGTTTGATTACAGTATCGATTTTGATGTATTGTTATGACCTTTTTACATCATCGTATTTCAATGTTTGCGTAGCAGGCTACGCTTCTACGGGGTGATTAAATCGATCCATATTCTGGTTTCACTCCACCCATATCGCTCGACTTATACGCAGCTTCTACCACATGCATGGTTTTCAAAATATCTTCAATAGAAGTATCCAATTGGTCAGATTCTCCGTTGGCATAACAGATCAATGAAGACATGGTGCCGATAAAAGCATCAGGGAACCATGACCCTTCCAATTGTTTGGTTTTCCACTCTGGTTTTTTCCCTTCCTCTAAAATGCAGTATTCAAAAGCGTCTGGCACACCATCGGGGTAGTTCATCAAAAGGCCCATTTTAGCATAGATAGCACCTTTTGTACCTTCCCATTTTACATAGCTTTCTTGATGATCAAACCCAAAAACGTGATCGTGGTTGGTGCTGACTAATGCACGTACATCATCTTCATATTCCATGATGACATTGGTACGAGTAGACGACATTTCTTTGGCAGGGTGCTTTAAGGTTTTCGCCATAATTCCTTTTGGATCACCCAAAAATGATCTTACCAAATCGATGTGGTGAATACTGTGCTGTTGGATTTCTAATCTCGGGTGATACATTACGTTAGGGAAGATTTCCCATGGAGTATATACCGAAACCTTCACTTCCATATCGTAGATTTTGCCGATGGTTTCTTTGTTGATCAGATCACGTGCCGCCATGATGTAAGGGGCAAAACGCAACTGACAGTTTACGGCTGCGATAAGCTTTTTTCTTCTACAGACTTCGATGATTTGTTTCGTTTGTTCAAAGTAATCACCTAAAGGTTTTTGAATCAGAACTGGGGCGCCATCAGGTAGTTTTTCTAAGGTGGCAACAAACTGATTTGGCATGAGTGTAAGGTCGAAAACGGCATTCTCTGGAGCTTGAGCTATGGCATCATCGATGCTGTCAAATACTCTAGGAATGTCAAATTTCTTTGCTATTTTTTCTGCTCGTTCTTTTGTTCTGTTGGTGATGCCATATACTTCAAATCCAGCTTTTCTATAAGCGGGCATATGTGCATCGTTGACAATACCTCCTGCTCCGATGATGATGATCGGGCGGGCTGTTTTTGGTAGGGTATATTGATAATTTATTTCCATTTCATTATTGATTTAAGTACTGTGAAGAGTTTTTTAGAGAAAAGGTTCGTGTTGTGGTCCGTTAGACGCAAAGCATTGCGTCTCTACAGGAGGTGTTCTTTCAATAAAAATGATATACTAAATTGAAAAGATGTCGCTGTGTAGAGCCACAATGCTTTGTGGCTCACGAACCATCTTAAAAGCCATGTATTATGTATTCACAAGCTCCAAATGATCCACTTTCTCCTGTGCAGTAGCTAAGATATTTTCGATGTCTTCTTCTGTATTGATCACCTTCAGCACTAACTCGTCGATGATGTCTGCGACCTGCGACCAATTGTTCATTCGAGGAAGTGATTCGGTGTTTTGATGCAGTTCTTCTAGTTTATGATAATAAGGTATTTCTTGATTGACCTTTGGACTTCTCCAAGTCGAAACTCTACACCCGATGCCTCCCTCTAAAGTCAAGAGCTCGTCGTTTTTAACTGAAGTAGCAAATTGAATAAAGTCGTAAGCCAATTGTTGATGCTTACTGCCTGCTCCAATCACGTACATCCAATAGGCATTGAGAGAAACGCCTTCGCCACCTTCTCCGGCAGGGATGTAAGCCACATCCACTTTGCCTTTTACTTTTGAATCAGGGCTCACTTCGCAGTTGGCTGCAAAGCCAAACCAGTTGACACTTAAGGCTAACTCACCATTGGCGAACGCCAAACCAGCTTCTACAGAATCAAATTCTCTTGATTTAGGGTGAATGGCCTCTTTGTTTTGTAAAGCTTTACGGTAGAATTTCATGCCTTCAACAGTCGCTTTCGAATGAAGAACTACTTTATCATCTTCAGTAATTAATTGTCCACCTCTTGTCCATAATTGAAGGCAGAAATCAAAGACGGTATTATGACCATCAGGGTAAGCGGCGAAAGTAGTTCCGTATAAACCTGCCTGAGGACGGTGGAAGAAAGAAGCGACTTCCATCAACTCGTTCCATGTTTTGGGAACCGTCAGTGCTCTGTTGTATTTTTTCTTGAAAGCCTCTTGTTCTTTTGGATCTTCAAAAAGGTCTGTTCTGTACATTAAGCACTCAGGACCATTGTGAAATGGAAGTCCCATTACTGCATTACCGAAACGTTGTTTTCCTAAAAGAGAAGGACTCCATGCCTCTTCCAAAGCAGAGGAATCATTACCCATAAAAGGCATTAAATCAGCGATGGCATTATTGCTGTAAGCTTCCGTTATCCAATCGGTATTCATTAATGCAATGTCCCATTCGCCGTTCTTCAAACCATCCTCTTTTAAAATAGTATCATAAAGAGGGTGCAAGTCCATTGGTACAGCTTCCAATTCAACATCACATGCACGCTGTGAGCAGAAGTCGTCCCAAATCTTTTGGATAGCACTTTCAAAAGGTCCGAATTTACGAACAGCAATTCTCAACTTTTCCTTCATGATCCAAAGCGTTTAGTTCTTTCAAAATTTCTTGCGTATGTTCTCCAATAGCAGGAGATCCTAATGTGGAAGTGAGGTATTCTCCATCAATTTTAATAGGACAACGAGTGGTTTTGTACTCGAATCCATCGCCCATTTTTACATTCTGAATCATGTTGAGGGCTTTAAAACCGTCATGGTTGAAAAGGGTGTCCCAATTCAATACATCTGCACACCAGATATCGGCAGGTTCTAAAATCGAAAGCCAATGTTCAGTGGTTTCAGTCAGTAAATGATCGGCTAAAATATTCTTGATTTCATCTCTCTGTGTAAACCAAGTATCAGGCTCAGGGTAGTTGGTCAATGATGGACAGCTCAATAATTCTCCCAATACAGGAATGGCACCCATAGCCAATGCCAAATGACCGTTTTTAGTAGCGTAAACCCCATAAGGAGCACCTAAATAAGCATGAGCATTATTGCTTGCAGTTCTAACTGTAGGTTCGCCACCATCGTGATAATAGGTCGTGATCGTTTCGAATTGGAAATCAAGAATCGATTCCAGCATACTCACTGAGACCTTACTTCCTTGATTGGTTTTGAATCTTTTGATTAAGGAGGCGATGAGACCTTGTGCCAAGTGAGCACCCGCCAAAATATCGACGATCGCAATCCCCATAGGTACCGGTCCTTTATCGGCATTACCGCTTAACCACGTAACACCTGATAACGATTGAAGCAATAGATCTTGCCCTGGCTTGGCCGACCATGGCCCTTCTGATCCATATCCAGAAATATCGCCGTAAACAATCGAAGGATTAATTGCTTTTACCGTATCATAATCCAATCCTAAACGTTCGATCACACCCGGTCTGAAATTGTGTACCAAAACATCCGCTTTCGCGATAAGCTTTAGTACTTTTTCTTTATCGATATCCGATTTTAAATCGGCTTGAAAACTCTCTTTATTTCTATTGATGGCTCTAAAAACAGAAGACTCACCATTCAGCATCACATTGGAAACATAAAGCTGACGGCAGATGTCACCTGTTTCGGGGCGTTCTACTTTGATAACTCTAGCACCAAGATCTGCCAATCGGAGTGTAGCTGATGGAGCAGACAAAAACTGGCTTAGATCAACTACTAATATATCTTTTAATGGAAGCATATTTTTGTCTTTATAAGTTAAACTCTTTGGCAATCGCATCTGTATCTTGACCCACTCTAGGAGCTGGTTTTGATGCAAATAATTTCTCATCATTTAAGCGGATAGGACAACGTGTGGTATGGATAAACTCGCCTGTATCAAGTGGTAGTTTTTGATCCATTTCCAATACTTTATAAGCCTCATGTTGTAGCAATTGTTCGTAGTCTAAAACGGCTGAACACCAAATTCCAGCGGGTTCGAAAATATCTAACCATTCCTGAGTTGTTTTGGTGGCTAGTATTTCACGAAGTGTATTCATAATTTCATCACGCTTCGTAAACGTCTCTTCTTCTGAATACCCCCTTAATCGATCTGTATCAAGCAATTCAACTAGCTTTTCAAAGCCTCCCATTGCCAAAGAAATATGACTGTCTTTGGTAGCGTAAACACCGTAAGGAGCACTGAGGTAGGCATGTCCTGATCCTTTTTCTGCTCGTTGAGGAAGTTTATTTCCATCGTTGAGGTAAGTGGTGATGACTTCAAATTGGAAATCCAACATTGATTCTAATAAGCTCACTTCCACGAAAGCACCTTTCTTGGTTTTGGCACTTCTTAGCAAAGCGGCTAAAATCCCTTGTGCCATATGTGACCCTGTGATGATATCAGCGACCGCCAATCCGAAAGGAGTAGGGCCGTCATTTTTATCACCAGTAAGGTGTGCCAAGCCCGACATGCACTGTACTAAAAGGTCCTGTCCGGGTTTCGCAGACCAAGGACCTTCAGTACCATAACCAGTAACAGTCGCGTATACAATTTGTGGGTTGATCGCCTTGACAGTAGGGTAGTCCAACCCAATTTTTTCCATCACACCCGGACGGAAATTGTGGGTCATCACATCTGCTTTGGCGATAAGTTCTTTTACTTTTTGTAGATCTTCCGCATCCTTTAAATTGGCGGCATAAGATTCTTTATTTCTATTGAGGGTATGGAAAA
Organism: Flammeovirga sp. SJP92; assembly: GCF_001583495.1. Lineage (GTDB taxonomy): Bacteria > Bacteroidota > Bacteroidia > Cytophagales > Flammeovirgaceae > Flammeovirga. The sequence goes on along the minus strand of NZ_LQAQ01000019.1, from coordinate 307,622 downwards.
CCAAACTGCTTCCATCCACTCTTAAATTTTTAATAGCTATCTGACGACCTGCTTCACCATGATTTGGACGTTCAATTTTGATCACGCGAGCCCCCAAATCTGCTAATCGCAAACCTGCGGATGGACCTGCCAAAAACTGACAGAATTCCAACACCAAAAGGCCCTCTAATGGTTTTGAATTAGTCATTTTGAGAAAGCGATTTGATGTACAATTCATTTAATTGTGACAAGAGCGTTTTGGGATCACCACCCTTCATCATAAATTCACGAATCGGTGCACCGGCTCTATCTTGGAAGTACATATGACCGTTGTAACGAGGTCTTAAAAATGCACGATCCAAAGCCGGAAGTGTATCGCTAAAGAAGTCCATGCACTTGCTGTTTACCCTCTGATCCGTCCAAGCTTTTCTATGTCCGGGCTGACCACCATTGTCAAAGAAAATACCCTTCTGAACATCCAAAGAACCTGCAAACTCTAAGAATTTTGAAGCCAATTCTTTTTCTTCACATTTAGACGATAAAGCCAAGCCTGTTCCGCCCAATGTACTGATCAGTTTTTGATCGTTGATGGCCACCATATCATGGTATTTCAAAGGAACACGAGCATAGCCTTCACGAGAGTAATTCGTATATCCATATCCGAAAGGAGCGTATACATAATCGTCTGTTTTGGTCATGGCCTCACAAACTTTGATAGGGTTCCAATCGTAACTTTCTTCTTTAATATTTTCTCCTAAATCACGAAGCATCTGAAGTGCTTTCAATCCAACCTCTTCTGAAACAACATACTCTTTTGTCTCACACACATTTTCACCTAACGTAGAGCAAACCATGTAGAAACTCATCAATGTATCTTGAGGAATACCAGGAATTGCCACTTTTCCAGTTTTCGATAACTCTACTAAATCATCCCAGGTTTCAGGAAACTTCAATCCTTCTTTTTCAAAAAGGTCCGGACGGCTAGAAGCAACTGGAGTTGCTGCGTCAATTGCCAATGCCCATTGATGATTATTGTAAGCGTAACTTTCGTGTGATCTACCCACCGTATTTTCTTCCAGATCTTTCATGAAATCTTGCGGAAGCAAAGTATCCAAAGGCATAATCACTTGAGTTCGGGCAGCAAAACCGGCCCATGGATGATCGATAATCAAGAAGTCATATCTTTCTGCCAATTGGTCTATTGGTTCATCAGCAAATGCTTGGAGCGATCTTTTCTCCCAAGAGATTTGCACATCAGGATAAAGCTCTTCAAAACGCTGTGAAACGGCTACTATTGAGGTAAATCCACGGCTGTGGTTCCAAGTAATTCCTTTTAACTTTTTCATTTCAGTTTAATATTTTTAGTCTAATTGTATCTTTTTATTAATGCCCTATTGCTTCCGTTCCCATACTACTTCCGTAAGTCATGGTTAAGAAAGAAATGATAAGTACGCCCAAGGCAAAGAGTAATGTATTGTAAGTTCGCTTGCTTACTTGCGACCATTCTTTCATCAAGATCCCCAAGATGTAACTGAAGAAAATGAGCATTGACATATGAATCACCCAGCTGGCAAATTTGAAATCACCCATTCTCACATGGGCCATATTGTAGAAGAAGAATTGCCCGTACCATAATGCACCACTTAGAATGGACATTAGGAAGTTGGTGCCGATTGTTTTTGACCCAAGCCCTTTTACATCCACAATTTCTTTTAATGTTTTTTGCTTAATTCCAACAACTACAAACCAAACAAGGTTCGTCGCAAAAGCACCCATTGTCGATAACATCAGATTGGCATTTCCTTCGAAATAACCAGCCCCATGTTTTCCTGCGATTTCAGCAATTGGAGCCCCTACTTCTAATGAGATACCAAACACCGCCGAAAGCACACCGGCAATTAAAGTGAGCATAAAACCTTTCTTCATATTAAAAGAAGGTTGGTCGCCTGTTTCAATATTTAGTGCTTTAAGATCTTTTTCTTTTCTATACCCCGAAACCCCACAAAGTGCAATACCAATAAGAGAGATAAACATTCCCAGATAGATAATATTTCCACCCGGTTCATAGAATTTAGATACCAATTCACCATGCATAATCAACGGCACGATCGTACCCAAAATGGCAGAGATACCAATAGAAATGGTATAGGTAAGTGAGTACCCAATTTCTTTAATAGCATACCCGAAACACATGCCTCCAAAACCATAAATCGTCCCTAAAAGAAAAGCATTGAAGATCACTTCAGAAGGCGATTCTGCGAAGACTTCCCATAAATCAGGTACCGTAATGTAACCAATAACTAAAGGGAAAATAAACCAAGCGAAAGCGGCCTGAATCAACCAATAGGAATTCCAATTCCATTGCTTTACTTTCTGAAAAGGCACATAACAAGTAGATGCCGAAACGCCTCCTACTGCATGTAATAAAGTACCGATTATTGGATTTTGTTGCATTGTTTATTTCAAATATGAATAAGTATTTTAAATATGAATGCAATAACACATATTATTTTTAAATCCGAGAGAGAAATGTATTTGTTACACATTTACCCCCTGTAAATGCATAAAAAGTTCAACTTTGTACCTGGTTTGGGAGTGTTTTTAGGGGGTTGATAGTTAGGTATTGGAATGATGAAAATTCTTGAGATAAGTAATGTAATTCATATTATACTTAATATTCTAATAGCGTATTACTATCTTTAAATTGGTAATAGGCTTAATATTCTTACCAACCATCGAACTTAATTTGAATATGGATAATCGAGAACAAATAATTGGATATGCAGGAGAAAATGACTTAGAAAGACTTTGCATTTTTTCTAATTTAACTTCAGAAAAAGCAGATAAAGATAAAAATGGATGGGATTTCGAAGTTTATTCATCTAATAAGCACCAAAAGTTTTCAGATCTACATAAGTCAGGGCTGAATTTTAAAATACAAGTTAAAGCTACTGATTCTCAAAAGAGGAAGATTCAAGTAAAATTATTTAATTTAAGAGCTCTTGCTTCGGATCCATATCCAACTTTTTTTATAATCTTTGAATATGATTCAACAGAGCAACCACAAAGAGCTTTTTTAATTCATATTGATCATAAACTTCAAGAGAAAATACTTGAAAGAGTTCAAAAGTCAACGAAGGGAGTCGAAAATCTCCATAAGAGTACTATGAGTTTGACTTATGATGAAACGCAACTTCTAAAATCATTAAGTGGAAAGGTGTTTAGAGATAAAATAGAAGAATATATAGGAACGGATATTCAAGAATACTCTAAAGCCAAAATTGAGAACCTTCAAAATTGTGGGGTAGATAATGATGATACTGGACTTATTAATTTAACCAATTTATCAGAAGAAAACCTAAGTAATTTAATAGATGTACTGATAGGAGTAAAAGAAGATATAACTTTAAAGTCTGCTACAATTCAAGAAAAAAGATTTGGAGTTTATGATAATCCAAAACCAATATCTTCCATACAAGTATCAACTCCAAAGAGTCATAAAAATGATTGTAAGATATCTTTTAAGTGGAAAAATGATCTTTTATACAAGTATACATTCGAAGGGTATTCTTTAGGATTTGTAGATAAGAGCTTACCTGACTACCAAAATAGGTTAGCAATTCATTCAGATTTTTTTAGTCTAGTTATCTCAGGCAATAAGACAATTAACTTTAAGATAGATATTGATAATTGTAAAGAGTATAAATTTTCAGAGCTCCTTAAAAGGTGGAGTATCTTTAAAAAAATGCATGAGCCAAATTCGGAAACTACAGTAAGAATAAAGAAACAAGGAAGCAAGGAGATCAAGATGAGAATTGATTCTATTTCAGTAAGTGAAAATGAACTTAATGAAATAAATAAAATATATAATACATTATACTCTCTTAAAAGCTTGAAAACATATTTTGAAATCGACGATGATTTAAAAATTAGTATTCAAGATTTAGCACAACATTTTGATAAGCCGAAGATGTATTATGCTTTACTCAAAGGAGAATGTCATGCATTAAAATTTGAGTTCACGTTAGATAAAACTGAAAAATCTAATTTAGAAAAAGCTGTTACAATTCGTCCTTTTGTTTATGATCTTAAAAATTTTAGACTTTTATCATTTTTAAGATTTGAAGGAGGCGTAAATTTTTTGAATGGCATGGATAGATACAACTGGAATGTAGAAAAAGTTGAAGTTGTAGATAGAATAGCAATTAATGTTGACAACCTCGAAGACTTTAATTTGAAAGAATATAAGGAGCATTTGTATCAATCTTTAGATGCTATTGAAGGTGAAGTGATATTCTTTGATGGGTATAATTATATTTAATTTACTCGCCACTGACGAGTAAATTGGAAAAGGAGGAAATCTCACTATTTTTTCAAATGATATAGTTAATTAGTTTGATGTTTATTATATGAAGAAAACCGCACCTTTATAAATCTAAAAGTGCGGTTTTTGGTTAGAAGTCAGAGACTTCTAAAGATCTTAAAAGCACAAGAGACGCTGTCGCTTAACTCTTGCGCTAGGGAGCACTGGCGCGAATGTTAAGCGACAGCGTCATTCGTGTCTTATTGATCATCAGAAATCTCCCGATTTCTAAACACTATTTGTTTAATCTTTATTATGGTGGTTCGGCGGACGTTGCAATGCAACATCCCTACAATTCCATCACAAAACTAAACGCATATTCCTTCAACGGTACCCAATACTCCTTCAATGGCTTTGGGCCACAACTCGCATTACCAAGTCCGAGCATTTGAGCATCGATGCACAAAATGGTTTCTTTTCTCTTTTGGAGGAAAGCCGGACGACAGGCTTTATCCAAATCTTTAGCATCATAGTGTAATGCAGAGAAAATAAATGGAGTGTCTGATTTTACTTTTAAAGAAGTTTTCTTTTTGGATGAAAGCTCTACCCAACGTATTCCTGATCGGGCACCATTTTCTTGGGGTACAACGTAAGGAACAAAAAGGTCTGTTGCTGTTGAATTGTAGATACCTAAGTGAGCGGATTCTTTACGGTCGGGGTAGTTTTCGTGAGGACCGAAACCGTACCAATTTACATTTTCAAATCCTTCTACTAACCCAAGCTTCAAACCGACTCTAGGCAGTGTTTCCATAGTGTCAAAACCTGTTGGAGTGACCTTATTATCCATTTTTATGGTTCCGCTACCACTGATTTCATAGATGCTTTCATGTTGAATACTTCCAGAATCAGAAAGGTATTCATGGACTACATTTACACGAGCAAGTTCTTTGGAGATTTGTTCGGATTGGAAGGAAACCACTTTTCTTTTTAATTGCTTTAGATCGGCGTCATCCCAGCTTTTTACAAACAGTCTGTCGTTTTCAATCGATGAACGGTAGACGTTTAATTCAGGTCCTTTGATGTCTCCATTTTGAGCAATGATTTCTTTATTGTTGGATAAGATGGATTCAATGATTCCTGTTGTTTTGTTGAAATGAATGCTGAAGTTTTTACCATTCAGAAGTACCTTATTTCCGTTTTCTGATAAAGTGATTTTTCCTGAGGCTTTATCTGCTTTAGGAGATGCTTTTTGAAGGAGAATTTGTTCTTTGGCAACTTCATATCCTGCCTCTGCCCAGCTTGTTGCTTCTTTTAATTTATAACTGAAATTAAGAGCGTATTCAGCCGTTTTATCCATTTTTGGAAGTGATAGAGTGAAGGTTTCTGAAGCTTCAGGTTCCAAGTCTAATGCAGGAATTTCTCCATCTTTTACAGCTTTGCCATCTTTTAAAAGTGTCCAACTTCCTGCAAAGTTATTGAGGTTGGTAAATGCATATTTATTGTGAACTTGGAATGTATTTTCCTTGCTGTCGTCGGCTTTGATGGAAATGTATTGCTGTGCTTTTTTTACTTCGTAAATGGAAGGTTTTAGGCTTCGGTCCGCAAAGACAATTCCTTTTGCACATTCATTTTCTAATTCTAGAATATCAGAGAAGTCGCCATCAACAGGAAGTGAGTCTAGAGGATGATAATCTAATTTATGACTTTGACGAACGCTACCATCAGGCATTTTTTCATTGTAGGTTTGATTGACCCAATCCCAAATATAACCGCCTAAAAACGATGGATTTTCTTCGACTACATTCCAATAATCCGTGAAGTTGCCCAATGAGTTGCCTTGTGCATGAGCGTATTCAATCATGATATAAGGCTTGTTGTATTTTGGTTCTGCCCAAAAACTCAACTTCTTCCAATGCTTCAGGTTTTCAGTATTTTCAATAAACGGATACATCGAACTGTTCATATCAAAGTAGTCTTTGGTGGTCCAACAGTCCGTTTCTCTACCGTCATAAGAAATCGGTCGAGTGGAATCAAAACGGCGAATGTAATCGCTCAATAAAGCAAAGTTTTGTCCCCAACCGGATTCATTTCCTAATGACCAGAAAATGATAGAAGGATGGTTTTTAGCACGTTCTACCATGGCTACAGCTCTGTCTAATGCCGTCGCCATCCAACTAATATCACTGCCTGGTACGCCATTATTTCGGATAAAGTAATCAGGAGTTTCCAATGCTTCGTCCATTACATAAAGCCCGTATTGATCACACAAAGCATACCAACGGGAATCGTTAGGGTGATGACTCGAACGGACGGCATTGATGTTGTGTTGCTTCATCAATTTGATGTCTTGAATCATGGATTCCTCCGTCAAAGTTTTTCCTAATTCAGGATGTGATTCACCACGGTTTACGCCTTTGATTTTAATCGATTTTCCATTGACGTAAAGTTGGAGGTTTTCGATTTTTACCTCGCGGAATCCAAAAGCCGTCCTTGTTACTTCCACCACTTCATTTTTTGTATTTAAAAGTGATAATACTACTGTGTGTAGATTCGGGTATTCCGCCGACCAGAGTTTAGGATTTTCGATCATCGCAGAATAATCCAAAACGCTTTCCGCTCCCAAGTTCCCCATACGCCAGCCTAATTTCGGGCTTTTATCACCTGATTCATGTATTAAAGTACCGTCAGCATCATACAACGCAATTTTTACTTTATGCCCTTTGGCTACGATGTCTGTATTATTAAATACCTTGATTTTGGCATTGAACGTCGCATTTTTATAGTTTTCATCTAAATCAGAAGTCAAATAGAAATCTCGGATCTGTACACCTGCACGACTTTGTAAATAGACATTCCTAAATATTCCACTAAACGTCCAAGTATCTCCTGATTCAAAATAACTTCCCGTCGTCCATCGGTAGACTTGTACTGCCATAGTGTTTTTTCCTTTCTTCAAATAAGGTGTAATATTGAAAACCGAACTTGTCATCGCATCTTCATCATAGCCCACCATTTCTCCATTGATCCAAAGGTAAAAGGCACTAGAAACACCATCAAAATGAAGGAGCGTTTGTCTTTCTTCCCAATTTTCTGGAATCTCAAAAGTGGTTCTATAGCTTCCCACGGGATTGTAATCAGGCACATTCGGAATACGGACTTGTTCCTTTTTCACTAACATTCCAATTCCTCTATGAGAGGGCGTACCATAACCATGACGTTCCCAACAAGAAGGCACCGGAATTTCTTTCCAATCTTTCACATTATAAGAAGGTAAATGAAAATCTTCCGGCTTTTCAGCCACACTTTCCACCCAATGGAATTTCCAGTTTCCTGCAAGACTTTTGTAATATTCGGAAGCCTTATAATCACCTTCTAAAGCCGATTGCTCATCTGTAAATTGATAATGTGTCGTGGCATGAGGTTCAGTTCCGACGGTATAAACTTGTTTGTCTTTCCAAAATTCCTGCGCCTGTAATTGGAGTGCGGAGGCCAGTAAACCTAAGAGTAATATGAAGTTGCGTTGTTTGTATTTCATTATTATAAACGTGTTTTATGTAGTCAAATAGGTCTTATGTTATGAATAATAGTTTGATAGTGAAACATCATCCTAATTCTTAAGAATTAAAATAGGCTTTTTTGAAAGTAGGATAAGGTTAGTTTTTTTCGGATTAAAGTGTTGCGTAGAAATGTCTCTCCAAATTGGATAATTATTTCCCCTCCATAAATCCATTAAAAAAAATAAACCACCTCAATGCTTACATCAAGGTGGTTTCTATTGGAGCTGTAAATTGATATTATTTCGCTTGCGTATTGATAAAGACAAATTGCCCGCCTTCATCTCCGACATTATACAACGTACCAAACTGAGGTGCATTCTCACTATTGTTGGCTACTGCATCATTAAAACGATAAAATAATTTTGAAGCGGTTAAAAACTTATCGCGATTTTCTTTCAAGTTTTGAAGAAGATATTTCGCAAAAACACTTTCATCAGGAACAGTTTTAAGTGTACCACTCGTCATGCCTTTTCTACTTCTTTTTTCATAGTAATTAGTGATGGAACGGTTCGCGTCAGCAAAAGCACTTCTTGAAGGCTTGAAGATACTGCCACCAAAGCAAGAGTCTGAAATCAGCAGAATATGCTTTGCATCTATACCTTTTAGCTTTGTGCTCAAGTTGGCATTCGCGAGCCAATTAGAATCATCTCCTTCTACTGCATCAGATGGTAACCAATAGCCTTCTTTTACTTTTTGATCATAATACCCATGACCTGCATAGAAGATAATGACATTGTCATCATGCTTTACATTTTGTCTGAGTTTATTCAGTGCTTGAAGTACTTCCGATCGGGTCGGATCAGCAAGGAAAATGATATTTTTAGGGAGGAAACCGTATTTCTGTACCAGTATGTTATTGAAGTTTTGTGCATCTCTTAGTGGAAAGCGAAGGTCATTGATAGAGTTGTCCTTGTAATTTTGAACACCAATGATCAGCGCATGATAATCACCCGCTTTTTGATAATTACTTGTGTTGACTGGGTTAGTGATGACCAATCCTCTAGCGTCATTATTGTTAGAAGGTTGTGATGCCACTTCAGGTGTCGGTTGGGTATAAGTTTGTATTTGATCTGTATTGATCTTTGAAACTCTAATGTAATCCACGCGTATTGAAGTTCCTTCTGCAAAGAACCCTGTGATGTCCTGATCTTGTTGTAGTGGTTGATAAGGAAAAGAATAGACGTATTGTTTATTGATAAATATGTGATACCATTCGCCTATTTTTCGGATTAAGAAATGGTTGAAATCATCTTTATGAAGCACCTCAGAATAGGTTTTTTCGACAAGATTATGTTCAACACCATTGGTCATCTGCTGAATGGTATAATAACCCGTTCTTGTAAAGCCAATTCCGTAGGCATTTTGTCCGTCAGCAGACATTCCCCATATCAATCCGTTATCATTATTTTTTTGAAAGTCCTCATGCTTTATACTGGTTTCAATTTCAAAATTTTTCAGTTGTGTATAACCAAAACCTGATTTGATTTCTACTACCATTTCATCTTTAGAGTAAGAGGTTAATCGATATTCCCCTTTTTTGATTTTACTTTCACGGACCTCATCTGATAAGTAGTTTACAATGGTCCATTCATTTCTATTGTCATCGAAGTTTTCAGAAAGTACGGCTTGCTTGGCATACTGTGGTATGGTTTCAAACTTCCTGAAATCTTGAGCGAGTGAGATTTGAGTCAAAAACAATAAGAGTAAAAAGAGTAGCTTAGTCAATTTTTTCATAGTAGAGGAGCTGTTTAAATTAAAGTTGCAATTCTGAACGGTAAGATTATTATTTTTCTTGAGTATACTACTACCAAGTGAACTGAAATTAATGTATTGATGCTAAAAAGAGGCTTTTCATTCCTATGATTCCTTCTGTTATTACTTCCAAAAAACACTATTATTATAAGGTAATAATTCGTCAAAAGTCATACAGGACAAAAACTACCCGACTTTTCATAGTATTTGTATGGCTTTCGTAGCCTCTGCTTTTTTACTTTGGAGTATTAAATTAACAAACCTATTAAAGTATGAAATCTGAATTATTACTGTTACTCTCTTTAGTGTTTTTTTCCTGTGGAAAGAACGAAATACTTGATGTCTCATCTCCTGATGCTAAAAACAAAATCCACTTTTCCATTAATGAAAAAGGAAGTGTTTTTTACGAAATTCAAAGTGTTGGACGCCCTGTTTTGTCAAAATCGGCATTGGGTTTTACGTTGAAAAAAACAGATTTGAGTGAAGGCTTTGAAGTATTATCTTCTACTACTACTACGCATTCTTCTGTTTGGGAAACGGTTTGGGGACAACATCAGACGATCGCAAATCATTACAATGAATTGACGTTACATTTGAAGCAAAAACAAAGCGGTATTTTACTGGACCTTATCGCAAGAGCTTATGATGATGGTATCGCATTCCGTTATGTTTTTCCGGAGCAGGAAGGAATGAAAGAATTTATTATTATGGACGAAAAAACAGAGTTCAACTTTGCAGGAGACTATAAAGCATGGTGGAATTTTGCGGATTATGATAATTATGAAAAAGAGTATTATAACTCACCGATTACTTCCATTGGAGATACGGTGAATTTTGCCCGAAGACCTGATAAAGAGGAGCGAGCGAACATGTGTAATACCCCGTTGACAATAGAAGTGAGTGATGATTTAGTGATCAGTATTCACGAAGCTGACCTAACGGATTATGCTGGAATGAATTTATTGAATCAAAAGAATGGCCCGAATCTTAAAGCACATTTGACACCTTGGATGAATGGTGATTTGGTGAGAGCAAAAGCTCCTTTTCAGAGTCCTTGGAGAACGGTGCAGATCGGCGAGAATGCAGGTGATTTAGTAGAATCTAATCTGATTATGAATTTAAATCCACCCAATATTTATAAGAATACAGATTGGATAGAAACTTATACTTATATCGGTATTTGGTGGGAATTGCATATCGGTAAAACGTCTTGGGCGGAGAAAACACAATTCGGAAAGCCTTTACCGAAAACAAGACCGCATGGCGCTACGACTGAAAATGCCAAATACCATATTGATTTCGCCTCAGAGCATGGAATTAAAGATGTGTTGATTGAAGGCTGGGACAAAGGTTGGGATGATATGACGGGTTCGTGGACCGGTTATGGCATTTTTGATTGGAGTACTTCTACAAGTGATTTTGATATTCATGAGGTGTGTGACTACGCCAAGAAAAAAGGGGTGAGGATGATGATGTATCATGAGACGATTTCGGATATAGATCATTACGAACCAAGGATGGATACTTTATTCAAAATGTGCCATGATTTGGGAATCAAAACCGTAAAAGTGGGGTATACGGGTGATGTGAATTATGATTATGAGAAAAACACTTACAGACAGCATCACCATGGACAATATATGGTGCGTCATTACAAAAAAATGATTCAAACAGCAGGAAAGCACGAATTACTTATTGTCAATCATGAACCCATCAAATTCACAGGTGAACAGCGTACTTACCCTAATATCATGGCCCGTGAAGGTGTAAGAGGACAGGAATACAACGCATGGAGTAAAGGTAATTCTCCCGAACATGGTGTGGTACTTCCTTTCACAAGAATCTTAGGCGGACCCATTGATTTCACTCCGGGTATTTTTGAAGTCATGCTTCCGCAAAGAAAATGGGCCAAGTTTGAAATCCGTGTAAGAACCACTGTCGCTAAGCAATTGGCCTATTATCTGACAATGTTCAGCCCGATTCAAATGCTAGCTGATTTACCAGAAAACTATAAGGGAAAACCTGCTTTTGAATTCCTCAAAAATGTACCAACCAACTGGAGTGAAACGAAAGTATTGAATGCAAAAATTGGCGATTACTATACAGTTGCTCGAAAGGAAAGAGGAACGGATAACTGGTATTTGGGAAGTATCACAGATGAAAATGCACGTCAGCTTACAGTAAAATTAGATTTCTTGGATCCTGATAAAACCTATGAAGCTACCATTTATGCAGATGGAAAAGATGCGGACTGGGTCACAAATCCTTATCCGGTGGAAATCACTAAAAAGAAAGTGACATCAAAGGATCAACTAGATATCAATTTAGCAACTAGTGGCGGACAAGCTATTGCATTTATCGCTCAATAATAACAATAAACAACAATGAAAAAGATAAAAATATATAGCTTCTTGTTTTTGCTTTTCGCACTACTTGGAGCATGCAATACCAAAGGGACATCACCAAGAATTACAGCTGATTTCAATGAAAATTGGCAATTCTATTGGGCCGATTCTATCGATTCAGAAATGGTAGAAAAGGACAAAGTACAATGGAATGAAGTGACCTTACCCCACGATTGGAGTATAGAAATGGACTATACACACGACAATACGGCAGGGTGTACAGGCTATCTTCCTGGCGGAATTGGGTGGTACAAGAAAACGTTCACAGTGCCTTCTGAAGCAAAAAATAAGAAAACTTGGATTGAGTTTGATGGCATTTATAGAGATTCAAAAATCTGGGTCAATGGCAAATACGTAGGAGGAAGACCTTATGGTTATGCGGCCTTTAAAATCGACTTGACAGATCATTTGAATTATGGTGAAACGACCAATGAAATTATTGTAAAGGTTAACCGAAAAGCCTTTATGGATGCACGTTGGTATCCGGGAAGTGGTATTTACAGAAATGTAAAATTGGTTACTGTCAATCCTGTACATATTGCTCATTGGGGTACTTTTGTGACTACTCCTGAAGTGAGCAAAGTGGAAAGTAAAGTAGCCATTAAAACTTCTATTATTAACGAGGAAAAATCACCGAAAAGCATCAAGGTGACTCAACAAATCAAGGATGCTAAAGGAAAAGTAATACAGTCTACTTCATCGAAAATACAGTTGAAAGAAGGGGAGAATAGTTTGAATCAGGAATTGCTGATTGAAAAACCTTTCCTTTGGTCAGATGAAAGCCCGAACCTTTATCAGATGCTGACCACATTGGAAAGTGAAGGGGAAGTTTTGGATGAATACACGACTACTTTTGGCGTGAGATCGATTCGTTTTGATGCTCAAAAAGGCTTTTTCCTTAATGGAGAAAATAAAAAACTAAAAGGTGTGTGCTTACATAATGATGCAGGTGCAGTGGGTAGTGCCGTTCCGATTGACGTATGGAAACGTCGACTTCGTATCTTAAAAGAAGCGGGAGTCAATGCCATCAGAACGGCACACAACCCTGCATCAGCTGACTTTATGGATCTATGCGATGAAATGGGCTTCTTGGTACAGGCAGAAGCATTTGATGAGTGGACGGTCAATAAAAACAAGTGGATCGATGATAAGCCCAATGCTTGGAAATATGACTTTGGAGAGAAAACAACAGGTTATGCAGGTTTGTATGAAGAATGGGCGGAACGTGATTTGAAAGACATGATCAGACGTGATCGCAACCATCCTTCAGTGATCATGTGGAGTATCGGTAATGAAATAGAATGGACGTTTGGTTACTATTGGAAAACGGCCATTTCTAATCAAGCGGACTTCAATAAAGTATTGGATAAAACAAGTGGAGGAAATCTTCAATTGGTGGCATTGGCCCGTCAACTGCATCAATGGATCAAAGAAGAAGATACAACCCGTCCTTCTACAGCCGGAGAAGTGCTACCTCAGGCAGGAAACCTAACGGGCTATTGTGACGCCGTAGATGTAACGGGTTATAATTATCAATCTCATCATTATGATGCACATCACGAAGCGTACCCAGATCGTGTGATTTATGGTTCAGAGAATTTTGCACAGTGGCAGGAATGGAAAGACTGTTTGGAAAGAGATTATATTTCGGGTGTATTCTTATGGCCTGGCATCAGTTACCTAGGTGAAACGAGCGGTTATCCAAGCAAAGCATTAGATATTGGTTTGATGGATATTGCAGGTTTTAAAAACCCGGTTTATCATTTCTTCAAAACGTTCTGGCAAGAAAAACCTGTAGTGTACTTCGGTACTCAAAAAACAGAAGCTTCTCATTACTTATTGAAAAATGGGAAAGTTGTAGAAAATCCAAAGAAGAAGAGACCTACAAAATGGCACTGGGCTACACTAAATAGTCACTGGAATTACCAAAACGATGAATCTGTGTACATCGAAGCGTATACGAACGCAGAAGAAGTAGAATTATTCCTCAATGATAAATCGTTAGGCAAAAGGGCATTGAAAGAGAATGAAGACAGAATTCTAAAATGGATTATTCCTTATCAAAAAGGAAAGATAAAGGCAGTGGCCAAAACGAAAGGTAGTGTTGTAGCGGAATACGAAATCAAAACAGCTGAAAAACCACAATTTGCTCAGTTGAATCTTGATCAGAAAAAAGTAAAGGCCAATGGAAAAGATGTGGTACATGTAGTGGCTCAATTGCATGATGTCAACGGAAACCCAGTAAAGCATATCGATAAAGAAGTTCGATTTAAAGTAAAAGGTAATGCGAAAATCATTGGAATTGATAATGGTCTTACCAATAACACTAATCCATTTAAAGCGGATCATTGTATGACTTCTAAAGGCAGAGTTTTATTGCTGGTACAGGCAGGGAAAACGGAAGAAAAAGTGGTTGTAGAGGCCTTAATGGATAATATAGTGGTGGGAGAAAGTGAGTTTGAAATGACTTTTTAGAAGGTTGTTTCTAGAAGTAAACACACCACAAGCTACAGCATTTAAACTGTAGCTTGTGGTGTGTTTTTATATTGAAATACAATAAATTAATCTAAATCAGCCCTTTCACTATTCTGTCTTTGCCTTGGAAATCCTTAATGATTTCAGTTTTTGTAAAACCTCTTTCGAGCAGTAACTGTTCCGTTTCTTTCCCAAACTGTTCATTGATTTCGAAGTAAAGCCAACCGTTTTTCTTTAATCTTTTTTGAGCAAGATCAGCAATTCTTCTATAGAAAATCAAAGGATTATCATCAGAAACATAGAGGGCTAAATCAGGTTCATAGCGCACCACATTTTCATTCATAATTGCTTTCTCAGCCTCTGTAACGTAAGGTGGATTGCTGACGATGATGTCTGGCTGATCAAGGTCGTCGAGATTTTCTTCCAGTATATTTTTATGGAAAAAACGGGTGGATGCTCCTAGTTTTTCAGCATTCTCTTTCGCTTTTTCAAGTGCATTTTTATTGATATCAAGGCCAATAGTCTGAAGGTTACTTTCCAAAGCCAATGAAATGGGAATACAGCCTGAACCTGTCCCAATATCAATTAGTAGCCCTTCCTTATGGTTTTGTAAAATGTGCCATACCAATTCCTCAGTTTCAGATCTTGGAATCAATGTATCTTTATTGAGTAAAAACTTTCTTCCGTAAAAGTCCCCTTCGCCAATAATGTACTGAATAGGTTCATGATTCAACAACCTATCCAAGTCACTTTCATACGTTGTAGCCTTAACGTCTATCTCATTTTGATCTAAAAGGATATTCACTTTATCCAGCTGAAGGCGTTCTTCTAACCAAATGTACGCAATACTTTGTGCCTCATTTTCTTCATAAATTGAAGTTAATGCCTTGGTCAATTGCTGATGTAATTCCTTTGCCTTCATAAGTTTATCTTTCTTTGTTTCTGCAAAAATATTTATTGTCCTTCAGTTTTTTTGTTAAAGACTTCTTAATAGGACTTAAAACACCTTTTAAACCGCTCTGTTTTGCTTAAAATCACTTGTTTTTTCCTAAAAAAATATCATATTTGAAACGATGTTTCATTTTATCATATGACTGTCACAATACTACGAATTATATAATTAGCACGAAAAGCAAGAAAATGATTAAAACTAGAAAAAACGCAGCTCCCTCAAAAGAATCCATGGTTGAGATGACTATTCAATACATTTTAGACGGAGGAGAGTGGTCTTTGAGAAAGTTAGCAGCGCACTGTGGTACGACTACCAAAGTTTTTTATACTCGATTTGACGGAGAATATGGTCTTGTAGATGAGATTGTAAAATTTATCGGGGAACGAAAAGCAAAGCAATATCAGGAATTGGAACAAACTATCGCCGCCTTCTATCGTTTTGAGATTGATTTTTATTACGACAATCAGATTTTAATTCAGTTTTTAGAGTCAAAAGGTAGAGGTGCCAATCCATTTATGCTTTATATCCGTGATGCTTATATGAGCCTTTTCGATGGGGATATAAACAAGATGATTTTTGCCGGCACCGTAATGTTAGGAGCACAATCTATGCTGGCAAGAGATATACAGGTTGAACACGAAGTGATTATTCAATACCTCACAAAGGGATTACAGTAGAGTGTTATTGAAGTATGAAAAAAGGGTTTGAACTGTTTCTGATTGGAGGGTTTAAACCCTTTTTTGTGCTTAAACAGCCGTTTTAAAGGGGATATAAAAAGAAAAAGGTCGTGCTCATAGAGCAGGACCTTTAACAACTTAGCTAAAAACTAAAACCAATTAAAAATGAGTTCTTTATAAATATCCTCTTGACTTATCAAGAGTACTTTATGTCTTTTTTGTTTCGTACTTATCTAACTGATTTGGAACGTTTTTCGTTCCATTAGTAGGAGGAAATTTAACACTTTTAACTCCTTCTTAGAAATGTACATTACAAATGTCAGTAAAATCCTATAATTATGCAATGCATTTGATAGAAAAAGTTACTGCTTACGTAATATTTTTTTAGTTTATGTTATAAAAGTCCACTTTTAAATCCTTAACACCATCTAAATTGTGTATACTTCTTTCGTTATTTCTAGTAAAATTATCGAACAAAAGCAATTTCGTTAATATTTGTTGTGAATTTGCGGGACTTATTTTCTTGTTTCATGTCAAAAGGCTGACGAGAAGATAAACGTTGCGATGCAAATACTAAGGTATTTTTTCCATACTTCCTGTTAATATGGTCTAAAGTACCTAGTAAATGAAATTTTTTCTCAATCTCATTTTTATTGTGAACATTGTTAAGTGTTTGTTGGAAAGATTGATTAGGTGTGATTTTCATAAGCTGTATACCCGCCTTTTTGTAATTATGTTTTTCTTTAAAAACTTTCCTTAATAAAATGAACATAACTTTGATCAAAATAGCGGTGTCATCTGTAGGTACATCAAGTTTAATTTTTTGACTGGCATAATAATGATTTTGTTCACGGTGTTTATCCGTCATCACAAAAACGGAAATTTGTTGTGTCAAGCTGTGTTGTTTTCTGAGTTTCTCTGTGACGGATGCTACAAATCCACACATGATTTCCTTCAGCTTAGCCCAATTGTTGACAGGTGTTGAAAATGTTCTTGCTGTGCCAATGCCCTGTTTTGCAGGAGGTCTTTCTTTGAATGTGTGACAACGAACCCCTTGTAGTTCTTTATAGATACGCCATACAGGAGCATGCCACTTCTTTTTGATATAAGCTTCTGGAAGATCCATAAAACTGCCGATTGTAAATACATTATGCTCTTGCAGTGATTTACAATGTTGTCGGCCAATACCCCAAAGTTCATCAATGGGCCAGTGTGCAATCCATTTTCGGTCTTCTTTATAAGAACGCAGTTCACAAACTCCAGGGAAGTTAGGATCTTTTTTGGCAATATGATTGGCCAGTTTTGCTAAAGTTTTGGTACTGCCAATCCCCACGGCAACAGGAACTCCCGTCTGCTTTTTGATATTTTCTCTGATCAATGTGCCAATGCCCGTGGTTTCTTCTGTATTGGTAAGGTCTAGAAATGCTTCATCAATTGAATAGACCTCAATGGCAGAACCGTATTCTCTCAGCAATGCCATGATACGTTGAGATAAACTGGCATACAATGCATAATTGGACGAAAATACTGCTATTTCCTGTTTTTGCATTACTGATCTCATTTTAAAGAAAGGCGTCCCCATTTTAAACCCCAGTTCTTTTGCTTTTTTGTTACCGGCAATCACACAACCGTCATTATTGGACAATACCACCACAGGTTTGTCTTCCAAGTCTGGCCTAAAAACAATTTCACACGACGCATAAAAACTATTGCAATCGATCAAAGCATATTTATTCTGCGGTCTCCCCAGCAAATCTTTTGTCATTTTCCTATTTCTTTTAAAAGTTTGAATCGATGTCGTCTAATTGTTAAAGGGAGAGCAGTTGTAAATATAGTGATGTTTATTTATTAATCAATAAATGTTTAAAAAATAATCAAAATATAAGTTATTGCAAAATATGCCTATAAAGGAAGATGTAAATGAAGAATAGATTGACTTTTTTTATTCAGCATGAAATGTATTGCCACATTTTGGACAAGTGCACTTTTTCTTTTCTTTATTTTTTGAAATTTCTTCAATAAATCCTGTACCGATAATGCCTGTAGGCAACGCAACCAAACCAATTCCCATAATGGCCACAAAGCTTGCAATAATGTCACCGAGCGGAGTAATGGGATACATATCTCCATAACCAACAGTGGTTAGTGTGGCTACAGCCCACCACATGGACTGAGTGATGCTTGTAAAGACATCAGGTTGGGTGTCTCTTTCCACAAAATAGATGAGCGAAGCAGAAAACAATATTAAAATGCACGACATGAATAACGTAAGAATTAATTCTTCTCTTCGTGATTTTATGACTCTGATAAGAACATAAAGAGCACTGTTGTACCTGCCGAATTTAAAAATCCTGAACAGTCTGAATAATCTTAATATTCTGACAAAGCGTAAGTCCAAGTGGATAAGCATAAGGTATGATGGAGCAATAGCAAGCAAGTCAATAAGGCCATAGAATGAAAATACAAATGCAAATACAGCGGCTAATTTTGACTTGTTGGGGTATTTATAATGTGCTGTAAAAAGTCTGGAAATGTATTCAATGGTGAAAATAATGACGGAGAAGTGCTCAAACAGCATAAATTCTCTTTGGTATTCGTCATAAAGCGACTGATGAGATTCAAGAATAACAGACAAGACGTTCAGCAAGATGAGTGACATGATTAAGATGTCAAAAACTTTACTTGATTTGTCTGTTCCATCGCTTTTCTCGATGATTTGATAAGTTCTTTGCCCTATGGTCATGGTTGAAGTTTTTAGTACAATTATGAGGATAGCATTAATATGTTGCGTCTATCCTTAAATAGTTTATTGTTTTAGTGGTTCTAGTGCTCTTTTTCTAGGAGTTGTTGTTAGGTTTTATTCATTCATCTCAGTCAGATAAAAGTACTAGGTACTTAAATATAATAGTAACTCGAAGTTTTTGAGGTCTCCATGTTTAAATCATATCCTAATGAAGCTTAACGAAAGAGCTGTTTGGTAATTTATTTAAGAAATTATTTTAAAAATAATAATATGTAAAATATTGATTTTGAATGTGTAGTAAAAAAAAGATTAAAATTAACATTTGTTTTTTATAAAAAAGGTAGGGGAAAAGAGGGGGTAGGTGTATAAGATATAGAACACACAGAAGAACATCTTCAAAATGCATAACGGATAATTTTGAAGTCAAAATATAAAAATGATTATTCTATTCATCTGATAGAATCATTAAAGATTATAGCAATGAGAAATAGTTAGTTTTTGGGTTGGAAAAGAGCTTTGCTTTGCGGAGCTCTTTTTTTATGCATCAATTTCCAGTGCAATTGCATGTGTGCATCAAACTATCGTTTACCCTTATAGCCTCCTCTTAGCTTGGCTAGAAACAAACATTTCATACCCTTGAAAGCTGTAGTTTAGGATACATTGATTTCTAAATGATAAATTTAATTGTTAATGCAAATCAATAAAACAAACGCAATGAGGGAGTTAGGAGTTAAATTACATGTAAACATTATTAACCCACTAATTATTGAAAGCGGTTAATGTGTGCGAAATGAAATCATTGTAATACTTAAGGAACGAATACTATGAATATCTCATCATCTTTTCTATCAGAAATTTTAAAAGAAAAATTCTACGAGTATATAAATTCTGCAGATCTAGTAGAAGGGTTGAAGTTAGCACGTATTGCTCATGAGGGGTTAGCACCAGATGACCAAGAAGAATTAAAAGTATTTATAAAAGCCCACAATATCCCTCACTTAGAGGCAATTATTGAGGAGCTAGAGAGAAGAGTTTCTTTAAAATCAAAAATTGCTGATTTACAATCGGAATTAGACCGTCTTGTGAATATACAATTCAGTAAAGATTTAAAATATAATGTGGAGGAAGAGATAAATGCGTACATGGATAGAATAATCCTATTAGAAACATGTAATATGCATCAAAACTAACCTTCTTTCAACCAGTTATGATTCTATATAAAAAGTACAATATCAGGGTCTTGTAATACAAAATTGTGTTGCAAGGCCTTTATTTTTTTTCTTAAAATACTTTAAAAATCCTACGTTTTTTTCGTAAATTCAATCAACATTCGCATCAGTACTATCATCATTAAGGATCTATTTTCATGTTGAACACTACTAGAAAATTACGTAAGAGATTTATTGAGTTTATTAACCAATTCTCCACAGAGGAATTAAATAGCATTCCTGTTGGATACAACAACAACATCATTTGGAATTTCGGACACGCGATAGTCACCCATCAACTGCTTACTTATGGCCTCTCAGGCCTGACACCTCCCATGGACAAAAAATGGATTCAGATGTTCCGTAAAGGATCGAAACCAGAGCGAAGTTTATCAGAAGATGAAGTCAACGAATTGAAGTACTTGGCACTTTATTTACTTGAAAAGCTAGATGAGGACCAAGTAGCGGGTATTTTCCGAAAATACGAATCTTATGTTACGGGCTTGGGTGTAAGAATTCACACCGTAGCCGAAGCTGTAGAATTCAACAATGTGCATGAAGGCGTGCACTTAGGGTATGCATTGAGCCTCAAAAAAGCGTTGCAGTATGAAGAACAACAACAAGAAGAAGCCGTAACTAAGGAAGCGGTTGTTGTAACTCAGTAGCAATTTTTGAGAATGAAAACGCTGTAAAACGGAAGGTGTGGTTTAGGTCCATACCTTCCGTTTTTTTATGAAATTGCACACCATTTTGTCAGCTATTTGTTTGCATTACTACTCATTAAAAAAAATACATTGATATGTCAGAAAATAAAAATTACAAACCCATAGCATGTGCCACCTATGATCAATATGAAATCTGGGCAATGCACGGTACATTACTTCATTTTCAATTGAAAAACCGAGAAATAGAGGCCAAAATAAAGACACTCATCGTGGAGGAAAAAGTGGAATATGCAGTACTTGATAATACTGAAAAAGTGAGGTTGGATGAAATTGTGGAGGTGAAAGAAGTTAAAATATAAGCGTCATTGGAAAGTTGGTTTACAGCGAGTGCAATTCGCTTGGAATGACATGGTGAAATTAAATTGAAATAAGGTGGTTTCTATATATACCACCTAAACATCTCTATTCTCTTTTTTATTTTCCGTTGATTAATTTTTTGACGAACAGAAATAAAAAAATGAGTGATTATTTATTAAAAGTATTAACAAGCTTACTTTCAATTCTAACAGCCTTGAATTTCATAGGTTGCTCCACGCAGGAGAAATCATCCAAACTGACTTATGGTGTTAATCCTGATGCTATTAAAATTGATGTCATTGTAGAGGAACATGGCATGGCAGACCCACATGCATTGATGAAAGGAGATACATTGTACATTATTTGTGGACATGATCAGACATGGAATCCCACTTCTTCTTTCCCAATGGACCGATGGGAGGTTTGGTCTACTACCAACTTAAAAGACTGGCAGTATCACAGGAGTATTCATCCTAAAGATTTTTATATAGGAGATCTACCCAATTGTTTTGCGGGAGATATTTGTGAGAGAAATGGGAAGTACTACTGGTTTTTCTCCAACCGCTATTATAATACAGGAGTTGCCGTGGCGGATCAAGTGGATGGAGAATACAAAGATTTACTAGGTAAACCGTTGCTTCCTACAGACATTATCAAAGAATCACCTTATGACCCTGAAATTTTTGAAGAAGATGGGGTGTATACGATTTGTTTCGGAAGTGGAACGTATTATATGGCTACTTTGGCGGAAGATATGAAATCGCTGTCCACGGAACCTCAACCTATTCTGGTACAGACAAAAGAAGGAAAGAAGATACGAGTGAGTGATAAGTCGACTTTATTCAAAAAGGGAGAATGGTATTATTTGGTGTACGGCAATAAGTACGCTATGGCTAAACAACTTTATGGACCGTATGAATATCAAGGTGCTTTTCTAGAAGGAGGACATACAAGCTTTTTTGAGTGGACAGATGGTCAGCTTTATGTATTACAGGAGAATCATGATATCAGTGCGTTTTACAGAGGGGCAAGTTTGAAGCCTGTATTTTTCAATAAAGACAACACCATTTTAATTCCTGAAGACGACCGTATGTATCCTGCTCCTGGAAGGCCGTTTAAATTTAAGAAAAGTACAATGGGCTGGATGGCACTCAACGGCACAGAAGTAACGTTTGAGGAAGGGAAAATAAAAGGAGAGATCAATGCCCAAAATGCAACGATTCAAAGTGCTCCATGGTTGTATACACAAGCTAGTCTCTGTTCAAAAGTATCATTCCAAATCAAAAATAATACATCGGCAAAGGAAATGAAATTTGCAGTTTACTCTAGAAATGAGGGCAGAGGATTTTGGAAAACCAATACGGAACAATTGGACTGGAGCGAGCAACAATGGATCAGTATTCCAATCACTCCTCATCAAAAAGAATTCAAGACGTATACGATTGATCTTGCAGAGTTTTCGGAGATAAAATCAAGGATCATGCAAGTGGCATTACAGCCGGCTGTAGAGGCGACTGAAGGGAAATGGGAGATCAATGAGATCATGATTTATTAATTCTCTAGTAGGATGTCAACTAAATTAATTTGATCTACACTTGGACTTCAAAGCCTTGAATTTCTTGGTTCTTTTTTGTGTTAAGACAAAATAAAGAAGAAGGCAACTAGGAAGTAGAACATAAAAGCTTGCAGAAATTTCAATTGATAGTTGACGATAATTTCGTTTTAAAATATGAGATAAGAAATGATGCAGTCTTTTCTTTCAAGCCATTTGAATTAAAAAGCAATAAGCATTATTTCTTGTCTCATAATCCTTCTTTAAAACCTAAAACCAGCCACCAATACATCGTCTACCTGTACGTTGTTTTCAGTCTTAGCATCTTTCCATTTCATGAATTCAGATGCCAATAGCTGTTTTTGTATAGCAGTAGGTTCATTAGAGATCTCACGGAGAAAAGTTCTGAACTGATGAGCGGTATATTTCTTATCCTGCACACCTCCAAACTGATCTCTGAAACCATCAGAATACAAGTACATCATCATACCGGGCTCAATTTTAATGGAAATATTCTGACATTTATTGATAGGAGATATATTACCTCCTATGTAATAACGGCCTCCTCTATGAAATTCTACACCTTCTTTCTTTACAAATAAAACAGGGCTTTTGGCACCGCAGAAAGTAATGACATTTTCATCATGGTAGAGTGGAATACGGATAACCGACAAAGCCATTCCATCATTGTTATGTGTAGAGTTTTGTTGCAGTAAAGTATTGAGTCGGATATGCATTTTCTCTATAATATAGAGAGGGTCATCTACATTTTCCTGTGTAACAAGACGGTTTAGAATAGAGACACCTAGCATACTCATTAAAGCGCCAGGCACACCGTGTCCAGTACAATCACCAACTACTATAACTTGTGCATTTTCTGATTTTCCAAACCAATGAAAATCTCCGCTGACAATATGTTTAGGGGCAGAATAATTAAAATATTCCTTCACTTTTTCAATGTTATAGAAGGGGAGAGGAAGCATTGCATTTTGAATACGTTGTGCATAATGCAAACTTTCCTGCATATCATTATTGTGATTGGAAAGTATTTCTTTCTGATGATTGATAAACTCTTTTTGCGATTGAAGTTTTTGATTCTGCTCCAAAGTCAGTTGGAATAGAGAATCTGATTTACTCTTTTCTTCTTTGAGTAAAACATAGTTTTTGAAATGCTTGAAAGTGTTATTGTATTTGACCACAAGCACCATGATAATACCAATATTAATAGCAATGAAGTTGGGTACATTGTATGCTGTAATGGTTCCATATTCATAAAAAATAGCACTGACAAAAGCCACCGTCCCCAATCCAATAATTCCGAGAATGATTGTAATGGACATAATACTGTACAATAGGAAAATAAGCTGACAGCCACTTATGATATACAAACCAGAAAGAAAATAATCCGATTGCTCATAAGTGAGGAACGTAACCGCGTATAAACTATAAATAATGGAGACCATGGTAACGGTATACATGGGAATCCAATAATTCTTTAATATTCCTTCTCTAGGATTAGTGAAACGGAGCACAATCAAGATCAAAGAGAAAATGATAGAAGGAATTCTGTTGAGCGTAAAGGCAGTAGAAGGCTCAAATACTCTGAAGTCATCCAGAACATAATAAGAGATCACCACCAAATAACTGATAAAGAAAAAAGGTATTGCTGTATAGCATTTTCTGATACGTTCTTGATAATATAATGATAATAAGTGACCATCATCTTTTGATGCTGTAAATGGAAGAAGCATAAATTGGACTGCTAGTACTGTAAATTTGTATAATAAGTGAATAAGAAGACAAGGGAGCTGAAACTGCTATTTTTTGCCGATCATTCTTCTGAACATTCTCTTTTCGAATTCCCAGAAGAACTTAAATTGACCAAGTAAAGTACCCCAAATGAGCAAAAGAACCTGATAACAAGGGAGACCAATGAAGAAGAAAGCGAGTACTCTAATCCAAGTACTTGATTCGCTTGTAATACCAAATAATGGGTAAACATACGGCTTCACAGTGTACATAAATGTTGTACCTGTTAGGGCGAAAACAAGTAATATAACACCTACTTGCCAGCCACTCTTTACATTCCACCTCTTTTTTAGTGTATCTATAAACCCCATATTATCGACTTAAATTGTAAATCAAAGTTAGTGAAAAAAGAATTAAGATATGTTTATTCTCATATAATTTATGATCATTTCATTGTAAATCAAAATATGTTATTTATATTTGATCTAAATAAAAATAACAAATAGATTAAAATAAGCATTGTGAAATGTGTAGAGCAAAGAAATTATACTCAGAAGAAGAACTAATTATAAGTCAGTGTCAAGATTGTAAAAAGGTAGGTATACAGATGAAAGGCCTCTTATTCAATTTTGAACAGAAAGAATTTTTTAATTACGCCAAAAAGGTATCAAGCATTGATTTTCAGCAGCATGCATTTCAGTTTGAGGATGATGAAGCAAAATTGGTCTTGAAAACAAAAGATAAACAAGTGAATTACTGTTTGAATGATCAGGAATTTGAAGCTCTGAAAACAGGGATGCAGATTGCTATATTAATGATAGAAACAGATAAGATCTTGAGCAAGGTATAATAACCCAATAAACACTCTATATGAGATAAGTTTATAAAATTCCCTATTGACTAAAGTATTAGTCATAATAAAGTGTCGATCAACGATGATTTGTCGTTGAAGTTTCCTATAATTTTTATGTAGATTAGTAAATCTAGATCACATTTAAACCTCAGTTATTTATATAGCTGAGGTTTTTTCTATTGTTGGATCTCGAGTACTTGCTACGTGCCGTTGATTTTATGCAGGTATCCTTTCGTTTATTGCTTACTTTCAAATTTGAAAAGCATCAGTGTTTGACGGGTTTTGCGTAGCAGGCTACGTTTCTACATGGAGCTGTACCTGATGTTGTTGCAAAACCTTATGATTACTTTCGTATCAGATAGAGGTGTCTGTAGCCACGTAGCCTGCTACGTGCTGTTGACCTTATGTAGTCAGCTTTCGTTTATTGCTTACTTTAAAACTTGAAATGCATCGATGTTTGATAGTTTTTTGCGTAGCAGGCTACGCTTCTACATGGAGCTGTACCTGATGTTGTTGCAAAACCTTATGATTACTTTCGTATCAGATAGAGGTGTCTGTAGCCACGTAGCCTGCTACGTGTTGTTGACCTTATGTAGTCAGCTTTCGTTTATTGCTTACTTTAAAACTTGAAATGCATCGATGTTTGATAGTTTTTGCGTAGCAGGCTACGCTTCTACGTGAAGAAAACCTCTTTTAATGAGATAACGCATCAACTTATAAATGATGTAAATAGAAAGAATAACGTAAAAAGAAGGTGTGGTAATGGTACTTGTAGGGTTGTTTGCTCCAAAAGTCACACTGCTATAAGCTATCAATGCAGTGATCAATACACCACTCAATGTAAAGCCATAAAGAATATTAGAAGTAGTTAGTATTGGATATTGCTGTACTCTTTTCTTCTCCGTTCTTTTGTAATAAACAAAGAAACCACTGATGCCTAAAAAGCCTCCAATCAGTCCAAAAAGACAATACACTATTTTTAAACCTATTCCTAAAAAATCCCCAAAATGCAGTGCTTCCTGCATATAGAAAAACTGACTTCCTACTCCTGCATTTCTAATGTCTAGTTTTTTAATGGGAGATAAATCCTTTTTATCCAATACTATAAAATTGGTTTGTCTTTCATAAGGCATCCATGGAATATTACCAAAGACCGTAGCTGTTCTACTTCCATCAGCAGACGCTTTTATTTTTAAAGAACTCAACTCCGGAAATTCTTTTTTGACTTTGGAAAGGAGTGAAGGAAAATCTACTTTGAAGAGATTATCTTCTATTTTGGATAAAGGAAATTCGGAGGGTTTATAGATGCCCGGACGGTCGCCCATCAAAGGTTTTTGAATTTTGGGTTGCAACCCCAACCAAGCTCCCGTAAATGCGATAATCAAATGGAAAACAATTGTAGTCAACCCGATGAACTTATGAAGGTCTGCCCATTTCTGACGGCTTCTTTTGTTTCTTACTTTGCCGAATTGTTGTTTTTTAGTGAAGTCGAAATACAGTGGAATGCTGACGATCAGTGATACTAACATGCATATACCTGCCAGCCCAACCCACTGTCTTCCGTACCAATGATCAAATAGTCTAACGTGGATATTTCTGATAAAAAACGACACAGTTTTATACATGTCTCTTTCGCCCAATATTTTACCATTGTAAGGGTTAAAAAAGACTTCTTTTGCTATATTTCGTCCATCTTCTTTCAGTCTAAAAGCAACTTTCCAAGAGCGCTCCTTATCTTCTACAGGTTCAACAATATAGCCACTATGTTCAGGGTAGTGGGCAAGTATATCATAAATGAATTGATTCACATTACCCATCTTTTCTTGTGGAGCAACGTAAAATAAATCCTTATTTAATAGATAATCTATTTCAAACTTGAAAACCGCCAAAGCCCCTGTAAAACTCAATATACAGATCACAAGACCGCTATACAGTCCCAGCCAGCTATGCCATTTCCAAAGTCGTTTTTTATTCATAATGTTGTTCCGTAGGGGCAGTCCTGCGTGACTGCCCGCTGTATATTTTGTGTACCCCGAAAAAAGGTATTAGAATTTATAAGTCAAACCAATCGTGAAATTCCTTGGAGCACCAGGGAACACTCTATCATAACTGTAACCACCCACATAATATGTTTCATTGGTGATGTTTTTGAGATTGGCCGAGATTCTGAAATTCTTGAAATTATAATACATTGCCGCATCCCAAAGAAGGTAATCATCCAGTACAAGATCAGCAGTGTTTGTATTGCGCTGACCAATATATTGTCCACCAAAACCAACACCGAATCCTCTTAAGGAACCTTCTAGAAAATCATATTTTGCCCAGAACCCCGCTTGGTTCTGAGGAGCATTTTCCTTCTGATTTCCAATCTCCTCCGGATTATCTGATTCGGTGATAATAGCATTATTGAAAGCATAGTTGGTGGTCAAGCTCAGGTTTTTGGTGATTTGTCCATTGACTTCAATTTCAAACCCTTTCGACTGTTCTTGCCCTCTTTGAATCAGGCGGTCTACATCATTAGGGTCTTGCACCAATATATTGTTGACTGTAATCCAATAGACCGAGGTAGTGGCTGATAATTTTCCATCAAAAAAGTCACCTTTCAAACCAGTTTCCCACATACTAGAAATTCGAGGATCGAAAGGACCTCCATTCTGTTCCGCATTCATACCAAAGTCTTGTGGCTCAAAACCTTCAGTGTAAGTGCCATAGATGTTGATGGTATTGGTCAGTTCATACGTTACTCCAAGACGAGGAAGCAAGGCTGATTGTTCTTTGGTCAGTTCATTACCATTTTCTAGACGTACGTCTTTATAAAACTCTTGACGAAGTCCTACTAGAACATTCAACTTTTTATAATTGAGTTGCTCTTGAATGTAAAGCCCTGTAGTGTAGTTTTTAGTATAGGCGGTTGTACCCATTGTAATGGACCTATTCGGATCAAAATAATAATCCGCAGGGTTGCTGTTGCCATATTGGGGATTATCCAAATCAAAATTAGGAACTCCCTGTGCTTCACCGCGTGCTTGTCTCTCGTTTTTATCGTATACCTTTTCACTGTAATCCATCCCCACCATAACGGTATGTTTTACTTGACCTGTATTGAATTTTGAAACAAAATAATTGGTGATATTGTCTGAATTCTGATATTCATCTCTTTCCACATAGCGCATTTCTAACACACTAGGAGTAATGTACTTTCCGTTGGTTCTGTGCTCAGCAAGGTCGGATTCAGATCTAAACATCAAGTACGAAGAGTTGAAAGACAACCAATCCGTGATTTTTTGATTCCAAGAGAATGTAATGTACAAGTTATCATTATTCAGATGATCTCCTGGCTGAGAAGTAGAAAGGTGAATAGGTGTTTGATTCAAATCTTTACTGCCTTCGTAATTCGGTTTACCTCTATCCAATACAGTATTATTTTTCATATACACCATATCTACATTGAACCTTGTATTATCGGTAGGCATATATGAAATAGATGGAGCGACATAGAAAGATTCACCACCGCTGTTGTCTCTGAATGTATCAGAACGCTGGTAGCCAGTGTTCAAACGGTATAATACTTTTTTATTTTTAGTAAGTGGTCCTGTTACATCTACATTAGTGCTGTAAGTATTGAAACTGCCGGCGGAAACGGTAGCTGTACCTTGCTGTGTAGTCAGTGGTTTTTTCGTTACAAAGTTGATGGTTCCTCCAGGGTTGGCATTGGCAAACAAAGCGGAAGCAGGTCCTTTGATGACTTCTACTCTTTCATATAAACCAATAATGGGTTGCGTCCACATATTGAAAGACGTCTTAAGGCCATTGACCAATTGACCATCTTGATTTCTGTACCCTCTTACTGTAAAGTCATTGTAAATAGTATGCTGGTTTACTCCTGCAATATTTCGGACCACATCACTCAAATAATAAGCCTGCTGATCAATGATTAATTCTTTGGTAACTGTAGAAATAGATTGAGGTACATCTTTTATAAGTGTACCTGTTCTTGTAGCACTGAAAGTATAGGAGTTATTATAAGATTCTTCTTCTACACCAATAATTTCTACTTGTTGGAGTTCTCTTGTATTCTCCTTTAATGAAATCGATAGACTCAGATTTTCCCCCTCTTTTATTCGAATAGAAGTGATTGACTTTTCATACCCTACAAAATAAGCAACAAGTTGATGCTCACCTGCAGGAACGTCTGCTAAAGTAAAAGAACCATCCGTATCAGTGGTTTGGCTTATACTTGTATTGAGAATACCTACACTTACACTCGGAAGTGCTTCTCCATTTTGATCTGTTACTTTACCTGACACGGATTGTTGAGCCAACAGAACTATAGGAGATAGTAATAAAATTAGGGTAAGTCTAAAAATAGTCATGGTCTAATAAAGTGAATTGTTTCAGTTGCAAACATAATTCTTTATTTAGACTGATTCCATTTTATAGATTGTTACTTTTTTAATAATTCTAAATTAACAAACTGTAAGTGAGTATCTTAAAGGGTGTTAATTGAAGTTTTTTCTGTATTGATTTGGAGTTTGCCCTGTATTTTTCTTAAAAGCATAAGAGAAGTGTGCACCTTGTTGATAGCCTATCTTTTCGGCAATTGAAGAAATAGGAAGATCTGTAGTTTCCAATAATTCTTTTGCATAGTCAATCCTTTTTCGAGTAGCGTATTCAAAAACTGTTTCATTGAAAACTTCCTTGAAATACTTTTTGAGATAAGAAGTATTCAATCCAACACTTTTGGCTAATTCATTAATGGAAAATTGAATATGAAGTTGGGTGTCAATCAAGTTTGTAATCTGATCTAATTGTTCTTGATAAGGGTGAATTACGTCAACATCAGATAACGTTTCTAGATCATCGGTAATTTCAGAAAGGACCTCAAATATTTTTGCATTGAGGAACATCAATTGACAAACGCCTCTTTTTGTTGATTGGTTGATTTCTTCGAGATAAGTAGAAAGTCGTTTGGAAATAGAAAAAGAAAGCCGATCATTTTCATCAAAAACAGAATGGATTAGTTGTTTTAAAGATGGATGGAAGAGTCCTTGTTCAAAGTAATTTTCCCTCAATTCAATGATCAGCATATGAATTGGCTTGGAAAGATTCAGTTGAAACTCCTTTTCTATGGTATTAAAAAAAGTGCCTGTCTGAGGTTTGATTTTAAAGGTGTTTTCATCACCAGCAAACCATTCTATATTATGTTTCTGATCTATATTAAAAACAATACATTTACTCTTTGTAGCAAGATGGAATACTTCCTGTTTGAATAAGCATTTTTCCAGCTGAATTAAATAAATAGCCCATGATTCATAAGAGATAGCCTTCACATCACCCGTTCCGAAGTGAGGTAAATACTGCCTATGTTCATTCAATAATCCAAATTCTTCTTTCGAAGAAATGACTACTGTATTTTGCTTATTTATTTTATTAAAAAAGTGAAGCATTCTTCTATTTTTCGTACTTGAAAAAGTCTGAAATCTAATTGTATTGATTAGTTGCGTTGTAGAATTATAATAGATTGCTCTAATAATTTCTATCACAAAAGTAGTTTAATTTAGATTAATTAAAAATAGTGTAAAAGCTGTGACTGTTTGTTTTATTAAATAAATAATAATTAAATATCAGGTAGTCAATTGTTTATATTTTAAATTAAGGTGTTTTATCAAATTGTGTAAGCAATGTTTTTCTCATTTCGAAAAAATCATTTCCGATTTCGATAAACCTTTCAAGCTGTTTCCTCCTACATTTGTGTTATTCTTATTTAGATTAATTACAAATAATAATGAAATTATTCAACTCATTCCTTTTCACTTTAGTATCAATGATAGTCTTCTCTTGTGCAACGGGAGAAAAGAAAAGTCAGGAAAGTGAAACGGCATCCAACTCAAGCACAGGTGAAAAAATCGGTGTGTTATTAGTAAATCACGGATCTCACTCTAAAGGGTGGAGACAAATGTTGAAAGATATTGAGATTGACGTCAAAGATGATATCATGAAAAGTGGTGAAATCACTGACGTTCGTACAGCATTCATGGAGTACACTGAGCCATCGATTGCAACTCAAATGAAGAAATTTGATGAAGAAAATTACGATAGAGTGATTGTAGTGCCTATCTTCTTGACAATTTCATCACACACATCAAATGACATTCCTAATATTGTAGGATTGGCCAACGATCCAAAAGTGAAAGCGAGCTTAAAAGAAGAAGGTATTGATACTTATACTTCTAAGGCGAGAGTAGTTGTAACTCCACTTTTAGATTTCCCTACAGTATTGAAGAAAAATATCACACGTAGAGCCAAAGCATTATCTAACGGTTCTGGTGACGAAGGTGTAGCTTTAATCGCTTATGGTGATGAGGAGTTTAACCAGCAGTGGGAAGAAATGGTAGAGGATATCGGTCGTTATTTAAAAGCACAAACAGGTATTGGTTCTATCTCTTACGGATGGTGCGGTCACTTAGTAAGATACTCTTCTGAGCCTACTAAAAAAGCAATTGACCAAATCTTAGAGTTAGAGGAAAGAGCAATTGTGATTCCTGTATTAGTAGCTAATGATGAGCATTTCCAAGGTGAAATTATCCAAAAAGGCGTGGATATGGTAGAGGATCAAAAGCGTGTTGTATACAAGCAAGATGCGATTCTTCCAGATGCGAACATCAATAAGTGGGTAGTAAAAATCGTTGCTGAAACAGTGGCTGAGGTAAAAGGAAAAACGGTTGCTACGAAATAGTAACAAGCATTAATAAATGTAATAAGTGCTTCGTGCACTTCTATATCGCAAGTGTTAAGCTGACAAGCGTCACTTGTGATTCAATATTGGCGAAGTCTCCCGACTTCGAAACAAATCAACATAAAATTCGAAGTCAGGAGACTTCGCCAAAAAACAGTTCCAAGTGACGCTATCGCTTAACACTTGAAACAGAATAGATATATAAGAATTGTAAATTAAGTTTATATAAATCCGTTATTCATAAATATAATATCGGTTTTGTAAAAGTAGATGGATGAAACAGCAATTAAAAATAGATTATAGAAAGTCTATTCTTACCCTCCTCGTTTTTGGTGTGTTTGGATTCTTTGCTTATTACGGTCCTTTGGATAGATCGGATTTGCATGAGAGTATTTCTACGATCGAAAATGAATTTTTTGCACCAAAATTAGTGACTGATTTTGCAGTGAAACACACTGTACAGGCAGGGCTGATTTCAGAGGGGAGAAGTTATGTGTTGGGGGAATATGGTATGGTAAGACCGATTGCTAAAAAACGAACAAAAGAAGCTGGAATGATTTCTTTTCATTCTGGAATGGGTGAATCACTTCACAATAAGGAGTGGGCCCAAGACATTGCTACAAGACTAAAAGAGAAATATGAAAATGATGCAGAGGTAGTCGTAAAGATGAAAGGCGACCTTTGCTATGCAGAAATTTATCAAAGCGGAAGACTAAGATCACTTTACTTTGAGAATATGCTTCACAACACTGTTCAAGGCTTTTCTGGACCTATTTATATGGGAATGGAAATGACCTTGGGAGGCATGTTGAATGAAGTATCCTACATCACTTCAAAAGAAACAGAAAGCTACTTAAGAAAAGTATTGAGAAGTTCTTATCTAGATCAATATAGAAACTTAAGTACAAGAGATAATGATCATGCAATTGATGCCATTTCAGGAGCAACAATTACTACAAAAGCAATGGCAGATGGGGTCACGGAAGCGTTTACAGTTACAGCACCTCAAATTTTGTCGACCTATTATGACTATGATTTGGACGGCTTCCATGTACAAGCAGAATTAACGTATTGGTGGATTGTACACATCATTGTCATCGGAGCAATATTCTTATTTGCAATGTTGCCACAGATTAAGAAAACAAAGAAAACTAGATTGGCAGTTTCTATTTTCACAATGGCTTATATCGGTTTTGGAATGAACTCTTCGTTTACTTATATCACTTATCTGATGCCATTTATGGGAACGGAAGTCTCTCTTTTCTTGAGCATATATGCATTGATGACATTACTATCAGCAATTTGGGGCAAAAATGCCTATTGTTCTTATGTATGTCCATTTGGAGCAGCACAGATGATCTCTTTGAAATATTCACCATTCAAATCAAAGAAATTATTCATCACCAACAAACAAGCGGAATACATCCGATATGCCTTGACAATCGTTCTTTTTGGAGGTTTTGTCTACGGTTATAAGGAGTTTGGCAACTATGAGTTGTTTCCTGATTTATTCAGTACAGAATTTTCATCTTATTGGTTCTACATCTCTTTAGCGTTTATCGGGATTTCAATCAAATACCCTATGCTATGGTGTAGAGTGGCATGCCCAACAGGATGTGTATTGGATAGTTTGAAAGACCTTTCAACGGTCAAAAACACAAAAAAACAACAAAGAAAATCGTAATGCCACGCCGTGTATCGTAGGGGTAGACCTATGTGTCTACCCACACACCCCACGTGTCTACCCGCATAACAAAAAGGTAGAAACATCGATTTTTCGAATAACATCAATAGCCCATGATTTCAATCGTGGGAAAGTAGTCCATGAAAAAATGGAAAATAGATATGAAAAATAAAATTACGATTTGTGTACTGATGTTGTTTTATGCAGTCAGTACACTGGCGCAAGTCCCGAAAGTAGAACTTGAAATTGTAGATTCCACAGAAGGTCTTCCATTGGTTGGAGCACATGTCTGTTTGATTACGGCGTCAGGTGTCAAGAAATATTACTCTACTGATGCTAAAGGTAAAGTTGAAATTATCTTGTTCGAAAATATGGAATGCACAGTTTCTTACACAGGTTTTAAAACACAAGAAATAGAACTGGCAGGAGGTGAAAAAGTCAAGGTCAAAATGAAGCCTGATTTACTAATGTTGGATCAGGTGGTGAAGACAGCAAGTGTAGAACCAGAAAAAGCGGACAAATCCATTTACAAAGTTGGGATCATTACTTCAGATGTAATGGAAAAACAAGGAGTTCAAAATGTAAGAGATGCTCTTCGTTTTCAGCCTAATATTAATCTGAGAGAAGATGGAGTTTTAGGCTCTCAAATCATCATGCAAGGTTTGGAAGGACAACATGTAAAGTTCTTGATCGATGGAATGCCAATAATTGGTAGGCAGGATGGAAATATTGATTTATCACAAATTGATATGTCACAAGTAGATCATATTGAGGTAATAGAAGGACCAATGTCAGTTGTATATGGTTCCAATGCATTGGCAGGTACCGTCAATATCATCATGAAAGAAAATAAATACTACAGGTTGACAGGAACAGCACAAGCTTATGCTGAATCAGTAGGTCAATTGAATGGTAATGTGAATGTTCAAGGCGGTAGAAAAAAATCAAAGTTCGGAATCTCTGGAGGATATCGGTATTTCAACGGTCATGACATGAACAAAGAAACAAGGGCGATGAGTTGGAACCCGAAAAACCAAATTAATGCAGATGCTTATTATGGTTTAAATCTATCAGGATGGGAAGCAAAGTTAGGTGTTCGATTGAGTAGAGAAGATCTAACTTATAAAGGAAATTACCTTCAGCCTCTTCGTGCCATTGATACAAATTTCTTGACGGACAGAGTGACCTATTACGGTCAGTTTGATAAGAAATTCAACAACAAATCTTCTTTAACGGGATTAGTTTCCTACAACACTTACACAAGAACCTCTCAGGAGTATGTTGTAAAAGAAGATTTGAATACTGAAGACAAAAAGGGAGATCCCAATATTGATGAGTTTGAGATGTTAAATGCACGAATTTCTTACGGTCAGCAAATTAAAGACTGGATGAAATGGCAAGTAGGTTATGAACTATCCAATGAAACAGGAAAGGGTGGAAGAGTCAAAGAAAATGGGGGTTTACAGGAAAATGCAATTTGGTCTGATTTGAAAATCAACTTAAATAGCAATCTAGTATTCCAACCAGGGGTGAGGTATTTACATCACAACACTTTTGATGCTCCATTGATTTATTCTGGTCATCTAAAATTCAATTCCGACAATAATTGGAATAGCCGACTTTCCTTTGCTAAAGGGTTCAGGGCTCCAAGTATGAAGGAGCTTTACATGGATTTTGTAGATACTAACCATAGAATTTTCGGTAACGAAGATCTTACTCCAGAAACATCATACAATGTAACATTGTCCCTGGATAAGACAATTGATATCGAACAGAGTTCTATTTTGAAGTTTGAAACATCAGGGTTTTACAACCACCTTTTTGATGTCATTGAGTTGGCGATGGGCGATGATGGTATTTCTTATTTCTATCAGAATATTTCTCAGAAGAAAACACACGGAGGCACGTTCAATGTGAGCTATAACAATAATAACCTTTTCAAAGTCAATGCAGGGGTGACACTTACAGGAATTGGTTATGATTTACAAAATACCTCCGAATTCAACTTTAGGTATTCCACAGACTTTGTAGCAATGGCTTCCTATTCTTGGCCTACTCTCAATTTGTCGATGCAGTTGGATTATAAATACACTGGCAAAAGAGTACAGCTCTATATGAATAGTGAGGAAGAAGGTCCTACAGAAGGAACATTGGAGGCTTACAGTATGCTTAATTACTCTGCAACTAAAAGATTTAAAGGTAATCGTTTTTCACTCACAGCAGGTGTGAAGAACCTATTAGATGTGAATGACATCACCAATACAACACAAGGAGGTGCTCATTCAAGTTCATCAAACATGTTAGTAGCTTGGGGAAGAACTTACTTTGTTTCCTTGAAATACAAACTCAATAAGATTTAATTTTTAGCAACAAATTTTTATACTAATTACAATGAAAAAGTCAATTTTCGCTAGTCTACTATTATCAGCTTCATTATTCTCATGTTCAGAAGATGACACTGTCACAATTCCACCATTGGATGAATCTTCTTATGCTTTGCAAGTGGCATTATACAGCACGCCAGACGTATATGAGGAAGGTTTCAACCATCAAACTCAACAAGTAGAGCAGGTAAAATTGAGCTACAACCGTCAAGTATTTGTGGATCTTGATGCGGCATCAGCATCTTCAAATGCAGATACTCTTGGATACCACTACAACGATGAAGAGTATGTGAAATTTGATGTTTGGGATACTGAAAAAGATCATGCGGAAGGTAGTGAAGGATGGGACATCGTATTGGCTTACTACAATGGTAAAACACATGACGGTACAGAGTATGTACCTTACATGATGACAGGTGCATTGGTCAATAAAGGAGAAGTAAAAGCGATCCGTTTGAATAAAGAAGAATTGGAAGCAGAAGGACAAACGTTCGTTTCTTATGATGAAGTTTCTTATGAGGACGCAATGAACCTAACATTGTCATCAGAAGTTGATGCAATTGGTTCTGACTGGAAAGTATTAGACTTTGCTACATTTACTTATAAAATTGTTGAAAATCAATACTATATTATTGAAACAACTGATGGAGTATTTTTCAAATTAGCATTCACTGGGTTCTATAATGATGATTTAGAAAAAGGTTATCCTGCCTTCAAATTCCAACGTTTGATAGCAGAATAATTATCCTGATACTTAATAAGGAGTCTTCCCTTATTAATCTGATTAAGAAGTGTGTATAACCGTAGCCTCCTATGAGGTTACGGTTTTCATTCTGTAAAAACAATACGGTTAAGTGTGTGTTTAGTGTATTGTAAGTGTTTTTCAATAGGCATTCTATAAGCCTTTTAGAAAAGAGAAAAGCCACTTTTTACACTAGAAAATAAGTTGCATTCCATCAAAATAAAACGCGTCGAATTTCACAAAAAGTCTTTAACTTAAAGTCATGAAAAAAAATATTATCACCTTGCTATTGACCCTTTATGCAGTAGCAACATTTTCACAAACGCCATTGAAAGCTTACCAAATCTTTGACAAAGAAGGAAAAGAAGTCACTTTTGAGGAAATGGCCGAAAGTCTTTCTAACTATGATGTTGTGTTTTTTGGAGAATTGCACAACAACCCAATTGCCCATTGGTTACAATTTGAATTAACAAAATCATTAGCAGAACAAAAAAACAATGAGATTGTGCTTGGAGCAGAAATGTTTGAAAAGGACAATCAATTAGTTTTGGACGAGTATTTACAAGGTTTTATCAAAGAAGCTGTTTTAATCAAAGACGGCAAAGCATGGGACAATTATAAAACAGATTATGCCCCTTTAGTAGATTTTGCTAAAGCACATAACATCCCATTTATTGCTACTAACGTACCAAGAAGATACGCGAGTCTTGTTTCTAAAAAAGGATTGACAGAGTTGGAGACCTTAAGCAAGGAAGCGAAGAAAAACTATATTGCACCTTTACCTATCGAAGTGCCTTATGACAATCCATCTTACAAAGAAATGGAGCAAATGATGGCAGGACATGGCATGACCGGAAAAGCAAAGCAATTTGTAGAAGCACAGGCAATCAAAGATGCAACGATGGGATATTCTATTGTGGAAGGATTGAAGAAGAAAAATAAGGGTAAATTATTCTTACACTATAACGGAGACTTCCACTCCAAAAATCATGAAGGAACTGTATGGTATGTTAATCATTATGATAAAAATTTGAAAACAGGTGTAATTGCTTTTGGACAGCAAACTGATCTTTCAAAACTGTCTGATGAAAACAAAGGAACTAATGAGTTTACCATTATCTGCAACAGTAATATGACCAAGACTTTCTAGAAATAGTAGATAGAATAAAATTATTTTAAAAATAAATAACATGCTTAATGACTTGTTTTTACCTGAAAATGAGTGGTTAAGCATGTTTTTTTTAGTCAAAAACTATTTTTCTTGAAAAAAAATAAAAAAAACTGAGTACATCTAAAAGTACGACCTCTTTATAGGATTGAAACTTTTAAATAGTTCAGTTTTTTTCGCTCAAAGACTGATCTAAATTGATAAACAAAAAAATAAATTACCATTACTATGAAAACTGTTTTTGCATTTATAGCTGTTTTAATCATCGCCATTGCGGCCGCAACTACTTTACTGTATGCTTCTGCACCAGAAGGATATGAAGAGGAGAGGGTAGCGTTGACGGAGGTTAAAATATCAGAATCGATCCAGAAGTAAAATTTATCATACATAAATTATTTTCGCTTGAAATAATTATTAAATAAAGAACTAAAAATACTATTGCTATGAAAACTGTTATTGCACTTATTGCTGTTTTAATTATTGCAGTTGTTGCTGTTACTACAATAATGTACAGTACCGCTAAACCAGGGTACGAACAAGAAGTAACGGTATCAAAAGTAGAAGCTGATACAACGGTGTCAGTAAAGAAATAACCCGAGATTTTGTTATAGGTTGTTAATAGTAACTACAGATTGAAAGCGAGGCTATTGCGTATGCAATGGCCTTTTTCATTTGTCCAAATGAATGGTAATATATTCAACTTAATAAATTATTCGATCGTATGATTTATTGAGTGATTTAGATAATTAAAATTGCTTGATTCTATTTGTCATTTCCAAAGTTCTCACTTTTAAAAACACTATAGGTATGCAAAAATTAGTATCATTTCTTTTAGGGTTATCGTTGATCATTTGGATTAGTTCTTGTCAAGAAAGAACATTGAATGATGCTATCCCTAAGACCACTACTTTTGAGTTGTCGCATGGTTCTTCAATTACGATGCAACAGGGGAATTTTACGGATACCATAAGAGTAGAAATTTACGTGCCAGGAAAGATAGCAAGCCTTCTAGTTCAAACGGAGGTATTAAATATTGATTTAGCAAAAGAGACAAAATCTCATTATGAAGAGCAGTTACATTATTCTTTACTCAATGGCAAACAATATTGGAACGTCAGAGGGAATACAGAAGCCACTGTTTTTTTAATGAAAGAAGTATTGAATGATTTAGAAATTGGAGAGCATAAGTTTGTATTCAGCGTGACAGATGAACGCAATGATATTCGAAATCAGGAGGTTGTAGTTACAGTTCTCAAGAAAAAATAATACAGTGTAAACTACATTTGGGTCTACTCCAAAGGTTTAAAAGGAAGAAGATGTAAGAAGACTTTTAATGTAGTAATTATATATTCCTTTCTATCTGAGGCTACTCATTGTGAGTAGCTTTTTTTGTTGAATATCAGTTTGTTATTGATTTTATTTATTTGTTATTAATGGTTACTTTTCTTCTAAAATATTTTTATTGAAAAATAAATGCCTAACTTTGTAGTGCATGAGGTGCTCGCTTATGGGTACGGATAACTTTGTATTTACTTTTCATTTGAGATATAATCTTTTTACGGAAAATTTATTTATTGAATGTTTAATACTTATCAGGTTATACTTGGCAGTAACTTTTAAAGATTCAATATGGGTAGATCTCAACAGACCTTTAATAAATTAGAGAAGGATAAGAAGAAAAAGAAAAAGCGTGAAGAAAAACTAGCTAAGAAAGAAGAACAAAA
The DNA here is from genome assembly GCF_001583495.1 of Flammeovirga sp. SJP92. Taxonomy (GTDB): domain Bacteria; phylum Bacteroidota; class Bacteroidia; order Cytophagales; family Flammeovirgaceae; genus Flammeovirga. The sequence continues at coordinate 267,957 of NZ_LQAQ01000019.1, read as the reverse complement.
AAAGAACAAAGTAAAAGGCGATCTAGAAAATATGATGGCCTATGTGGATGAGTTTGGTAATATTACCTCTACTCCACCAGATCCTGACAAACCAAAAGAGAAAATCAAGCTGGAGGATATTCAAATTTCAACTTCCAGACAAGAAGATCTCGAAGATCAAAAAAGACAAGGTCGTGTTGATTACTACAATCCAGAGAAAAAGTTCGGTTTTATCATAGAAAAGGGTTCAAGAGAACGCTATTTCTTCCATATCAGTGATGTGGATGAGAATTATGATATCAGAGAAAAGGACTTTGTAGCATTTGATCTTAAGGATACACCAAGAGGAAGATCTTGTGTAGATATCACAAAAAGTCCAAAGGATTAGTATTGATGAAAGTCTACTATATCAGTAGCATTTTTAATTGTTAATTAGTATTGTAACACTTTTTATTAGCCCATTGATCTTGTAAGATGGGAGGGTAAAAGAGTGTATTTATATAAATTCTGAAAAGAAGATTTTTAATTTAATATAGTTATGAAACAAGGAACAGTCAAATTTTTCAACGCTACTAAAGGTTTTGGTTTTATCGTAGATAGCGAAACAAACAACGAAATCTTTGTACACATCTCAGGTTGTATCGATGAGATCAAAGAAAATGATCAAGTACAATTTGAAGTTGAAGAAGGAAGAAGAGGTTTGAACGCTGTAAACGTACAGTTGTCATAATCAACTTTAGAGACTTGAAAAAGAAGGCTACTCATTTTGAGTGGCCTTTTTTGTGTAAAGTCAAAATGAAATAAAGCTTGGAAGTAGTACTTTAAAAGTTGCAGAAATATTGAGTGAAATGTTTACAATTTTATCTATTGTTTTTCTTGATTTTTGAGATGAGATGAGGAAATAAATTATTGCTAATATGGTCAGGTTGGATACTAGCCACTCATTGATAATTATTAATAAAACCTAATTAAACCCTTACATACCTTGTATTTTAGCATTTAAAAAAACTAAATTAGCAATCTAACTTTCATCTAAATTATCTATTCATTTAAAATACAGAACTTTAATTACTCTTTTTAGTCCTTATTTTTTCATCACTAGATGCGTTTCGTACTGTGTTGTTTGGACTATTAAAATCGTGCTTATAATTCCGTTTTGATCTGATTAGATAGTTAATTATCAATATCATACTAATGAAGACTATAAATTTTAGTGTCAATTTAATTTTACTACTATTGATCTCTATCGTAACGCTGGCCAACGACGATGCCGAAAAAAATGGTAATCTAAAAGGTCAGATTATCGATCAGAATAATGGTAGTCCTGTGGGGTATGCAACAGTATCCTTAAACAACAAAAACGATATATCTATTGGTGGTGGCTTAACAGACAATGAAGGTCGCTTTAGGATCAAAAACGTTCCTTATGGCAACTACACTCTTGTTGTACAATTTGTGGGGTATAATACACTCAAGCAACAAGTTAAAATCACTTCTCCTAACACTGATGTAGGAGCCGTCAAAATTGCTGAAAATGTGGAACAATTGGATGAAGTAGAAGTACGTGCAGAAAAATCAAGCATTGAGCGGTCCATCGACAAAAAAGTAGTCAATGTCAGTGATGCCATGATTGCAGAAGGTAATTCGGTATCAGAAGTTTTACAGACTATTCCTGAAATCAGTGTGGGTTCTGATGGTGCTATTAGCCTTAGAGGAGAAAGCAATGTAAGGGTGTTGATTGATGGGAAACCTTCTCAGATTGATCCAGCCCAAATCTTTCAGACATTGCCAGCGGGCTCTATTGAAAAGATTGAAGTGATTACGAATCCGTCAGCGAAATATGATCCTGATGGCCTTTCGGGTATCATTAATGTGATTACTAAAAAAGATAAAATGAAAGGTTTGAATGGTAGTGCAAATATTGGTGCAGGTACAGGAGAAAAGTACAATGGCTACCTTGGTTTGAATTACAGAGTAAAGAAATTCAACTTCTTCGGGCAGGGGGCTTATGGTGAAAACCGATTTGAGAACCAAAAGGACTTGAATCGTATTTTTACTGATGAGACCGTTCCAACTTTTGATCAAGAAGGAGAGAATATTAGAAAAGGCCGTTATTATAACACAAAATTTGGAGCGGACTACTTCTTGGATTCTACCAACACAATTACATTATTTGCCGAGATATGGAACTGGAAAGGTGGTGAGGAAAACCTTTATACCAATAGAAATATATTGGGAGATCAAATTATCAGTTCACAACGTGAATTTGGTGATCAGAAAAATCAAGCACAAGGGTATTCATTAAGCTTGAACCATAGAAAAGAGTTTAAGAAAGGTATTTTGGAAAGTGACGGTTACTTTAATGGAGGTGAATCTGATTTCTCCACTTCATCCACTCTTGAGCAAGATATTGAACGGAACTCATCAGTAAATACAGATGCTCGTTGGAATTATGCATCATTGAAGATTGATTATTCACATGAAATCAATAAGAAATCGTCTTTTGAAACAGGCTATAAAGGTGAATTATTAGATGCATCAGCGCAAATCTCAAATAATCTGGGGGGCGTAATCAATAATTACAGCTATGATTATGATCAGTACATCAACTCTCTTTATGGATCATACAGCATTACGTTAGGACAATATTCTATCAAAGCAGGAGTAAGGGGAGAAGTTGCTACAATTGATGGTACTGTAAAAACGGAAAGTGGTCAAGATACTACCTACAACATTAATTACGCGAGTTTATTTCCTACGCTTCACATCCAAAGAAAACTAGGTGATTTTAATACATTAGGGGTAAGTTATTCAAGACGAATCAACCGTCCGGGTATCTTCAATATGCTGCCTATTGAACAGCGTTCAAACTCTTCTACAGTATCAGTTGGTAATCCTAACCTTCAACCCTCTTATACTAATTCAGTCAGCTTGGATCATGGCTATAACAAAGGAAAGCTAGGTTTGAATACAAGTGTATATGTAAGACACAGTACAGACATTATCCGAAACGTTTCAAGGTATGATTCCTTAGAAGATTTGACCGTATATACTTGGGCCAATTTAGGTTCATCGTTGACAGGTGGAGCATCTATTTCTGCCAATTATCAGATAGCAAAATGGTGGAATATTGATGCTAACTTAAACTTCTTCTACTTGGAAATTCAGGATGACAACGAAGAGTTTACAGTACCTTCTGATGCTAACCCAATCAACTGGACAGCAAAACTGAATACAAGATTTACGTTGCCAAAAAGCTTTACCATACAGATTATGGGCAGATATGCAGGACAGCAATACGATGCACAAAACATCACACAGCCTACTTACGCTCTTAATGTGGCTGTAAAGAAAGCCGTCTTTAAGCGTAAAGGAAGTATTTCTCTCAAAGTAGATGATATTATCAACAGCGGATTTACAAAGGATGTATTTGGTCAGAATTTCCAAGAACAAACCTATTATTTGCAAGAAAGACCTGTGTATAGATTATCATTTTCTTATGCCTTTGGAGGTCAGTTCCAAGGAAGAAAAGCAAGGAAATTGCATAGTTCTGGAGGGATGAATTAATCCTCGTGGAGTTGGGTTTATAAGCTTAATTGTGATCCTAAAAAAGAAATCCCGATGGAGAAATTTATACTCCATCGGGGTTTCTCATTACTATGATTTTCTATTATTAATTCTGAACGACCAGATCAATACCACTTTCATTATCGATGTAATATTCATCAATAATTGTCTTGCCTTCTAGTATTTGACTGTAAAATGATTTGATGTGACGGTTTTCCATTAGAGTAGGATTAATGAAGTAATTGTGCTCATTACCTACCAATGTATGGAATGTAAAATAAGTAGCATTGGAAGCCAAATGCTTGTTCTTAATTTTTGAGCTTCCTAATTGACGTGTCATGGTCAAAAATTCAGCACCTTTAAGGGTGAAATCTTTTTTGTTTACAGTAATATAAATGTTGATATCTTCATCTATTTTTTCAATCCAGTCAGCATGATTTTTCTTTTTAACCGCAGGAGCATTGATTAATATATTTTCAAATACTGCCAATTTTTTATTGTATTGATATTCTTCCGATTGGATATATTCCTCTAAAAGGTGGTTACCCAAGCTGTGCATAAAAAGGATTGGTTTTTCATTTACATTATAATACTCGGAAGCTACTTCATAATCATCTAAGAAATCATCAAAGTTTCTTGTGGAATTTTCGAAATATCTTTTCGAACGTTTGAATTCTGAAAAGATATTAAAACTCACAGTTTCAGTGGGTACATCAAACAATATAAGGTTGATGTCATAATTTTTCTGCAAAGTAATACCACTTCTCAAAGTTGCATTGAAATCCTGTCCAAAACCATGAACATGTACTACTAAATTATCATGATAGATCTTTGAAAAAGCCTCATGAAAATTAGAATAGATCTTTACTTTTGGTTTTTTTTTATTGCTTGTAACTATTAAGTATTTAATGTCAGATGTGTCCATTTCATGACTTAAATGTACTTCATTAGTAGTGTTGTCTATTTCTAAAACTCTATTGGTTATCACCATCATAGGATGGATGTTTGACGCATCTAAATTTACACCTTTGATGTTGTAGTTGATCTTATATTCATCATCTGCAAAGCAAAATGAAGAAAACAAAAATAAAAATGCTGATAAAATATAATTTTTCATAGTAATGAGATTGATGATTGTAAATGGTTCACTTCAACTCTTTACATGTTGTAATTAGTTTCATAGGTATAAACAGAATATAAGAAGAATAGTTTTAAAAATTTACAATTGTAAACGATAAAAAATATTTGTCTTAGTTAACTTCTATTTATTGAATATATAGTTAATTTTCGTTAGCTCTAATGTTAGAATACTTTGAAATGGGTATAAGAAAAACGTTAAAGATTTCATGTATTGAGCATCTTAGAATGATGAAATTTTGATCGAATGAGTTTATAAATAGGTTTGTACTAGGACAGAAGAAAAGGTGAAAAATAAGGGAAGAAATGTTACAAAACACTTCTTCCCTCATTACTTTTAACACCTTACATACTTTGAGCTTCTTTTTGAAAATGATTAATGGTCTTGACGATCGTTTTATGTCTGTTCACAAAACGGTTGTCTTTATCCCAAACGTAGCCAGCTAAAATAGAAGTGATCTGCTTTTTAAACTCAAAATTAATCTCGTCAGAAAAGAAAAGATCTTGTAAAGAACCGTCATACCAATATTTGATATACGATTTGAATACCTCTACACCTCTGAGAATATAATCAGAGTAATCCTTTTGCCAGTCAACATTTTCACCTTTCAGTGTTTTTGCTACCAATTCAGCAGCCAAAGCAGAAGATTCAGCAGCAAAAGAAACGCCAGATGAAAAAACAGGGTCGAGGAATTCAGTACTGTTTCCAGTCAAAACATAACGGTCTCCGAAAAGTTGTTTTACACCTACAGAGTAACCGATCTTTGACATTGGCTCAAATTCATATTCTAGATTTGAGAAGCGTGCTTTGTAATATTCAGATTGCTGTATCAGTTCATTGAACTTCTCTGCTTTGTTATCGTCAGTGATTCCTTCAAAAAAGCGAGTGTCACCTACAAAACCCAAAGAGGTTTTTCCGTTAGAAAATGGAATAACCCAAAACCATAAATCTTTATCTAGAATATCAAACGTGATGGTAGTGCCATCAATAGTATCAGGTCTATTGATGTCTTCCACATGTGTGAAAAATGATCCTCTTGGCGGTAAATCGGAAGGTTTGCTCAAGTCAAGTAGACGAGGTAGCACACGACCATACCCACTGCCGTCAATGATGTATTTTGAAGCAATCTGAGAGGTATTTCCATTTTTATCTTCTATGCTGGTGATGACACTTTCAGTAGAAAAATCCACATTTGTAACTGCATGCTGATAAAGTACTTCAGCCCCTTTTTTTTCTACTTCTTTAGCAATGGTATAGTCAAAATCTGCTCTAGGCATTTGCCATGTCCATTCCCATCCATCTGTAAATTTTTCTGCAAACGAAAAGTGACACACCTTCTCTCCTTTGAAGAAGCGAGCTCCATATTTTTTTTCAAAATTTTGAGCATCCAGTGCCTCCAAAAGTCCTGCTTTGTCAAGGTGTTGCATCACTTTTGGAATAAGGCTTTCACCAATTACAAATCTTGGAAATTGCTCTTTCTCAATGATTGTAACATTAAAACCGTTTTGCAGTAAAATGCTTCCAGCAATACTTCCCGAAGGTCCAGCGCCTATGATTAATACGTCTGTTTGCTTCATTTTATGATTAACTATTTTTCCTTAAGTAAAAAAAGAAGTCTTTACCCGTGTATCTGAGCGTTCGATACAAAGTAAATCCCCAATAATTACGAACGCCAAATCCGCTAGGATCGCTCATATGATATTGTCGGTAAAGAATCTCTTTTGTTTTTGTATTAAAAAGGACCGACCAAGTGGTACCTTTACTACTCAATTTATTGAATGTTTCCACTACCAAAACCATTCCCAATTCTTCATTTTCTGTGGTAGGAAGTCCATTAACAATTTCATTAAAATCTTCTTCCCTAATTTTCTGATGTTCTTCCTGTGAATCCACTACAAGCTTGTTTGGGTCAACCAAATTATTTCTCTTATTGACAGCTTTCATGTCATAGTGTACTTGGCTTTTGTTAAAATATTTTTTGATGTTGTATTTTTTAGGTTCATTCAACACAAGATCATTCCATTTTTTGAGGTAGTATTTCTGAAGCTCTTCAGGGTCTTGAAACCCTTGTCGACCAATAAAACTAGCGTGAGTAAAGTCCACACCATAGAATCTTACTTCAGGGTTTTTAAGTAGGTTATTTTGTCCGTAGCTGCTTAAGTGAGCTAAGAATAGTACAAGAAGGAGTAAGTATTTGTTTGTTGCTTTAGTTTTCATTTTGACATGTATTTGATTAGATTAAAAAAAAGTATTTTATTTGCTTTAGCGGAAAGCAATAGAATCATTGTTGATGTATAGTTAATATAATTTTATTTAAAAATCTAGGAATAGTACAATACATCCTAATTTTATTGTTTTTTTATATGTTAAATCGTAAGTTTTATTAATGATGTGTTGTTAAAATGTTTAACTTTTTAAGTTAAACTGTTACATTTGCACTTCAAATACTACTTTATCACAATTTTTTTAAAGTATCATGTTATCTATTGAAGGTAATATTAGCAAGCTTGATTTTTTTGAAGATATACTTCTTAGAAACGAACAAATAATATTAAATCCATCAGCCAAAAAGAAAATCATAGAAAACTATAATTTTCTCCAAGAATTTTCATCTGATAAAATCATTTATGGCATCAATACAGGTTTTGGACCTATGGCCCAATATAAGGTAAATGAAAGTGATCAAATTCAACTACAATACAACCTTATCAGAAGCCATGCCTCAGGCGGTGGAAAAAAAATAACTCTTTTACATGCTAAATCATTATTGCTTTGCAGACTAAATACCTTCTTGCAAGCGAAATCAGGGGTTCATATTGAATTGATCCACTTAATGATTGAGCTTTTAAATAGAAACATCATTCCTGTTATTTACGAACACGGTGGAGTTGGAGCAAGTGGAGACTTGGTACAGCTGGCACACCTTGCATTGGCATTGATAGGTGAAGGTGAAGTGGAGTACAACGGCGAAGTTTGTGATGCAAAAGAAGTATTTGAAAAAGAGCAGTTGAAACCATTGCAGATTCATTTGCGTGAAGGATTAGCCTTATTGAATGGTACATCTTGCATGACAGGTATTGGTGCAGTCAATCTGCTTCAAGCTTATAAACTATTGGATTGGGTGGTGATAGGCTCCGCTACAATCAATGAAGTAGTCAGCAGTTTTGATGATTATTTCTCTGAAGAATTGAATGCCGCTAAAACGCACCCAGGACAGCATGACATTGCTGGAATGATCCGTACGTTGGTAGAAGATTCTCAATTGATCCGTAAAAGAGAAAATGTACTTTATCAGGATGAAGCACAATCTATTGCTGTTTTCCAAGACAAAGTACAGGAATATTATTCTATCCGATGCGTTCCTCAGATTTTAGGTCCTATTTTAGAAACTTTGAGAGAAGTGGAGAAAGTAGTCTTAAACGAAGCGAACTCAGTAAGTGATAACCCTATCATTTGCTCAAAAACAGAAAATGTATATCACGGCGGTAACTTCCACGGTGATTATGTTTCTCTGGCCATGGATAAATTAAAAATAGTAATGACAAAATTGTCGATGTTGATGGATCGTCAATTGAATTACCTATTTAATCATAAACTCAACAACATTCTTCCTCCGTTTATTAATCACGGAACGTTGGGGCTGAACTTTGGAATGCAGGGAGCACAGTTTCCGGTCACTTCCACAGTAGCAGAAAATCAATCGATCTCTTTCCCGAACTATGTCCATAGTATTCCAAACAACAATGACAATCAGGATATAGTGAGTATGGGAACCAACTCAGCATTGCTGACCAAAAAGGTGATCGAAAACTCATTTGAAGTGGTGGCAACGTATCAGTTGAGCATTGCACAGGCGGTGAGTTATTTGAAAATTCAAGATAAAATGGACCCAAAATTGAATGCGGTCTATGAGTTGATTTGCAGTGTGGTACCTCCTTTTAAAGAGGATTACCCAATTTTTAAAGACTTAAGAAAACTGAAAGAAGTCTTGAGTGCAGAAAACACAACTCAATTTTTTAAACAAGTAGCAAAAGAAATTTAACGATAAAGTATGAAATACGCACTGGTCACTGGAGCAAGCAGAGGAATAGGGCGTGCAGTTGCGGTAAAACTAGCACAAGACGGCTATAATATTCTGATCAATTTCCAATCGAATGTGGAGGCGGCGAACGAAACGCTTGAGTTAGTAAGACAAGAAGGGCAGGACGGTGAACTGTTGAAGTTTGACGTTTCTTCTAAAGAAGAAGTGAATGAGGTATTAGGAACGTGGGTGGAAGAACACACAGAAGATGTGATCGAAGTCCTTGTCAATAATGCCGGTTTCAGAAAAGATGCCGTTTTCTTGTTTATGGAAGACGAAGAGTGGGACAGCGTATTGGATGTGAATTTAAAAGGATTCAACTACGTGACGCGTTCGGTACTGAAAGGCATGCTGGCACAGAAGTTTGGAAGGGTGATCAACATTGTATCACTTTCGGGTATCAAAGGTATGCCGGGTCAGACCAACTATTCTGCAGCAAAAGCAGGTGTGATAGGTGCAACAAAAGCCCTTGCTCAGGAAGTAGGAAGAAGAAAGGTGACAGTCAATGCTGTAGCACCGGGCTTCATTAAAACTGAAATGACAGAAGACTTGGATGAGAAGCAGTTGAAGAGCTTGATTCCGGCAAAACGTTTTGGAGAAGCAAGTGAAGTGGCGGCGGCAGTAGGGTTCTTGGCTTCAAAAGACGCTTCTTATATCACAGGAGAGGTGTTGTCAATTAACGGCGGGCTATATACATAAACCAAAAAGAAATTAATGATGAAAAGAAGAGTTGTCATTACAGGTATAGGAATTTATTCATGTATAGGTGAAAATCTTGAGGAGGTAACACAATCTTTACGCGAAGGAAAATCAGGAATCGTTTATGATGAGGAGCGTAAGGAAATGGGTTACAGATCTGCACTGACAGGAATGGTGGATGCACCAAACTTGAAAGGTGTAATCAAGAAGAGAGAAAAAGCAAGATTGGCAGAACAAGGTGAGTATGCATTGAATGCTACGCTTGAGGCCATAGAAAATGCAGGGTTGGATAAAGAATTTATTGCTGAAAATAACTTCGGTATTCTTTATGGCAATGATAGTTCTGCAAAGGCGGTGGTACATGCCACTGATACTATCAGAGAGAAAAAAGATACCACTTTACTAGGTTCTGGTTCTATTTTCCAGTCCATGAATTCCACTGTAACGATGAACCTTTCTACCATCTTCAAGTTGAAGGGGATCAATATGACAGTGAGTTCAGCTTGTTCAAGTGGATCACACTCCATTGGTTTCGGTTATTTGCTGATTCAGATGGGCCTTCAAGATCGAATTATTTGCGGTGGAGCACAGGAAATCAATCCTTATGCCATGGGTAGTTTTGATGGTTTGAGTGCCTTTTCTATTCGAGAAGATGACCCTACAAAAGCATCAAGACCATTTGACAGTGACAGAGACGGTTTGATTCCAAGTGGTGGAGCGGCAACAGTGATCATTGAAAGCTTGGAAAGTGCTGAGGCCAGAAATGCACCAATTTTAGGTGAAATCATCGGTTTTGGTTTTTCATCTAACGGCGATCATATTTCTAATCCAAATATGGAAGGACCTGCGAGATCATTGCAGATGGCGATTGATCAGGCGGAAATTACACCAGCAGATATTGATTACATCAATGCGCATGCTACATCCACTCCAGTAGGGGATGCCAATGAGGCGAAAGCCATTGATCATATTTTTGGTGATGCAAAACCTTACATTTCTTCTACAAAATCCATGACCGGCCACGAGTGCTGGATGGCAGGAGCGAGTGAAATGGTTTATTCTTTGCTAATGATGAATAATTCATTTGTAGCACCAAATATCAACTTAGAAAATCCTTGTGAGGAAGCGGCGGAATTAAACATTCCAAAGGAAGCGGTAGATACTGAAATTGACACTTTCTTGTCGAACTCATTCGGATTTGGAGGAACGAACTCTACCCTTATTGTCCGTAAGTTTAAAAAATAAATACTTTTCAAGCCGAAGTTATTTTGAAGTAATTTGGGCTTGAAACAAAATATATTTCTGTTCACATAAATTAAATTACAAAAATGACAAACGAAGAAATCATTGAAACAATCAACAACTTCTTAGTGGAGGAGTTTGAAGTAGAAAGAGAAGACATTGAGCCTGAAGCAGTATTGAAAGATACGTTAGAGCTTGATAGCTTAGATTATATCGATCTAGTAGTAGAAATTGAAAGTAACTTCAACTTCAAAGTAAAAACAGAAGATTTTGTAGGTATCAAAACTTTCCAAGACTTCTATGATTACATCATCAATAAAGTGAATGCGGGAGTAGTTCAATAAACCACTTTTAGAATACATTTTTTATGTCTGTTTGGAGTGGAAAAACAAAGGGAGGAGTATTAGGTTATAGTATTTTTATCTTTTTCCTAAAGAATTTTGGAGTGGGTCCTGCAAGTGCACTTTTGTATTTAGTAGTACCCTACTACGTTCTTTTTGATCCTAAATCTTCCCGTATTTCCTATCGATTCTATAAGGAGAGATTAGGCTTTTCAACATTCAAAGCCGCGAAACATATCTTTACCAATAGAATTACTTTTGGAAGAGTGTTGCTTGACAAGTTTGCAATGATGACGCCTATCAAAGAGCGTTATACTTTTGATTGTGACGGAGAAGAGAGATTGCACGCCCTTGGGGAAACCGGGAAGGGAGGTATGATCATCACGGCACACATCGGAAACTGGGAAATTGCAGGGCAGTTGCTGGACCGTTTATCCACCAAAATACATGTTGTGATGTTTGATGCAGAGTATCAGAAAATTAAGGCTCTCGTTTCATCACAGTTGGGAAATAGAAATTTTAATGTGATTGCGATCAAAGAAGATATGTCACATATTTTTCTTATTAACAAAGCTTTGAAAAATGGAGAAATTCTCTGTATTCAAGGGGATCGCTTTCTAAGTGGAGCACCTACATTGGAATTGGATTTTCTCGGTGAAAAAGCATTATTCCCTAAGAGTGTATTTGATATGGCAAGCCGATTGAAAGTACCTGTTTGCTTTGCATTTGCCATGAAAGACAAAGGAATGCATTATAAGTTGAATTCGTCAGTTGCCTATGAAGGAATGAAAAGTAAAGAATTGGCGGAGCAATACATAAAACTGGTCGAACAGAAAGTACAGGATTATCCAGAACAATGGTTTAATTTTTACGATTTTTGGAAAAAATAATGTCTATCGGAATAGCAAACAAACAAGTAGTACTTTTATCTGCAAACCAATTCAAGGTTCCTTATCCTGTTTACCCGATTGGAATATCTTATCTAGCCACCTATTTAAGAGAAAAATTACCCACGCATAGAGTTTCATTAATTGATTGTAACCTTGCGTCACTTGACGAACTTAAAGCAAAAGTAAAAGATATTAATCCCGATTATGTAGGGGTTTCTTTACGAAATATTGATGATTCTGACTCTTATCATCAAGCTAGTTTTATTCAGCATTACAAATCGCTGATTGATACGGTAAAGAGTGTTTCGGATGCTAAAATCATCCTTGGAGGATCTGGTTATTCGATTTTCTACAAAGAACTTTATAAAGAATTAGGTGCAGACTATGGCGTAGTGGGTGAAGGTGAAGAAAGTCTGACACAACTGATTCAAGCACTGGATAATAACACTTCCGTTGAGAACATTCAGTCATTGGTCTATGAAAAAGACGGTGAAGTGGTTTTCAATGACAAGAAAGATTACTCATGTGCACTCCGTTTTGCATTTGATCCTAATCTGTTAGAATATTATTGGAAAGAAAGCGGTTTGATTAATATTCAAACCAAAAGAGGCTGTCCGTACAAATGCGTGTACTGCAGTTATCCTAGTATTGAAGGTAGAAAAGTAAGAATGTTGGATCAGGATTTAATCATTGATTCATTAAAGAAAATACAAAAAGAGAACCAAGGCGATCATGTATTTTTTACAGATTCAGTCTTTAATCTCAATGCAGAATACAATAGAGTATTGGCGGAGAAAATCATTGAGAATGGCATCAAGATAAAATGGATGGCCTATTTTTCTCCTTTCAATATTACCAAAGAAGACCTGGAACTGTTTAAGAAATCTGGGTTGACGCATATTGAATTCGGTACGGATTCACTGTCAGATGCACAGCTGAAAAGGTACGGTAAGAAATTCAATGTAGATGAAGTCGTTCGCGTTTCAGAACTGTGTGATGAGGTGGGCATTCACTTTGCTCACTTTTTGATTTTAGGAGGTGTTGGAGAAACGGACGAAACAATAAGAGAGACATTAGAAAACTCTAAAAGATTTCCGAGGACGGTCTTTTTCCCATTTGTCGGCATGAGGATTTTCCCGAATACGCCACTGTATGATATTGCACTGGAAGAAGGGGTGATCACAAAAGATACTTCTTTGCTTACGCCTAAATATTACATTTCTGATAAGGTGGATTTATCCAATATTCAGGAATTGGCAAAGGCAACAGGCAGAAAGTGGGTGTTCCCGACAGAAATGGATGAGATCTCTGAAAATATGAAGTTTTTAAGAGAAAGAAATAAAAAAGGCCCACTATGGGAACTGATAACACAATGATAGCTACAGCAGAAACAATAGAACAATATATTCCTCAGCGCGCACCGTTTATTTTGGTCGATAATCTTTTGGAGGCCGATGAAAAGGTGACGGTAACTTCAAAAGAAGTGAAGGAAGATATGCTTTTTGTGAGGAAAGGGAAACTTCAAACGGCGGCTTTGGTAGAGAATATTGCTCAGACTGCCGCTGCAGGCGTGGGGTACAGATGTGCTCAAGCGGAGAAGGATGTACCGCTAGGGTTTATTGGTGGTATCAAAGGGTTTCAATTACAGAAACATCCCTTGGTGGGAGAAACGATTACTACTACAGTAACCGTGAAAAATGAAGTGTTTGGTGCTTCTATTGTGGAAGGAGTGATTACGATCAACGAAGAAGTGATTGCTTCAGCAGAGTTGAAAATTTTTATTGAGCAAGATGAAGCGTAATTCAACAGCAGAAGCAACGGAATTGGTCAACAGAACGGTATTTCCAGTACGTTTCAGTGAGGTGGATACAATGCGTATCGTATGGCATGGTCACTACATCAAGTACATGGAAGAAGGCCGTGAAGCGTTTGGCCTAGAACACGGCATCAGCTATATGCAGATGTACGACAAGGGCTTTATGGTTCCCGTTGTAAGTGTAAAATGCGATTATAAACAGCCACTTCGCTACGGTGATAAAATCATTGTGGAAACTACTTTTGTAGAAACGAGGGCGGCCAAGCTTATTTATAAATTCAGGTTATTCAGAAGCTCAGACAATGTGCTGGTGGCTACTGGAAAATCGATACAGGTATTCATTACAGAAGATCATGAGTTGCAGTTGACGTTCCCTGAGTTTTTTGAGGAATGGAAACGTGAAAAGGGTTTAATTAAATAGTGTGAAATGCAGAAGAAGGTATATGTAGTGGCAGATGCTTTGATCTCTTCACTTGGCAATACGCCGGAAGAGAATTTTGAAGCATTATCCCAAGGAAAGTCAGGAGTGGAATTGCACAACGTACATGCAGGTCAGGAAAATTATCTTTCACTGATTGATATGGGGCGTGTGGCAAAAGAACATACTGTGCTTGAAAGTTTGGAGGAATACACACGTTTGGAGCAGTTGTTTATCGCTTCCATTCAAGATGTGTTGCAGACTGCTAATATCTCTTTGAGCGATAAAAAAACACTATTACTGTTGTCTACCACAAAGGGAAATATTGATTTATTAAACCAAGACAAACAGGAGCAATTCGGGAAAGAAAGATTGTTTATTGGAGGGTTAGCACAGAAAGTAGGCGACTATTTTGAATGTGCCAATACCGTTCAAACGATCTCAACCGCTTGTATTTCTGGAGTGGCTGCACAGAACATTGCCGCACGTTTATTACAAGGGGAAACTTACGAACATATAGTGGTTTGTGGCGGTGATATTATAGATAATTTCACTTTGTCAGGGTTCACAGCATTCAACGCCGTAGCACCTCAGCCATGTCAGCCTTTTGATAAAGACCGTGAAGGAGTATCACTTGGAGAAGCCATTGGAACGGTGGTTTTGAGTACGACTATCCAAAGTGATATGCAAGTACTGGAAGGGGCAATGAACAACGATGCAAATCATATTTCAGCACCCTCAAGAACAGGTGAAGGTGTTTTCAGGGCAGTAAGCAATACGTTGAAAAAGCATGGAATAGAAGCTAGTGAAATTGATTTCATTTCAGCCCATGGCACTGCCACACCTTATAATGACGAAATGGAAGCACAGGCATTCAACAGGCTTTCTTTAGAAGAAAAGCCATTGAATAGTTTGAAGGGATATTTCGGTCATACACTAGGGGGAGCAGGATTGGTGGAGTCTATTATTACCCTGCATTCGCTGAAAAATAATAAGCTGATAGCCACAAAAGGTTTTCAGAACCTTGGTACCACTTTACCGCTCAATGTACTGACGGAAACAGTGGAACAGCCTGTTACTTTAGCCTTAAAAACAGCCTCTGGCTTTGGAGGATGCAACGCTGCAATTTTATTAAAACAGGAATAGGATGAAAGATTTATTTATAACAGACAGCATTCACCTTTCCAACAATAAAATTACTTATAGAGGAGAGGACGCTCACTTTGAAGCAGAAGACCTGAAGCAGTTTTTGAAAAAGGTGTACAAGTCACTGGAGTTGAGTTACAGCAAGTTTTTCAAAATGGACCTGATGTCTAAAGCAGGCGTACTGGCAACAGAGTTTTTGGTTAGAAATAACAATTTAATAGAGAAATATAATGATGATGAAGTAGGGCTAGTGTTTGTCAATAAAAGTGCATCACTAGACACCGACCAACAGCATCATGATACCATAAAAGAGGCATCGGCCTATTTCCCAAGTCCGAGTATTTTTGTGTATACCTTGCCCAACATTGTGATGGGTGAAGTTTGCATTAAACACAAATGGAACGGGGAGCAACAATTTTTTATTCAAGACACAATGGACCTCCCATTTTTATATGAGAATGTAGTGCAGACGTTTCAATCTACGTCAACCAAAGCGTGCATTTTCGGGTGGGTGGATTGTTTTGAATCACAACTTAATGTGAAGTTAGTTTTAGTAGAAAAGGGAAGTGAAAATGATACTCCTTTTGCATTAAAACAACTGGAGTCTATTTTTTAAAAATATTGGAAAAATGAATTTAGAAGAATTAAAAGAGCAGCTTAAAGTTCAAATTATCGAGCAGTTGAACTTAGAAGAAGTAGAAGTAGAAGACATTGATAACGAAGAACCATTATTTGGTGACGGTTTAGGTCTTGATTCTATTGATGCTTTGGAATTGGTGCTGTTATTAGAAAAAGAGTACGGAATCAAATTAGAAAATCCTAAAGCAGGAAAAGAAGTATTTGGTTCAATTGACACAATGGCCAACTTTATTGCAGCACAGCTTGCAGTCAAAGAGTAGTATTTATCTGTAATTCCATTAAGTATATGTCTAAGGTTTTTGTAACGGGTATTGGAGCAATAGCAGCCATAGGAAATGATGTGCATTCAATCTTTGAATCTTTAAAAGAAGGCAGAACGGGCATTGATAAAATGCACCGCCTTCAGAGTATTCATGCGGAAAGACTTCCTGTAGGGGAGGTAAAGATGACCAATGATGCTCTGAAAGAGGATTTGGGTTTGAATAAAGAAACGGATTATTCCAGAACGCTTTTACTCGCTCTTAAAGCGGCGAAAGAAGCAGTGGTGGATAGTGGCATACAACCTACAAAAACCATTAAGACAGGACTGATCTCTGCATCAAGTGTGGCAGGAATGGATTTAACAGAAACAGTGGCCAAGGATTATTTTGAGGGGAATACTATTGATACAAGCATTGTCAAAAAACATCCCTGTGGCAATAGTACCCGCTTCTTGGCACAGTACTTTGAGGTCAACGGTTTTGTATCAACGATCAGTACGGCTTGTTCTTCTTCTGCCAATGCGATCATGCTGGGTGCAAGAATGATCAAGCACGGAAAACTGGATCGTGTGATTGTTGGCGGCGCCGATGCGTTGACTAAGTTTACGTTGAACGGGTTTGATTCATTGAGAATTTTAGACTCCGAAAAAACGAGAGCTTTTGATGACAGCAGAACGGGCCTTAACCTTGGTGAAGGAGCAGGTTTTTTAGTCTTGGAATCGGAGCGCTTAGTAGAGCAAGAAGGAAAGAAAACGTATTGTGAAGTGGTCGGTTATGCCAATGCCAATGATGCTTTCCATCAAACGGCTTCTTCTCCTGAAGGGAATGGTGCCTTTTACGCCATGCGTGATGCACTGCAAGTGGCAGGGGTGAAAGAAACGGAAGTGGATTACATCAATGTACATGGTACGGGAACAGAAAATAATGATCTTTCTGAAGGAGTAGCCATGAAGAGGTTGTTTCAAGAAGCACTTCCACCGTTTAGTTCTACAAAGCCTTTCACAGGACATACCTTGGCGGCGGCCGCAAGTATAGAAGGAGTAATCAGTTGTTTGACCTTAGAGCATCAGCTGATTTTTCCGAATTTGAATTTCAAAACACCAATACAGGAGTTAGAAATTGTACCGGTAACTGCCCTGCAAAAAGTGAAAGGTATAAAGACCATATTATCCAATTCTTTTGGTTTTGGAGGAAACTGTTCATCCATTTTATTTCAGAAAAATTAGCCTATGAAAACGTACATTAATGGTGTCGGTTTGATTTCCCCTCAGGAAACCTTCAAAACGGAATTTTCACTTCAAGCACCAACAGCTACAGAAGACGGAAGATGGGAAGCCACGTTGCCACCTATCAAAGAATATCTTTCTCCAAAGGTATACCGCCGTATGTCCAAAGTGATCAGAATGGGCGTTTTGTCTACATTGATTGCCATGGATGACGCAGGAGTGAAGTCAGAGGAATTAAGTGGAGTGATTGTAGGAACGGGACTAGGGTGTTTGGTCAGTACAGAGAAGTTTCTGAACAGCATGGTCACTTCTGAGGAGTCGATGGTGAACCCTTCGTCTTTTATCGTTTCTACACACAATACAATTGCTGGGCAGATTGGTTTGGTACTGAAAAACAATGGCTATAATACTACTTACAGTCAGGAAGGTACCTCATTTGAAAACGCATTATTGGATGGTTTTCTTTTTACCAAAGAGCGTAAAAATACCAATTGGCTGGTAGGCGGTATCGATGAATTAACACCTACAGTACAGCAACTTTATAAAGAGAATAATTACGGTGGACAGTGGGGAGAAGGAGCAGGTGTATTTGTGATTTCTGATCAGAAAACAGCCAATACCTACGCGGAAATAGTGGATGTGAAAGCTGTTTTGCAAAGCAATGAAAGTCTGGAAACAGTGATCGATGGTTTACTTCAGGAAAATGAATTAAACGCAGAAGACATTGATTTGGTATTGACAGGTGATGCAGGAAATAAGGTGCTGAAAATCTTATACGAAGAAAAAAGGTGCGAGGTGATAGACTACAAACAGTGGTCGGGCGAATACCATACCGCCTCATCGTTTGGGGTGGGTTTAGCATCAAAAATGATGAAGGAGGAAGCACTGAGACAATCCCTTCTTAGAAATAAAAAACCTTTAAATACAGTATTGGTTCATACCACATTTTTTGATGGAACTCAAGGATTAATTCTGTTACGAAATGTCTAAATTCCATCAAACATTACTGATCGGCTTACCACTGATTGTTATTTCCTTTTACGGGGGAAATACGGTGCATCCGGCTTTTTATTTTCTATCAGGAGTTCTATTAATAACAGCACTTTTTAGGATTGTAATGGGTGTTATTAAAATAGAAAACAACTTCTTTATGAAGTCATGGATCAGGAAAGAAGGAGTACAGAAAGTGGCGTTGACATTTGATGATGGACCTAATAAAGAGACAACAGAAAAGATTCTAGAGATCTTAGGACAGTACAACGTAAAGGCAACTTTCTTTTGTATTGGACATAAAATTGAAGAAGATTTTGAGACGATCGAAAAAATAGTGGCACAAGGGCATGAAATTGGCAATCATACTTGGTCTCACAGTTATTTTTTTGATCTTTATCCCACAAAAAAAGTAAAGGAAGAACTTCAGCATACCAATGCCTTGATTGAGGAGGCGACAAAGCGGGAAAATAAACTGTTCCGTCCGCCTTATGGCGTTACCAATCCGCATATTGCCAAAGCGGTGAAAACATTGGGATTGCACTCAGTCGGCTGGAGCATTCGTTCTTTGGATACGATTGCAAAGACAAAAAAAGAGTTGATCGGCAAGGTAGAGAAAGTGTCAGGTGGTGATGTGATTTTATTGCACGATACCATGCAGATAACTGTAGATCACCTTGAAGAAATAATAAAAATAATTCAAAGGAAAAACTTACAAGCGGTAACTGTTAGTGAGCTTTTCAACTAAATGGAGCTTTAAATGAAATTGAAATATTATATAGGTTTTACATTTTTGCTTATTCAATCGGTTTGTTGGGCACAGCAATATAAACCCATTGAAAATACAGATCAGGCCATTATAGACCTGAAAGAAAATGCAAAGACCATCCAAAGCATAAGCAGTGACTTTGTGCAAACCAAACATCTTTCATTGATGAATCAAGATCTCATCAGTAAGGGTGCTTTTTTGTATAAAAGCCCTAACCGTTTAAGATGGGAATACCTCTCACCGATCACTTATGCCATCATCATCAACGGTGATATTATTTCTATGATTGATGAAGAGAAGACCAATACTTTTGATGCTTCTTCCAATCCTATTTTCTCTGTAGTGAACAAAATGATGCTCAATATGGTGAATGGAAATATTGGTGATGATGAGAATTTTGAGGTGATGTATTTCAAAGGTGATAACGAAGTGAAAATGCAGTTGAAGCCCAAAGACAGTAATTGGAGTCAGTATATGGCCGAACTTCATTTGTATATCAGCTTAAAAGATTATTCGGTGTTCAAAGTGGTCATCAAAGAACAGGGAGAGGATTACACTCAGTTTGATTTTGTGGACCATAAATACAATGAAACGATAAGCGATGACAACTTTGTGGAGAAATAGCCTGCTGTTCTTGCTGATCGGTATTTTATCCTCTTGTACTTATTATCACAAGTCCTCTTTTTCAAAATTGGAAAATTGTGATGAAGAGCTTTTGAGTGAAACATTGGAACAGCCTGTAACTCGTTTGTTCAAATCGAAGATCTATTTCTACGATAAATACTATACGGGTTTGCTTGTGGTGAAGTCACTGAATGAAACCGAAAAGCAAGTAGTATTAGTCACTGAAATAGGGGTGAAGCTTTTGGATATGACAATCACAGAGAAAGGTTATACAACCAATTTTGTGATTCCACCTCTTGATAAAAAAATAGTATTGAATCACCTTTGGAAGGACTTTTCAGAAGTGTTTTATGATGTGGATTTTGACAGTCAGAATATGGTGGTCAAAAAATGTTGGGAACGTGAAGATGATATCCTTTTGAAAGTGAAAAAGGGAAGGAAAAAATACTACTTCTTGTTTGATGGGAAGAAAAGGAGAAAGGAAGTGTATCTTCTGGAAATGTTTGGGAACATAGGAAAAACCATCCTGTTTGATTACAAAGACAAGCATTTGGAGTCGGTAGAGATTGATGCTTCCCATCTGAAATTGAAAGTGAAATTAGAGAAAAAAGAAATATTATAATGCTACAGCAAACAGACTTCTTTCAAGTGAAGGAATTGACAAAAGAGGAGAATAAATTTTCGGCTCAGATCAGTTTGAATAAAGAGCATGAAATTTTCCAAGGACATTTTCCAGGACAGCCTGTCACGCCGGGGGTGTGTATGCTGGACATCATAAAGGAATTGTGCGAGCAGGAATATCAAAAGGAAGTTGCTGTATCTGCCATAAAAACCATCAAATTCTTGTCGATTCTGGATCCACAGCTCCAAAGTGAGGTGGTGGCAGACGTAACAGTTTTAAAGCAGGAAAATGATACAATGGAGGTGAAAGCTGAATTGAAAGATCAGGAGAAAGCCTATTTTAAATTTAGAGGAACCTTCACAGATTTTGAATAAAATGAATGGAGTTGAAGAACATATTGCTTCCCCACGTTTGCAGGCAGATTTTGATCGCCTGAAATGCTGTGTTTTAATTCCTACTTATAATAATGATAGGGAATTAAAAGGGGTGATTGATAGTGTATTGGAATATACCACCAATGTGATTGTGATCAATGACGGCTGTACGGACACTACTTCAGAAATCTTAAGTCAGCTTCCGAACATCCAAAGCATTACATTTGAGCAAAACCGCGGAAAGGGAAAAGCATTAAGAGCGGGATTTTTGGAAGCAGAAAAACAAGGTTTTGAATATGCGATCACCATTGATTCTGATGGACAGCACAAAGCGTCTGACCTTCCTCAGTTTATTGAAAAACTAGAAACGAGCCCTAATGCCATCATTATTGGAGCAAGGGATATGCTTCAAAATTCAGTACCTGGGAAAAGTAGTTTCGGTCATAAATTTTCCAACTTCTGGTTTACATTTGAAACGGGAATCAAAGCACCTGATACACAATCGGGTTACCGTTTATATCCTCTAAAACAAGTCAATGATATTCAATTGATTTCGTGGCGTTATGAGTTTGAAATTGAGATTTTAGTAAGGTCAGCATGGAAAGGTGTGGCGATTGAAACAGTGCCGATAAATGTGTACTATCCTCCAACAGAAGAACGCATAACGCACTTCAGACCTTTTACTGATTTTACAAGGATCAGCATTCTCAATACCATATTGGTCACCATCTGTTTACTATACATCAAGCCTAGAGACTTTTTCAGAAGTCTCAAAAAAAAAAACATTAAAGAGCACATAAAGGACCTCTTTTTTGATGTAGAAGAACCGCCATATAAAAAAGCATTAGCCGTTTTCTTTGGTGTTTTTATGGGAATAGTACCTATTTGGGGCTATCAGTTAGTAACGGCGATTGGGCTGGCACATTTTTTCAAACTGAACAAACCCATCGTGATTGTAGCGGCCAATATCAGTATACCGCCATTTATTCCGCTTTGGTTGTATGCAAGTTTTAAAACCGGGGAAATCCTGTTTAATGAAAAAATCATCATTCCCCAACTAGATGAAATTAACTTCGATGTGATACAACAACATCTGATGTTATACAGTGTGGGAGCGACTGTCTTTGCGTTTCTTCTTGCATTCGTTTTAGGATGTATTAGTTTTGGAGCTTTTAAGCTGATAGCCTATAAGGCGGGGGAAGAATGAAGAATGAAGAAAAAAAGGATACTGATTGTAGGAACGTCCTCACGAACCACAACTCTTCCCTCTTCATTCTTCCCTCTTCCCTGACAAAAGTTCCAAAACTTTTGTCACACTACTTAACTCTAATAAAACACAGAAGTTGACGATTATAAATTAACATAATGAGCCAATTTTTTTTAAAGATACTGCACTTTTTTAAGTACCGAATAAGTGCCCTTTACCTTCTAACGGCCCTCTTCTTGGGAACTGTTTCGTATACAGTTTACAAAATTGGGTTCAAAGAAGATATCATGGAAATGCTTCCTACTAACGAAGCATTAGAGAAATCGAGCTTTATTCTAGGGAACAGTAAGTTCATGGAAAAAGTGATTGTGTTGGTTTCTTTGGAGAATGACGAGAAAAATCCTGATGTATTAATCAAAGGGATTGATGCATTAGCGGAAAAACTGGAAGAAGGTGAAGTCGCTCCTTTTGTGGAGAAAAAGATGGCAAAAGTCAACTCCTCCCTTTTTACAACTTATTATCAAACCACTTTTGAGCACCTTCCCATCTATCTGACCGCCCAAGATTATGAGCGCTTGGATGAAGAGCTGGAAGCAGGTACTGACCCCTTATTCAAAAACCTTTATAAGAACCTGATTACCCCTTCGGGAATGCTTTTCAAACAGTACATTCCCAAAGATCCATATATGCTTGTACCTTCGGCATTGAAGCGACTAGAGCATTTTCAGTTTGATAATGGCGTTGTATTATATAAAGATCACTTTGTTAGTAAAGATCAAACGACAGCCTTGATGTTTATCTCCTTGACGCATCAGGGAAGTGATTCCAAGAAGAACAATGAGTTTAAGGAAGCCATAGAGCAATCAATCAGTGAAATCAAAAAGGAATACCCTCAACTGAACTATGAGTTTTATGGCAATCCCATCTCCACACTCTCTAATGCCAATCAGATCAAACAAGATGTCAATGTCACGATTACGGTGGCTTTGGTGTTGATTATCGCATTGATCAGTTATTACTTTAAAGATAAATTTATCTTCCTCTTACTGCTGATTCCTCTTCTTTTTGGTTTTGGAACAGCTTTGATCGCCTTGTATTTCTTCAAGTCTTCTATTTCTTTGATTGCCATTGGTATGGGAGCCATTATTATAGGCATCAGTATTGACTTCTCCTTGCACGTACTTACGCATTATAGAGTGAATCAATCGGCAGAAAAAGTGGTCAGTGATCTTGCCACTCCATTACTGCTCAGTGCCGGGACGACATCTATTTCCTTTATGTGCTTGAACTTTTTGAAAGCCAAAGCCATGAATGATTTAGGGGTATTTGTTGCCATCAGTATTATTATTTCGGCTCTAGTAGCTTTGATTGTCCTTCCAGTAATATTAGATAAATTAAAACCAAAAGTGACGAGTGCTGCTCCACAGAAAAAGCACTTCTTAGATAAAATAGCCAACTATCATTTTGAAAATAATAAAGGGATGGTGGCTTTACTTTTAGGGTTTGTATTCGTTTGTTTCTTCTATGCCGGAGATGTAAAATTTGATGCACATTTAGATCGCTTCAATTACAACTCACCGGAAGTACAACTGGCAGAAGAAAGAATCAACCGCATCAACCCGGCAATGGTCAGCAATATTCTTTTGGCTTCGGAAGGAGAATCACTGGATGATGCCATTTATCAAAACTTCATCTTACAATCCTCTCTTGATAGCTTGAAAAAAGAGGGTTTTGAGTTTGATGAAATGCTGACCAGTACACTGCTTATTCCTTCTAAAATTCAAATAGAAAGAATTATACGCTGGAAACAGTTTTGGACGGAAGAAAGAATTGAAAAATTGAAGGAAGGTTTTGCAGAAAGTGGAAAGCCTTATGGTTTTAGAGCCAATACTTTTGATCCCTTTTGGGCGTCATTAGAGAAAGAATACAAAGTATTTCCAGTAGAAGAACAAATCAAAGTGTTTTCTACTTTGGTGGATGATTTTGTGATTGAAGCAGAGGATTACCACGGCGTAACTTCATTGGTGAAAACCGATGGCGATAAAAAGAAATTGATACCGCAAATACAGGCCTTGAGTTATGTAGATGTAGTAGAGAAGCAGAGTTTTCTGAGTCAGATTATTGATATGCTGCACTCAGAGTTTGATGTACTCGTTTCCATGTCTTCGATTGTAGTATTACTCTTATTGCTGATCACTTTTGGCAGAATAGAACTGACGCTGATCTGTTACCTGCCGATCATAATGAGTTGGGTGATGACCCTGGGAATTATGGGGATGTTTGATATCCGATTCAATATTTTCAATGTGATTATTTCCACTTTCATTTTTGGAATAGGCATTGATTACAGCATATTTATCACCAAAGGTTTACAGGAAAACACCATAGACAATACAAAGGAGCATTTACCGATTTATAAAAGTTCTATCTTGTTGTCTTCCATCACAACATTATTAGGGATTGGCGCCATGTTTTTCGCACAGCATCCTTCCCTGCGTTCCATTGGTTTACTGACCATTATTGGTATTGTTTCAGTACTGATGATGACCTTTATTTTTCAGCCGTTGCTGTTCAAAGCATTTATCAGCGTACGAACGGATAAAGGAAAACCTCCTGTTCGTTTTTTACAATTACTGAAAAACATTATTGGCTATTCGATTTTCGTTTCAGTCGCACAGTTGATCACACTCCTTAGTTTACTGTTGTTCTTCCCTGGCTTGAAAGCGAAGATGCGACAACGTAAATTACTCTTTCACACCATTCTTTGTTACTTCTTCAGAGGCTTTCTGAATTCGCCTATGTTTGAAGGAAAGATATTTAAAAACTTCCCTAAAGAAGACTTAAAAGGACCATCAGTCATCATTGCCAACCATCAGTCCTTTTTGGATATTTTCTTGGTGTTGGCCGCTAAGCGCAAGGCTGTTTTAGTGACCAATAGCTGGGTGTATAATTCGCCTATTTTTGGTAGAGTAGTAAGAAAAGCGGATTATTTATTGGCAGATGAAGGGATAGGAGAGGAGCAACTGACAAGGCTGAAGTCAATGGTGGAAGACGGTTATTCTATTATCGTTTTCCCGGAAGGCACTCGATCAAAAACAGGAGCGTTGAAACGTTTCCATAAAGGAGCCTTTTTATTGGCAGAACAGCTTCAATTGGATATTTTACCGATGATGATTCATGGTACGCACAGAGCCATCAGCAAATCGGAGTTTTATTATGAAAGAGGAGATATACGCGTTTCTTTCTTGCCGAAAATAAAATACGAAGACCGTTCGTGGGGCGATACCTACCAAGCAAGAACCAAAGCCATTTCAAAGTACTTTAAGAAAGAATACTTACAGCTTTGCGAAGAACTGGAAACGGTGGATTACTTCAGAAAAAGAGTGCTGTCCAATTACCTTTACAAAGGACCTGTAACGGAATGGTATGTCAGAATTAAATTGATGCTGGAAGATAATTTCAGACTTTTTGAGTCCTTATTGCCGAAAGAAGGGGTGATTACAGACCTTGGCTGCGGACTGGGCTATACCACACAGATGTTGGCGTATATGTCTGAAAAACGTCAGTTATTAGGTATTGACTATGATGAGGAAAAAATCAGAATAGCCAATAGTGGGGTACATTATCAGGAGAATATTCATTTTGAAAGCGGTAATATCAAAACACACCCTTTCCCAGCATCCGATGTGTTTATCATCAGTGATGTATTGCATTACCTTCCAAAAGAAGAGCAAATAAAAGTAGTGAAAAGGTGCTTGTCGTTGTTGAAGCCCAATGGCTTTTTGATTGTCAGAGACGGAGACAAAGATGAAGAACAGAAACAGAAGAAAACCAAGCTGGCAGAAGTTTGGTCTACAGAAATTATAAAATTCAATAAGGTGGAGAACGAATTGGAATACATTTCCAAGCAAGAATTTTCTAGCATTATTGATGAACTCGGATATGAACTGGATGTAATTCCAATGTCTAAAATTACATCGAACAGCCTTTATTTAATCCGAGAAAAAGAAACAAAAGCAACATGGAAAGAGAGTTTGATATCGTAATCATAGGCAGTGGCCTGGGAGGTTTGCAGTGTGGCTATATTCTCGCAGATGAGGGGTATAGTGTTTGTATTTTGGAGAAAAACAGACAGTATGGCGGTAACTTGCAAACTTTTGTAAGAGACAAGAAAATCTTTGATACCGGTGTTCATTATATCGGTGGACTGGATGAAGGGCAGAACTTGAACTCTTTTTTCAAGTACTTCAATATCATGGACGATTTGAAGCTTCAGAAATTGGATGAAGATGCTTTTGATTTGATCTCGTTCGGTGAGGATGAAAATGTATATCCTTATGCACAAGGGTATGATAATTTTATAGAAAAGTTATCCGCCTATTTTCCTGAAGAGAGAGAAGCAATTGTACATTTCTGTGATACGCTCAGAGATATAGTTTCCAAATTCCCAATGTACAGTTTGAAGCCGGACAAGGTAGACGATCAGTATTTTGAGACGTTGCAGATTGGATTAATTGATTATCTGGAGTCCATTACTTCCAACAAGAAACTGCAAAGTGTACTTGCCGGGAACAACCTTCTGTATGCAGGTAGAAAAGAATCAGCCCCTCTTTATGTTCACGCATTGGTACTCAATTCCTATATTGAAAGCAGTTACAAATGTATTGGCGGAGGAGCACAGATCGAAAGACTTCTATCGAAAAACCTTAAAGCAAAAGGCGTGGTGATGAGAAACTACGCGGAAGTGACAGGTTTTAATATTGAAGACAAGCTTGTGAAATCTGTCACGATCAATGGTGGAGAAGAAAAGGTGTATGGCAAGAAGTTTATTTCCAATATTCCACCTGCAGTGACGGTCAATATGATTGATAAGAGCTTCTTAAGAAAATCATATATCAAACGCATCAATTCACTGCCGAATACACCGTCAATCTTTATCCTTTATGGTGTGCTGAAAGAGAAGACCTTTAAGAATATCAACAGCAATATTTATCATTTTGAATCCGATTCACCTTGGGATAGTATTAATTACCCTGAAGATGATTTTGGAAATGGCTTTGCGTTATTCTTCAATAAAGACGCTAAAAATCCTGAGTATTGCGACAGCTTCTCTTTGATGACCTATATGAATTTCAGTGAAGTGGAACAGTGGAAGGATACTTTCCATACCATACCGCATCATAGAACTGAAAGGGATGAGGAGTATGTAAAATTCAAAGAAGAAAAAGCGACAGTTTTATTCAAAAAATTATACGACAGATTGCCTGAAATGGAAGGATGTATTCAGAGTTACACCACTTCCACACCGCTTTCTTTCAGAGATTATATTGGTGCTGTTGAAGGATCTTTATACGGCATTGAAAAAGATTACAGAAATCCGCTGAGAACGTTTATCCCTCCTCAAACCAAAGTGGATAACCTGCTGCTGACGGGTCAAAACTTAACATTACACGGTATTTTAGGGGTGACAATCAGTGCATTTATTACCTGCAGTTCGATTGTCGACATAGAAAAAATACTGGAAAAAGTAAACGCGCAAACTACCTCAAACTAAATGAAGAAAAAGCATTTTATCCTTCTGACTTTACTCGCCATAGGCATTATTTGGTGCCTTTCATGGCTGTTTATTTCACCTCCTGCATTAAAAGATTAT
This sequence comes from Flammeovirga sp. SJP92, assembly GCF_001583495.1. Lineage (GTDB taxonomy): Bacteria > Bacteroidota > Bacteroidia > Cytophagales > Flammeovirgaceae > Flammeovirga. The sequence continues at coordinate 240,276 of NZ_LQAQ01000019.1, read as the reverse complement.
GCTGATTTTGAAGCCATAAAAGTGGATACAGTCGCCGAAAATCATTTTACACTGGGGAAGAACTTTCTGAAGAAAAAAAATGAAAACCTTTGGGAAATGTATTCTGAAGGAGAACCTTATGAAATAGGTTATTCTACTGGAATATTGGCCCAAGGACTGCTGTACCGTCAGGAAAAAGCATTTGTGAGTCAGATCAATGAACTGATTCCAAGTAAAAATTACCTGTCGTTTTTGCGTGTGCTGATTGCCTTTTTCAATAGAAACTTAGACGCAAGTATTTCAGAAGAATACTGTCAGGAAATCTATGGCATGTCGAAGGGTTCAAATGAGGAGTTCAATTATATTGGCCCCGCTTACCAGCGTTTGTTGAACTATCATGGTGCACATGATATTGGACACGCCTTACAGGAATTAGCCTTGGTAGGCTGTACTTCTTTTGCGGTAAAGGGTGATAAAACCGACGATGGAAAACTGTTGGTCGGCAGGAACTTTGATTTTTATGTAGGGGATGAATTTGCGAAGGAAAAAATGATTCACTTCGTCAATCCTAAAGAAGGCTACAAGTTTGCATCGGTAACTTGGGGCGGATTTGTAGGTGTCGTTTCTGGTATGAATGAAACCGGACTGACCGTGACCATCAACGCCGCCGAATCTGAATTACCCACTTCGGCCGCAACACCTATTTCATTAATCGCAAGGGAAATACTGCAATACGCCAAGACTACTGAGGAAGCGTATCAGATTGCATTAAGAAGACAAGGATTTGTATCGGAAGCCATATTAGTAACTTCTGCTATAGATAGAAAAGCATTGAGCATAGAAAAATCGCCTTCAGCGGTGGATTCTCTTTATGATCAAAACAATCAGCTCTTGACTACCAACCACTATAAAACCGCATCCATGAAATCGGCTACCGCCTATGATAACGCTTATGCGAGCTATTATAGAATGGAACGATTGAAAGAGATGATCAATGACACTACGGTGCTAGGTGTGGAAGAGGCCGCTTTTATATTAAGAGATAAAAGAGGACTAAAGAATACGGATATTGGACTAGGCAATGAAAAAGCCATCAATCAGCTGATTGCGCATCATTCCATTATTTTCAAACCGGAAACCAAAGAAATGTGGCTGTCCACTTCCCATTTCCAACTGGGGGAATATATCCATTATAACCTCGATTCCGTTTTCAAAAACGCCCCCATATCCTCTACAAAAAGTTTAGCCATTGATTCCTTAAATATAGCAGAAGATCCTTTCGTACAGACAGAGCAGTTTAAAGGTTACTTGACTTTCAAAAAGCTAGTCAAAAAATACAGAAACCTAGACGAGGAAGAGCGTTTGACACAAGCTGAAATTGATGATTTTATCGCCTTAAATCCCTCTTCTTATTACAGTCATGAGATTATAGGAGATTATTATGCGAAAAGAAATCAAACACAGCAAGCTATAAATTATTATCAAAATGCCTTGACGAAAGAAGTGGCTTCTCATCACGAAAAAGCGAACATTGAGAAGAAACTATCCGAACTGCAAGGGCAGACAAAGTAAGAAGTGATGTTTCAAAATTTAGATACAAAATCTGTTGAGGAGATAAAAGCTTATCAAGAGATTGAATTACAGAAGTTGGTACACTATGTTTATGCCCAATCTCCTTTTTATAAAAAGGTTTTTGATGAGCATCAACTTACACCCAATGCCATTCAGACTTTAGAGGACTTACAGCAACTGCCGGTCACTCAAAAGGAAGACCTGAATGGAAAAGAGGAGGACTTTTTGTGTATCCCAACACAAGAAATCGCAGAGTATTTCACCACTTCAGGCACATTAGGCGATCCCATCACGTTTATGTATTCTGAAAACGACTTGGAGCGATTAGCCTACAATGAAGCGACTTCTTTTGAAGGAATTGGCATCAATAACAAAGACATCATTCAATTGATGACCACCGTGGACAAAGGTTTTATGGCAGGCATTGCCTATTACCTCGGTGCCAGAAAACTGAATGCAGGCTTTATGAGAGTAGGCCCCGGCGTACCGCAGATGCAGTGGAACATGATTCAGAAAATCAAACCCACCACCCTGATCGTCGTCCCTTCATTTATCCCTCATTTGGTAGAGTTTGCCCAAAAAAACAATATAGATTATAAAAACTCCAGTGTAAAACGCTTGCTGTGTATCGGTGAACCGGTCCGCAATCAGGATTTCACACTCAACGCATTAGGAGCCAAAATCGCCTCTTTATGGGACGTGGAACTCTTCTCCACTTACGCCTCTACAGAAATGGGCACCGCCTTTACAGAGTGTGAAGCCAAAAGAGGCGGGCATCATCACCCCGAATTACTTATAGTAGAATTACTGGATGAAAACAATAAAGTAGTAGAAGACGGAGAAAAAGGAGAAGTCACCATCACCACATTAGGCATCACAGGCATGCCCTTACTCCGTTTCAAAACCGGAGACATTGCCATCAAACACACCGAAAAGTGCAGTTGTGGAAGAACAACCTTCCGCCTAAGCCCAATCTTGGGCCGTAAAAACCATCAAGTGAAATTTAAAGGCACCACCCTCTATCCTCCAAAAATCGAAGACACACTTCATCAAATCAAAGGGGTAGAAAACTTTGTGATCGAAGTCTCCAAAAACGAAATAGAAATGGACGACCTGCATGTCCTTATCGGCGCACAAATCAACACCAAAGCCTTTATCAGCGACATCAAAGAAGCCTTCCAAAGCAACTTAAGAGTAACACCAAAAATCTCTGTGAAAACACCAAAAGAGATACAAGGATTGATGTTTAGAAATAACTCAAGAAAGCCCGTTCGTTTTTTTGATTTACGGTAAATGTAGGGACGTTGCATTGCAACGTCCGCTGAACCACAAGCAACACTGTGTATCGTACACCACAGTTAAAACTGTGGGTAGGTGATACCGCAACCTGATCAAGACTTAAGTCTTGAAGGTTGAAATCTCCCTGGCGCGAATGTTAAGCGTCAGCGTCATTCGTCATTCGTGTCCTACAGATCACCAGAAATCTCCTGATTTCTAAATACCATAAATAGTAGAAAATCTAATTTACAATCTATTTAAAATTGCCTTTTCTAAATCATGTAGTTCAGCAAAAGCATTGATAAATCGATTATCCTTTCCGATAATTATATACCTTCCCGCCCCTTCAATTTTATAATCTTCAAAAAAAGAATTATCTGAGTTTCTTGGGATGATATAACTATTTTCCGTTCTCTTTATTTTACCAAAACTTGACCACTTCTCACGGTCATGATCTATAGAAACCTTTACAAAAGGGATATCAGAATACTTTTCCTCTAATGATTGGAATTCATTTAGTTCTTCAATACAAGGTTTGCACCAGGTGGCCCAAACTTTAATAATGAGCAGGTCTTTTTCCTGAGCTAATAATTGCACAGCATCTCCTTCAGCGTTATAAGCCACAATATCTTTAGCCTTTTTACCCTTTTTGAACACCATGATGTCCTTATAGTTGTTTTCTATTTCAGTTGAATAAACGGAATTCGGATACTGCTTTTTGAAAGCAGTAAGGGTACTATCAAGTACATTAAACTTTTTCCCTGAAGGAATGATATTGTTGATTTTCAATGCTAGTAATCTTTCTTTTAGATTGTCAGGGAGGTGAGGGTAATGGCTCTCATCCACATTTTTGGTATTCCAGTAAGCATTCATTAGATCTAATGTCATTCCTGAGTAAATGCCACTGCCAGTTTCTAAATGTTGATGGAGCTGGAAGATCTGTTTCAAAACATCGTCTTCAAGATCATCACTGCAATTCTCTTGCAGTAATAAGAGACCATTGACAAAAAGACGGTAGAACTTAGACATCAGTCTGTAAGATTGTAATTCATCCTTCCATATTTGCTTTTCAATTTTTGAGAATCTACCCGTAGGAATTTCATTTAATTGTTGCTCCAATGAATCTCTGTAGGAAAGATATTGGGCTTTGGTTAGTCCCGTTTCATAATTATAATCACATGGATCTATTCTTCTTGATTCCAGCAAGGCATTATTGAAATAAGATCCGTCTCCTTGATAGATAAGCCCATCTTTGTCTATTGATAGTTCAACTTCAGTATGAGGAGATAGATAAAGCGGAAAAAATTGCTCCTCCATCTCAACCATAAAAAACTGAGGTGCTTCAAGAGCAATGGTCCTTGTTTGTTGTTGAATCTGAAAAGTATCATGATCCACAATTTTACCTTTAAAGGATTTTAGAATTAGAGGTTGACCCGTAGAGTTAATAATTTTCAAACCTTCTTGTTGTTGACACCCTAAAAGAAGTAGAGCTACTAAGGTTAGAATTTGATTTGTTGTCTTAGCCATAATGAAAGAATTGATAAAAGGTTTCGTATAATATTAGTCACATGATAGAGCAATAAAGATGTGCTAGTCCTTGAAAAGAAAACGAAAAAGTACAAACCTTCCCGTTTTCAAACCCCTTAGTTCACCGTAAATTTATTTATCGTCCACCCTCAATCGATCTTTAAAAGATCTTCTTTCAAGCTCGGGAGAGCACTACCCAACGAATAGGGTAGAAATCCCCCTGGCGCGAATGTTAAGCGCAAGCGTCATTCGTGTCCTACAGATCACCAGAAATCTCCTGATTTCTAAATACCATAAATAGTATAAAATCTAGTTTGCAAGTGGCTTTTATGGTGGTTCTTAGCCACAAGGCATTGTGGCTCTACATCACGCTACCTTATCAATTGAAGTATTTCATTGATTGAAAGAGCTTGTAGGGATGTTGCATTGCAACGTCCGCCGAACCACCACAAGGACTATGTGCCGTATGCTCGCAGACGTAGACCCATAATTGAAATTATGGGCTTTTGGGAAGACATCTCATTTTATGACCTTTTGATAAAACTATTTGGTCTATTCATATTGATGTAAGGGCTCGTGAATCATCCTTGTGGATGCCATTGTTGGGGACGTAGTAATGCAACGTCCTTGCGAACCATAACAAAAAACATATCACGAATCACACGCTTAATTCGTAACTTTTCCTTCAACTGCTACATAGTTAGTCTATTACTTTCCTAATAAAAAGTATTCATCTTCAAGGAAAATGAAATTTTATTGGGTTTAAATTGTGAAATATAGATAATTATTTTTCAAAATTTATACCACCAAAATCTGCTAAACAATTCAACACCAAAGCAAAACTATGCAGGCTATTAATTTTAATGATACGCTTAACGATCAAAACGTATCAGTATTCGTAAGTTCCCAAGAAGAAGCACAATATTTTATTGATGCCATCCATCAGATGCACAAGAAATTGCAGATGGAGTATACCAAAGGGGAATACCAGTCCGACCAAGGAGAAACATCTCGTCAGTTGTTACTAAATGAATTAACAAAAGTTCAAAGTGAGATTTTGAGCTTAGATGAACTATTAGGCAATATGTCAGAAGGAGCGTTGAAAGACGATACCCAACTCGCTAGAGACAAAGCCTATGTCAAAGAAAGAGAAGTCCGTAAACGTTATGAAGCGAAATGCGGTTTTGGATTTATCAAAAACAAGTTTGAAACTGAAGTGGAATTTGCCTTTAAAAAGGAGCTAAGAGAAACGGTAAAAGTAGTTGTAGACTATGCCAACCTTCAAGGATGGACCATCAATCATTTTGATTTGCTTCCTGAAGTTGCTGTTGTATAAGTAGTTAAACATTTAAAATTGGGAGAAGTTAGATTTTCTTTTTTGATTGTAAGTAATAAGCCAAAAATAAATGGTAATTAATTTTGTCTTATTGCTTATAACTGCTTAAACAACTAGAAGAAACTTCAAGAACTCCTTACCTAAATAAAGTCCAGCAGATTTTGGCCCCAAGGGTCTTGAAGTTTCTTCTGCTTCCCTCAAAAAACGAATGACGATGAAAAACCTTCAACTCCATCACAGAAAAATCATCCAAAGCTTGATCGAAGACAAGCGGTTTACCGTTGCAGAGATTGCAGAAGGTTTAGAAGTTTCTCCTTCCACCATCTACCGCGAACTCAAACGCAATACACATCCCGTTACCAAAAAATACAATGCAGAGTACGCTCATAAGTTGTACCTCGCCCGAAAAAAAATGGTGGGCTCCAAAAAGAAGAATCCCTTTACACCGCATCCTTACCGAAAAAACAAGTACGAACTCTACGCCGAAAGAAAATACATCTATTGGCTTTCTGATCAGTATTATGATCTCAAGCTAAAAGGCAAGAACTACGACTTTGTCTACCTCAAAAAATGGTACGCCTATCGTCTCGGCAAAAAGTATTACCATCATCAAGACGATTGGCAATACTACGACCTTTGGATGGAACACTTCCGCCTCCTTAGAGCACAAGAATTCCAACCCGGTCCAAAATACTATTGGATGCGTGAACTGATCAAAGAAACAACACCATTTACCCTCTGGAAAAACCCAATCAACACGTTGGAACAGAAGAAGTGTGTCTAATCCCTTCTCTTCCCCCTTCCCTTATCCCTCTTACCTCTCATTTCATCCTTCATCCTCCAAATTTCATCCTTCTTCCTTCAAACTTCATCCCTCAATCAGGGATTTTTTTATGCCTCAACTTTCCAAAACCAAGCTCAAGCCTCTCATTTTCCGCTCTTTCAAAATAAAATTGCATTTGCTCACGAATTGAAAATGAAATTCAAATTTTCAATTCGTTTTGTTTTTTGTTATTCAATATTTTTTTAAATTCATGCATCTCTTACAATAAAACTAAAACAACAAGCGAACTTATTTTGATATTTAGCTAAAGACTTAGTGTGGTGGTGTGAGAGTTTTTATTAATAATGTTGTTTATCGAATGTTAACTGCAATAATAATAAACTTAATATGGATATAACTATAACGAATACATCAGAAACCTTTGAAACTTGGTTAGAAAAAGATTTTATTGAACCAATTTTAAAACAAACCTTATCGAAGGCATCAATTTTAATTATTCCATTTGAAGATTTAAGAGAAGCTGAAAATCCTATAATGTTTCCTATTGGAACCGAAGAACTTCTTCGGTATATGGAGGCAAAACTACCACAAGACTTTAATGTAGACATATGTATCTCGGATGAACTTTATCAAGAGTTTGAATTCAATAACGATTATAAAAAACTAGGGAAATTCATTATTAAATCTGTGGCAGTACCATTTTTTGTCACTGTTTTTTCAAGCTATGTTTATGATAAATACATAAAAGAAGATAAATCTAAACCTCAAATTGAGGTTGTAAATGATTCTAATCAAACAAAGGGTAAGAAACATATAAGTACTCTTACTGATAAAAAGTACCTAGAGCCGACACATATTGATTTTTCAGTTACAATTGAAGACTCTTTAGGTCGTTCAAAGAATATAAGTTACGAAGGACCAGCCTCTGAAATACAAGAGGTTTTGAAATCTCTGAAAGAATATGAAGAACAGTGAGATAGAATTTAGTTTAAGCCAAATTCATAACCCTAGTTTTTCTCTCGATAATTTTGAATCAAAATTACAATCTCTTAAAGAAGTATATGTAGATGAAAACAAGCAGGAGGAAGCAAAGCAAATTTGGATTTATCAAACTATAATTAAAATACACAAACTATTTATTGATGCTTTCAAGCTTTTGCAAAATAAAAAATATTATGAAGGTTGGTGTCAATTAGAAAATATAGAAATTACATTTGCTAGTCTAAAAAAACATTTCTTGTTTGATAAACATCAGTTTAAACTATGGCACATTGAGAAATCAGTTAAGAATTTACAAGTAATTTTTCCATATAAGTTATTCGCAAGTTCAGAACTGCTCAAAAAAAAGAAAGAATGTAGTGTATGTGGAAAGGTAATTTCAATCAGGAATTCTTGTGGTCATGTAGTAGGAGAAATATATAATGGTGAAATGTGTCATCGAGTAGTTACTGATATTGAAATTTTGGGAATATCATTAGTTCAAAATCCTGAAAATAAGTTTGCGGTAATGTTTATGACTGATAAAGATACAGGAGAACAAATTGATCAATATAATTACCAAACAGTAGATTATTTATTTCAACATATTAAAGACCCCTATGAATTTTGGGATTTAGAAGTAAACCAAAAAGTGATTTCAGGTGGGGATTTTAAAGGTGTTAATCGAAATGACCCTTGTATTTGTGGTTCACTCAAAAAATTCAAAAAATGTTGTGGACTGAATATAGGAAAAAAATATCCACATTATGAGTTTATTGTACCTAATCCAAGTGCTGAAAAGATATTCACAAGAACAATTAAAAAAGACTAGCAGTTAACAATTTGTATAGTGCATAGCTTCCTATTGTCAGCTAAAACACCATACAAGAGACGTTATAGAAAACTTGAGTGCCGATATCTAGAATAAAATGTAGACGATGAAAATCAAGAAAATAAAAGTGAAAAACTACAGACTTCTACAGGATTTCTGTATTGACTTAGAGGACGAGCTATCCCTTGTTATTGGAAAAAATAATACTGGTAAAACTTCCTTGTTGAGTGTGTTAGACAAATTCTTAAATCCGTCTGATAGAAAGCAATTTAGCTATAATGACTTTAATATCGAAAATAAACAACAACTTTATGATTTAGTTCAAAATGTTATACCAAGCGTTGAAAATTATACCCCGTTTGGTATTCGTCTAAGGATTTTTATCGAGTATAATGATTCCGACAACCTTGAACATATAAGTAGTTTGATGATGGACTTAAACCCTGAAAATAATTTCATAGTCTTAGGTTTTGATTTTGTTTTACACCATAGTTTCTTGGAAAACCTAAGGGAGGATTTTCAAATATTCAAACAAAAAGAAGCTGAAAAAAAAGCAAATAATGCAGAATATGAAGAAAAGGGTTTAAACTTTTTTCTTGATAGGAATGCAACAAACTACTTTAATTTTATTCGAAAAACAGTTGAATATGATTTAACAACTTCCGAAGCTAATGAAGATAATTATAAGGATTTAGTAAAGGAAAAAATATCAATACAGAATGTTCTAAATTTTAAATTTATCAGTGCAAAAAGAGAGGTTTCAAACCGCGATGTAGATAAAACATTATCATCCCAAACATCTAAACTCTATAAGAAATCAGAAGAATCAACAGAACAACAAAACGCAATTGAAGAATTTCAAGATAAACTAATTGATACCGATATCGAATTGAGTGATATTTATTCTGGTTTGTTTAAAGAAGTGATTGAAAAAGTAAAAAAATTTGGGGGAATAAAACAAGATGATTCACAAATTGAAATACTTTCTACATTACAACACAGGGAATTATTAGAAGGTAACACAACTGTTATGTATAATCAATTTGATAGCTCTTTGCCTGAAAGTTACAATGGACTTGGTTATATGAACCTGATAAGTATGATTTTTGAAATTGAATATCTCGTCAGTGATTTTAGGCGATTGGCTGATGAAGTCCCAGCCGATATAAATTTACTTTTCATAGAAGAACCTGAGGCTCATACCCACCCACAAATGCAGTCTGTGTTTATAAAAAACATAAAAGAACTACTTAAGGAAGGCATAAAAAGGGAAGATGGAAACAACAGAAAGTTACAATATCTCATAAGTACTCACAGTTCACATATCGTTTCAGAGAGTGACTATGATGATATAAAATACCTCAAAAAAACAACAGATAATAATGTTGTTGCAAAAAATATTAAAGACCTTGAAAAGGAATATGAAGAGAATGGTGAGCAAGAAAACTATCGTTTTTTAAAACAATACCTTACTTTAAATAGAGCCGAACTGTTTTTTGCTGATAAAGCAATACTAATTGAAGGAGATACAGAGAGAATCCTACTTCCTGCTATGATGAAAAAGTTTGACAACGAATATCATACTGATCAAATAACAGGGAGTACTCTACCTTTATTATCTCAAAATATTTCAATTGTCGAAGTAGGTGCTTACTCCCAGATATTTGAGAAATTTATTGATTTCATTGGTGTCAAAACTTTAATCATTACAGATATAGATAGTTTCTACGAGCAAGTTCTGTATGAAACAGATGGTGTTACGCCCAAGTGTTATGGGAATGGGAATGTGAAAAAAGAAACTGTAAAATGCTTCGCAAGTAATTCTGCAGCAACTCATACGTCTAATACAGCACTTCATTTCTTTCATGGAAATCAAAAAAAGTTAAACTATTATACTAATTTGGATTTTGATGCGAAAATTTTAAAGAAAGATAACTGTAAAATATGGATGGTAAATACAGAAGGAGATGTTTGGTTAGAACAGCCAAGAAAATGGATCTCAAGCGAAAGTGGAAATGTTTTGTTAGTATTTCAAACTCCAGAAGCAAATTATCACGCAAGAAGTTTTGAAGATGCTTTTTTTCACATAAACTCTGAGTTTATAAAAAATAAAAATCACTCGTTTAATTCATTAACTTCGAAATATTTGAAAAAATTCAAAAGTGATGAGATTAGTGTATTTGATTTTTCAGAACAAGCAGTCAATAGTAAACCATCTCTTGCAATTGAAATACTGTTAAACAGTAAGACTGATATTGATGGTAATTTGTATAGTAATTGGCAAACACCAGCATATATTAATGAAGGTTTAACTTGGCTAAAGGAAGATTAAGCAATGGACGAATTTCAACAAATAATGGAACACATCCATCGGGGAGAAAATTTTTTGTTAAGCGGTGGAGCTGGTAGTGGTAAAACCTATTCACTTGTTCAAGTAATTAAACAAGTAATCGAAGAAAACCCAACAAAAAAAATTGCATGCATGACATATACCAATGCAGCTGTTAAGGAAATTGATGAACGAGTAAATCATAAGAACCTAAACGTAACTACTATTCACGAGTTTCTTTGGGATGTTATAAGGCGTTATCAAAAAGAAATAGTAGAAGCATTGGTTGAATTAATTAATGACCCAGAAAATACAAAATTTAAAACAACCGAAACAGCACCTATTACAACTAACTTTTTTTCTGATGAGATAGAATACTCATATCTTTCAACAAACTTTTCTAAATGTAGAATTTCTCACGATGAAGTTCTATTACTTTCAAATTACCTTTTTAAAAAACATAAGAAGTTATGCGATATTCTAAAAGATAAATACAAATACATTTTTGTTGATGAGTATCAAGATACACAAGAAGAGGTAATTGAAATATTTCTTGAACACATGACTCAAAGTAGTAAATTTTGCATTATTGGTTTTTTTGGTGATTCAATGCAAGCAATTTATGATGAAGGAGTAGGTGATATTGTAAAATATCTTGAGAATGATAAAGTAAAAGAAGTAATAAAGAGGCAAAATCGCCGTAACCCTAAGTTAATTATTGATTTGGCAAATAAACTACGGACTGATAGTATTGAACAAGAACCGTCAACCGATAGTAATGCTCCTAACATGCAAAGTGGAACGGTTAAGCAAGGAACTGTACAGTTTCGCTATTCATCCAACAAAAACGATTTAGAGAAGCTAAAAACAGAGCTTGGTTGGGACTTTGAATATAACACTGTCTCTAAGAAAACTCAAGCTAAAGAACTTAATCTGACCCATAACTTAATCGCAGATAAGGCTGGATTTAGAGATTTAATGGATATTTATGATAAAGACAAGATAATCGATTTCAAAAACAGAATTAGAAAGTACCTAAAAGAAAATAACATTCAGACTGATTTTTCGGACAAAACATTTGGTGAAGTTATTGATTCATTATCTGTTGGAAAAACAGATAATGAACTAAAAAAAATTAAACCAACACCAGTCCAACAATCTTTCATTAGTCAGAATCAAGACCTTTTTACCTTTGCCAAGAGACTTCCATTTTCTGTTTTTATCAAGACTTATGTTGATAAAGACCAGTTAATTGACGATAAGAAACAAGATGAAGACGATGAAAATAAAAAAGGAAGTAGACGAGATGAATTAATAAAGCACCTTCACAAGATTCAACATATAATCCATTTATATAAAACAGGTGATTACAACGAATTTTTGAAACATACCCAGAAGCGTATAAATTCAATTTCAGGTAAACGCCAACTAAAAGAAGACATTGATAATTTAATTAATGTTGGTGATAAAACTATTGAAGAGATTGTCCAACACGCACATGAAAGAGGTATTTGCTTTATTGGTGATAAACTGACTTCTTTTAAGAGAGAAATGAGTTATGTTTATAACAGAGTAGCAAGTGTACCATTTCTTCAGTTTCAAAAACTATATGAATATCTTGAAGGACGTACTCCATTTTCGACTCAACACAAAACAAAAGGAACTGAATTTGACAATGTACTTGTGGTTTTAGATAATGGAGGTTGGAAAAACTATAATTTCGAGGCACTGTTTCTCAATTCAGGAAGAGCAAGTGTTTTAGAAAGAAGCCAAAAAATATTCTATGTATGTTGCACAAGAACAAAAGAAAACTTAACTGTTTTTTATCATAATCCAAGTAGTGAGGTAATTGCTCAAGCTAAGAGTTGGTTTGGAAAGGAAAATGTAAAATCAATACATGAATGAAAATAACTCCTTTAACATGCTATATGACCTTATATTTTATGTCTCAGGTAAAATACAAAATATCTGTTAATTTGAATTATTTTTCAAATTAGAATTAGAAAAGAGAAACGGAGATGATAAATAAATTACACATGGTTTGAAGAGTTATTACTTTTTAAACTATGTGTATTTTTTTAGCAAAAAAATCAAAAGAAAAAGCAATAACTATATATAAGTTCCTGAAAAAGAAGCAAACTCCCCAAACCACCCCACTTTCCCACCTCTAAACTCTTAATAAATACTAATGAATCAACTTTCGTTTAAACAATTAATATAAAAGAAGGAAATTGCAACAACTTAATTATCAACCCTAACAGACAGGATCATAATGTCCAGTAACAAAAGCTTAATTCTTTTATTATCACTTCTTGTACTATCGTGTAATAAAGATGAACAGACTACAAACAACAAACCCATTCATCCTTATAAAGTCGTTGAGGCTGAGGTAAGAGATGTATCTTACGAAAAATCGTACCCTGCAAGTGTAAAGGGGGAAGTCAGTAGTGAAGTGCGTGCTAAAATCAGTGGTTATATTGACGCAGTTTATGTAGACGAAGGTCAGAAAGTAAGAAAAGGGCAAAAACTCTTTCATATCGAAACGGCTTCTTTGAGTGAGCAGGTGGAAACCGCAAAGGCTCAGGTGGCAGTGGCTGAAGTGGAAGTGGACCGTTTGCGCCCGTTAGTAGAAAAGAAAGTAATCTCGGAAATTCAACTGAAAACCGCTGAGGCAAGATTAGCGGAGATGAAAAGTAACTTGAATACGATCTATGCCAACATTAGTTATGCTACAATCACAAGCCCGGTGAATGGAGTGGTCGGTTCTATTAATTTCCGTCAGGGAACATTGGTAGGCCCCAATACGGCTTCATTGACAGAGGTGTCTGACATTCAGAATGTGTTTGCTTATTTCTCCATGAACGAGAGAGATTTCCTTTCTTTCACCAAAGATGTGAAGGGGAAAGACATGGAAGAGAAAATTAAAAACCTTCCTGCTGTACAATTGCAATTAGCGGACGGTTCTATGTATGCCAATGAAGGACATATTGTAACGATTTCTGGTAGTATCAATCAGGAAACGGGTTCGGTGTCTTTTAGAGCGAAGTTCCCTAATCAGGAAGGTGTTTTGAGAGATGGTAGTAGTGCCCGTGTGATTGTGAGCAACATGGTCAGCAATGCCTTGGTGATCCCTTATCAATCTACATTTGAACAACAAGGACAGACGATTGTGTATAGAGTTTCTGATACGGACTCTTTGTACACTAAGAAAGTGACTTCAAGGATCAAAACAGACAAATTATTGGTGATTGACGAAGGCATCAAAAAAGGAGATAAGATTCTTGCTGAAGGTGTGAACGTGGTGCGTTCGGGCCAGAAGATCGTTTCCAAACCAACAACTGTTGATGAAGTACTAGAAACTTACCAAGCCACATTCAAATAAGATTAACTCCAATTTCATGTTACAAAAATTTATTGACAGACCTGTATTGTCAACAGTAATCTCTGTGGTGATTACATTGTTGGGGATACTAGGTTATATGGACTTACCGGTATCTCAATACCCCAATATCGCTCCGCCTACTGTTGCTGTAACAGCCAGTTACCCAGGTGCCAGTGCACAGACCATTCTTGAAAGTGTGATTGTGCCGATTGAAGAACAGATCAATGGTGTGGAAGGCATGACGTATATGACGTCGAGTGCATCCAATGACGGTGCGGCTTCTATTACCGTTTTCTTTGAGCAGGGCATTGACCCCGATGTGGCGGCGGTAAACGTTCAAAACAGGGTGGCAAGAGCCAATGCCAAATTACCGGCAGAGGTGATTCGTAGTGGTGTGATCACAGAAAAGAAGGAAAACTCTTCTTTGATGTATGCAGCCATCTATTCAGAAAATAAAGATTATGACGAGACTTTCGTGTCCAATTATTTTAATATTCAGCTGAAACCTGAGTTGCAAAGGGTAAAAGGGGTGGCCTCTGTTTCTCCGTTTGGAGCCAGAGATTATTCGATGAGAATATGGCTTGATCCTGCGAAAATGTCGACGTATTCAGTGACGACTACTGATATTCAAAATGCCATCAATGAGCAAAGTTTAGAAGCGGCAGCAGGTGCTTTGGGACAAAACTCCGGTTCTCCTTTTGAGTTTGTAATCAAATATAAAGGCCGTTATAAAACACCGGAAGAGTACAAAGATATTATTATCCGTTCGGAAGGAAATGGCCGTTATTTACGTTTGAAAGATGTGGCGGATGTAGAGTTAGATGCCTTTTCTTATGATACAAGGTCCATCACATTAGGGCACCCAAGTGTGAGTTTTGGTATTTTCCAAACACCAGGTTCCAATGCGCAGGAAGTGATCGAAAACTTGCACGTAGAATTGCAGCGCTTAGAGAAGACCTTCCCTGATGGTATCAAGTACGTGATCAACTATGACACCAACAAGTTCTTGACGGCTTCTATGGATAAAGTGAAAATAACATTGATTGAAGCCTTTATCTTGGTATTCCTTGTGGTATGGATCTTCTTACAAGACTTTAAGTCTACATTAATTCCAGCCATTGCTGTACCCGTAGCCATTATTGGTACATTCTTCTTCTTGGGTGTTTTAGGATATTCCTTAAACTTATTGACGCTTTTTGCATTGGTACTCGCCATTGGTATTGTGGTGGATGACGCCATTGTAGTAGTGGAGGCCGTCCATGCCAAACTAGATAATGGAGAGAAAGATGCACACAAGGCGACAAGTAAAGCCATGAGTGAAATTTCTGGTGCCATCATCTCTGTAACATTGGTAATGGCGGCGGTATTCGTTCCAATTACTTTTATCAAAGGTCCATCAGGTGTATTCTATGAGCAGTTTGGTGTGACATTGATTATTTCGATTTTAATCTCAGCCGTCAATGCCCTGACACTAAGTCCGGCCTTGTGTGTACTCTTCTTAAAGTCACATGAAGGGGAAGAGAAAAGAACATTTTTAGATAAATTCTATGAAGCTTTTAACCTAGCATTTAATATAGGTGTAAAGAAATATACAAGAACTTTACAGGTATTCTTAAAGCACAAGTGGCTTACATTGGTGGCATTGGTTTTCAGTTTTGGAGGCATTTATTATTTCGATGCCAATACGCCATCAGGTTTTGTTCCTTCAGAAGATAGAGGTGTAATTTTTATCAATATGGAATTGCCAATTGGTTCTTCAATGGATAGAACTTTTGCTATGACAGAAGAAATGTTGGCGGCTATTAAAGGAACGGAAGGGGTACACTCTGTATCCATGCGTTCGGGTTCCAACTTCTTCTCAGGTGCAGGTAGTTCATACGCTTTAGGTTTCGTGCTTTTGAAAGATTATAAAGAAAGAACAACTCCTGAAACAACTAAAGACGGTATCATTGCAGAGATGCAAAGAAGAACGGCTCATATCAAAACGGCCAGAACGATCTTCTTTGTACCTCCAAGTATCCCAGGTTTTGGTAGTTCAGATGGTTTTGAATTCCAGATCTTAGACAAAGCTTCAGGTCAGTTGTCAGGATTGGATGAAGTGGCGAAAAAATTCACTTCAGAAATTCAAAAGTCAGAAGTAATTGCCTTTGCTTCCAACTCATTTAATATGGAATTCCCTCAATTAGAAATGGAAATTGATGTTGCGAAAGCCAAAGAATCAAAAGTATTGGTGGGTGATATTTTCAAATCCATGCAAGGGTTTATCGGCGGTTATTATGTGGCGGACTTTACACGATTCGGTAAACAGCTTCGTGTGAATATGCAGACCAAACCGGATGATCGTAAGAATGAAGGAAGTTTGGATAATATGTTCGTCAGAAATAGCGAAGGGACTATGGTTCAGATTTCAGAATTTGTGAAACTGACAAGGTCCTATGGTCCTCAGTCTATCAATAGATTCAACCTTTATAATGCCGTTTCTGTAAAAGGTGGTGTAGTTGCAGGACACAGTTCAGGTGAGGCCATTGCTGAAATCAACAGAATTGCTCAGGAAACATTGCCATTGAATTACGAAATCGCTTACTCTGGCTTGACAAGAGAGGAGATCAGTTCATCAGGGCAGTCGGTCTATATCTTTATGCTGAGTATTTTGTTTACGTACCTTTTCTTAGCGGCGCAGTATGAAAGTTATGTTCTTCCATTTGCTGTATTGTTCTCTATACCTTTTGGGGTATTGGGTGCTTATAGTTTTACAAACTGGAGAGGTTTAGAAAACAACATTTACTTCCAGGTAGCGATGATCATGTTGGTAGGTTTATTAGCTAAAAATGCCATTCTGATTATTGAGTTTGCCTTGCAAAGAAGAAATGAAGGATACTCACTTTATGATGCCGCAGTGGAAGGTGCAAGAGAGCGTATTCGTCCGATCTTAATGACATCATTTGCATTTATCTTAGGTTTGACTCCATTGGTAATGGCTAGTGGAGTAGGAGCTGCTGGTAATAAATCTATTGGTACAGGTGCTGTGGCAGGGATGTTAGTGGGTACTTTATTAGGACTGATTTTTATTCCGGTATTGTTCGTGGTGTTCCAGGGCATTCATGAAAAACTATTTAAGAAGCGTACTCCTCAAAAACCTGAAAAAGAAGAACTAGAACATGCAGTATACTAAATTAACCCTATTAAGTGTACTCCTAAGTATGCTTATGTCTTCTTGTCTGATCCGTAAAGATTATACAAGAACTGTAGAGATAGACGACGAAAGCCTTTACAGAATCACCAACGAAAATGTGGCCCATGATCAGAATTTTGGGCAAATCATCTGGTCTGATTTCTTTAAAGACAGCTTGTTGACAGATTATATAGACAGAGCTATCACCAACAATTACGATGTAAGAATAGCATTGGAAAATGTGGAGATTGCCAAGTCACTATTCAAGCAAGGAAAGAGTGTAAACCAACCGACTGTCAATGGTAATATTTCGGCGGGTTACACCCAAAACTCTGCCAATACTCCAATAGGTAATGCTTTTGGTAATCAACAGCAATACAATGTGGGAGTGGATATGTCTTGGGAAGCGGATATTTGGGGTAAATTAAAAGCCACAACGGAAGCTTCAAGAATGAATTTACTGACACAAGAGGAAGTAAAGAAAGCTATTGTTTCTGATTTGGTCAGCCAAGTGGCCTTTAATTATTACCGCCTGATTGGTTTTGATAAACAAAGAGAAATTTTGTTGAAAACGATCAAATCAAGAGAGGAAAGCTTAGAGGTGACGGAAGCATTGTACAAAGCTGGTGAATTGACTTTGGTGGCCGTAAAGCAATCAGAAGCTTTGCTTTACAATTCAAAAGTGTTGTTGGTGGAAGCGGAGAAGAACATTGAAATCTCAGAAAATGCCATTTCTTTCTTAATGGGAGAAAACAACCACGCCATTGAAAGGGATTCTGTATTCAATGACCGTTTTGATTTTAAGTTAGATGTAGGTCTGCCTATACAGTTATTAGAAAACAGACCTGATGTAAAAGCAGCGGAGTACAATTTGATCAGTACTTTTGAAAGGGTAAATATCGCGAAAGCAAATTTCTATCCTTCTCTAAGAATTTCTGCTTCAGCAGGCCTTCAAAGTATTCAAGTGCAGGATTGGTTTAACCCGTCTTCTTTCTTGTTTAATGTTTTAGGTTCAGCAACACAACCGATCTGGAATCAACGTCAGATTAAAACACAATACGAGATCACACAAAGCGAAGAGAAAATTGCTTTACTGAATTTCCAGAAGCAAATCCTTTTGGCAGGGCAGGAAGTCTCGAACTCTGTTTTAATTATTGACAAACAAGAAGAGGTGATCATCAATCAAGAAGCAGAATGTGAAGCTTACCGTCTAGCGGTAGAGTATTCTCAAGACCTTTTGGGGTCAGGATCTGCCAATTACTTGGAAGTAATCACTGCCCGTCAAAACCTTTTGCAAGCAGAAATCATTTTGGTCAATAATAAATTGGTGAAAATTACAGAACTGATCCGCTTGTATAACGCCTTAGGTGGCGGATGGAGCTAGGTTTTTGAGGGAAGAGTTTTGAGTTAAGAATTAAGAGGGAAGAGGGATGAGGTATTTCCTCCTTTTATATCGCAAGTGTTAAGCCGATAGGCGCCACTTGTGATGGCACATTGGCAAAGTCTCCTGACTTCGAAATGAATAAAAATAGGGTATTTATATTCGAAGTCAGGAGCCAATAATCAGTTCCAAGTGGCACTGTCGCTTAATACTTGAAACATCGTGATTGGATCTGCTCTATTTTATTTTTTAGAAAAACATATAGCCCAAATTAAACCTAATTTCCATCCCTTCTTTTTGATATAAATCTTGATCTGTAGGAGTGTGATCAGGTGTGTATAATCCAATAGGGTAACTTGCTAATACCTGATAAATAAATCCTTTCTTGCCCACATGTCTGTAAGTTAACTGTGGTGCAATATAGGCTTGAAAAGGAAAAACTCTTCGTTCTGCGTAAGTGTCAAATGATGAACCCGCTAATCGTTTTCCAGTATCCCATTGTCCCAGTAATGCAGCGCTTAAGAAAAGCTGTTTAAGATGTCCCCTTTTAGATATTCTATTGTCATGGATATAATATTTTGGAGCAATGGATAATACATTGAATAATCCAAGGGCAGTTCCATCAATATAGTTGTTTGTACCCATTTCAAAACTGACATCCCCTTGAATTCCCCATTTATCACTAAACTGATAATCATAGAAAAGATGAATATTAAAAAGTGGAAGCATTTTAAAGGAAAAAGGTGTATTTAAGATACCCATGTGTGAAATACCTTTCTTTACTTGTTGAGAATAAGAAGAAAATGAAATTGTGAAAAATAAGAATAGCAGGATTGATTTTATTTTGAATGACATTTTAGATTGAAGATTACGTTGCTTTTTCAATTAGTTTATACCCTAGATAAATGAAGGAGAATTGATGACAAGGTGTATACTTTGTTTTGGGATCTTTTAACAGTGATTGTAATGAAGCGTTAAGAATGTAGAATTAAGAAAAATGGTTTGTGTGGACGTTGCAGAGATGGTCTTTTCTACACCATGTTTCAAGTGTTAAGCGTTAGCGTCACTTGGAACTGAGTATTGGCGAAGTCTCCTGACTTCGAATATAAACACCATAATTTCATTCATTTCGAAGTCGGGAGACTTCGCCAATATATCATCACAAGTGGCGCCTTTCGGCTTAACACTTGCGATATAAAAAGTGGGAGATGTCTTCCCAAAAGCCCATAATTTCAATTATGGGTCTACGTCTACGAGTATACGGCATATGGTCTTTGTTGTGGTTCAGCGGACGTTGCAATGCAACATCCCTACAGGGTCTCTTTCAATCAATGATACTTCAATTGAAAAGATGTCGTTATGTAGAGCCACAATGCCTTGTGGCTTAAGAACCACCATAAAAACCACTTACCAACTAGATTTTCTATTATTTATGGAATTTAGAAATCAGGAGATTTCTGGTGATCTGCAGGACACGAATGACGCTATCGCTTAACATTCGCGCCAGTGGGAGATGTCTTCCCATAAGCCCATAATTTCAATTATGGGTCTACGTCTACGAGTATATGGCATATGGTCCTTGTTGTGGTTCGGCGGACGTTGCAATGCAACGTCCCTACAGATGGTATTCTTCATTCATTATCCCTATCTTGCATACTAAGTACTAGGACAGAAGAAAAGGGATAATTTTAGCTTGTTATTTTTTATTCTAATCAAGGCAGATTTGCAGAGCATAGCCTTAGTTACGCGATAAAAATCTAACAAGGCAGATTTGCAGAGCATAGCCTTAGTTACGCGATAAAAATCTAACGAAGAGTAGGATAAAAAAGATAAGATAAAATGTACCTTTACTTTTGTCACAGTACTTATATAAACCAACAAACAAAAATGGAGAAAAAAATCATTCAAACAGGAGCCATAATTTGTGCTTTGGCCGTTGCGATAGGTGCCTTTGGTGCACATGGATTGAAACCCACATTAGAACAGTTTGGAAGGACCGAAACCTTTGAAACAGCAGTGAAATATCATTTTTATCATGGATTAGGCTTGTTGCTTTTAGGAGCATTAGCCAATAAGATAGAAGGAAGCTGGTTGAAATGGTCTGCCGTATTTATGGTATTGGGTATCCTTATTTTCTCTGGAAGTTTATATATATTGTCAGTAACCGGAATCACATGGTTAGGAGCGATTACTCCTATTGGTGGTGTAGGTTTTATTGCTGCTTGGGTGGCATTGGCCTTTGGCATAAAAAAATAACGTACGCGTCGTTGGGGTTGACCTATTTGTCTACCCACAAAATAACAGAACATGAATAAACAGTGGACATTAATCCCTGAACCTAAAGAAGAATACGTCAAAGCTTTATTAAAGCAACCCAATGTGCCCAAAGTGATAGCAAGTTTGCTGGCACAAAGAGGAGTGCATACTATTTATAGTGCACGCGACTATTTCCGTCCTACATTAGAAAAACTGCACGATCCATTTTTAATGAAAGATATGGATGTGGCTGTAGCCCGTCTGACATTGGCCATTGAGAAGGGAGAACGTATTCTTTTTTATGGAGATTATGATGTAGATGGCACAAGTGCTGTAGCTTTATTTATGCATTTCTTTCAGGATT
The DNA here is from genome assembly GCF_001583495.1 of Flammeovirga sp. SJP92. GTDB lineage: Bacteria > Bacteroidota > Bacteroidia > Cytophagales > Flammeovirgaceae > Flammeovirga. Next base: position 219,106 of record NZ_LQAQ01000019.1, on the reverse strand, counting down.
TTTATCCTAATATAGACTTCTATGTTCCTGATAAATACACTGAAGGATATGGTGTTTCATTAAGAGGCGTAGAATACGCTGTTGCTACCAATTGTCAATTGATTATCTCGTTGGACTGTGGCAGTTTGAATCATGATGAAATAGCAGAGTCCATCCATAGAAATATAGATTTTATAGTTTGTGACCATCATCAAGTAGGAGAAGAATTACCGGAGGCAACAGCCGTTTTGAATCCCCAAAGAAGCGATTGCAACTATCCGTTCAAAGGGCTTTCAGGATGTGGTGTTGGATTTAAACTATTGCAGGGCTTTTGTCAGAAACATGGCATTGACCCAACGCCTTTATGGCAACATCTAGATTTGGTAGTACTTGGAACTTCTTGTGATGTGGTACCAATGCTGGATGAAAACAGGGTATTATGTAATCAAGGTTTAAAGTATCTCAAAAATACTGAAAAAGAAGGATTAAAAGCCTTGTTTACCGTATTAAACCTTACGCCGGCGGATTTAAAACTACAGGACTTAGGATATAATTTCGGGCCATTGATTAATTCAGCGGGAAGAATAGCACACGCACAAATAGCGGCGGAAGTTCTATCATCCAAAGATCCCAAAGAAGCTCTGGAACAAGCCAAGGAACTCGGTCGTATCAATGATCTGAGAAAAAAATATGATACGCAGAATACCAAAGAGGCAATGGAGATGGCCGAAACAGAACAAAACAAGAGTGCCTTAGTTTTATATAGTGAAAATTGGCACAAAGGTGTTTTGGGTATTGTAGCTTCAAGGTGTGCTGAAAAATATGGTAAACCAACGGTGGCACTGACGCTTTCAAGAGATGAAGTGACAGGTTCGGCAAGAGGGATAGGTGATTTTGATATTCATGCTGTTTTGACCAGCTGTCAGGACTTGCTGACAAAGTTCGGCGGTCATACTTCAGCGGCAGGTGTGTCATTAAAGGAGGAAAATCTGTCAGCTTTTAAGCAAAAATTTGTGGCAGAAGTGGACAAACTGACGAATGGAAAGGAATTTGTATCGGAGGTAAAAGTAGATTTAAATGTAAATCTATCCGATCTGGATCTTGCTACCGCAGGTATTATTGAGAAAATGAGGCCGTTTGGACATGATAATCCTCCACCTGTTTTTCAAGCTAATAATGTCATTGTAGACGGTACTCCAAGAGTGTTGAAAGACAAGCACCTTAAGATGAAAATAAGTCAAGGAGAAAGAGAACAAAAGTTTGATGCCATCGCTTTTAGTCAGGCAGAAAAAATGGAAGCATGTGTTGGCGGTAAAGTGGATGTTCTTTTTAGATTGGAAATCAATGAGTATAAAGGAAGGAAAAACCTGCAGCTCAACATTAAAGAAATCAAGCCTTCAGAATAGTATATTTTGAGGTTAAAGACTAAATTATAAATATGGGACAGAACTTAACACCTTATGTTAAAATACTGCTGATCATGAATTTGGTGATATTTGCCTTGCCGTATGTCGGTGGCATTTTACCCAATATGTCAGCAGAGTACATCGATGCATTTATTTCGGATTCTTTAGCCTACCATCATCCTTGGTCTGAAAAGTTCCAGATCTTTCAGCCTGTCACTTACATGTTTGTACACAGTGGTTTCCGTCACTTATTTTCCAATATGTTTGCCCTATTTATTTTCGGGCCAATGCTGGAGAATGTATTAGGATCGAAACGTTTCTTGATTATGTATTTCCTGACAGGGATTTTTGGCGGTTTGTTATTCGGAATGGTCGAATTTTATGAAGTGTACAACATAGAGGTCTTAGGTGCTGAATATATGATGAATCAAACACCTCAGAACTTTTACAATTTTGCAAATGGCTATTCTAACTATGAATTCTATCAGAAATTTGGTGTTTTAGAACTATTGCAATATGGTAAGCAAAACTATCTTCCATATGTAGAGAGTGTAGGTAATATTTCATTGTATGATTTTACAGAGAATGTATTTTTCTCATCGCCAGATAATGCCAGTTATAAAGAGTTAGGATCAGCGATGGTGAAAATGTTCCATACCTTAAAAATTGATAGTCCTATGATGGGTGCCTCAGGAGCTATTTTCGGCATCCTATTCACTTTTGCCTACCTGTTCCCTAATTTAAAATTGATGCTTTTATTCCCACCTATTCCAATCAGAGCGAAATACTTGGTAGGTGCTTATATCTTATATGAAACATATGAATTGATTGCTCAAAATCCAGCAGATAATGTAGCACACTTAGCCCACTTAGGAGGAGCTTTGTTCGCTTACATTTTGATGAAGAGATGGAGATATCAGAGCTATCAGTAGTTTGAGTTAAGAGTGAATAGATCTGATCGTGGTCTGTAAAATGACGTATACAGGGACGTTGTATTGCAACGTCCTCGCGAACCATCACAAGAACCACCTTGCTTTTAACTTCAAAGCCTTGAATTTTTTGCTTCGTTTTTGTTTCAAGACAAAAATGAAGAAGAAGGAAGCTTGGAAGTAGCACCTTTAAAGCTTGCAGAAAAATCAATTGATAACTACCGGAAATTTAGTTGACAAAGTAGTTGTCTTAATATTGAAATAACCATAGATTGACGTCTTCTAAATAAGGACTTCATCTATCTAATATAAAAATGTAAAAAGGGATGAATAATAAGGAACATTTTTAAAAGTAAGGGATTTTCCGTAAATTAAAATACCTAATACTTAAACCTTTATGATTAAAGTAGGTTCTCTAATTATCACCCATTAAACCTTTATTATAACTTCTTATGAATGGCTTTATCTCCGATTTAAAGTATACATGGAACAAACCTGGAAGTGGGCTACTTCGACTAATTATTGTAAATGTTGTCGTATATGTTTGTATGAGTCTTTTGATGCTCGTATTCAAACTGTCAGGTTTACATGGTATTTATGATCAATATATCTTCAGCAACGTAGCCTTACCTCCTTATATATTAGATGCAGTAGTGAAGCCGTGGACGCTTATCACTTACTTCTTTATGCACAGCATGAGTGATTTCTTCCATATCCTTTTCAACATGTTGATCATGTATTGGTTTGGAATCATCTTTACTGAGTTTTTAGGCGACAAGAAGTTAGTTGCATTATATTTCCTAGGTGGTATTGCAGGCGGTTTAGCTTACTTATTGATGTACAATGTGGTACCTTATTATAAAGGACACATGGAAATGGTAAGTGGATTGATTGGTGCATCAGCTTGTGTATATGCAATTGTAGTAGGAGCAGCAACGATTGCCCCTGATTACAGAATAAATCTTTTGTTTGTTGGTCCTGTAAAAATCAAATACTTAGCGGCTGTTTATATTTTCTTGTCTTTGATTCAGTCGGCAGGCAGTAATGCTGGCGGAGAAATTGCTCACCTTGGCGGTGCTTTGATGGGATTCTCTTACGTTTCTTTACTGAAAAGAGGGACAGACCTTGGAAAGCCATTATATGCGATGACTAATTTCTTTACAAATCTGACGAAATCAGATAGAAAATTGAAAGTAGTACATAGATCAAAAAAGAAAACAGCCAGTAAGACACAGACCACTTCTACCACAAATCAACCATCACAAGATAGTGTAGATGAGATTTTGGATAAAATATCAGAAAGAGGGTACGAAGGCTTGACGCAGGAAGAAAAAGAAATACTATTCAAGGCAAGTCAACGTAAACACTAAAGATGATTTATGGTAGGTACAAAGCCAAAAATAATTTTGTCTTGGTACTTAAATAAAATGTGATCGATAATTTTATCATTCCACTTAGTGTAATTCCCTTTATTTTATTAATATTGTAATGAAATAGCTTAAAAGTCATTTTTTCTTAAAAGAATGACTTTTTTGTTTATGAAATTTTAAAAGTAACAATCAAGCACAATTGAAGGTGTAGCCATTAAACTGCAGATGAGTCAGGTACTTATTAACCTTTTTATTTTTTTCAACTGCTCTACACTGACTACCAACGCTTTGAAATAAATACATAGCATATGGATAAAGCAATTTTGGATAAATATGAACTTGTAGTAGGATTGGAGGTTCATTCACAATTACAGACTCAAAGTAAAATTTTTGCTTCAGACCCGACGACCTACGGTCAAGATCCTAATGTTAATGTCAGTACAATTACACTAGCATTGCCGGGCACATTACCCAAAGTGAATAAATCTGTAGTAGAGTATTCTATAAAAATGGGATTGGCATGCCACTGTAAAATTTCAGAATATCAATTCTTCGATAGAAAAAATTATTTCTATCCAGATTTGCCAAAAGGATATCAAACCACTCAAGATAAAACACCTATATGTATCGGTGGACACGTGGGTGTAGTCACTAAAGCAGGTGAAAAAAGTACGGTGATTCTAAACCGTATTCACATGGAAGAAGATGCCGGAAAGTCAACACACTTAGAAGGTTCGCCTGATACATTAGTGGATTTGAACAGAGCTGGAGTGCCATTGATGGAGATCGTAACAGAACCTTGTATTCATGATTCTGCTACAGCGGCGGCATTTGTAGGAGAAATCCGTAAAATTGTCCGTTACTTAGAAGTATCTGACGGTAATATGGAAGAAGGTTCATTACGTTGTGATGCCAACGTTTCTGTTCGTTTGAAAGGCGATACAAAGCTAGGGCAGAAATGTGAGATTAAGAACATGAACTCTATGCGTAATATCCAAAGAGCCATCGATTATGAAATGCAGCGTCAGATTGCCATGATTGAGAAAGGAGAGGAGATCATTTCTGAAACAAGAACGTTTAATGTTGAAACGGGAAAAACCTACGGGATGAGAACCAAAGAGACATTAAATGACTATAGATATTTCCCTTGCCCAGATTTACCGCCTATGATTGTAAAACCAGAGTGGGTGGAGAAAATCAAGCAAGAGATGCCAAGCTTGCCGTATGAATTGGTAGAGAAATTTATCTCAGAATTCAAGCTTTCAGAAGCAGATGCGTATCAGTTGACGGAAACTAGAGAAACAGCAACTTATTTTGAAGCTATATGCGGTGCCACAAAGAACTTTAAATCAGCAGCAAATTGGATGAACGGTCCATTGAAATCAATGGTCAACGAAAGCGGTGTATCTTATGCTGATCTTTCAGTTCAACCGGCTCAAGTTGCAGCAATTATTGGATTGGTAGACGACAAAAAAGTAAGTCATGCTGCCGCAACGCAACAATTATTGAAAGCAGTAGCTGAACGTGAAGGAAGCAAGCCAGAAGAAGTAGCTAAAGAGTTAGACCTTATTCAAGACAGTGGAGATGACTTCTTATTGCCATTAGTAGAGCAAGCAATTGCTAAATTCCCGGATAAAGCAAAGGCATATAAAAAAGGAAAGAAAAACCTTTTAGGCCTCTTTATGGGAGAGGTGATGAAAATGGCAAAAGGCAAAGCAGACCCTCAAAAAACAAATCAATTGCTCCGAGAAGCATTGGAAAAATAAAGATCTGTGTATATTGCATATTAGAAAGCACCTTGTTATATGAATTAATAAGGTGCTTTCTCAGTAAAACGTTGATTTTTTTAACCTTTTTAAAGTCTTATGCTATGGTTTTAGAAGGAAATAAGTCAATATTACTGCTGTATTGAGAACATAGCATTAAGTAAACGTATAACAGTGAAAACATTACACAACATTTTTTTCCTACTCCTTGCTTTTATTATGGTAAGTTGCGGTGGGTCTAGTGTAGGAGATAAAACATATCCTGCTTCTGTAAAAATTTCTGGTACTCTTAACGATCAAGCTGAAGGTACAAAAATCATATTATACACGATTCAAAGTGTTGGCGGTAAGAAAAATGTGGCAGAGACAACAACGGATGCGAAAGGATCGTTCACATTAGAATATACTGTTCCAAAAATTGGTCTATATACTTTAAATATTGGTAATCAAGCGGAAGAGCTTCTTGTACTTGAAACAATGGATTTGAAGGTTGAAAACAGCGGAGAATTCTTCAAGATTACAGGTTCTAAAGAAAATGACCAATTGAATGAGTTGAAAAAAATGTATGATTCCTTCTCTGAAAAAGGAAGTGAGTTGCAACAGGAATATGCAACATCTGAAAATAAAGAAGCTGTTTTAGAGAAGTTCAAAAAACTACAAGACGACCAGAAGGAAGCTGTCAAAGCAATGCTTAAGAAAATGGACGGAGCCTATGTGACTTTGGTAGCCCTAAACTTTATTCAAGATAAAGAAGGTAGTTTTGAAGCAATCTCAGAAACTATTGAAAAGCTAGAAGCAAAATTCCCTCAAGACAGTTTGGTGATGGAAGTAGCAAAAAGTTATAATGCTTTAAAAGCTACAATGGTAGGCTCAGAGGCAATGCCAATTGCATTAGCAAGCCCAGAAGGAAAGACAATTGCTTTGGAATCTTTCAGAGGAAAATATGTAATGATTGATTTTTGGGCGTCTTGGTGTAGACCTTGCCGTATGGAAAATCCAAATGTCTTGAAAGCTTATACAAAATATAAGGACAAAGGTTTTGAAGTGTACGGTGTATCTATCGACAGAGATGCTGAAGCTTGGAAAGGTGCTATTGCACAAGATCACATTTCATGGACTCAGGTACTAGATGCTGATGGTGAAGTAGCAAGACAATATGGAGTGGAGGGTATCCCTTTTACTTTGCTATTGGACCAAGAAGGAAAGATCATTGCTAAAAACCTAAGAGGTGATGCTTTAGAGAAAAAGCTTGAAGAGCTTCTAGGAAAATAAGAAATAACATGACTGAGTAAATTCAGTTCTAATTTAAGCAGTAGGACATTTAAAATTAGGATAAGTTGGATAGTTATTTTTTAGTCTAATAAAGTCATAATAGAAGAGCTACGTGATGATATTCTAACGAAGAGTAGGCTAAAAAAGAAAATCCAAAACTTCTGATTTTCATTGATCAACTGCTTTTAAACCCCAAAAATGTTGTTATGACTTTTTTGGGGTTTATAATTTTTAAGCCTATTTTCGAACTAAACTATATAAACACGCATGATTAAAACTTAAATCAGACTAACTATAATTAGATAATAAGCTTCTTCATCGTGTTAAAATCAAAATAAATTAAAGTTAAACTATTTATGAATTGCAAAATAAATATCATTACTAGCCTATTGGCTCTATTCAGCCCCTGCTTTTTATTTGCTCAAAATGTTACTTTATCTACAACTGCTTCAGAAATGAATAGTGTAGTAAGTTATTTATCAAAAGATGCTTTAGAGGAGCATACCAAAGTATTGGCAAGTGATGAAATGAAAGGTCGTAATATGCTGGAAGGAGGACATAAACTAGCAGCTGACTATATCAAATCTTTTTATAATCTTAATAATATTCCAAAGTATAATGAGGAACGAACCCTTCAATTTCCAACTTTTGTCCCTCAATACACAAAGTTTAAAGTGTATAATCAGAATGCCATCTTGACAAAGGATCACTTTGACTTATTTCCATTTAACAGTGTTGATCTGAATGGAGATATAGAAATTTTGTATGTAGATAAAATTGATTTTAAGAATCTATACAGAAGGTATACTAGAGATAAAGGAGTCATATTTCATCATTATGACCCTTTTGATAAAATGAATACAGTGAAAATTGAAGACCTAGATGCAAAAATTTTATTCTCAATCAAGGACAATGAACACAATTTAAATCGTAAAGACTTTAGGTCAATTAGTAAACAACTACCAATTGCTTATTTAAGAAAATCGGAATATGAAAAATGGATTGCTAAGAGCGATGATGCTTCTTCTGAGTGGGTCGGTGTAAATTGGAATACAATTCTTTCTTTATTTTCGGAGGAACAACAAGAAATGATTAGTAGGTACAATATGCTTAAGAAGAAAGAACAAAGGCAACTAAAAACCGAAATACATATAGAATCAAAATATGAAGTTTTGGAATATGAAAATGAGCATATTCTAGGGTTTATTGAGGGGACTGATTTAAAAGATGAAATAATATTGGTGAATGCTAACTATGATGGAATTGGAGTTCAAAAAGGTGTAATTTACAATGGAGCAAATGCAAACGCTACAGCAACCGCTGCAGTAATGGAATTAGCATTGGCCTTTCAAAAAGCAAAAGAAGCAGGTTATTCACCTCGAAGATCTATACTTTTTGTAAACTTTACCGTCAATGAGATCTTCTCAATAGGTGAGTTTTTCTTCTGTGAGTATTCTGGCTTACCAATAGATAATATTGTAGCCAATATTACTTTTAAGCAATTAGGGAGAAAACATAAAGAGGTAGAAGATGAAAACTATTGTTACTTGCTTGGTACACAACTGCACTCTTCAATGTATGAGAAGATCATTCTTGAAACGGCGAACACCTATGAGAAGGACCTGAAAATCTATACCAAAACTTCAAGCAGTACCTATTATGATAATAATCGAGTTTCTAATGCACTAGTGTTTAGAAATATACCAACTACTGTTCTAACAGATTATTGTCAAGAGGATTTATATGCCCCCACAGACGATGTTGATAGAGTTAACTTTGACTTAGTTTATAAAAGAACAAAACTAGGGATGAAATTAATATGGGAAATGGCTAATCGTTCGGATACTTTAGAAAAAGATTTATTTGTACCGAATAAGCATTACCCTGAACATTATTGGTAAGTACAAATTCAAAATTATCTCATACTAATACTAATTCTATTTATTGTTTTGTGATTACTTCCTTCAAAAAACGTATTAATAGTGGTTCTATTAATACGTTTTTTAGCGTTGTAAGCTCAAAAAATAAATTAGAATTAACTATGATTTATTTTTGACTTAGTACTTAAAACACAATTATTTAGTAAAAAGGAGAGTTTGTATAAAGTGTTCATGTAATGATTGGGAATACTGTTTAATAGTCATTGAACCAAGTAGTAGTAAGTAATTTACCTAAAATTGAACGATGGGTAATCTTCTATCTGAAATAGAGTCGTTTTCCGGGAGATTTACAGTATTAATAAAAATTATAACTCTCTCTGATATGAAAAATTATTCTAATGTATATTTGTCGTTAACCGAGACAAACAAATTTCTCGTTGAAAAAGTTCAATGGATAGAAAAAATTAAAAAATTATATAAAGTTTGTATCAATTATGTTGAAAATGAATTGATTCCGTCAGTTGACAGCATTAGAAATCTTCAAAAAAAATATACACCTTTATATCCATCTACGCTAGAAACAGACGTTCCAGTTGTTGTTTCAAACATTCTTACCATTCCGTTAGAATTACATTATAAGAAAAGGAAAAAGGATAATAAAGAGGAGAATTTAGATTATTCCGGTTAGATAAAATCCTTTATACTTAAAATGATAAGTGGTAGGGAAATTCTCAAAAATTAAACCACAGGCCTGGCAATTGGTCAATGTTAGGAGAAATGAAGTCTTTATATTGTTTTACCAAGTAAAACTGTTAATAGGCTACTTTCAGAGCGGTTTATTTACTATATTCCTATAAACCTAATTTAATGAGAAATTAATGATTTACCCGTTTAACCTAATTTTAAGTATATAAATCTATTTCTATTTAACTGATGAAGAGGAAGTGATAAAAATGCTTTTACTCTACCTCTTTCAATCTATTTTAATGTTATCACTCTTTAGACCTAATTTTATTAAGAGTGATTGCTACCTAATGCAATACCCTATTATCACTCATGAAACCACTTACTACTTCAGCATTTTTCTACCAGAAATTGCTGTTTATCATCGCTACACTCCTATGCCTGAATGTACCCGTTTTAGGCCAAGATATCATAGAAGATATAACAGGAGAAGAACCCGTTTATCATAAGTTTAAAAGATTGAAAGATGATCCCATTGCTCGTCAACAGTTTGAGCATTTAATGTTGGAAAATCCAATCACACATGAAATTCCGGCTAATATTTTTGATCAGGAAAAGGCATTCATTCAGAATATACATTTCCAGAACGCTAGACTTTCTAATCTATCAGCTTCCAATCTGAATACACCGCAATGGCTAAAAAGAGGCCCTTTTAATGTGGGAGGTAGAACAAGAGCGTTAGCAATAGATCAAACAAATGAGAACATTATTTTAGCCGGAGGTGTTGCCGGTGGGTTATGGCGTTCAATTGATGGAGGAACGAGCTGGACAAAAGTAACTGAGCCAACGGACCGTCAAAGTATTACCTGTATTGCACAAGACCCAAGACCACATTTTTCTAACGTTTGGTATTATGGTTCGGGTGAGGTTTATGGTAATTCAGCTTCTGGTGGAGGAGCAGTTTACAGAGGTAATGGAATATATAAATCTACCGATGGAGGTGTTTCATGGACTTCTTTATCTGGAACCACTTTCGACCCTACCATTTCAGGAGGAGATTTCCAATATACCTCAAGTATTGTAATTCATAATGATGGAGGAATTTATGTAGCACATCAAGGAGGAATTTCAAGATCCGTCGATGGTGGTGTTACTTGGAATAAAGTTATTGATAACGAGCATTCCATTTATGCTGAATTAGAAACGGATGCTTCAGGGAAACTATTTGCGACGCTTTCGAATCATGGTTACTTCATGTCGGAAGATGGGGAGCAATGGACTGAAATAACACCATCACAGGTGGCGGCCATTAATTTAAACAGGACAGTCATTTCTTCTGCTCCATCTAATTCAGATGTGGTTTATTTCTTTGCACATACACCTGGAAAAGGAACAGGAAACCATATGCTATTCAAATACACCGTTTCAACAGGTACATGGGAGGACCGCACTCAAAACCTTCCTGCATATGGCGGTTATGTTGGAGACCTTTCACAAGGAAGTTATAATCAATATATAGAAGTGAAACCCAATGATGAGAATGTTGTCTTTATTGGAAGTACTAATCTTTACAGATCTACAGATGGTTTTTCAAGTACAACTAATACAACATGGATAGGAGGTTATGCACCAGCCAATAATGTGAGTCAATACAAGAATCATCACCCTGATAATCATGCGATGGTTTTCTTACCATCCAACCCTGATATAGTAATTACAAGCCATGATGGAGGTGTTTCAAAATCAATCAATATTATGGCGAAAGAAGTGCAATGGGAATTCCTAAACAACGGCTATTATACTACTCAAGCTTATGCTATTGCAATTGATGAAGGAACTGCAGGTGATGCAAGGATATTGGCAGGGTTTCAGGATAATGGAAAGTGGTATACGGATGCTTCTGCTGCAAATGCAGATTGGGAAGAAGAATACGCTGGGGGAGATGGATGTTATGTAGCGATTGTATCAGGAGAACATATCCGATATACAAGTACTCAATATGGAAAAATTTTAAGGTTTAAAGGTGATGATCCTTCAAGACCTTTAGATTATGATGGTATTCAGCCAAGAGATGCAACAGGTCAGTTGTTTGTTCACCCGTATATCCTTGATCCAAATGATGAAGATGTGATGTATTATCCAGCCAAAACTAAACTATGGTTTAACTTGTCTTTATCAAGTATTAATTCAGGTTATACATTCAATGGTACTTCAAAAGGCTGGTCAACTTATTCCAATGTATCTACTTCTGGAGGAATTACAGCATTAGCCGCCTCAACTGTTCCAGCCAATATTGTCATTGTAGGAACTGGAAATGGTAATATCTATAGAATCAATAATTCAAGATCAAAAACTTCATCGGTAGATTTCATTTCCTCTGGAAAAGGATTACCGAATGCTTATGTTTCATGTATTGCTGTCAATCCAAAAGACGCAAATCATATTGTAGTGGTTTACTCTAACTACCAGACAAGAAGTATCTTTCAAACGAAAGACGGAGGCGTAAACTGGACACACGTATCGGGTAATTTAGAAGAAAATGAAGATGGTTCTGGAGCTGGTCCTTCCATTCGCTGGGCAGAATTCCATCAGCCAGAAAATGGAGAAGAAGGGCTTTTTGTAGGAACAAGTGTTGGCCTTTATTACGCTCCTCTGTCGAGTATTGCGGAAGGCACACAATGGATGCAGCAAGGTGAAGAGGAAATTGGTGATGGTGTAGTGACCATGATCAAAACAAGAGAGGATGGATTGGTTGTTGTAGCCACACATTCCAACGGCATTTACTCTTCTTATTATGGAGTTCAATCAATGCCTCCTTTGGTAAAAACAACAATAGAAGACCGTAATTATTCTTTAGGTGAAATTACAGAAGCTATAGACCTTAGAGATATTTTTGAATCCCAAAATCAAAATGAATTAGTGTTTGAGGTGGTGACGTCAGATACCAGCATTATTCACACTTCTATTTCAAATGATACACTTTATATCGAAACCAATACGTCAACAGGAATAGCAGAAGTAACACTTTTAGCATATGATAATACACTTTCATCTAAAATTCAGTTTAGAGCAAAAGTAGATAATATTATTCCAGCCTTGCACACTCAAACCAATAACACAGGGTCTACTTATAGGTCTCAGTACTTCCTTGATTTCCAAAAAGCAGTCTACTTGGCAGATGACATTACAGTTCCGGAGGGTAAAAATTGGGTCATCTCTAAAATTAAAGCCTATGGCCGTAGTACAGGTATAGAAGTGCCAAATGTTGAGGTATTTATTTTTGAAGATGATAATGGCAAACCTTCTAACAAAGAAGTATATCACTCAGGACATGTAGCCGTATCTTCCTATGATGATGGAGCAATTACACATATTTTACCTACACCTGTAGCACTTTCTTCTGGCAGATATTGGATTTCTGTAGCAGCTGTGATGTCTTATAGCAAAGAAGGAAGCTGGTTTTGGAAAGGTACAGGCGACTTGGAAACAAAAGGGGAGACATTTTATTTGATTGATCCTGATAATCTTTTTGGAAGAAGTTATTCGGATTGGACTGACCCAAAAGAATTTAGTGCAACAGATACCAATTTGTCTTTTGATGTATTTGGATCAACCACTGGAAACAATGCAATTGATGAACTGACGGTATTGAACGCATCGTTGTTGCCTGATGAAAATATAGCATTGGATTGGGATGGCATTGACAACGTTTCTGGCTATGAAATAGAAAGAGCAGAACACCAAGAAGGACCATATGAAGTGGTTACTAAAGTATCATCCGATAAAATCAATTGGGTGGATAAATCACCAAAGGCATTAGGAGAAACGTATTATTATAAAGTGAAAGGATTTAGTGCTGAAGGTATAGCAAGTAATTCACCTATCGCATCAGCAACATTGAAAGATATTCCAAATCCTATTGAAAACTTGACTGTTGAACTTCAAAGTACAACAAGACATCTTTCTGTGAATTGGGAAGATAAAAGTGATACAGAAGATGGTTTTTATGTTGAATATTCTTTAAATCCAGATAAAGGATTTGTACCATTAGCAATTGTAGATCGAAATACCACATCTTATGATTTTACCAATAATACTTTAGGTTCTATCCGCTATTACATTAGAGTAACCTCTTTTAATGGAAGTGGAAGGTCAACACCAGTAACGGCTTCTATATTCACTCGTTTGGAAGCTCCAAGAGATGTATTGTATGAGGAAATTACTCCAAACTCTATTTTATTCACTTGGAAAGATGTTTCAGCATTGGAAACAGGTTTTTTAATTGAATACTCTACTGATTTAGGTAAAACTTTCCCACATTCTTTTGTCACTGACGTAAATCAGCAATCGTTTCTTGTAGATGGTCTTAAAAAAGGCTTTACTTATTACTTTAGAATCAGTGCTGTCAATGGTCTTTTTGAGGGTAAACTGAATAGTATTTATTTACTGTTTGTACATACCATGAGCAACAGCTCCAAACCAAATGCAGTAGAAGAAGTGAATATCACAGCGCTGGATAATGCAATTGAATTAGTGTGGAAAGATAATATTGAAAATGAATTAGGGTTTGAAGTATTAAGAAGGAAAACAGGGGAATCGGAATTTACATTAGCGGCTTCACTGGAATACAATGACAGTACGTTTGTGGATCTTGATGTAGAAAAAGGAGAAGTGTATGAATACGTGATTAAGAGTTATAATTCTCTTGGAAATTCTTTAAGCTCGCCAGTGTCAGCTCAAGTGCCTATTGCCGCTCCACTGATTACGAGCCTAGAAAAAGTAAATGGAGGACATCAAATTCAGTGGGAAGATCTTTCGGATTTAGAAGAGCATTATGTCGTCTATCGTCAGGAAAAAGAGGAGGAATTTGAAATGTTGGCTATTTTGGATGCTTCAGTTACAAGTTATACAGATGCTCATTTCAATTTGAACACAGAATATACATACAAAGTGGCATCAGAGAGAAACGGAGTGTATTATGATTCAGAATGTAAATCCATTTCTACAGTGCCTCCTGCACCTGTTGGTTTAGCTAATTTTCATATTCAAAATACCACACAGCATACTGTTAAACTTAGTTGGGAAGATATGCATTCGGATGAGCATGGCTACAGAATTTTTAGACAATCTGAAGATGAAAGTACTCCACAGCCTATTGCTGATGTGAATGCCGAAACCAGAATATTTAATGATAGCTTACTTTCTGAAAATACAACTTATACCTATAGTATTCATGCCTATATATTTGATATTTGTGGAGATACTTTAGAGTTGGAGGCAACTACTTTAGAAAGGGAAATCGAATCGCCTGTGAAACCTTATCAGTTAACTTTGAATTATGACTCATTAGACAATACAGTCACAATTACATGGAATGACTCATCTGAAATAATAGAAGGCTATGAAGTGTATAGAAAGCAAAAGAATGCAGTTGCATCGGCAATATTAATCGCCTCACTTCCATCAAATCAGCTTTACGTAGTAGATGCAGATTTTGATAAATATCAAGATTACATTTATAGTATTGTTGGATTGAATAGAAAAGGGTCATCTGATCCAGCAAAAATTAAATATAAAGGACAGGAAATACCTCAACCTGAAGAAGAAGAAGATCCAGAAGAGGAGGATAGTTCAGAGGATGAAGAGGATACTAATGAGGAGGACGATACTACCGATGAAGATTCGTCTGACGAAGAGGAAGACCCAGCGACTGATGAAGAGGAAGGTGAAGACGATGATGATACTTCAGAAGACGATGATACAACAGACGATGGAGAAGAAGATCCTGCGAAAGAAGATGAAGATTCAGAAGATGAAGAGGATCAGTCAGATCAAGATAGTGTTATTGTAAAAGCACCTTCTCAGGTAGTAGCCACTATGCTTGATGATTATTTAAGAATTTCTTGGCAGGATAATTCAAGAAATGAGGAAGGTTTTCACATCTGTTATTATGACTCATCTTCACATAAAAAAGTATTAATCGGTACCACGGATAAGAACTCAAATATTTTTAGAGATAGACGTTCATTTGAGGATGGTAAACATACTTATTATATCAGTGCTTTTACTACATCGGCAGTGAGTGAGGAAATTAAATTTGAATATGTTCATGAATCTTCCACAATTCTAGATGCTTTCATAGATCAGCTCGATGCTAAGGTTTACCCTAACCCAAGTAATGGTGTTTTTGCCGTTGATTTAGAAGATAGTTGGTCTAATGGAGTAGAAGTTAGTGTCTTCAGTACAAGTGGCAGAAAAGTATATCAAGGAACGTTCAACAGTAATCATATTCAATTGGATATCTCGCATCTCTATTCCGGACAGTATATTGTTCAGTTTGCAGGGAATGGAAAGCGAATAAGGAAATCAATAATAAAGCGATAGTAAGGAGTGATTTGGGGATCAGGTTCTAGTAACTTGATCCCCTTTTATTCTTAATGGATCTCTTAATAAAAGTAAAAACCGTTATTATTAAATTCGCGTCACTTAAATTCGCTCTGAAATCCACATTGTTTCAACACAAAACGATTTATTTTACAGCATGAAAATCAACCAAATGAAAACACTCCATTATCTTTTAATTACAGTATTTTTCTGCTTCGCTTATGGATGTAAATCACACCAAGTTCAGATTGTAGGAGGGGACAGTCAAGGGCAAGTTGTTGCAGACGATAATAGTTTGCATGTAACGCCGGGTACTTGTGTTTTTTATGGAGAGGTGTTGATGATTGAAGGCGGAGGGGTGATCTTCTTTGTGAAATCACTTGACGGTTGTGGACCGGGTGTAACAAGGTACCCAAAGGTGGGAACAAAGTTATCTGCTCGATTTAGAGGCGAGATACCATGTCAAGTAGGAGAACATGTACAGGTGAAAGTTTCTGAATTTGAAAAAGCGTATTCAATTTTAGAAGTAATACCTTTGTAGACAGTGTCTTAAAAGTTGTAAATTGCGAAACCATATACAGTCAAACCATTTGTAGCACTTACAAGCAGAGGTTTGATTTACCATACATATATACATACTAACCATTATTTATTATGCTTAAGAGTATTTCTGAACTAGTTGATATTTTAAATGCTCAAACGGCCAAACGTAGATTAGTTTTATGTGCAGCTGCAGATGACAACGCATTAGAGGCAGTGCATAAAGCTTACAAAGCCAACATCATCGAACCTGTTTTGGTGGGTAACAAACATGACATCCAAAACGTTTGTAATGAACTTAACATTTCTTTCGGAGAGGAAGTAGAAATTTTTCATGCTATTGATGTAAAAGAAATGGTTAAAACATCCGTTTCATTAATTCATGATGGAAAAGCTGATTTTTTAATGAAAGGACACTTGTCAACAGCCGAACTGATGAGAGGCGTTTTGAACAAGGATTGGGGCTTAAAGAAGAGCAGGGTTATCTCTCACCTCGCATTATTTGATCTTCCTGCTTATCACAAACCTTTAGCACTGACAGATGTAGCCATGAACATTGCTCCTGACTTGGAGACAAAGATTGGTATTTTGAACAACGCCATTGATTTCCTGAGAAAAATTGGAATTCAGAAGCCTAAAGTGGCAGCGCTTGCCGCTGTTGAGATGGTCAATGAAAAAATGCCAGCTACATTAGATGCTGCATTATTGACTATTATGGCCAACAGAGGTCAGATCAGAAATTGTGAGATTGATGGTCCATTGGCTTTTGATAATGCGATTAGTCAAGAATCATCGTCACATAAAGGTATTAAGGGGGTGGTAGCAGGTGATGCAGATTTATTATTGGTGCCAGATATTGAAGCCGGTAATGTGTTGTATAAAGCGTTTGTATTCTTTGCGAGTGCAAAAGTGGCTTCCATTATTTTAGGTGCAAAAGCACCCATTGTATTGACTTCAAGAGCTGACTCAATGGAGACAAAACTAAACAGTATCCGTTTGGCGGCCGCATCAATTGAATTTTAAACTATGAATAACAGAATCTTAGTGATAAACCCTGGATCTACATCCACAAAAGTGGCTGTTTTTGAAGGGAACAAAGAAATTATAGAAAAGACTTTAAGGCATTCATCGGAAGAACTGTCAAAATATCAGGAAGAAGAAGCACAACTTAATTTCAGAAAGGAAAAAGTGCTTTCATTCTTAAAAGAGGAAGGCATCGCTCTAGAAAGTCTTGATATTGCTATGGCAAGAGGAGGTTTGAGTAAACCCATTTCTTCGGGCGTTTATTTGGTAGACAATAACTTGCTGCATGATTTGAAGGAAACGCCAAAGAAGCATGCAAGTAATTTTGCCGCTAAAATTGCATTTGATATCGCTTCTCCTTTAAAAATAAAAGCATGTATTGCAGATCCTGTGGTAGTAGATGAACTATCAGATATAGCACGTATGTCTGGGCATCCCAAATTTCCTAAATCTTCTGTATTTCATGCTTTAAACCAAAAGGCAATTGGCAGGGAACATGCATCAAGAGAAGGAGCAAATTATGAAGATCTTAATCTGATCATTGCTCACCTTGGTGGAGGAATTTCTGTAGCGGCACATGCCAAAGGGCAAGTCATTGATGTGAATCAAGCTTTGGATGGATCAGGTCCTTTTTCACCGGAAAGAAGTGGTTCATTGCCTGTAGGCGATATTATCAGAGCGGCATTCAGCGGCGCTTATACTCAACAGCAGATGATGGAAATGCTGGTAGGAAAAGGTGGAATGTTTGCCTATTTAGGGACTATTGATGCTAAAAAGGTAGAAGAATTAGCCATCGAAAAACCTTCCAAAGAAAGAGAAGTAATGGAAGCGATGATCTATCAAATCTCAAAAGAAATAGCTTCTTTGGTAATACCATTAGAAAATAAAGTGGATGGGATTTTATTAACAGGTGGATTGGCCTATGGTAAATGGTTGACTGATAAAATTAAAAATAAAGTTGATTATATTGCCCCTGTTCATGTTTATCCAGGAGAAGATGAGATGAAAGCCCTTGCTATGAATGGGCTGAGAGTTTTGAATGGAGCAACAACACCAAAGTTATACGGAGAGACAATTTTCTAATATATGATCAATCAGGCTACAAAACAATTTATTCTGGAGCATGAAAATGAAGATCCATCAAAAGTGATTTTCAAAGCCGCGTCTTTAGAAGGAGTAGATGGTAAAATTGCAGCGCATCAAATTACATCAAGACAAAAAGCAAAGAAAAAGCTGCCGACTTGGTATGCCAATGAAAATATTATCTACCCCAATAAAATTCCATTAGAGCAAAGTTCATCTGAACAAACTGCAAAGTTCAAAGCAAGCATTTTAAAAGGAGAAATACTGGCTGACCTTACGGGAGGAATGGGTATTGATGATTGGGCTTTTTCGGATGTTTTTCAAAAAGTATATTACTATGAACGTCAAGAGGACTTAGCGGAGATTGCAAAGCTCAATTTCACTGCATTGGAGAAAAATAATATTGAAGTGAATGCTGGAGATAGTGTGGAGTGGTTGCGTACTCACGCCTCAAAACTGACGGCAATTTACCTTGATCCCGCTCGAAGAGATGCACAGAATAATAAAATGGTCGGTATATCTGACTGTGAGCCTGACGTTATAGCATTAAAAGAATTGCTTTTTGAAAAAGCAGATAAAATACTAGTGAAACTGTCTCCAATGATTGATATCAAGCAAGGAGTGAGAGAATTGGGGTCAGTTTCGCATGTTTTTGTGATTTCAGTCGAAAATGAGTGCAAGGAGGTATTGTTCTTGATAAATAAGAATTATGATGATAATACTTTGATTCATTGTGTAGATTTCCCTAAAAACCAATCCAAAACTGAATTCCTATTTCAACTGGAAGAAGAGGAATATCAGAAAGTAGAACTAGCAACCGCATTAGAGCAGTTTTTATATGAACCGAATGCCGCAGTGATGAAAGGAGGAGGTTTTAAGAGTATAGCACAGCAGTATGAATTAAAAAAGTTGGGGACGAATTCCCACCTTTACACATCACAAAAATTAGTGGAAGATTTCCCAGGACGTAAATTTAAAATTAAAGCCAAATCTCAAGTACAGAAGAAAGCTTTACAAAAATTACTTCCCGGAATGAAAGCAAATTTAACAGTAAGAAATTTCCCTCAAACTGTGGATCAATTGAGGAAAAAACTTAAATTGAAAGAGGGCGGAAATGATTACATATTTGCAACCACTGTAATGAGTGACGAAAAAGTGTTATTATTGTGCGAACGAATTAATAAATAAACCTATAATTATGTACAAGACTGTTCATTTAAAAACAAAAAAAGAGTCAAGAAGAACAACCTCTGATAGATTGCGTTCAGTGAAAGTAAGCGGTGAAGAAACATCTGCTTCTGTAGACGAATGCATTCAGGCACATGCTGCTGAAGGTTTTAAGTTAGTAAGCATTACGCCATTGGTTTCTGCAAGCTCAAGTAATGTTGGTACAGGTGGCTGGGGTTTCAGCTACACTGAAGGTTTAGTTATTGTCTTTGAAAAGTAACCAAAAACAACATCTATTCTTTCTGTATCTGATTTTTAGCATTAATGATAGTATGGAATTAATGTAAAATAGAAAATCAACATCGCTATTAAATTGTATCATTCACCAATGTGATATAAATCCAGATATTTTCTATTCAACTTTTTTTGGAAAAGCTTAGAATCAATTTTGATGATTTTAAGCTTTTCTTTTTTTCAGTATTTCCTATGCTGTAAATGAAATGACTATCAATTTTCAATCTATATTTCTACACGTTTTGTACGTTCTACTTTCAAGCTGTCCTCTTCTTCATTTTTGTCTTGAAACAAAAACGAAGCAAAAAATTCAAGGCTTAGAAGTCAAAAGCTAAATTCCATTCCTTTCGCCTAAATGATTTTAAACTCGCTTCCTCTTCTTCATTTTTGTCTTGAAACAAAAACGAAGCAAAAAATTCAAGGCTTAGAAGTCAAAAGCTAAATTCCATTCCTTTCGCCTAAATGATTTTAAACTCGCTGCGCTCAAACAAGAAAATCATTTTTAACGGCTCACTCCATGAAATTCTTAACGCTTTTCCCTTCAAGGCCGGGGGAGGTACAGCATAATGGTTGACTGATTGCTAATCAAAAGGAAAAAACACTGGTAAGAACGTTAGGCGTTAGCATCATTCTTCCTCTATTGATCTCCAGAAATCTCTTGATTTTCAAAACTATAAATGTTCTGAAACTTAGTTTCAAGTCTATTACTTTTCATCTCAAATAACTACTCTCTTAACCACTTAGAAGATCGAAAAACAACCACTCACTTACTATTATTTATAAATGAAATATAATCTGAGCAAACTCTTTTAAATATCTTTTAATAAGATCTTGTTTACTATCAACATCTTAGTAACTTTGCGTCCCTAGAGCGTAGGTTCGCTCTTTAAGTTAAAAGATAATACAATGTCAGTAGCAAAAAAAGGTGATAAAGTAAAAGTGCACTATGTTGGTACTTTAAACGACGGTTCTCAATTTGATTCTTCAGTAGAGCGCGGTGAGCCTATCGCATTTACATTAGGTGCGGGACAAATGATCCCAGGTTTCGACGCAGCTGTAGATGGTATGAAAGTAGGTGAGAAGAAAACTGTAAACATCCCTTCTGACCAAGCTTACGGTCCTGCTAGAGAAGATTTAATCATCGAATTCAAGCGTAGCGATATTCCTGCAGATATGAACCCTAACGTAGGTGACCAAATCGGTCTTCAAAGCCCACAAGGTCCAATTCCTGCAACAGTAGTTGAATTAACTGAAGAGATCATCAAAGTTGATGCTAACTCTCCAATGGCAGGTAAAGATCTTAACTTTGACATCGAGTTAGTTGAGGTTTGTGATGCAGATTCTTGTGAAGACGGAAACTGTAACTGCTAATTTGTAGTTCAATACAGATATAAACTTTATAAAAAAGCACCTTTTCGAGTTATCGGAAAGGTGTTTTTTTGTTATCAATTGGCAACATGAGGATAAATTTGGCCGATTATCGTCTTTTTATGATTTTACTCGTGTAATAGGTGAATAAAGTTATTAAATTTGCAGATTGAAAAGGAAGAGCATATTCTTCCCAAAAGAATTTGATTATAGATGGGGGTATCCTCATTGTCAATATATTTAGAAATTATGCTTGAGCAGATTAAAAAAATCGAAGAACAAATAGAGAAAGCAACAGCTCAAACGAAAGAAGAGTTGGAAGCATTCCGCGTAGGTGTAGTAGGTAGAAAAGGTATTATTGCAGATCTTTTTTCTAAAATGAAAGAAGTGGCTCCAGAGGAAAGAAAAACTTTTGGACAAACTGTAAATGCATTAAAAAATGCTGCTCAAGAGAAGTTTGACGAATTACAAACAGCTTTAGAGGATTTACAGGCAGATGATATCAACCATCATGACCTTACACTTCCAAATATTCCTAACGAGATGGGTGCTGTTCACCCGATCACGAAAGTACGTGAGGAAATCAACAGAATTTTCGAACGTATTGGTTTCAATATCTCTGAAGGACCAGAAGTGGAAGATGATTGGCACAACTTCTCTGCATTGAACTTCCCTCCAAACCACCCGGCGAGAGAAATGCAGGATACTTTCTTCATTGAGAAAGATCCAGATATTGCACTTCGTACACACACTTCATCAGTGCAAGTTCGTGTAATGGAAAACCAAAAGCCTCCATTCCGTACTTTATCTCCTGGTAGAGTATACAGAAACGAGACAATTTCCGCTCGTGCACACTGTATCTTCCACCAAGTAGAAGGTTTGTATGTAGATAAAAATGTATCTTTCAAAGATCTTAAAGATACTTTATACTACTTCGCAAAAGAATTCTTCGGTCCAAACACAAAAATCCGTTTAAGACCATCTTACTTCCCATTCACTGAACCATCAGCAGAATTAGACGTTTCTTGTTCAGTTTGTGGCGGTAAAGGATGTAACATCTGTAAGTACTCAGGATGGGTAGAAATCGGTGGTTGTGGTATGGTAGATCCTAACGTATTGAAAGCGTCAGGTATCGATCCAGAAGAATACACAGGTTTCGCCTTCGGTATGGGTATCGAGCGTATGACCATGTTGAAATACAAAATCAATGACCTTCGCTTGTTCACAGAAAACGACCTTCGTTTCTTAGGACAGTTCAAAGGACTTTAATTTGAGTTAAGAGTTAAGAGTTAAGGTTCTCTTATTCTTTAATTTCGAGGCTCTCCTTATATATTAAATCCCCAATTATTCTGTATCAAACCAGAGTAATTGGGGATTTTCTTTTTAATAAAAAGCCTTAAGCTCGCTGTCATGAACCAAAGAAGCCATATCTTTCTTACCTCTTACCTCTTACCTCTTACCTCTTACCTCTTCATTCTTCATTACTCATCCCATCCTTCATCATTTGATGCAGTGATTTCGCGTCTTTCGGCTTCATTCTTCCCGCCATCATTAATCTTACCTCTCTTCTTTGTAATGCCCCATCGTATAGTTTTTTCTCACTATCGGTTTCAGGGACAATTTTAGGAACAATAATAGGTCTTCCAGTTTGATCAACGGCCACAAAAGTAAAGAAGGCTGTATTGGTTTCTACTTTAGTGCCATTGGGAATATTTTCACTCCATACTCTAATAAATACTTCCATTGAGGAGTTAAATGCTCTTGTGACTTTAGCTTCTAATGTTACGGTGTCTCCAAGTTTAGGAGAATATTTAAAAGAAACATTATCTACTGAGGCAGTAACCACAACTCTGTTGGAGTGCTTTTGCGCAGAAATAGCGGCAACCACATCCATAAGGTGAAGTAATCGGCCTCCCATTAAATTATGTAAGGGGTTGGTATCATTGGGAAGGACCATTTCCGTGCTAATAACGAAGGAATCCTTTGGGAACTTTTCTAATTTCATGTGTTTATATCTAATGTTAGAACAGAATGGAAAGTTAATGATATTTTAATTGTATGTTTTATAGATACTTAAATTTTATTTAGAGATTTTTTTCTCAAATTGTTTTGCAAGTAAAAAATCATGTGCTACTTTTGCATCGTCTTAAAGAAACAGGGTGCCATGGCCGAGTGGCTAGGCATCGGTCTGCAAAACCGCGTACGGCGGTTCGAATCCGCCTGGCACCTCTAAAAGGTCAAGATTTTAATTAATCTTGGCCTTTTTTTATGCTTGAATTTACATGAAAAACCCTATCCCCAATTATGATATTGAAGATAGGGTCAATTAAATAAAGCTGTATGAAGAAAAGAAAGAATATGTTTTAAGTAAAAAGAAAAACTTTGCTGAAATGCTCAATATGCCATATCTTTCTTAACTCTTAACTCTTAACTCTTAACTCTTAACTCAAAAACTAATTCGTCTCCTGCATCTGACGAACCTGTTTTAAAATAATTTTCTTAGGTGTAAGAGGAGCAAAAGCTGTCATGATTTTCTGAGAAGTAGTTAAACCAGAAATTACATCCAATTTCCCTTTCATCATTCCATTATATCCGTCTAATGCCACTTTGTACGCACTAGCTGTTTTATTGAATAAAGAAGTTTTATCCATTCCTGAAACTTTACCAAATTCAGTGGCTGTAGCGCCAGGTAGAAGGGCTGTTACAGTAATATTAGTATCATGAAGTTCTTCAGCTATTGCGTTACTGAAAAAAGTAACATAAGCTTTGGTAGCATAATAAACTGCTTGAAGCGGACCAGGAATCAAACTTGCAGTTGAAGAGACATTAAGCACTCTACCACTATTTCTTTTGACCATATCAGGTAGGAAAAAGCGAGTCAAAGCTGTAAGTGCAGTAATATTGAGGTTGATCATTGCAAGATCCTTTTCCCATTCTCTTTCGTGGAACTTACCAACTCCACCAAAACCAGCATTATTGATAAGATACTCCACTGTGATAAGCTTTGATTTTACCTCTTTGTAAATTTCCTGAGCTGATTCAAGCTTAGTAAGGTCTTTAGCAATTACTTTAACCGATATTCCATATGTTTGTTCTAATTCATTTTTCAGTGCAATCAATTTATTTTCACTTCTTGCTACAATGACTAAATCGCCCCCCTTTTGAGCGTGAATTTTTGCAAACTCTTTACCAATTCCTGAAGATGCTCCTGTGATTAATGCTACGTTTTTCATGATGATTAATTTAGATGAATTTATTTTGTCTCTGACTACAATACAAATGTCATTATCATATCTATTACTTAATAACACAAATTCCTTAACCTTAAACACAAATCACTTTTTACAATAAGGAAAAGATGATCTAATACTCTTTTTTGGGGAAGCCGAGGTCCTATTCTGAATGGAAAAGTATTTTCAGTGAGATTGTTAGGATATATTATTAAGGATCAAATGAAGGTTGATATCATTCGGAAATCTTTTATTAAATAAATTTCAACCGGTTCAGAACAAATTTCATTAACAGTGGATTGTAAATATTGATTGATAAAAAAGTTATTATCTATCAATGCAATGTTTTCATTTATTGTGAATATTAACACCTGTTAAAATATTAAGCTGACGAGAGTTAAGGGCAAAAAGATGTCTAATGTCACTTTTTTTTGTAATTTGGAATGATTATAAATAATGATTTATTGAATTTTACCTGTATTAAATCGTTGATATATAGTGTTTTGTGGGTTAAATTTTGTATTTTTTAATAGATCGTCTGTTTTGATGCCAAGTTTGAAATATGTCCATCCCGTATTAGCTTTGCAGTCGAATGTACAATTGCATATTTCATCTAATTTTTTAGTATACAAAACTTCAATGGTATGAGTATCGGCAGAAGTGTATTAAGGTTGCGCTACACATTGGCTGTGGTGTGCGGTTTACTGCTAACAAGCGTAACAGCGTTTGCACAAGGAGACGGCATTCCCACTGATGAAGCGTCGATCTCGGCCGGGATGGAGCTTTTCGATGGCAACTGCTCTTCCTGTCACCAAGTACACGAAAAAGGCGTCGGGCCGGCGCTTAAAAATGTTTATGAGCGTCGTGATGTTAAATGGTTAACGAGCTTTATTAAGCACCCAGGCAAAACAATTGAAAGTGGCGATGCATACGCAGTAGCTCTTTATGATAAGTTTAAGCCTACAATTATGCCTAACCAAGATCTTTCAGATGCAGAGATCTTACAGGTTTTAGCATATGTAAAGGATGCGACAATAAAAGGACCGGCAAAACCAGAAGCAGCTGCTGATGTAGCAGGCGCAGGAGCAACAGCTCCACAAGAGGGTATGGTAGTTAGTTCTAACTTATTAGTTGGAGTAATTATCGGCCTATTAGTGTTATTAAGTATTGTTTTAATTGTATTAGTAGTATTAGCTAATGTTTTAACGCAGTATTTAAGACAACAAAAAGGACTAGACGAAGACGACACAGCTTACATTAACGAAAAATTCAGCTTAGCTGCGATTTTCAAAAGCCAAGTTTTCATCGGAATGTCTTCTTTTGTATTCGTAATGATTGTAGCTAAAGTAACTATTGATTCTTTATTCGCAGTCGGAGTACAACAAGGATATGCTCCAGATCAACCTATCCAATTCTCACACAAACTTCACGCAGGGTATTACGAAATTGATTGTAAGTACTGTCACACAGGTGTAGAAAAGTCTAAGAATGCCAACATTCCTTCAGCGAACATCTGTATGAACTGTCACAACAGTATCCGTCAGAATTCTCCAGAAATTCAAAAAATCTATGCGGCGATTGAAAACAACGAACCTATTCAGTGGGTACGTGTTCACAACTTGCCTGATTTAGCGTATTTCAACCACTCACAACACGTGAAAGTTGGTGGAGTTGAATGTCAGACATGTCACGGTGAAATCGAGAAAATGGAAGTAGTACAACAACACTCATTATTAACAATGGGTTGGTGTATTGACTGTCACCGTCAGACAGATGTAAACGCAAAAGGTAATGC
Organism: Flammeovirga sp. SJP92; assembly: GCF_001583495.1. Taxonomy (GTDB): domain Bacteria; phylum Bacteroidota; class Bacteroidia; order Cytophagales; family Flammeovirgaceae; genus Flammeovirga. The sequence goes on along the minus strand of NZ_LQAQ01000019.1, from coordinate 192,936 downwards.
GTATTATGACAAAATGGTAGAAATGCACGAAGCTACTTCTAAGGATCCAATGAAAGTAAAAGACATTGGTGGTTTAGAATGTGCAAAATGTCACTATTAATTTGTCGCTTTTTGAACCTTTTGTTCACTAAGCTTTCAACAATTTTCTACATATAGAGAAATGGCAAAGAAAGAATATTGGAAAGGCGTCGAACAACTAACGAACGACCCTGAGTTTGTAAAATATGCGGAAAAAGAATTCCCTCAGCATCTAACTATCAAAGATGCTTACGGAGATAATACGGAGGGTGAATTCAAAAGCAACAGACGAGACTTCTTAAAAGTAATGGGATTCTCAGTAGCTGCAGTTTCTTTAGCAGCATGTGAAGCTCCAGTGAAGAAGGCGATTCCTTACTTAAACAAGCCAGAAAACATTGATCCAGGTGTAGCAAACTATTACGCTTCTACATTTTTCAATGGTTCTGATGCAATGCCTGTAGTAGTGAAAACAAGAGAGGGTAGACCTATCTTCATTGAAGGTAACACTTTCTCAGCGTACTCTCAAGGTGCAATCACTGCTCGTGCAAACGCGTCAATCATGGGCTTATATGATGAGGAAAGAGCTAAGGCTCCTTCTAAAGGTGGTGCTGCCACTACTTGGAAGAAAGCTGATGCTGAAATCATCAAAGGTTTAGCTGCCGCAGGAAAAGTAGCAGTAGTATCAAATACTATTGTATCTCCATCTACAAAGAAAGTTTTAAATCAATTTGCAGGTAAGTACAATGCTGACTTGGTAACTTATGACCAAGACAACAACTCTGCAATTATTGAAGCAAATAAAGCACAATTTGGTAAAGCTGTAGTTCCATCATACGCTTTGGATAAAGCAGATGTGATCGTAAGTTTTAATGCTGATATCTTAGGTAACTGGGTTGCTCCAGGTGTTTTATCACAAGATTTCGCTAAAAACAGAAAAGTAGGACCTAATAAGAAGAAAATGTCTCAAGTATTCAGTTTTGAGACAATGCTTACTATTACTGGTGCTGCTGCGGACTACCGTTCACCATTAAAACCTTCTCAAGAAGGTGTAGCTGTAGCTGCTCTTTACAATGCAATCGCTAAAGCAACTGGAAATACTACTGTAAAAGGTACATTGAAAGACGCTAACATTGCTCGTGCAGCGAAAGCTTTATTAAAAGCAAAAGGTAAATCAGTTGTAGTTTCAGGTATTAATGATGTTAACGTTCAGCTTTTAGTGAACGGTATCAACCAAATGCTTGGTAACTATGGTAAAACAGTTGATTTAAATACTCCTCTTTACACTCGTCAAGGTAGCGATGTTCAGATGAATGCATTTGTTGATGCATTGAAAGCTGGAAAATACGGTGCTGTAATCTTCTATAACTGTAACCCAGTTTACGATTACGCTAGAGGTAAAGAAATTGCAGCAGGTATCAAAAAGGCGAAATTGTCAGTTGCGACAAACGACCGTTTAGATGCTACTGCTAAACTTTGTACTTTCAATACTCCTGATAAGCACTTCTTGGAGTCTTGGAATGATGCAGAGTACAAGAGAGGTTACTTCAGTGTTGCTCAACCAACAATCAATACTATTTTTGATACACGTCAAGCTCAAGATTCATTCTTAGCATGGGCAGGTAGCGAAGAAGAGTATGATGACTTAGTGAAATCATTCTGGAAGAAAGACGTATTCGCGTTACAATCTAAGGAGTCTTCATCACAGTCATTCTGGGTAAGAGCATTACACAACGGTATCTTCGAAACAGAAAATACAGGTAGCTACAAGTCAATCCACGACACAGGTGCTGATAGCGTTGATTACTCAGCGTCATTCAACATAGCTGATGCAGGTGCGAAAGTAGCCGCTAAATATAGAACAACTTCAGAGTGGGAGTTTGTTGCTTATGCATCGACTGTAATGGGTTACGGTACATTAGCAAACAACCCTTACGTACAAGAAACTCCAGATCCAATCACTAAAGTGACTTGGGGTAACTTCGTAGCAATTACTCCTGAGGACGCTCGTTCATTAGACGTTCACAAAGAGTTTGAAACGAAGAAGAAAGTACTTAAGGTAGCAACGAAAGGTGGTAGCTTTGAATTACCAGTAATCATGCAGCCTGGTTTAGCAAAAGGTGTTGTTGCAGTTCCTCTAGGATACGGACAAACATCTTTAGGTAAGGTTGCTGAAGAAGCTGCTGGTTTCAATGCAATGTCATTATTGAGTGCTAAAGGTTTAACAAACTACTCGGTAACTTCAGGTGTTTCAGTTGAAGCAACTGATGCTTCAGTAGATGTTGCTCAAACTCAAACACACGAAACAATCATGTCACGTGAGTCGATTATCCAAGAGACTACACTTGCTCAGTATGTGAAAAACCCTGCTGCTGCTAGACATGACGTGATGATCAACACTTACTCTGGACCAGAGAAAGCAACGGATATTTCTGCTTGGGATATCAATAACAACGGTTACAAAGATGACCGCCATAACAAAAATGATGATAAGCCAGGTGCTGCATTATTATGGAACAGTGTTACTGGTACTAAAGCAGATGTTCACGAATACCCTAACCACCACTGGGGGTTAGCAATCGACTTGAACTCTTGTGATGGATGTTCAGCTTGTGTTACTGCATGTCATATTGAAAACAATGTGCCGATTGTAGGTAAGCAAGAAGTAATTAACCGTCGTGAAATGCACTGGTTGCGTTTAGACCGTTATTACAGCCAACGTCCAGAGGAGGAGTTTACTGAAGAAGAGAATGCATCAATGACGGATTATGCTAAGATGGAGCGTGCAGCACGTAACCCTGAGGTAGTATTCCAACCAATGATGTGTCAGCACTGTAACAACGCTCCTTGTGAGACTGTATGTCCAGTAGCTGCAACTTCGCACTCTTCAGAAGGTCTAAACCAAATGACTTACAACCGTTGTATCGGTACGAAATATTGTGCAAACAACTGCCCTTACAAAGTACGTCGTTTCAACTGGTTCAAATATCACAACAACGAAGAGTTTGACTATCACATGAACAACGATTTAGGTAAGATGGTGTTAAACCCAGACGTTACTGTTCGTTCTCGTGGTGTGATGGAAAAATGTTCTATGTGTGTGCAAAGAACGCAAGCAGGTAAATTGAACGCGAAGAGAGAAGGCCGTCCATTGGTTGACTCTGACGTTTCTACTGCATGTGCTTCTGCTTGTGCGAGCGGTGCGATCAAGTTTGGTGACTTGAACAATCCAGAATCAGAAGTTCGCCAACTATTAGAAGGTGAATTACATGAGCGTGCATACAATGTGTTAGATGAAATCAACACTCGTCCTAACGTTTACTACCTAGCGAAGGTGAGAAACAAAGACGAAAAGAACGCATAATTAAAGGATACCTTCGGAAGCAATTCAAAAGGTGTCCACTTTAAAATTAGTTATTCATACTCTACATAAGATAAAATGCAGATAGTATCGAAAGTCCGTGAACCACTGGTAACTGGTGGTAAAACATACAAGGACATAACAGAAGATGTCTGTCGACCAGTAGAAGCGAACCCTTCTAAGGGTTGGTTTGGAGGAATGGCGTTATCGTTATTCTTACTTCTTGCAGGTGGTTACTATTTAGGTGACATGCTGTGGAACGGTATTGGTCGTTGGGGTCTTAACAAGACAGTTCAATGGGCGTGGGATATTACCAACTTCGTATGGTGGGTAGGTATCGGTCACGCGGGTACACTAATCTCAGCGGTATTGTTGTTATTCCGTCAAAAATGGAGAACTTCAATTAACCGTGCAGCGGAAGCAATGACAATCTTTGCCGTAATCTGTGCCGCTATCTGGCCAGTAGTACACATGGGTCGTCCTTGGATTGGTGGTATTTGGGCATTGCCATTACCAAACACTTATGGTTCTCTTTGGGTGAACTTCAACTCACCACTACTTTGGGACGTATTCGCGATCTCGACGTATTTCTCAGTATCATTAGTATTCTGGTTTATTGGTCTTGTTCCTGACTTTGCTACAATCCGTGACCGTGCAATCAAGCCGATTCCTCGTTTGATCTACGGTGCTCTTTCAATGGGCTTCAACGGTTCAGCAAAAACTTGGATGCACTACGAAGCAGTTTCATTGATCTTAGCAGGTTTATCAACACCTCTAGTACTTTCAGTACACACCATCGTATCAATGGACTTTGCAACATCAGTAATTCCAGGATGGCATACAACAATCTTCCCTCCATACTTCGTAGCAGGTGCGATCTTCTCAGGTTTCGCTATGGTATTAACGTTGATGTTGGTGACGCGTAAGTTGTATAAATTAGAAGATTATATCACAATGGAGCACATCGAAATGATGTCACTAGTAGTAACAATTACTGGTTCTGTTGTAGGTATCGCATATATTACCGAATTCGTAATCGCATGGTACTCAGGCGTAGAATACGAACAATATGCATTCGTAAACCGTATGACTGGTCAATACTGGTGGGCATACTGGTCAATGATGGCATGTAACGTAATCTCTCCTCAGGTATTCTACGTGAAGAAATTAAGAACAAACATTCCGTTTATCTTCTTTATCTCAATCGTAGTAAATATTGGTATGTGGTTCGAGCGTTTCGTAATTATCGTAACGTCACTTCACCGTGATTACTTACCATCATCATGGTTGTACTTCAACCCTACAATCACTGACGTGATGTGTTATGTATTTACTTTTGGTTTATTCTTCACATTGTTCTTAGCATTTGCGAAGTACTTCCCAGTAGTAAACATGGCAGAGGTGAAATCAGTATTGAAAGATTCTGATTCTAAGGTGTACAAGTCTCGTCGTACTATCTCAAACGAAGTAGTACCTGAGGCAGATAGAGTTCCAGTTGATCTATAAAAAAGCATTTAGAGATGGAAAAAAACACAAATTATTTAGTAGGCGTTTTTGGTGATCAAGATATCTTGGTTAAAGCCGTAAAAGCTTTAAGAAAGAAAGGTGTGAAAATCTATGAGGTATTTACTCCGTATCCTGTTCACTTCTTAGAAGATGCATTAGGTTATAAGCGTTCTTGGATGCCAAGAGCAGCTTTCGGATTTGGAGCTCTAGGTACTACTTGTGCGATTTTATTACAATCGTGGATTATGGGTTATGAATGGCCTATGATCATTGGTGGTAAAGGATTTATTGCAATTCCTGACTTTGTGCCGATTACTTTCGAATTAACAGTATTATTCTCTGCATTCGGAATGGCGGGTTCATTCTTCGTTTCACAAGACTTGAAGCCACACAAAGTTCCTCAAATCTTCGACCGTCGTCAATCAGATGACAAGCATATCATGGCTATTGATTTAGCTAAGAATTCGCTTTCAGAAGATGAGCTTAAAACTTTATTGCAAGAAGTTGGTGCTGAAGAAGTAAACAACAAGAGTTTCACAGAAAGAGAAAAGAAAGCTTCTTTCTTCGATTATGTGTCAGACTTGTTTACGAAAGGCGTAACAGATTCTGCGAGAGAGTTAAAAGGTTAATGATCTTATCACGAAAAAACATTACGCAATATGCGAACGAATAAAGTTGTAATGAAAGCAATCGCGATAGGTGCAGCAGCATTGGCAATGACAGGATGTAAGATTCAAGGTGACGGTAACTTTACCGGTCTTGAATATGCACCTCAAATGTACCACTCAGTACCTTACGAGCCACTTTCACAGTTTACAGATGAGGACATCGCTGGAGGAGTATTAGAGCAATTCTACTACCCTGACTTTGTCAACTCGACACCTTACAATGATTACTACTCTGAAGGTAAAAAGAGAAAAATCAACGTTAAGGATCCAGTTGCTGGTACTGTAAAGCGTCAAAACTTTACAAAAGTAACTGGTCAAGCAGCACCTACTGCGGATCAAGCAATCCTTTATTATATGGAGGTTTCAAAAGATTCATTAGAGTGGGCAGCTGCTAACTTAAAAAATCCATTAGAAGCAACTCCTGCTGTATTAGCTCAAGGTGAGCACTTATTTACAGCTTACTGTATGCCTTGTCACGGTGAAAAAGGTGACGGTAAAGGTAAAGTAGGTAAAGTATACGGTGGTGTAGCTAACTTGAAAGGTAGATCGATCAAGAAAGCAACTGATGGACATATTTTCCACGTGATCACTCACGGTAAAGGAAATATGTGGCCTCACAAATCTCAGGTAAACCCTGAAGAGCGTTGGGCTATTGTTAAGTATGTTAGAAAACTTCAAGGAAACTAGATCGTCCCAACGATCTTAACTATATTAAATATAGAGATATGGCACACGTAGATGTAGATCTTAAAAATGTTCAAGAACAGTTTACTTTTGATGGTAAACTGAAGAAGAACGTGTTGCTCATCGGCGGTATCGGAGTGGTATTGTTCGTGTTGGGTGCGATCTTCTTGATGATGGGTGGTGGTCATGATGATCATCACGCAGCAGTACAGCATGCAACTGAGGTAGCTTCTGTTGCTTCAGATGGTGCTCACGGTGACGCTCATGGCGGAGGACACCACGGTGAATTCCACTGGTATCAGCGTATTATCGTAGATTTCTGGATGAGTGGAGTATTCTTCACAGGCGTAGCCCTGTTAGGTTTCTTCTTCTTTGCTCTTCAATATGTAGCGAACTCAGGTTGGCCTACATTAATCATGAGAGTAATGTTGAACTTCCGTCAGTTTATCCCAGTTGGTGGTATTGTATTATTGATTACTTTCTTAGTAGGTTCTCATACAATCTTCCACTGGACGCATGATGGAATTGCTGATCCTAACTCACCTACATATGATGCAATCATTGCAGGTAAAACAGATTTCTTAAACGTTCCTTTCTTCTTATTCAGAATGGTACTTTTCGTTTCAATTTGGACTTTCTTTGGGTTCATCTTGAACAAAGTAACTAAGGCTGAAGATCAAGATATGTCAGGAACAACGAAATACTTCAGAAAAGCACAAAGACTTTCAGTAGCTTTCTTAATTTTCTTCGGTATTTCTGAATCAATCACTTCATGGGATTGGATCATGTCAATCGACACGCACTGGTTCTCTACTCTATTCGGGTGGTACATCCTTGCAGGTTGGTTAGTAACTGCAGTGGCGTTCATGTCATTGTTTGTGTTGATCCTACAAGACATGGGTTATTTGAAATTAGTAAACGAGAACCACTTACATGACTTAGGTAAGTTCTTATTTGGTTTCTCTATCTTCTGGTCGTACTTATGGTTCTCTCAATTCTTATTGATTTACTATGCGAACATTCCAGAGGAAACAGTATACTTTATTGACCGTTTGAAGAGCGACACTTACGCTCCATTATTCTTCGGTATTTTAGTAACTAACTTCTTATTCCCATTCTTCGTATTAATGACTCGTGACGCTAAGCGTAAGACTATCATGATGAAAATTGTAGCAGTAGTTGTAATTTTCGGTCACTTCATGGAGTACTGCTTATTGATCGTTCCAGGTTCATTAAAAGAAAATGGAGGATTTGGTTTAACTGAAATTGGTACGGGTATGATTTTCTTATCGATCTTCTTATACTTGTATTTCACAGGTCTAAGTAAAGGCGGTTTGATCCCTCAAAACCACCCAATGTTAGAAGAATCAGTTCATCACCATACTTAGAAAGTGAGGAACTTCAAAATATTAAACCTCATATCCGAAAGGGTATGAGGTTTTTTCTTTTATTAATGAATTCTCATCCCAATACTCGCACCAAACATCGTATAAAAACCACCTGTTTTTTTTCTTGTTGATATATTATTCAACACCCTTTGACCTATATATAAATTTACGGTAGGAGTGACTTGAGGGATATTAAGGCCATTGAAGTCAACACCTACAGTTGCCCTGTACATAATACCTTCAAAATAGTTTTGCATAAAACAACCACCCAAGTCTAATTCAACAAAAAGACAATATTTGCTGTCAAAATCATCACCTGTTCTGAAATGTAGATAATAGGTATTCATTGGCCCTAAAATATCTTGCTCTACAAACTGTTGATGTTGATATCCTAACCCCACAAAAGAGGCACCGTCAATCATATAATTGAGTTGTAAGTCTAAACCATAAGATACAAATCCATGAGGGCGATCTTCTTCTCTTCTTTGATCTGGAGGTAAGTTGTGCCATTTGTCATCATCATCATCAAGAGGATCCCACTGAAAACCAATTTCACCAATACCTAGGGCTGTAAATTTTATTGATTTTAAAAAGGAGTTTTTTTCTTGGGCTAAAACTACAGATGAAGATAAAAAGAGTAATAAAAAAGTAAACGTTTTCATGAAGGTCATTAAAAGTATTCTAGATTGAAAATTAATATAAATAGATAGCTGTTTTAATGACAATTGGCACAATTATTTAATCAAATAAATAATCCTAAAAAATATAAAAAAAGTTTTATTTTAACTTTTTAATGTTACATTAAATAAACTGTTATATCATAGTGTATTTGGTACGTTTAATATTTTCCTCTATCTAGCTTTTTTTACAAAAAATTGAATTAATATGACGTGTTAAATATGTTTTTATCATTTTATTAATGATATGAGTGTTTCATTGAAATACTTATATTTTAAAATATGTTTTTTGACAGGTTTAAATATGGTGTAAAAAATTATATAAATGTGTTGATCGACATATTATAACTATTTCTCTACCTCTACCTTTGTCATGTATTCAATCACATACTAATGAGTATTCAAATTCAATTATTTAAGACAAAACATAGTGTTTCATTGCAGACAACTACTATTATTTCCCACTAATCACTCTAAATATTATGAAAAAACTAATCATCTTAAGCGCATTATTTATTGTATCGTTATCTAGCATTACAGCTTTAGCAAATGATTTTTATCTACCATTTAATGGAATCTCTTATTTTTTTAAGGCTTCCTTAAATGGTAAGGCTGTAAGTTTAATATTTGAAGATTTAAACGGAGAAGAAATTAACTTTAGAATATCTGATAAAGAAGGCAATATATACCATGAGAAAACAATAGTTTCTACAGGAAAAGTTAGAGAAGATATTAATTTGAAATCGCTTCCTGTTGGAAAGTTTATTTTTCAAATGAAGTTTGAAGATAAAATAATGACCCGTGAGTTTTTTGTGACTCCTTCCAAAACGGCAATTATGATGAATTATACTCTGACTTCTCAACAAGAAAAATTTGAAGTAGCAGTTAAGGATGAGGATCTATACTTAATGCTTGATACAAAAATAAAAGGCTTTGTGAAGCTGAAATTAATGGATGAATATGGTGAGACAATTTATTCTAACAAATTTCTAGCTGGAGCCAAAAAACATACTAAATATGAATTAAAAGACTTCCCTTCTGGAATATATATGATTGAACTTGAATTAGATGGTAAAAAATACACTGATTCATTTTCAGTAATAGAATAAAATTTTGCATACATACTGACCAATTCAATTATTGACCAACTTGAACTATACACTCAAGAAAAATTTGTTCAAGTAACACACTCATATAATTTACCTACAATTAATCGAATAATTAATTTTACGAAAAAAGGCTACCATTATTTTGGTAGCCTTTGTTGTATCAAAACTATTCTAAATTGTTGTTTTCATTTTTAGAATGTCCTTAAGTTCAATAATTTCTTTTTTCAAAATTTCAATCTCATCAAACATCTGATCGTATTGAGATTGATAATTATCGATTTCTTTTCTAATTCTATTGATATCATATTGGTACCATTCCTTTGTAGGATGTGAAGCTACAAGCTCATTATAGTCCTCTAGCTTATTTTGGTACTGTGCAATTAAGGAAGTTGTTTTCTTTTTACCTTCCATAGGTTTAATATACTTTCTATTGATAGTAAACTGAAGACCTTTGTCAGTTTGGAAAGTATAAGTGTGGTGGGAATGATTGATCAGTAGCACCGTTTCTCCTTCATCAAAATAATAATCTTTTTTGTCTACCTTATTGGTAATACTAATGTCTTTTTTGAAAATGCCAACAGCACTATTGATAGGGACTGCAGAGGAAAGGTACTGATGTATTGAGTCTCTTTCGTTTTCTATACTTCTGATTTCTCTTTCCAAACCATAAATCAGACTTTTGAAAGATACAGAGTCGATACTGAACTCCTTTTGTAAACTTTGTAGTTGATTCTCTTTCTCGGCTAATAATTTTTGATTGGTTCTGTAGTTCTGTGAATATAAACTTTGAGAAAAACAAAAGGATGAAAGGATGAGCAGTAGAAAATACTTTTTCATGTTCCTTATATTTTTTGATTGTAATGAATTCTAAGCACGAAAAGGGTAATTAAAGGAATACCCTTCCATTACAAAATTAAGGTAATAAAAGGGTTAATTGTTTGATTTGAAACTTATTATTTCTTAAAAAAACAATGAAATAGCATATGGAAAACGCTTTGCCCAGTCACTTTCAGAATGTCCAGCGCTTTTTTCAATAATAATATGAAGATCTTTGTTCTCTTTAAAGCCTATTTCTTTTAAGAAAGTTGACATTTTATCTACACCTTCCTGAAGTACTCTATCTACTTGCTTACCTCCATTATCAATGTAAAGTAAAATTTCCCTTTTGTTGTCTTTTCGTATGCTTTCTATAAAATCAAAATCCTCGTATTTAAATGCAGGAGACATACAAATTGCCCCTTTAAATAGATCAGGATACTCCCATACAATCATGAAACTAACCAATCCCCCCATCGAAGAGCCTGCAACTACTGTATTTTCCTTTTCTGGTTTCGTTCTGTAGTTATTGTCAATAAAGTTTTTCAAGTCAATAGCGATTGATTTACGGTATATTCTACCTTTTGAGGTATCTCCATAATCTTCAGTTCTGTCAGAAGTGCAATAAGACCCCACAATAATAATTTCTTTGAGCAGGTCTTTTTTGATTAAGCTATCGACTGTTTCATCTACTTGCCAATCTACTCCAAAAGAAGATGTTTTAGGATCAATGATATTTTGTCCATCATGCATATAAAGAACAGGATATCTTTTATTATTGTTTTTGTGATAGGATGGTGGTAACCAAACAATAATATCTCGGTCTAAAATCCCATCAATATGGAAATTTTTATGATATCGAACTTCTCCTGTGATCTGTCCTTGTGTGTTTTTTTCTTCCCCATCGGTCCATTTCTCAATAACTAAGTGAAATGTAGTATCTTTTTCTGGAACTAGAAATTCATCATTATTTCTTTCAATACCATTTTTACTTGCCGCTTGATATTTCCAATCTCCCTGAGTGAATTTAAATTCAAGAAGCTTTTGAGGTTCAACTTCATGGCTAAAAGTCCAATTCAGCTCGTTCACTTTTTTCATTTTGACCTGATTTGGATTCCAGTAACCTAAGAAGTCTTGATTTCCTACAATGTAAACCTCTTTCTCTATGGGATGGTTTAATTGTATATTCCAAGTCACAGTAACTTTATCCGAAGTGTTTTTACAGCCCATCAAGAGTAGACCGAAAAAAGTAATAAATAGTAAATTTTTCATTTCATATCAGTTAGTAGAGTCAATAAAAAAGCCCCATACTTGAGAAGTATGAGGCTTGATATATTTTCAATGTCTATTGAAACTATGGACGAACTCTTAAAGTAGTTGATCCACCAATCCAACATCCAATTTGTAATGCTTTACCTTCAGCATAACCTTTTGCAGCTAATGTAAATACATCAGATTTAGAAGGGAATTGCTTTTGAGCAGCAGCCATTTTTGATGAAGCACCTGCTTTAGCATACATATCATATGCCGCTAAGTAACAAGCTCTTTCGTGAACGTTGTCATTTGAAGACTCGAAACACTGCTTGTAAGAACCCATGTAAAGGTCACCAATGAAAGTATAAGCTTCTTTTGAGATTTCGCTATCAAACTCGACTGCTTTGTAAGCTTGAGCACGAGCTTGAGTTTTTAAACCTTTTTTGTTGTATAACTTAGCAAGGTCAATTGAAGTCTCAGCTTGTTTAGTTGGATCCTCAGCATATAATTCAATCGCTTTTTCTTTCCACTCGATTGCTTTGTCTACGTCATCTCTTTTGATGTATTGACCAGCAATTACACTTGCCATTGCAGCTTGAGGGTCAGCTTCAAATACTACTAAAGCAGCATCTAAGAAGTAAGGACCGTCAGTACATTTCTTACGGATAGAGTAACCGAAGATTTTCTTAGCCGTAGCAAGATCAGAAGGATCAGCTTTGAACTTAGCACCTAACTTGTCGTTGATAAAGTCACAGTCAATATCTAACATACCCATGATGTACTTATCAGCCATAGTTTGGATACGTGTCCAAGACTTCACTTCTTTGTCTTTTTTAGCAGCAGTAGCTGATTCAACGTTTTTACCAGCAATTTCAGAAACGAAGTCATACTCGTCCATTAACCAGTTTTCGTTGAAAGCCTTGTATTTTTTGAACTCAGGGTCGTTAGTTTCGAATTGAGTTTCAAGGTTTTCTAATTCTTTTTCAGCAGCTACTTTTTTAGCAGTATACTCTTTGATTTGATCATCAGTATACTTGCCATCTTTGTTTGCAATTACTGAGTTGGCAGTCAAGATAGCTGACTTTTGAGCTTTTGTCTTAGGATCTTTGTTGAATCCTTGAACTGCTTTTTTGTATGCAATGTGCAATTTAGCTACGATTGCAACATATGCAGACATGTTTGAATCGTCAGTTTTAACACCATCTCTATCCGCAACTTTTCTGTAGAAAGCATAGTAATCAGCAAGTTTCTCATCAAAATCAGGACGATCTTTTACATATCTGTAAAGGTATTTACCTTTTTCTGATTCCCACTTTTCAGCTTGACCGAAATACTTACCTCTTTCATCATAAAGCTTAAGCACCATGTCCTCATACTTTACGATCAAATCTTTATCTGCTGCGTCTTTTTTCTTTGTTTCAGTAGTAACAAGAGACTTGTATAATTTTAGACCGTAGATGTATAAGTTTTTATGGATATAAGGAGCATTTGTGTATAAATAATTAAATGCATCAAGTGTTTCCTGACCATAATTTTTTGCCTTCATATTATCAGAGAAGAAAGTGTATTTCGACTTAGTCTCTTCTACATTTTCACCCCAGCAATACCCTCTTGCATCACATCCTTTTTTCACGCTACCATCAGCAGCATTTTGTTCGGTTAAACCATTGTCCTTTTCGGCCTCTGTTCCTTCATCTTGTGCTTGAGCAATTCCTGCTACAAACATTAGTCCTAATAGAAAGGTTGCTAACTTATTCATTTTTGAAAATCCGATTGATTAGTTGATTTTTCGCCTTACAAACCAGCGATCGTTGATTGTTACACCTATATTTAATTGATAGTGACGATCCTCGAAAGTGTTGCTGTTCTGAATATCTGATTCTACCCACCCATATTGTCCAGAGACAGATAGGGATGAAAAGCCCATCGGGAATTCAATACCAGCCGTCACTAAATATTCTTTAAGCTTTTTTCCAGCCCCATAGGGCTCATAAGGAGAGGTTCCAAAAGAGAAACCACCTCTATATGTGATTCTGTCTAAATACTTTGTTGACAAATAATTGGAAGTGTACTCAACGCCAACTCCAATTTTATAGGAATCTTCTAATTGAGATCTTCCATCATAATCAACAAATTTAGACCAGTTTTGTTGCTTATAATCTACTGCTATTGCCAATTTACCCACCAATTCATAACTCAGCCCGACAGCAAATTCTTCAGGCATTGTTGCTCTTTGTGATTGATCAACAATAATAGTATCTCTATTTAAAATTAAATCAGTAGTAGAACGAGTCTGAATGTCTTCTAAACGTTTTACATTGATTTGTTGTTCAAACGTATATGTTGCACCAAAGTTTACTCTAGAGCCTTTTTCTTTTGCTCCAAAATGATGAGAGTAGTAAACTCCTGGCTTATAAATCAAACCTCTGTAGTTTAAACGAATACCTCTCGCTGAGATAAAATCACTTGAACCATCAAGAAGTTCGGTTTTTGTATTTCTTTCTATAATGCCAATATTATATCCTAGTTCAAGACCAATTGACAATCCTTTTGCTATACGGTAAGCATTTGAAAAGTAAACTTGGTTAATACCGCCTCTACCTTCATTTTGAATGCCATAATATTTGGCTGGCGTCATTTGACCGTTTACAGGGATACTTAGGGTATCTGCTTGTGAGAATTTATATCCCACCACAGTGTAAGGTTTGAAGCCTACACCCATCGTCCATCTCTGACTCACCGGAAATGCGAAAGTCATATAACTTAAACCTCCACCGTAATCAGCCTGTGTTTGATTTTCAGCAGTCAACGTTCTTTGTTCGGTAAACATACCAATCTCAAAGAGTGTCAAGTTGTTGTAAGTTAATGTAGCAGGGTTGAGCAAATTGGAGTGTCCATAACTCGCTAAACCTACACCTGTATAGCCCATACCTTTATTTCGGACAGAGGCTGCATCTACAGGATTTCCAACTCCTAATGCTGTAAAAGGAGAATTGCCTATTTGCGCTAAAGCTGTTGTAGTGAACGCAAAAATTGAGAGGCAAGTAAGAATGATATGATTAATACGTCTATACATGTAATCTCAGGATACTGTCGATTCCCTTGAGAACCAAATTTCGGTCTGCAAAGATGCTTGAATTTAATTTAGATTCAAAAGTATTTGCAACTCCACCGCATAGTAAATTATTAATTCTACCAAATTTTGCCTCATATTGGCGAATAATCCCATCAATTTCAGCCACGATTCCATTTACTGCTCCAGACAACATACAGTTGTCAGTACTGTTGCCGATCAGATCGACTTCAGAGCCTTCCCAATCCAAAAGAGGTAAGTTAGCCGTAAATGAATGCATTGCTTTTAATCTCATATTTATTCCAGGTGATATTCCACCGCCTAAATATTCGTTTTTATAATTGATGAAATCATAAGTGACACAAGTGCCGATATCAATAATAAGACAGTTCTCATTGGGGAAAACAGACATTGCACCAACAACTGCTGCAATTCGATCTACACCCAACGTTCTAGGAGTTGCGTAACGATTGATGAACGGTAATTTCAAATCTGATGTAATAATAACAACATCAAACTCTTTTTCTAGTTCTTGGACCAAATTATTTTCAATTTTGCCCACATTTGCTATACCAATACATTCACAAGAGAAGTCTTTTAATGCTTTTATAAGTTCTACTTCCTCTTTAAAGACACAAACATCTTTCAATTCGTTGTCTTGAAAGAATCCAACTTTCATTAAAGTATTGCCTATATCAATAGCGACTCTCTTTTTCATCACGTACTTCAAACTCACTTTTACGATATCATCACAGTACCGCTTACTATTTACATAAATAATGTTAGAGAAAAATTATTCAAAATATTTTAGGTTTAATTAACCTAATATTCAATGATTTGTTATTCATTAAACTTAATATAGACAATTTCATCTCCTTCATTGATCTCATTTAGAGAATCGGTTACTGGAGTTACATAACTATTTTCATGGATGATAAACACCGGTAAATCAAGTTGATCCAAAAAGTCTATGCTTTCTTCTTGGTCCATAGTCTTTTGAATTTTCATATGTTTTACCTGATGCTTTCTACGGATTAAGGTACTCAATCCAATAAAATCATATTTTCCTCTGAAAAGTAAATGCTGGGGTTTTTGAAGGGTGTGCATTTCTACTTCCATTTTTGAGGCTAAACGGAATACCTTATTCATACCCAGTTCTGAGGAAATTGTTCTATTACCTAAAATATTTATTTCATTATTGGAAGTGGTTGAAAAAAGTTGGCCATAGGCAGAAAAATCTACGTTTTCTATGGCTCCATCTGATAAAATACTTCCTTCATATATAGGTATTCTATGTCTTTTGGCTTCTCTTAAATTTTGTTCTGAGGTATCAGATACCATTACAGGGATGTGATATTGTTGTAAGATCTTGGCAATGAAAAGTCCGACTTCACTCGCACCAAGGAATAATATTCCGTTGGGTTCTTGTCGTGTTACTTTCAATAGCTTTGCAAAAGGCTTAGCCGTTAAGCCTTGAAGAATGACAGTGCCGATAATGATCATGAAGGTAAGAGGAAGCAATAGTTTAGCTTCTTCTACTTGAGCTTCTGTGATTGGAGCAATTCCTTGTGTTAATTTTAAGGTGAATAATGAGGCAACACCCGCCGCTACAATACCTCTTGGAGAAATATAGGAAATAAAAATTCGTTCTTTCCAAGTTAATGAGGGTCCCAAAGTACTGCAAAGTACTACCAATGGTCTCAAAACAAAGATAATGACAATGAATAACACCACACTATGAAAGTTGGCCAGCGCTTCAAAGTCACTGATATTCATTCTTGATGACAACATTACAAAGAGAAATGAAATCAGAATAAGTGTTACATCTTCTTTGAATGATAAAATGGATTTGATGGATGCTACTTTGGAATTGGCTAGTATCATACCGTAAACAGTTACAGCAAGCAAACCAGATTCGGCATGTAATAGATCCGAAAAAGCGAAAGTGGCAATTACAAAACCAAGTATAACTGTATTTTTAAGGTGATCCGGCAATAACCTCTGGTTTAGTACTTTGGTCGTAATAAAGGCGGCAATTCCTCCTGAAATCAATCCAGAAAGTGCTAGCAATACAAAACCTTTCAAAGCAAAAAATGTAAATAACTCATTGGGTTGCCCAGAAAGAATAAAATCAAATATCAAAATGGCAGTCAATGCTCCAACAGGGTCAATCAATATTCCTTCCCATTTTAAAATGGTATTAATTCTAGCATTAGGCTTTACATTTCTCAATAAAGGCCCAATTACTGTTGGTCCACTTACAATAATCAAGGCACTAAAAAGAAAAGCAATTCTATAACTGATCCCCATTATATAATGTGTGGCAATGGCTCCGCCAATCAATGTAATAAATGTACCAAAGAACAATAATCGCCAAATAACATTGCCTATGTTTTTGGTTTCTTTGAGTTTCAATGTCATTCCTCCTTCAAAAAGTATCAGACCTACAGAAAGATTCACCACATCGAACAATAGATCTCCATGGAAAATCTTATCTCCATCGATAAATTTTGAGCCATCGGATGTGAAAAAAGTGGAGAAAGGCCCCACCAATAGACCAATTAAAATAAGTGGTAAGATTGCAGGAATCTTGATTCTCCAACCAAGCCACTGTGCAAAAAATCCCAACCCGATAAGTCCTGCAAGTTCGATCATATAATGTAAACGCGTATTACTTTTTAAGAAGTTTTGAGTTCTAAAGAGTGTAAGTTTTTGAAACTTATTTTACAAAGATAGAAATATCGGTATTTCTACCTTTATCATCACTACAAGAAATCTTATTTTTTCCTGGTGAAGGTTTGTAGAAGAATGTTTCTCTTTTATTGATTTTTCCTTTGAATTTATCATTTATATACCAAAATACATAGTCGACATCATTGGAAGTAATGGCCTTCAATTCCAATTCAGCATTGGATTGAGATACATAATAAGTTCTTCCGTCAATTGGAGAAACAATTTCTGGCGGATTTCCTGAAATCAGACTCTGACACGCAGGGTTATGAGGTGGTGCAAATGGGAATGGTATTTTTTCATCGATATAATATTGTGTTAATGTTTCTGGCGGATTTGGATAACTTTTTTTGATATAACCGCCATTGTGTGGCAGACATTCAGAACAGTACGAGAATTTCTCATCAGGATGCACAAATACAATTTTCTTATGAGTACATTTTTTTGATGAGGAAACTAAAGGAATATACCAGTCTTCTACTTGATGATCGCAAAAAGTATTGGGTATGATCCCCGAAACAGCACAAACATTTCTTTTAAATAAATTATCAGGAACTTCAACTTCTTCTTGTTGTACATTATTAGAAGAATATAAGCTTCTAAATATTCTGAATAACAAAGGAGTAGCAATCTCGGCTCCTGTTAGTTCTTGCACGCCTTCATTGGAGAAATTGCCACACCAAACTCCCACTGTATATTTTGAATTGTAACCAATACTCCAAGCATCTTTACGGCCGTAAGATGTACCGGTTTTCCATGCAATTTTAGGTACATTAATACTGTTTTGAGGATTATTGGGTAAGTCGGGCCTTTTCAGTGTACTTAAAATTTCCCTGATCATAAATGCACTTTCCTTACTTATGATTTCAGTCTCGTTTTGATTCGTTTGATAGACTGGTGATATGCTATAATAAATTCCTTGATTGGCGAAAGCTGAATATAATTTAGCTAACTCTTCTAAAGTTACACCACATCCTCCCAAAACAGTAGATAAACCAAGCCTTTTCTGCTGACTTTGAATAGTTGAAAATTCTGCAAGTGTCAGTTTTTGAATGAAATCATGTACACCAACTTTCTCCACTAATGCAACAGCAGGAATATTCAATGATTGTGTAAGTGCTTCTTTCACTGTTAGACTTCCTCTGAATTTTTGATCATAATTCATTGGACTGTATGTGCCGAAATCACTCGGGACATCCAAAATCATTTGTTGAGGAGTGATTAATCCTTTATCGAAGCCCATTCCATAGGCAAGAGGCTTCAATGTACTTCCTGGTGATCTTACCGCTTTTACGCCATCCACTTGCCCTGAATATTGATCGTCTTCAAAGTCCTGTGATCCAATGTATGCTATAATCTGATGCGATTTATTGTCAATAATTACTGCAGCTGCATTTTGAATGCCATAAGATTGAATAACTCTAGAATAATTTTTGACTATTTTTTGTGAACGGATTTGTATTTTTTCATTAATGCTTGTGGGAAATGTGAGTTGAAGCGGGTGTTCATTATACAATCTCTGATTTAAGTGAGGAGTGAGGTTGTTAATGTTCTTTCTCTGAAAATAAATAGGCTCTGTCAATGCGGTATTTAAGGTATTCTCATTGAAAAGTCCCATTTCATAATACTTTTTTAACCATCTGTTTCTTTCTTTTTTAAGTTGTGTTTTAGAACTGTTGATGGCTAAAGAGGTAGGACGGTTAGGAATAATGGACAAAAGTGTGGCTTCTGCAGGGCTCAATAAAATTGGTTTTTTTTGGAGGTACAATAACGAAGCGGAATAAATGCCTTCAACATTTCCTCCAAAAGGAATTAGGTTAAGGTATAGGTTGAGAATTTCTTCTTTCGAAAAAGTAATTTCCAACTGAATAGCTTTAAAGATTTCAATCAGCTTATTCCAGTAGGTTCTTTCATTAGGTTCCAAAAGCCGAATCACCTGCATGCTAATTGTAGACGCGCCTGAAGTTCTCTTACCTGTTGTGATGTTATCAAAAAAAGCTCTGCCAATGGCAAAAGGATCAACACCACAGTGATAATAAAACCATTGATCTTCTTTTTCAATTATGGCTTGTTTAAAAAAGTTTGAGATACTGTCATTTTCAATATGTAATCTCCATTTATCAGTACTGTTTAATGTAGCTCCAATAATATTTTTTTCAGAAGACAAAACAATTTGGCCATAAGTAGTTTTAGGATTGTAAGGAAATAAAAATTTAATCACCAATATTACCTGAAATAGGATAATTAAAAGAAAGCTTACTCTGATAGAAAGTTTCTTTGTTAAGTGATTGGTATTTAACTCTTTAACTTGTGAGGTTTTCAAAATGGATTCTTAATTTATGTTTCATTACATTAGAAAGAAAACGATGCATACATCATGGTTTTCATTTCTCAAATGATAGAGTTTGTCAATAGCCCTGAATTATAGGATTCTAATCATAATGCTTCTAATAAAAAATCGAGCAAATTAGGGTTCAACAAAAGTACGCTTTATTTCAAAAAATAGGATTAGAAAGTATTATTTTCTAGATCTCATTTCTACCTAGTTACTACCCTTTATCAACTATCTCATCTCATGAAAACAAAATTTTATTTACTCCTAATTTTCATTTTGACATTAAATTTCCCAATTGACTGTCATTCACAAACTTTTGAAGAAAATACAATCAAGTTCCCAATGCTTCACGAATATGATGGTAATTACCACATCAATCCAATGGGTGACAATGGCTTGATTGTATTGAGAAATAGATATGCAGGAGAAAAAAAGCATATCATTTCTGAGCTAGAAGTCACCTACATCAAATCCAATTTCCAAAAAAAGTGGGTAAAGACGATTAATCTTACACATTATGGAGATTTTATTTCTGAAGATTTTGACGACAAATACGCTTATTATTTGATGCGTTCAAGCAAAAGAGCCTATCAAGTTTTAAGAATTCGATTGGACGATGGTTCACACAAGGTTTTCTTTTACAGAAATGTAGAAAAGATGACAGTGGATTATTTTGAAATAGAAGACAATATCTGTTTCCTTGGCGGTGCTGCTGATACACGTCCTTTTGTTTCCAGATGGAATTTAGAAAGTGGAAAAAGAACGATATTACCTTCAATCAACCAACTAAAAGGTGGTGTGGTATGCATGAAATGGGATCATGATGCCGACCTTCTTACTGTGGTTATAAAAGCGGAAATGTCGAGTGAGCACAGAGGTGTTTATATCAATGATTACACCGTGGATGGACGTTTGGATAAACAGTATTTTGAGGAAATTCAAAGAGATTATAACTACTTGACTTTTAGACCTTATCATAACTCTAGAGGTGAATTGATGATAATAGGAACATATGGTTTGGGAAGTTATGAAGAGGATGTGCAAGGCGTTTATACTATGGCTGTTGGTAAAAACAGTTATCGCTTGAGGCCTAAATTTTATGATTTCCTGTTTTTCAACAATTTCAATAGTCACTTGCCTGAAAAAGAACAGGAGCAGATTAAGACAAAGTTTGAGAATAAAAGAGAACGAAATAAGGTAATACCACAGCACCTGACTCTTCAAGAACATGAATTGCAGTTTATGAATGGACAGATCGTTTTTGTAATGGAAGAAATGGATTATGTTTATCCGTTTACAAGTGATGCAAAATATACCACTGAAAGTTTCTTTTCAAAAGCAGACGTACCAACGCCCAAGCGGTTTGTACAGGATTATGAAAATCAGATTGTAAAGAAAGGAGAATATATTCCTTATGCGTTAAATGTAGACAAGTTGCCTGGCGGGAATCCTTTTCCATTAGAGTGTAGATACAAAAGGGTGATTGCTTGTGGTTTTGATCCTGAAACAGGTAAAATGCAATGGGATAATACTTATTCAGCTCGAAGTTTAAAAAATAATCTGCCCGTTGAATCAGTACAAGCCTATGCCGACCATAAGAAAGTGGCTTTTGTACATGTGAGCAGGGATAGCTTTTTCTATAAAATTTCTGATCGTTTAGAATACAAAGATGATTGCGAAGTGATGGTATATAAAGATTATTCTCCTGCCAACGATGTAGAAAAATACATGAATGGAGGATTAAGTCATTGGTATGAAAATCACTTTATCCATACAGGAACTAAAAAAATTACTTCTAATTTAAATCGTAAAGAAACCCAGCAATATTTTTTCCTTACTTGCTTGTCTTACAGCAACCGTCAGTATACTGAATGATAAAATATCCATTTGATTATAAAATGATTACGGATTATTATTCCATCAAATTGAACAAAATATTTGGTTATTTGAATCCTTTTTAAGGTATTTGCATTAATAAACGTAATATTTACACATAAAATACATAAGATGGGGTACATTGAACCTGCACCAATTACTGACAAAGAGAATCCATTTGAGTCTATGATGGAGCGATTCAATATCGCTGCAGAAAAGCTTGGGTTAGATTTAGAAACTTATGAAGTTTTAAAAAGTCCTGCAAAGCAAGTGATTGTCTCATTGCCCATTGTAATGGATGATGGTCATAAAAAAGTATTTGAAGGATATAGAGTAATTCACTCCAACACTTTAGGGCCTTCAAAAGGTGGTGTTCGCTATGATATGGATGTAAACCTCGATGAGGTGAAAGCATTGGCGGCATGGATGACATGGAAATGTGCCGTTGTAGATATTCCTTATGGTGGAGCAAAAGGCGGAATCAAATGTGATCCGGCGAATATGTCTAAAGGTGAGCTGGAAAGATTGACAAGGGCTTACACTGTAAAAATGTATGAGATCTTTGGTCCTGATATTGATATTCCTGCTCCTGATATGGGAACAGGTCCTCAGGAAATGGCTTGGATTATGGATGAATATTCTAAAGCACAAGGAAAGACAGTTCAGGCAGTTGTTACGGGTAAACCGTTGGTCTTAGGAGGTTCGTTAGGCAGAGTCGAAGCAACAGGTAGGGGAGTGATGGTTTCTGCAATGGAAGCATTGCGAAAGATGAAAATTAACCCTAATGGAGCTACAGCTGCAATTCAAGGTTTTGGTAATGTTGGAAGCAACGCCGCTAAACTTCTTGCTCAAAAAGGATTAAGAATTACTGCAATCTCAGATCATACAGGAGCGTTTTATAACCCTGATGGAATTGATTTGAGAGAAGCAAGTGAATATAGAGCGACTTATAAAACATTAGAAGGTTTTACGGGTGGTGAGAAAATCTCAAATGACGCATTACTGGAACTAGAAGTTGATGTTTTGGTGCCAGCAGCAAAGGAAGATGTGATCAATATCAAAAATGCAGATGCTATCAAAGCCAAATTGATTGTGGAAGGAGCCAATGGACCAACAGGTGCTAAAGCGGATAAAATTCTACATGAAAAAGGAGTGGTGGTAGTACCAGATATTCTTGCAAATGCTGGTGGAGTTACGGTGTCTTATTTTGAATGGGTTCAAAACCGTTTAGGTTACAAATGGACTCGCGACAGAGTAAACAGAAGAAGTGACCGTATTATGAAAGAAGCTTTTGAAAGAGTCTTTAGTATTGCAGAAAAACACAATGTATCTCTAAGGATTGCCTCTTATATGGTGGCCATTACAAAAGTAGCTGATACTTATAAACTAAGAGGCTCTTTTTAATTGAGATACTCAACAGAGAACAAAATAAATTTTACTTGGTTATATTGGATAGGGAACAGGGCTAATCTTGTTCCTTATTTTTTTTGTTGTGCTTTCCTATCACCATCTCAAAGGTAGTTTTGATAAAGTGGTTGGCCCAATTGACAGTTTGATTCAGGCGGGGTCCCATATCGAAGCGGTAGCCACAATTGATTTCAAAGTTGGTAAAGTAACTGATGGCCAAAAATTCCTGATCAACAATAGATGGAAGCACACTGTAGGTAATTTCTGTATTGAGTGATAAAGTGATGAACATCCTTTGGGTATTGTATCCCGCAGAGGCTTTTGTATCCAACGCTGGTAAGAAAGCGTACCTTGTGCCTGTCTGATCTGCCAATGTATAATTTTGGTGCTGTACTCCCATACCTACTCCAACCATGGCTCCAAAATAGAAGCCTCGCCAGACAAGTGCACCGGCACCTCCTCCTAGTACTGTGAGGTCATTCATCACAAGCCTGCTCATTGTACCAAATTTCGATTCGGGATTTCTTGCCAATGGAGGAAGGAAAGGAGCTGCTGCGTTGTAATTTTCCGATCGGTATCTTGCTTTGAAATAAGTGGTGAAAGCACTCTTCATTTGAATCTCCTTCTGTTTGAAAATAGCTTTATAGCTGAACTTTTTGTTAGAGAACCGAACGGCGTGAAGATTGATTGAACGTGTGATGATGTCATCCCTGATCAGCTTTTGAGGTCTGTTCCATGTACTATCATAAATAGCCACATTGGTATCGGTAAAACCCGTATACCGATAATATTCGGCATCCAAATACCACTTCTTCACAAAACCATCTACTCTCAAACGGAATACACTCGATTTTCCATAAAGGTCTTCATCGTATTCAGAAATAGGTGTTTGAATACTGGCTCTGATGCCGAGGTTTCCAAAGCTGACACCTAGGCCCACCAAATAACTATTATTGGGAACGTAGATCACATCTTTCGGACGATCTCTACGTATCAAAGCATCATTATCCCACCAGTTTTTTGGTGGAAAATTATTGAATAGGAGTGTGAGTTTTGAATTGGATAGAAATACACTTCCCGTTATTTTATCATTAATATCTCTTACGAACCCATGAATATGGGTACTGTCATTTGTTGTAGATTGACCATAAATAAATGAAGTACTAAATAATGTAATGAGCAAAAATATAATGTGAACAGAAAGAGTTCTCATAAGATATAAAAATGTAATCAACTCTGAAAAATTACTTTTTTTAGAGATATAGAACAAAAATAGAAGTGTTTAGACGAGTTTTTCATAAATTAACAAAAAATGAATGATATGTACCATTTATTATCCTCAATGAACTAGAATGTTTTTTCGTTAAAGGTGCACTGAAGTATTAAATTTATCTTGTTAAGTGATGTATGATGTAATGTTTTTATTCTTATTTGGCTATTATGTCTAAACATTTTAGTACCTGATTTGTTTAAATTTTCATTGCCTCCTTTCTAATTAAAACACTCTGACTATTAAACAATTATGCTTGATTATCAAATGTATTTCCCAAACCTCAATTCAAACCTATTATTAAAGGCCATTTTTATTTTATTTTTTGGTGCTGCCGCAATGAATGTGTCTGCCCAAAAAGTACCAGCAAGTGCCAATGACATTTCACCGTTATTGATTGGAGAGTATATCCCAAAGGATATTATGCTTCGTGATGTAGATGGAAATGAAGTGAATCTCAAAAAAGAGATGAACAAGAAACCAACAATCCTGATTTTTTACAGAGGGGGATGGTGCCCTTATTGTAATCGACAGCTTTCTGGACTAGGCGAAGTATCTGACTACCTTGTTAGTATAGGGTATCAGATTATTGCCATATCTCCAGATACGCCAGAACACCTGTCACTTACTTATGATAAACACATGATGAATTATTCATTGTTGTCAGATAGTGATATGACTGCTGCTAAAAGCTTCGGGTTGGCTTTTGAACTGAATGATAAAGAGTTCAGTAAATACACCAATCTAGGGATGGATATTGTAATGACAACAGGTGGAACTCACCGTATGTTGCCAGTTCCTGCTGTCTTTTTTGTACGTCAGAATGGTGAGATTAATTTTGAGTACATCAATCCAAACTTTAAGAAAAGAATCAGCTCTTCTTTATTGATCACAGCGGCAGAAACAATGAGTTCTGAGTAGTTTGAATCTAAAGGATTGAACAAATTTATTCGGGTGTTTTAATATAATTTCGGACTGTATTTTTGAATCTATCAAGTTCAGTATCAGAAATTAGTATTAAAACACCCGTTTTCATTTATCTTTCTTCTAGTCATTTGGTTTTGGTGATAGGCGTCAACGTAAATTTAATCATAAGTGTTTATATTACAGTTAATAAATCTTTAACCTATAAAACACTACTGTCATGGACGCAAATATCTATTCTCAGCTAATTAAAAACATCGAGTTACAGTTTAGGAAAAAACTAAAAAAGCATCCTTATTCAAAAGGAATGATTGTAACAATCTCTAGAGAATACGGATCTGGGGTAAGAGATGTTGGAGAAAAATTAGTGCAAAAATTGAATGATCAGAAAATAGGTTTCAACCTTAATGATCAACCTTGGAAACTCATTGACACTACAGTAATCCATGATCTTTCTGAAAAATTAAAAGTCTCTTATAAAGACATAGAAGAGTACGTTCCTTTTGAAAAAAAAGGATTCGTAGAACAATTGATTCACTCTTTCGGTAAAAATTATAATAAATTAGACGGGCATTTAACTTCAGCATTGGAAGCTATAATGCACACTTACTTTGAAAGAGGTAACGTAGTGATTTTGGGTAGAGGAGGTGGACATTTTGCCTCGATGCTCAAAAATGCCTTAAGAATAAAAATTAATAGCACTTATCAGTTTAGAGTGGCTGAAATTATGAAGAACCATAATTTGAACTATAATGATGCTAAATTGAAAATGCTGGAGTTTAGTAAGCTAAGAAATGATTTCTTAGAACATGTTCAAAAAGGAAACTCTGAGACCTATGATACAGTGATTGACAGGACTCGATTGGACGATGATACATTAGCAGATTATCTTCTTTCCTTTACAAGTGCTAAAGCAAAAGATCTTTCAAGATTGAATAAAGCAGCACAATTAGAGAAAGTTTAAATAAAAAAATCCCTTCCGGTTTGGTTCGGAAGGGATTTTTTATGTCTAGAATGAAATATTATAATTGAGTTTCCTCGTATTTAGAAGGGCATTTCATTAAAATTTCACTTGCTAAGAATTCTTGACCTTCGCCTTTCGCTCTGCCGATTACTACTACTTTTTCAGATTTCTCAAAATCTCTCATAGAAGCTGGAGGAGAGTAGCAAACTACTTTTCTAGCCACGTTTTTATCGTCAACTAAAGTAAATGCAAGGTAATTGGGATCTTTGG
The DNA here is from genome assembly GCF_001583495.1 of Flammeovirga sp. SJP92. GTDB lineage: Bacteria > Bacteroidota > Bacteroidia > Cytophagales > Flammeovirgaceae > Flammeovirga. Next base: position 166,610 of record NZ_LQAQ01000019.1, on the reverse strand, counting down.
CAGGATTGTAATCAATGCCAATAACATTCCCGTTTTTATCTTTTTGAAGTTCACCAATTACGTGAACTTTTGATGTATTTCCATCAGCTGCTAAGCTATACGCTTCAGAGAAATCAACATATTGACTCGCATCGCCGGCAGTGACAACTAGAATACTGATCATTACAGCAATGATCACCAATCCAAAAATATGAGACTTTTTCATAGTGTGTTTAGATATTTTATTGTTCTTCTACCATTTTTTCCAACTTGCTTACCTTTTTATCTACCATAAAAAGATAAACAGTCATTCCAACCCATAATGCAGCAATAACAGCAACAACCACATAGATTTTACCATTGTCACGCATTACATCAGCCATCTCAATTCCATTGTTTCCATAATCTGCTGATGTGATAGGAATTTTATCTTGAGCAATTGCACTGATCACTGTTATTAATGATAAAGCGATCATTGAAAGCATCTTTTTCATCTTATATATAAATTTACTCGTTTTCTAATAATTGATTTTCAACCGTTCTCATTCTTACGTTCAAACTTGTAAACCATACGCCTAGTAATGTCCAGCCAATGATAGCAGGATAAAATACCAAACGAAGCTTACTGTCTAAGTCATACGCATTGAAACCTGGGTTACCTCCGTTACCTGGGTGCAAAGAATCAGTAAGACGTGGAAGAACGAAAATGAGAGGAATAAAGATTGCAAACGCAAAGATGTTGAAAATAGCACTTATTCTTGCCTTTTGCTCTTCATCTTTAAATGAACCTCTTAAGATGACATACGCAAAGTAAAACATCAAACCACCTGCGGCTCCGTTTTGTTTGGGGTCTCCACTCCAATAGGCCCCCCAAGTGAATTTGGCCCAGATCATACCTGTGACAATACCCAAGATCCCGAACAAAATGCCAGTATTAGCTAGTTCAGCCGCCCAAAGGTCGTGTTTCAAATCCTGTGATTTCAAGTATTTGATGGAATAAATCATGGATGCTAAAAGCACGAGGATCATTCCAAACCACATCGGAACGTGGAAATATAAGTTTCTGATTGTTTCGTTTAGAATGTCTAAGCGAGGGACTTCCAGTAATAGTCCTCCTATGAGGGTGTAAGCCATTAGGACTAATGCTGTGATTTTCCACCAAGCACCTTTCATTGCTGTTTAATTTAATTTTTATCTAACTTCTCCAAAGATAAGGAAATAGGAGATAGGAAACTGTAATAACAATAATATCAATTGCTAAAATAACCATGATTTCGTCCAAGGTCTGACTCCTTGCCAATCCATCAATTGCATTTTTTGAAGCCTTAATCAACATCAGAATCATTGGCAGAATTGCTGGTAATCCCAGAATTGCCATCAGTGTATTATTACCTTGAGCTTTGGAAGCAATTCCTGCTACCATTGTCAAGGAAGACGAAAAACCGATAGCTCCTAATCCTACACATACGGCAAACATCCAAGGATCTTGAATAGGGTTGCCCAGTACAATACTATAAACACCTAAACCAAGAAAGGCTACCAACAGCATCAGTAATGCATTGTAGACAATTTTTGATAAGATAATGGACTGCGGGCTTACTAATTGGTAGTAATAAAAGTGTCTTCCTCCTGCTTCCTGAGTGAAGCTTTTGGATGCACCATTCAAAGCCGTGAATAATTGTATGATCCAAAAAAGGGTATTCCAAGTAATAGGGGACAACTCTACTCTTCGTTGGTTAAAACTTAAATAACAGACGAATATTGTACTTATTGTATACAACAAAAGTCCATTAAGGTTTGAGCGTTCCCTCCATTCCAAAGCAACCTCCTTTCGGACCAGAACATTTATTTCTGAAATTATTGACTTCATATTGATATTTAAACACCGCAAAATTACCAAAAAATCATGAATAGATCCAATTGAAATTGAAACTTACTTTTTTTGGCACTTTATATGTTTGTAGGTTTATACTATAAGTGTTCAACCCAATAGGTTTTATACTTACTACCAATTAAATGCTGCAATAGAGTTACTTACTGTTTCTATTCCTTCATAACCTAATGATAAAAATATTAGAATCATTTCTAAATTTGTGTGTTGTGGTAGAGATGAAGCAGTGTGTGAAGTAGTAAAAAAGCATTTTTCTTGGTTTTAACTATTGAAATTATTTCGTCTTTTAACTTTAAATACTCTTTTTCGTGTTTTCATTAGAAAATACATTCAATTATATGAAACAAACTTTATTATATATTTCACTTTTATCTAGCTTGCTCTTATTTGATGGATGTGTGCCCAAAGTTTGTCCAGCATATATTAGTTCATTTTATCAGAAAGATGATACAAGTAGTTTGTATTATGTGAAAACTACTCCTGATACGGTCAATGATTACTTTGTACCTTTTGGAGATACAACTTATACTGTAAGAGGAAAAGTATCTTATATCAGCTATTTTTTAGACAGAGATTCTGTTGAGGCTAAAGAGGAAGAGTTATTCGCATCAAGAGAAAGAGGGTGGAATGGTATTGTAGAGCCAAGAGGACGTTTTTATGATAAGATTCTTAATTCAGAAAAGAAAAAAGCACATTCCAATTATCCTAATTATATTATTGGTTTACAGCATAATCCTTATCCATTAGAGTTGACAGCAGAAGATTCTGTAATCAATTTTATCCCTGAAGATAGTATTTACTTAGTGTCAGCTTCTGATTCATTAGAAAATATGTTATTTGCTGGTGGTCCAGGATATGATGATTCCATGGTGGCCAAAGAATTACCAGATCAAAAAAGTGATGAGGCTAATGAGGAAACAAATGACTCCCTCCCGCCAATGATGTATGACGGTTATGTTTATATGCAAAAATATGGAGATAGAGTGGCGAAGGAAGACAGTATGCGTGCGGGCTATTTCCTTGTCCCTGATTCTATGTATTTGGTGGAACGTAAATGGTTTGAACTCTGGAAGCCGAAATATTATATGATCCCAAAGAGCGTTTTGGATGGAAAGGATGCCAACAAAATGGCTAAATATGAAACCGACTCTTTATCACAGTTACCTCAGTATGATTCCTTGGGTAATGAAATTGTGGTGGAAAAGAAAGGGTTATTTGGTAAAAAGAAGAAGAAAGAGGAGACTGCTGAGGAAGGAGATTTGACAGATGATTCTACTGGTTCTAGTGATGTTTCATCGGTTGATGATGATGAAACTGAAGAAGGTGGAGAGGAACAAGAAAAAGAAAAGAAAGGTCTCTTTGGAAAGAAGAAAAAGGACAAAAAGAAAAAAGAAGAAGAGGTACAGCCTGCCGATGATGAAGATTGGTAATACTGCACTTTGAAAGTAATATAACCCCATTTTAGTGAAGGCTAGAATGGGGTTTCTTTTTAATAGGAAGGTCTCAGTTTGAATATTACTTTAATTTATCGAAATTGAACTTTTGTATTTAATCGCAATCCTATTAATAAAATTACGATTCATGAAAAATGTACATGCTGACCTTGTTTCTCGCTACATTAACACTACAAACTGTAATGTCTTTTTAACCGGAAAGGCAGGAACTGGTAAAACAACTTTACTTCGGGCTATTGAAAAAGAAACACACAAAAGTGTTGTGGTTGCTGCCCCGACAGGTATCGCTGCTATAAATGCTGGAGGAGTAACAGTTCACTCCTTATTTCAGATGCCTTTTGGTGCCTTTATTCCTGATGAAAATCTTCAGTTTAATGAAAGAGCAACAACGGTAGCACATATCAATACTCCTAAGTCTTTGCTGAAACAGCTTTCAATGAAAAAATCAAAACGAGACATATTGAGAAATATGGAACTTTTGATCATTGATGAGGTCAGTATGTTGAGAGCAGATATGTTGGATGCAATTGATTTTATTCTTCGTTTGATTCGCAAAAGAAAAAATGAGGCTTTTGGAGGAGTTCAGGTTTTATTTATTGGTGATATGTTACAATTACCGCCAGTAGTGAAAAATGACGAATGGCTCTATCTTCAAAAATACTATCATAACGCTTACTTTTTCAGTGCAAAGGTTTTTCAAGAGACCTCATTGGTACATGTTGCGTTGGAGAAGGTATACAGACAATCGGATCCTTTATTTGTAGGTGTATTGAATCATCTCAGAGAAAATAAAATTACAGCGGATGATTTGAAAGTACTCAACTCATTTTATGATCCAGACTTTGAGCAATCTTTGGAAGATGGGTATATACAGCTGACTACTCACAATAAGATTGCACATGAAAAAAATGAAGGATGGTTGCAGAAAATTACTTCTAAAGAGTTTAAATATCATGCTAAAATAGAAGGCGATTTTAGTGAAAATCAATTTCCGAATGAAGATACTTTGAGATTGAAAAAAGGAGCTCAGGTCATGTTTATAAAAAATGACTACTCTGGAGAGTCAAGGTATTTTAATGGTAAAATTGGAAGGGTTTCTTCTTTGTCTAATGACAGCGTTTATGTTCAATTTGATGATGGAGAGGAGGTGAATGTAGAACCTTACATTTGGGAAAACAAAAAGTACGTTCTTAATAAGGAAACTAACGAAGTTGAAGAACAAGTAATTGGAGAGTTCCATCAATATCCATTACGCTTGGCTTGGGCAATCACTGTGCATAAAAGCCAAGGTCTAACTTTCGATAAGGCTATAATTGATGTGGGAAGAGCTTTTGCCGCAGGACAAACTTACGTAGCATTATCAAGGTTAACGAGTTTGGAAGGATTGGTCCTTTCTTCTCCTATTGCCGCTAGAGGGATTGATATTGATAGACAATTAAGTCACTTTACACAAAGCAATCAAACCGTAGAAGAATTGACTCCTATATTAAAGGAGCAAAGTAAAAACTACATTTATCATACCTTATATAGTACCTATGATTTTCAGTTTCTTTCTGAACAGTTGCTGGAACACGTTGCCTCCTATATTAAAGATGGTGGAACTTCAAAGAAGCAAGCTCATAGAGAATGGGCAAAGCAGATTCATGAAAAAGTAAAACAATTAGTGAAAATTGGGAATAAGTTTATTCATGAAGTGCATAAAACCATCACAGAGGAAAAACCAGGTTACATTCTTCATTTATTAGAAAGAGTAAGTAAAGCCAATAAGTACTTTGATGAACAATTAAAAGCAGAGCATGTCAATATTCAAAATAAGTTGACCTCTTTGGATGGCGTAAATGGTGTGATGGGTTATAGGAATGAATTAATAGCTTTGTCATCCTTGTTTTATAACCATGCTAAGAAATTGATGCGTGCCGAACGTTTGATTATTTCATATCAGAAAAACGAGGACTTGAAGAAGAATGACGTAGGGAAACCTATCCTTGTTTTATAACCATGCTAAGAAATTGATGCGTGCCGAACGTTTGATTATTTCATATCAGAAAAACGAGGACTTGAAGAAGAATGACGTAGGGAAACCTGACTTCAAAATTTCTCACAAAGCTACTGAGGTAAAGTCATATGATAAACCTAAGTCAAAATCAGGCGAAGGAAAAAAGCCAAAAATGGCTACTCACATTCAAACTTATATTCTATTCAGACAAGGAATGACTATGGAGGAAATTGCCAAAGAAAGAGGGATGTCAGTGACAAGTGTGGAAACTCATTTTGCAAAGTTGATTGCCCTTGGAAAAGTGGATGTTAAGGAAGTGGTCTCCAATAAAAAGCGTCTGATTATTGAAGGTGAATTGGAGGAGGCAGAATCAATGTCTCTGAAAGCGATTAAAGAAAGTTTGGGAGACCGATACAGCTATGCTGATATTAAGTTTGTGATTGCATCCATTGAAGCATCTAAATCTTAGACAACGCTTTGAAGTGTACTTTAAAATAGTGAGTAATTATTCATTATTTAAAGAATCCTATAGTTTTGAGGAATATATAGCGCTCTGAATTATAAATCATAAAAATTATTTACCTTTGGGAGTTCAAAAAATAGGACCATTTATTTTTAAGTCATTTTCCGTTTTAATGACGGAACTAAACAAAGAACAAAAATGATTATTGAACCTAAAACTAGAGGTTTCATCTGTTTGACAGCACACCCAACAGGATGTGAGCAAAATGTGATCAATCAGATTGAATATGTGAAGTCAAAAGGAGAAATTAACGGTGCTAAAAAAGTATTGGTAATTGGTGCATCTACAGGTTTTGGATTAGCATCTAGAATTACAAGTGCATTTGGATCAGGCGCATCAACTATCGGTGTATTTTTAGAAAAAGGTCCATCAGCAGGTCGTCCAGCTTCACCAGGATGGTATAACAGTGCTGCTTTTGAAAAGCAAGCAACTGAAGCAGGTTTATATGCAAAAAGTATCAACGGCGATGCTTTCTCTAACGAAATTAAGCAACAAACTATCGATATGATCAAGGAAGACTTAGGTCAAGTTGATTTAGTAATCTATAGTTTAGCTTCTCCAGTGAGAACAAACCCTAACACGGGAAAAAGACATAAATCGGTTTTAAAACCAATCGGAGATGTATTCTCTAACAAAACAGTTGACTTCCATACAGGTAACGTTACTGAAGTAACTATTCAGCCTGCCAATGAAGATGATATTGCCAATACTGTTGAAGTAATGGGTGGTGAAGATTGGGAAATGTGGATCGACGCTATGAAAGAAGCAGGTGTTTTAGCGGACGGTTGTCAGACTTTTGCTTATTCTTATATCGGACCAAAATTAACAGAGCCAGTATACAGAAAAGGTACAATTGGTGCTGCTAAAGATGACTTGGAAGCCACTTCATTCAAAATTGCTGAGAAATTAAAAGACATCAACGGTAATGCTGTTGTTTCTGTTAATAAGGCATTGGTTACTCAAGCTTCTTCAGCTATTCCAGTTATTCCTTTATACATCTCTTTATTGTACAAAACAATGAAAGAAAAAGGAATCCACGAAGGTTGTATCGAGCAAATCCAACGTTTGTATGCTGACCGTATCTTCGGAGACGATATGCAACTGGACGAGAAAGGAAGAATCCGTATTGACGATTGGGAAATGCGTGAGGATGTTCAAGCTGAAGTAGATAAGCTTTGGGCAATTGCAACTACTGAAAACCTTTCTGAGATTGGAGACCTTAAAGGATACTCTGATGATTTCTTTAATCTATTCGGTTTCAAAGTAGAAGGTGTAGATTATGATGCAGATGTAAACGAGGTTGTAGAAATTCCATCTATTTCATAGTTTACAATTACTCTGATATCAAAATACCATCATCAGTTCACACTTTCGAATGTGGACTAATGATGGTATTTTTTATTAAAGCATTTTTTCATAACAATTGAACAGTCCTTTTCTGAAGGTCACATGTCCAACATTTTTATAACCCATTTTTTCATATAGTAAATTTGAAACTGGGTTCTTAGTGAAAGCATCAAATCGTAAAGATTTCAAAGTGTAATTGGTTGCTAATTCTTCTCCAAACTTCACAAGCTGTCTTGCTATACCTTTACCTTGAAAATCAGCATGCACAGAAAGACGGTGCATTACAAGGAAATCATCTCCTGAATTTAACCATTCAATGTCGTTGTATTCAACATCATATTCTTGATTGAAAATCACATACCCAGCTAATTTATAATCATATAAAAAGCCGTAGGCGTGTTGTTTAGCAATATCTTGTTGAATATCGTTGAGTGTAGGGTAATGTTCATCCCATTGGTCAATACCCATTGTTCTCATTTTAATAATCACACTTTTTACAATTTCCAATGCACTTTCAGCATCACTTACTGTCAATCGCCTGATCATATTTTTCTATTTCTAAATCTATTTCTGGTTGCTTAATTTTCATTTTGTCCAAATCCTTTTTGATAGGTTTGATCACCGCTTCATAAGAAGAAAGTAAAGAATCTGGAAGTGGATCAGATGAAGGTATCTCCTGTTGTCTTGGGTCTACCTGTTTGCCATTTTTCCAGAACCTGAAACAAAGATGTGGTCCTGTAGCTAACCCTGTTTTCCCCACATAACCAATCACATCACCCTGTTGTACTTGCTTCCCTTTTTTGATGCCTTTTTTAATTTTTGACATGTGAAGGTATTGAGTAGTGTATACTGAATTATGTCTCACTTTCACATAGTTACCATTGTATTTTGAATATCTTGCTTCGACAATTGTACCGTCGCCAACACTGTGAATTGGCGTTCCAATAGGGGCAGCATAATCTGTTCCTAAATGAGCTTTATATCTTTTTTGTACAGGATGATATCTTCTTCGTGAAAAAGAAGATGAAATTCTAGAAAAGTGAAGTGGTGCCTTTAAAAATTCTTTCTTTAGGCTATTTCCTTTCTCATCAAAGAACTGCTTTTTGCCTTCGTATTCGTATTCAAAGGCATAGTACTTTCTGTCTTGATGTTTGAAATAAGCAGCCTCAATGTGGTCTATACCAATTACGTTATTGTCAACAAGTTTTTCATGAAGTACCACTTTGAATGCATCACCTTTCTGAATATGAAAAAAGTCAATTTGCCAAGCAAATACATCTGATAGTGCATTAACCAATACCGGCGATTCATTAAGGTCCATCAAAGATTGATACAGTGAATTATTAATAGAGGCAGAAACTTCTCTTTTATTAAGTGTAATTGGCTTATCTCCTGTATAAACTTTGTTGCTGTCTGAAAGGTCAAAAACTATATAATGTATAGGGTCTTCCTGATAAATAAAATATTGAAGTGATTGCAGTGAATCATTGGTTTTCAATAAAGTATAGTCATTTCCTCTTTTTAATTTACGAACATCAAAAACAGGGTTGGCATTATTCGCTAATTGAAAAATAGTAGGGAAGTCTACATTGTTATCCGAAAGTATATCCGAAAGGTTTTGATTCTTTTTGACTACATTTTGTTCTACAATCAAGCTGTCTACATTGATCTTGTATAAATAATTAGAAGAGTCTACTTCAACGATCAATGAATCTTCCACGGTGAGGTCTGATTGTTCCTCGTGCTGAGAACTGAGGTCGCATGAAGACAATAATCCAATGAAAAACAAAAAATGAAGTAAGTACTTTAATGTAGATAGGTCTTTAAACATAAAGAATGAAACGTTTGTAGTATTATAAAATAGCAGAAAGTATTTTCTGTAGTTTTCGAAAGTAAAGTAAATCGTTTAGCATTCCAACAGTTAAAAAGCAGAATCTTAGATAGTTTAACTTGAATTAACGTTGGGAAGTAAGTGTGTAAAGTAAAGCAAGTTGAAATACTCTAAGTACTAAGTCAAAAATAAATCATAGTTAATTCTAATTTATTTTTTGTGAGTACAACGCTAAAAAACGTATTAATAGTGGTTCTATTAAAAGTTTTTTGAAGGAAGTAATCGCAAAACAATAAATAGAATTAGTATTAGATAATTCTGAATTTGTACTTATTATAAAGTAGTTTAATACTTTTTGTCTAATGCAATATGAAGTGTTTGTTTAGGTTTATCATATCATAAACTACAGTTTCAAAATATTTAGATGTGTTAAAAATGTACTGGTTTCATGGTCATGTTATTGAAATGTAAAACGACTTTATCTCCTCCGAAACTAAAATTGATATCATGCTTTGTGGTTTTTCTATCTCTTGAATTGAATAGTATTTTTAAGTCTTAAATTTTGAGTGTCCAGCAAAAAAAGCAGAGAAAAATTTTGGAGAATAAGCTTTGAAAAGTAGCGCAAATATCCCCAAAAAAAGATTTGTGATTTTGCTGTTCTTTATACTTAATAGTTGAAAAGAAATATCTATTATAACCTATTCATTATGTTTTAATTACTGTGTACTTATGATCTTTAATTAATATGAAAAATTTAGACCTTTTTATTGATTACTTTACCCTTAGATCTAAAAGTATTCTATGGAAGAATAATTATTCATTTTTTCTTTTTAGAGATAGACCAAAATATACCCCGTTGCTCATCAAAAAAGAGCGTAATTTTAGACATTCCTAACGGAAAAAAATGTACAATAATCATTGTTAACTTTTATTCACGAGTACTTAGATAGTTATGAGTAAAATGAAATTTCTAACCCTGTATCTGTGAATAAAGTTAAAATTTTTAACAAGTGTACTGTGTTTATTGAAGTAATAGGAGTATTTGACTTAAATTTTTCATATATTTCCGTAAAATTTTGATGATCTAAGTCTATTTTAACATTTACACTGTGTTATCAAGTTTTCAATTAAATGAACTTATTGTGAGCTACTTAAAATTAATGGTGAATTTTTCTTGACAATCAACTTTGAGTATTAATTACTGTGGACGCCATTTTTTAAGTAAACCTTTTTTTTGATTCAATTAACACGACAAACATAATTTTTATTATGAAAAGGCTATTTTTTCTTCTAATTCTGAGTTTAACTCTTGGAATGAGGGGGCATATTGTATATGGGCAAAACCCCGTAGACAATTTGTTGAACCACTCATTTCGTTTAAGTGCAGGGGATCATAATTCTGGGGACAATTCATGGAGTGGCTACCATGTTGACGCCGACAGAAATACGACTGCTGTGAAGTTTTCTTACGAAGCAGCTAACTTTCACACAAGTCATGTGAAACAAGCCCCCACTTTAAAGGAAAACGGTTTCAATAGTAAATCAACCATTCTTTTTGATGGTGAATCGGCTCTAAGAGCTGAGGCAGGTACTAGCATTGAAGCCAAAACGGTGTTCATTATTTATAAAGTTGGAGACACACCTCCTTCTCAATTGATGAACTTAATTTGTGATGAGTATTCAGGTGTGTATTTAGAAGGAAGAGTAAATCCTTCTAACATAAGATTTGCGGGCGATACATTTGGAGGAAAAAGAAATGTATCTGCATCCTATAGTATTAACTTCAATAGAACTTTCTCAGGCCCATTTGTTCAAAGTTCTTCTTCAGATCCAGCCCCTTACAAAACTGTTTCCGATGACTTTAAAATTATTGAAGTTTCTTTCCATAAAGACAAGGAGGATAACGAAATTTTATCAGGTGGTTTAACCTTAGAGAATGGTATCTATGTGGGCACACTACATAAAGATCATGCTTCAACAGAGCACGTTTTTAAGGGTGAAATTGCAGAAATCTTGATTTATGATGATGTTATTGATGCTGCCGAAAGAGCATTAGTACGTGATTATTATGAGTCAGAATATTTGAATATCACGAAGTGGTATACTTTTAAGAATAACATTCCAAAAGGTTGGAATGATGAGTACGTTTGGACGAAAGATCCTGACGGTTTATCTATTATTCCTAATGACAAAAACAACAGACCTGAAGCAGGTGATGAAATTCATATATTAAATGGTCAATACATCACTACAGCTTCAACTCTTCCTACATTGACAAAAGTTGTAGTGGAAAAAGGTGGTACTTTAGATTTTAAAGGAGATCTTAATACATTCGGTGAACTTACAGGACAAGGTGTTGTAAGAATTTCATCAGATAATATTCCTGCAGCAGATGGTTTGACAGACAAAGGGTTCTTTACCAAAGATGGTGGTACATTAGAAGTTTATGGTACTTCTGATATCACCTTCCCGAATAATATTGAATTTAATAACCTATCGGTCAAATTAGATGATACTTCTAAAAAAGTCTACATCCAGAACCTTAAATTAAATGGTGGTATTGAAGTAGCTAGTGGTAATATTGAGTTTGATGCCAGTGGTGATGAATTGACTATTGAAGGTGATATTCTAATCGGTAAAAATGGAGGATGGACTTATGACGGTCATTCGGCAGATGATGGTTCTAACTTTAAGGTGAGAAATAAAATCCTTACTCAAGGAAACTTCACCAACTTTGGTGAGGTAAATGCTCCAGATTTATCAATTAAAGCAGTTAATGCAACTTCAGAGCAAACGTTCCGAATTGCAGCAGATGCTACTTTGGCTCAGATTAGAGTAGAAAAAGCCTTCAAAGAAAATACATTATATGTATATGCAGAAAATGATGTGACGCTTTCTCTTATGGCCACTAGTGATTATGGTGGACCTCAAAACGCAGAAATTAATAAAGAAGATGACTACGCATTCTCTTTGTATCAAGGTACATTACGTTTGGGTAGAAACATTACATATGATTTAAAAACGGGATCAGGTAACAGAAATATCAATCAGAATGCGAGACTGTGGATTTCTGGTGCTGAGGTGTCTATGGGTGGTAATACTCAAAGTGCAACTGCATTGGTAATTTATGGAGACGTATTGATTACTGAAGGTATTCTTGATTTATACAATAACGGAACAGGCCCATCTTCAGGTTTTACATTGAGAACAGATGGTACATTACAAGTTGATGGTGGTGAGGTATTTACTAAAATGTTGAGAACATCAACTTATGGTGGAGCGCACAAAGGTGCATTTATACAGCACGCAGGTGATATCACATTCAAAGGTAATGGAGATAACCATAGTTTGTTATCATTGCCTTGGCCTGACAACACATTTATTATGAGTGGTGGCCGTTTGATGATTGAAGATACTGATGGAAGATCGGATAAAGGTCTATTTATTGGTGTTACTTCTTCTAACTATAACGTCACTGGTGGTACTGTTATCATCAAGACTGACGAAGGTTTTGGTTTAACAAGTACAGCACCTTTCTATAACTTAGAATTATTGGAGCTTAATCCAGCAACAGGTAACAGAGCTACAGTGACTTCAAGAGGAAATACTTGGGCAGTATCTGGAGATGATGATGTTGTTGTACCTGTGCAGGACTTGAGAGTTTTAAACAACTTTAAAGTTGAAGCTTTATATAAAGGTGGAGGTAAAGATATTTATGTTGGAGGTAGTTTAATTATCAAAAAACATGAAGCTTTAGGTCACGATAGAGATAATTTCTCTTATAACCGTTTGGTCTTTAATGGTCATGAAAACGGTGAGTTATTTATCGACTATCAATACCCTTATGTTGAAGAGGGCGGTGTTTATTATGCTGTAGATAGAACAGATACAAGATCAGGGACAGTAACAGATACAAAGAAAGCTTGTTCAGGAGATGACTGTCCTAATGGTTATGTTGAGATGGTCTCTAAAAATATTGGAGGGCAAGATTATTACGTTGAACCATCATCTAGTCCAACAGGTTTATCAGAAGTAAATAACTTTATTGTTAACCACTTTATAATTGATAAAGAAAGAGACAACGCCAAGATCACAGTCAAAGCACACCCATCATTCTGGGCGGCAAATGATGCTGATATTGATATGTCGACAAGAGACATTTACAGAGATCATCAAAACAACTCTAACCTTTTAGATATCTACGGAGATCTACAAGTATTGAAAGGTGTTTTAGATCACAGAGATTATTCGATCAGACCATTGAGAGGAGACATCATTAACTATGGTACAATTGGTGTTTATGAGCCTGGTGTTACAGCTTCTAATGCATTATTAAAATTAAGACCGGCCAACAAAGGTGTGATTCTTACTAAACCTGGAGCTCGTTTTGGTAACGTCAAAATGTTTATGGAGCATACAGGTATTGAATTTACTTCAGATGTTCATATTGACCGTTTGGTATATTATGATGGTTACATAGATATTGGTCATTACGAATTAGAAATTGATCAATTAGGATATACAGCTTTCCATTACGTAACAAGAGATTCAAATAATGGTAATGCAGTTACAGACCCTGGATTTGGTGATGCTCCACGTTTTGAAGAGTTTACAAAGAAGGTGAAAGATGGTGCTGTATTCAATGATGAAGATGTTATTTCATTTATTATGACGGATGGTAAATCCTCTTCAGGAGGTTTGAAACTTAAAGTTGATAATGGTACATGGACAAAATATTACAAATATGACGGAGAAGATAATACATTACTTTTCCCATTAGCGATTAAATATTCGGATACCGATTTTGAGTATACTCCAGCTAGATTGTCTGTTGAAAACGTATCAGGAATTGATGGTTACATTAGTGTAAGACCAGTAAGTTCTGTGTTGCAAACGGCAGATTATGATGAAGGAGATTTAGCGAAAATCAATTGGAGAGTAGAGCGTTCAGGTTTTGATGAAACGTCCCTGTCTTCTTTACCAAAGGTGAAGTGGGCTTTCCAAATGGATAACGATATTGATACTGAAAACAAATTCAGCCCTGATGGTAATCAGTTTGTACTAGGTGCAGGAAATGTAGTAACGGGTTATGTTGGCGGTAAAGTATTGAGTGGTGATGAAAAACTAATTGAACTTTACAGCAATGCAGGAATTACTTACCCTTCTTCGTATTATCAAAGAGAGTTTGCTGAAGATGGAAGTGTAGTGGGTGAAACAATCATTTCCTTGCATGAAAAATATTCGAATATCGGTACAATTGGTACTCCAGGTTATGAGAGACATAAGTCAGGTTTAAGTTCAACGCCTGCTCATTACACTCAAAATAAGATTTTGATCACTTTTGATAAAGTATGGGATGAGAGTGGTGTAGGTGCGGAAGGTTATTTTGCTATTGAGAATGCAAGTTATACACTTGGTGATATGGATACCTTCAAAGGTGAACCAATGGCTTATTACTATTGCAAGGGCTGTAGAGACGGCGTAAGCACGAATAATAACTGGACCAATGAAGATAGCTGGTATGTAGAAGTAGGAGGAACTTTGGTGCCTATTACTGATGATCTTACTAAATATCATATTCCAGGTGAAGGAGATGTAGCTATTATTGGTTCTCCAAAAACTGGATTTGATAGAGATAATGTTAAGAAGGAATTCAAAGGAATTACAATCGAGAATGATTATGACTTAACAATTGCAGAGATCAGGTTTGAGCAACAGTTTAAATCTAGAGAAGGTAAAAGTATCAAAATCAGTGAAAGAGCATCATTCAAGCCAGGATTAATTACTGGTACAGCAGAATTAAATATTGATTTATTTGCTACTTATGATGTAGATGGAAATGTTATTTCTATTGAAAAACCTGTCATTGAAGGAGATTTCAACGGATGGGCCGTTAATGATAGTAGTGTTTTCAAATTAAGAATACCTACGGGTGAAAATATTGAAATTCCGGATTACCCTTCGATACAAATCTATCCAAGGTATGAATTATGGAACAGAAATACA
Source organism: Flammeovirga sp. SJP92 (assembly GCF_001583495.1). Classification (GTDB taxonomy): domain Bacteria; phylum Bacteroidota; class Bacteroidia; order Cytophagales; family Flammeovirgaceae; genus Flammeovirga. The sequence continues at coordinate 151,583 of NZ_LQAQ01000019.1, read as the reverse complement.
GAGGAAAATGATGATGGTACACTGAAAAATGCAGAGGTTTACCTAGCACATGATTTAAAAGCAAAAACGCTGGATATCTTCAAAGAGGTAGCATTATATATTAGAGGTGATCAAGCGGAAGGTGATATTTTTGTTGAAGGAGAAATTTACCTGAAAAATGGTGGAGATTTATACTTTACAGATGGTGCTTATAATCACACTATTGAAGCTGACTTCCTTCGCCTTGATAATAATATCAAGAAAAATGACGATGGCTCAATCCGATTCGAAAACAAGCCATTTGTTTATGTAGATAGATATTCAGCATCAACAGTTGGTGCGCATCACACTTTATATCTAAATACTGGCATTAAGTCACATAATGTGATTGGAGATTTTGATTTATTTGGTCACGATGGAGTAGGTCTTGATCTGATTGATATCAATAAAGTACCAAAAGTGTCATTGGTGTTTAACGGTGAGAGTGATGGTGAGATTGATTTGAAAGATGCAGATGAACTAAAGCTATATGACTTTACAGTGGATAAAGCAACTTCATCTAAAGTGATCAAAGTAGAGGATAAAATCTCTTTCGCAAGACCATCAGATGGAACATCAGAAGAGAAGCCTATACAACTTGTAAAAGGTGGCGTAGAATTTAACTCATCAAATATTGACATTGATATTAACTCTGGCGGAGGAAACTTTGCCATTCCAGTGGGTACAACGCTTAAGATCACTAAGAACGCGATTGTAAGAGTAACATCATCTATTGGTGGTATTGAATTGGATGGTACAATCCACGTTGATGGAGGTTCATTATTAATGGCTGATGCCGGAAAAGAAAACTATATTGAGTACGGATCAAGTGGAGCATCAAGAATCCTTCTTAACGATGGTGTAATTAAAGTTGGTTCACAAGTGAGAAGAAAACTGACAACTACTACTGGTGAATTACACTATGAACAAACAGGTGGTGCATTTGAAGTAGGTTCTCAGGGTATTACTTCGGCACTAAATCAGGAAAGAGGAGTTTTCGAAATCTACCATGAGGGATCAATTAAGTTGAACTTCGACCATAGTTTTGGAAGTGGAAGAACATTTGTAATCAAGACAGGTGCAATGATCAACCCTACAATGCCTTATGTAAATATTACTCCAGTATCATCTGAATTCAGCGAAGATGCAAAAATTGTATTTGAGCTTGCAGATGGAAAAACGGAGGTGTCTACATTAAGATCAAATGAAGATGTGAACTTACCTACATTGCTGATCAACTCCGGTGAGGTGAAATTAATGCCTTTATCAACAGATAAATACTATCAAATAGCAGGAAGGTTACAGATTGAATCAGGTGCCACTTTTAATCAAAACGGATTTAACGTTGAGTTTAAAGATGGTATCAGAAATGATGGATCGTATTTAGCAAATGGAGGTAAAGTGAAGTTCAATAGTGGCAATACTCAATCTATTGATAGATATGACAATAACAACTCTTCTTCATTCCAGTTAAATGATGTGGAAATTTCAGGAACAGGAACAATATTAGATTTGGATAGAGCCTTTTTTGATTTAGAATCAGGTAAGGTGAATGGTCTAAACATTGAAGGAGATCTTACGATTATCGATAATGCTGTTGTTAACTTGAATAAAAATCACTCTATATATTTAAAAGGTGACTTTATTGGTGAGGGTTCAATTGTTAGTAATAATAAAAGAGAGGCCTTAGTTCTGGATGGCAGTACATCTCAAAATATAAGAAGTAACAACGTCAATATTTCTTATTTGAAGATCAATAACAATTCAGGAGTTTCAACAGAGATTACTGGAGATAGCTTCTATGCCTTCACGATTAATAATGCATTAACGCTTGAACTAGGCCTTTTAGAATTAAAAGATAATCACATGTTACTGTCTGAAGGTGCTAGCATCAACGGTTCAGATGGAAAAAGCAGAGTGTCGAGTTTCTCTTCTCAAAATATGATCTTGTTATCAGGTAAAAGAAGAAGTGGAGGTGTGACGAAAGTCTATGCAACGAACCAAAGCGGTAAGTCATTTATTTATCCATTAGGAATTGAAGACAGTAAAACAGCGGTTTATAAGTTTACACCTGCAGTGGCAAAATACACAACAGGAGCAAGTGCTTATGGCGTCAATGTCAATATTTTAGATAAGATGTTCTCTCCTGCTATTGCAGATGGGAAAACAGAAGCAGATGCCCGTATTTTAGATTACACTTGGTTCTTGACTTCATATGATAAAAATGGAGATGAGATACAGATCAATGATGATTTCAGTGTTGATTTTGATCTATATTATAACGATTTAGATGTTGTAAATGATGGTGATGGAACAGCAGAAGCATCTTATGTTGAAGCTGTGAATTACGATAAAACGGGTATTTGGAAAGTATTGTCAGATGGATCTAACATCAACACTAATAACAATATCTTCACAACTTCATTTACAAAAGAATCACTGCATACATTCAACAACGGTTATGTGGCAGGTGTGTATATGATTGGAGATCCAAATGATTTCAAGAAATATACAATTCCTTATAAAACAGCATCGTCTGTAGATTTCTCAACTGAGCAGAATTGGAATAGTGCAATTTGGGTAAAAGCAGATGGTGTGGAGAAAGTACATGATTTATTAGATGCCGATTTAAATAAAATTGGAGAATATACCATCTTTGAAATTAAGCTTTCTGGAGAGGATACAGTGTGGACTACGGACTTAGTGAATGCACCAGAATTTACCAATGTATTGATTGATGAAGGGGCAAAAGTAATTTTGACAGCTCCACTTGAAGAGAACATTCTTGATCTAAGAGGAGAGTTAATCTTTGATGTTGATATTCCAGGTACGAAGTTTAATTCAGTAAAAGGTTCTGGTCGATTTGTTCGTAGATCAAATATGACAATTCCAGATAACTGGAGAGAATTCTATACAGTAAGTTCAGGTACTTTGGTAATGGACTTTGATACACCAAATGCTGGAGGCATTCCTTACGGTCTTCCTGATGATTTTAAAACAGGAGAATATGCGAATGTAAAAGGATTAGAATTGATGAACTCAGCTTACACTGCTGGCGACCCAATCGTTACTTATCAGTTCAATGATGAATTATTGATATTAGGTAAAGACGGTTTGAAAATTGGAGAAGGAGTGAAGTTTAAATTAGAATCTGATTTGAATGCAACAGAAGGCGGAGGAGTCGAAGTGGCAGACATTGGAGAATTAGAGCTTCCTTCAGGGGCGAATATCACAATCGATGGTGATTTAATAATCAGAAAAGAAGCTAAATTGACGGCTCTGAATTCATCAATCATATTGGGTGGAGACCTTACAATAGAGCAAGTAGACAGAGATGGAGACGGTAAACCTTCAAAAGGTTTGAACTACGATTTGAGAGACTTTACACTTGAATTGAATGGTACTTCTCAACAAACTGTCAATGCTAAGTTTGGTGCTTACCCTGGTGAATATCTTCCGATCTTGAAAGTCAATAATACGCATAACTTCAATGTATTGGGAACTCCATCAGTAGTGTTGACAGATACTGTTCACGTGGGAGATGCCTTGCAATTGATAAGTGGTACTGTAAATTCAACAGACGAGGGATTCTTATTCTATGATGATTTCAATAATAATTTACAGTCTAACGGTTCGGGTAATAGCTACGTGTTAGGTAGATCGCATTATATGGTTAAATCTGTTGATGGAAAAGTTGAAGGAGGAATGATCTTCCCAATCGGTTCATTAACGGGTGGTTTTAGACCAATTGGTATTGGTAGTTTGACTGCTAAAGGAAGTTTACCAAAGACGTTGGCTCCACAAAGCAGTGCTTCCAATTCAAGAGCGGCAAATAATGCTAGAATCACGAAAACAGAAGAAATTATTATTTGGTCTGTTGAGTACGCTCACAATAAAATTGATTTAGAGCAGAAAAACTATCCAGATGACATCACAAATGTTGAAGAAGGACAATGGCATTTAGTACCACTTGTAAAGCCAGGAGGACCGTCAACAGTGTCTACTGCGATCAACTATATTTCTGTAGAAAATGAAAATGTAAACAGATTCTTACTTTTCTCAGATGCAGAGTTAGCAGCAGGTTCGGAGACTTGGTCTTACATTGGAGGAGATTCATCTAAAGCAATTGTTGGTGGTAACAAGTTTAGTGAAGCATTATTGGATGATGAGCATTACTTCTCATCAACGTCTGGAGATCCTATTGTATTTGATACTAAAACAGGTCATAGTAAAGATAAAAAATCAGGATCAAGAGTGATGGGTAGTTCTAGTGCAAGAACAATGGCTTCTGATATTTCAGTGGAAGCAATGATCTCAGTAGGTTTCACAGAACAGGACTTACCAGTTGAATTGATTTATTTTGAAGCAGAAGTAAAAGACGCTGAAGTTGAATTGACATGGGCTACAGCTTCTGAAATCAACAATGATGGTTTCGTTATTCAAAAATCAAGAGATAAGAAAAACTGGGAGCTTCTTGATTTTGTAGAAGGTGCTGGAAATAGCAATATAACACTATCTTATTCATATACTGATGCCAATCTTTATGCTGGTAGAATGTATTATAGATTGAAGCAAGTTGATTTTGATGGAAGATTTGAATACTTCGGGCCAATTAGTGTTTTGGTTGACTCTGATGGAAGTTCAAGAGATATCTTATTGAGTCCAAACCCAACAAATGGTCAAAATACATCACTTTCATTATTGGATATTGACACTGATGTAGTTTCAATCTATGTCTATGATAACAAAGGTAGAGTAGTAGATAACTTTGACTATGAAACAATTTCTAACTACGACTTAATCGAGTTGAATACTGCTGAATTAGGTTCGGGTATTTACATTGTGAAAGTAGTAGCAGGAAAAGACGTTTTTGTGAAAAAACTAATAGTAAGATAAATAGCCAAAACTATTTGTCGTTTAAAAGGCCATGCTGAAAAGCGTGGCCTTTTTTATTTTCAAAAGAAAGAGTAGTAAGATTCACGGAGTAAGTATGTTATTCGTTTTGATCGTTGTATTTTATAATTACCAAACTAAGATCAGTAAAAAGTGAATACTAACTATACTATGAAAAACCTTATATTTCTATTACTGCTGTTAAACCATTTCTCCTTTGCTCAAGACTACTGTATACCTGAAGGGAATACTCCTGATGAATGGATTGAAAAAATTGAAATAGGAAACTGGACCTCCCATTCGGGAGATAATGAAGGTTACAAATACTTTACAGAAGACTCTACTTTGACTTTATCTTATGGGGAACAAATACCGTTTCTTTTGACTCCAGGTTATACATCAGAACATTACTCTGAAGGCTGGAAAGTTTGGATTGATTTTAATGATAATGGCAACTTTTATGATGAAGGAGAGGAGATTGTTTCAATAGTTCCAACGAAAGGTGAGGTGTCAGGAAGTTTTACTTTATTGCAACCTTTTCAAGGGAAGAAAAAAATGAGGGTGATGATGGCTTTTAATAAACAGCCGACTCCTTGTGCTAATCTCTCTTATGGTGAAATTGAAGACTATGATATTTTTATAAATGGACCTTCTCTTCTGCAAATCGCTGATCTTTCCACAACATCCACATCATGTACATTTTCTATTCATAAAACAGTACAGCAGTTTCCTTCTCAATGGGTAGAAATCGAATTGAGAAATGAGGAGAATGAAGTACAATATTTCACAACAAACCAAGATTCCTATCATATTGATCATTTAAAACCAAGAAGCCTGTACACTTTGCAACTGAGGGGATATGAAGAACCAATCGCTTCGGTTCCTCTTCAATTTTTATCCATTGATGAGGATAAGATCATTCAACTCCAAGATCATCAAATAGACACTGTGGGTGATCAACATACCATAGTTGATAACGGAGGTCTTAATGATGATTATTTATCTTTAACTCAGCTCTCTCATTTGTTTTTACCAGAAGATACTGCTAAGGTCTTAGCGTTAGATATTTTTCATTTTGATTTAGAAAAGAACTACGACTTCTTGACTATCCACGATGTAGTTGAAATGCAAGAGGAGAATCCAATGGATAGACTCACGGGTTTCATTTCAGGTGATAGGGTATTCAGTGATGCAGGAGGATTGAAATTGAATATGACTTCAGATCTCCGAATTAATAAAAGTGGTTTTGTGCTGTTCCCGACATTACTGAATCATAATCAAGACACATTACGCTTGATCCAAGCGTCCATTAATACTCTAGAATTCAATTGGCCATTACTTCAAAAAGATCAAGAGGTAACACTTCGAGTTGAGGATGAAGCTGGAAATTTCAGGAGAGAATCTTATCATTATGGAGAACCAATTCTCATTGAGAATCTATATCCTAATACGCATTACACCGTAAAATTCAACACTGAAACATCTTCTTTTTCTCAACCGCAAACTTTTAAAACGCAAAGAGGTTTTCCTGAACTAAGTGTGATGGATAGAGGAACTAACTTTATCAGTGTCCAATGGTCAACGGAAGGTTTCGAAGAAGAGATTTTTTACATAAAATGTCACTCCTCAAATGATACTATGTATTTCTCGACTGAAGAGAAGAGTGTGTTGATGGAGCAATTGGAGGCGGGTACAAAATACAATATTTCTATTGCTGTTGATTCTGTAAAGTGGAGTTCTCCTCATAAAGTAACTACTCTTTTTGAAGAGGTAATAGCTATGTCAAGTGATACAATTGTAGTGACAGAGGGTTTGATGTATACTGATCCAGGAGGCCTAAATAACAACTATACGGACAAGACGGAAATCATCCAGACATTATATCCTCCATCAGAGGACTACTTATTGTCAGTAGAATTTATTGATTTAAAACTGGAGGAAAACTATGATTCTCTGACTGTGTATGCTGACACCCTTAGAAATAGCGGTCAATTGTTACAAAAATATTCTTCTACTTATGAGGATTTAACTCCTCTTTATTCAAATCATCAAAGTGGTGCATTAATCTTTTCTTTTGATGCGGACAGGAGCGTCAATGCTGAGGGTTGGGTAGCGTTAGTTGACCTTCATATAAAACCGCCTCATTTAGCAGTCAATGAAGTGACAGAAAATTCAGTGAGTCTTAGTTGGCCTTCTGATCGAGGAGAGCAGTTTGTATTGGAATTAATAGAGAAAGATACGCCTGTTCAAATTATTAAAACAGAGGGGCATGAATACACTTTTCATGACCTGAATATAAATACAGAATACAAGTTCAGAATTAAAATTGATGAGAGCATATATGGGGAAATTGTGACAGTGAGAACATTGAGAAATCCTCCGAAGCTATCTCTTCATTCAGTATATGATACCTTGGTGTATTTGGAAATAGATTCATATGAAAACGAAGAAATTTCTGTGATTTTTGGAGATAGCTCTTTTGTAGTGAATACTTCCACTTTTTCGCTTCCTGATCTAAAACCTCAAACAGAATACCAGATTCAAGCCCAATATTCAAATTCAGAACTTTCAGAACCATTCCATTTCAGCACTCAAAAAAAATCACCTCCTATTCAGGTTTATCTCAAGCCTATTGCAGATACCATAGAGCAGGTTAGGTCAGGTGATGTACGGTTGATGCTGTCCAATGAATACCAATCCGTATTGGATCTGTCCGAAGAACAGTTTATTTATTATGAAATAGTCGGAGAAAAAGAGGTTTATACTTTTGAAGAACAGTCCAAAGAAAGTAAAGTCTACAAATACCAATTGAAGCATTTGGATGAATTGACTGCTTTTTTTGATATTCCACTAGCATATTTGATGCCTCAGGGTGACACGGTAAGAGGTGTTAATGCCTATTTTCATAACGGTAACAGAGGGCAGGGGGAACAGTTTTATATTCCTTATGCTTTTTCTGTTCGAAACATTAATACATTATTTCAAGGTGATACGGTGTTGGAATTAAGTGTAATGAATAGTTCAAAGGTTGAGAAAATTTATTTGGATCAACATCAGATAGATTTTGAGGTGAATAATGATACAATTATTATTCATTTACCAGAGTTTTTAGGGGAGACGGAGCACGAGGTAAGGTTAGAAAGTCAATTTTTTTATGAAGAAAAGCATTTTATAATAGAAGGAGAACAGCAATTACTCACACCGGAAATTCAAACTTTTTCTTTTTTGGAAGCCGATTCGCTTTGGTTAGACTGGCAAAAAGTATTTGGTGCATCAGCGTATGAATACGAGTTTTATAATGATAGTACTTTACTGAGTAAAGGAATAACGACGGATACGACTATCACACTAAGTGAGTTGAAAGAAGGCAATTTTTATCAAGTGAATATAAGGTCCATTTTTAACACAATTGGAGAAACGTCAGAGTGGTCATCAAAGGAATTTTATAAGCCAAGAGAGACATTTGTAAATCCTAAAATAACATTTAATGACGTCACGTACCAAAGTATTCATATCTCTTGGGATAAAGTAGCCGAAGCAGAAAAATACTACATAAGGTGGGGGGAGCATCAATCATTGGATAATGAAATGTATATGGATTCTAATACTTTGCGACTAGATAATTTATCTGATTCAACACTTTATTATTTTGAAATAGTGACCATCTATCCCAATGCAGAATACAGCGATTATGGTGCTCGTGATTCTATTTCAACTTTAAGGAAAATAAGGTCAATTGTATGTGAAATTCAATCAAATAGAGAAGGTCTTTACACGATTGCTATTGATGCAGATGATATTATTCTTGATACTCTTGAAATAGAATTGTCAGATGATCCGCTTTTCCAATCCTCTACTTTTGATACGGTAACAGTGACAAATAACAATTTCAATCATAGGATAGAGGATTCAAAGTACATAAGAGTAAGAGGTATAAAAGAGCAAGTTTACATCACAATAGTCTCTAATAGTTTGTACTTGGAGGAATATGTTCCTGAACTTCCAGTTTTATATGAATTGTCATGCAGAATTGAAGAACAGCAAGAAGATATTTACACTATTGTAGTTAATGCAGGTGAAACGGAATTTGACTCATTGGAGGTAGAGTTTTCAAATGATTCCACTTTTAGTGAATCAACTATAGATACAGTATTACTCGTCAATAATCATTTTGATTTTACCGTTTCAACATCCCAATATATCCAACTTAGAGGTATAAAAGAGGGAGCATATGTAACTCATTTTTCTAATGTTATCTATTTGGAAGCTTACAGTCCAACTGTCCCAGAATTGGAAGAAATTCAATGTGGAATTGATGCACATTTTGAAGGGAAATATTCAGTTATAGTAGATGCAGGTGAATTAGAATACGATACTTTGGAAATTGAATCTGCAACAGACTCATTATTTGCATCATTCACTACTGATACTTTAGTTCTAGAAAATAGCTTTTTCAATATAGCTGTAAAGGAACCAAAATATATAAGGTTGAGAGGATTGAAGGAGAATTTTTATGTGACTGATTACTCTAATATTCTTTATCTGGAGGCATTTGTATATGAACAGCCGACTACAGAAATACAATCAATAACGGATTCAAGTGCTTTGGTCTTGTGGAATGAAGTTGAAGGTGCAAAGGAATATCAGATAGAACTAATTGATTCATTGGGTAGTTCTCAATATTATACCATTACAGATACAGCGTATTTGTTGGAAGGATTAAATTCTGATACTTGGTATAAGGTTAAAATAGGTGCGAAATATTATACATTGCCCTATCAAGACACTCACCTCATACAGACTTTTAAGACCATGAAAGTCGAAAAAAGAATGGGTGATTGTGAAGTGATGATCATGGAAAGTGAGGAAAACCATTATGTCATCTCGCTCTCTTCATCAAATGCATCACATCAATTTGAGATTATTTCCTCCTCAGATTCTTTATTTGAAACTACTTCTACAACAGTGCACCATGATAATATTTATACCATTGAAATCAAAGCATCAATGTTTTTGAAAGTAAGAGGTGTAGATAGTTTGAAAACAATTGAAACATCATGGTCCAATGTACTCTTCCTTGAATATGAAGAAGTCATTACAGCTGTGAATCAAAATAAAATCCTAGATCTCAAATTTAACGGACCTGAGTATACCTTTGATCAGCTGGAATTTTCTTACCCTGTTCATGGAACTTATTTATTGCATTATTCTGATGGTACGTTGCTTCATGAAGGAATTGTTGATGGAGTGAAAATAAATGATTTCCACAGTTCCTTACCTCAAGGTATTTACTTCTTGTCTGTTGTAAATAGGGGAGTATATCATATTTTTAAACTTATTAAGAGGTAGTTAAATTATATATTAAGAGCTATTGTTCAAATTCACAAGACTTTAGAATTAGAATTCATTACTTTTGTGGGTTGAATTTTAAAAAGGAGGAATATGAGTCTTATCAATGTAGATAAATTTGAACAGCATTTAAGGGATAGTTTGAAAAATGATACCCTTGTAAAAATTACATTGTCGAATAAGAGAAACAAAGAAGCAGACCTGAAGTCTATTAATGGAAAGCTAGCACAGCTGAAAAAAGGATTACATCTTTCATGTATCTACAGATACCCTACAAATGATATTACGAAAAATATTCCTTTTGAAGAGATTGTAGAAACAGTAATGAAGTATTTGGAGGAAGATTTCTTCAATGCTGATTTATACACTACAGAAAACGATTTCCATTTATTGATTTCACCCAAGCAATCTGCCAAGCTGAGAGTGAAAGCCGCTTCTATGAAGTCGAAGCCTAAGCTACAGCACGACAAGCAAAAAAGAAGATTGATTGATGCAAAAGACAATGTATACCTTCAAGAACTAGGTGTAACGACCAAGGAGTTTAAGGTGAAAAACAGCATGCAGGACAAATACCGTCAACTGAACAAATATGTTGAGATTATTGAAGGTATTTTGAAAAATGTGGACCTTTCTGGCAACTATAATGTTGTAGATATGGGGGCAGGGAAAGGTTACCTGACGTTCGCATTATATGATTACTTGAAGAATGTTGTGAAGCAATCTCCAGAAGTGATTGGTGTGGAGATGCGTCCTGAATTGGTGAAAAAGTGTAATGGAATTGCAGAGAAATCGAATTTTGAGCACCTGACTTTCAAAGAAGGTACCATCAAAGAAGTAGATCTTCCATCCATTGATTTATTGATTGCGCTGCATGCCTGTGATACAGCTACAGATGATGCTATTTATAGAGGTATCAAAGCACAGTCGAAAGTGATTGTTTGTGCTCCATGTTGTCATAAGCAAGTGCGTAAGCAATTAGAACCACAAGACAGTTTAGGTAAAATCACGCAGTTTGGTATTCTGAAGGAAAGACAAGCGGAATTGTTGACAGATGGTATTCGTGCGTTGATCATGGAAGCGTTTGGTTACAAGACGAAGGTGTTTGAATTTATTGCCACAGAACATACTGCAAAAAATGTTTTAGTAGTGGGAGTGCAAGATGAAATCAGAGATACGCCAAATCCAGAAGTGATAGAGCAGATCAATGAAATCAAAAAGATTCACGGTATCACTACACATCACCTAGAAACACTTTTGGGAATGTAAACGGGTTGAACTTAGGTTGATACGGATAAAAGTATTAAATTTGTTCAAACAAAACTTGAAATCCCATATTCTAGGGTTGAATAAAGTTATAAAGCTGACCTTTCAGTAGGTCATAAAAATAAAATTACTTGAAAAAAGAATTTCATCATATACGAGATAATAAGGCACCACAAGCCGTTTTGGTAGGTTTAGCCTTAAAAGATCAAAAAGTAGAAAAAGCACAGGAATACTTAGACGAGTTGGCATTTTTGGCTTCAACCTTAGGGATTGAAACCAGAAAAATGTTTATCCAGCGTTTAGAGCATCCTGACAAAAAATATTTTGTAGGTAAAGGTAAGTTGGAGGAGATCATGACCTATGTGAAAGCAGAGGGAATTGATACCATCATTTTTGATGATGACTTATCATCTGCCCACTCTAGAAACTTGGATAGAGAAGTGGAAGACGTAATGATCATTGACCGTTCGTTATTGATCCTTCAGATCTTTGCCATGAGAGCAAAATCTTCTCAAGCCAAAACACAAGTAGAGCTGGCGCAATACCAATACATGTTGCCAAGACTGACTAACCTTTGGACTCACCACTCTAGACAACGTGGTGGTGTAGGTATGAAAGGTCCTGGTGAAACAGAATTGGAAACGGATAAGCGTATCATCCGTGATAAAATCAGTTTGTTACGTAAGAAACTGAAGAAAATTGCGGTGCAGTCAGATCTTCGCCGTAAAGGAAGAGACAAGGAAGTACGTGTGGCATTGGTAGGATATACCAACGTGGGTAAATCGACCATCATGCGATTGTTGAGTAAAGCGGATGTCTTTGCAGAAAACAAACTCTTCGCCACGGTAGATTCAACGGTAAGAAAAATTACGATGAACAACGTTCCTTTCTTAATGACGGATACCGTTGGTTTTATACGTAAACTTCCTACTACACTTATCGAAAGTTTTAAATCCACTTTGGATGAGATCGTAGAAGCAGATATTTTGATTCACGTAGTAGATGTTTCTCACGAGTCTTTTGAAGAGCACGTTACTGTGGTTAATAACACTTTGAAAGAAATCAAAGCAACAGACAAGCCTACATTATTGGTGTTTAATAAAGTAGACAGCTTCGAGGAGAAAGAATACCCTCCATTTGAAGATCATCCACCAGCGACGATTGAGGAGTGGAAAGAGAGTTATTTAGCCAAAGAAAACAATTCAGTATTTGTTTCAGCCTTGAAGAGTGAAGGAGTAGAGGAGTTGAAGCGAAAAATCTTCGAATTAGTTTCTGATAAATTCTACAAAATCTACCCTAACCATCATTCATTTGCTTACAATCAATTGTGGTTAAAACACGGTGAAAATTGGGCAGAAGCATTGGATAATGGAGAAGGTTTAGACGAATAAAAATACCTCACTGAGATTATTGAGCATAAGGGTTCAGTAATCTCAGTCTTTTTTTAAGAGCATTATATTTTAAAACCGAATATTCAAATATGCCCTTAGCAAACTTTTTTAGAATGAAAAAATACATTTACCTCCTCCTTTTTACTTTAGTAATAGGATGCCAATCAAAACCATCTGATCCAAAACAGGAAATTCAACAAATTCACAACGTATTACAGACACAAGAAAAAGCTTGGAATGAGGGCAATCTTGATCAGTTTATGATTGGCTATTGGGAGTCTGAAAGGCTGATGTTTATTGGTAAAAGTGGTTTGACTTATGGTTGGCGTCAAACATTGGCTAACTATAAGAAAGGTTACCCTGATGTGAAAGCAATGGGAAAGTTGACATTTACATTAATAGAAACAGAGCTATTGGCAGAGAATGTAGCGCTGGTTGTAGGTAAATGGCATTTGGCAAGAGAAACGAATGACTTAGAAGGTCACTTTTCTTTAGTTTGGAAAAAAATAGATAACAAATGGGTGATCATTGCAGATCATTCAAGTTAAGTATTAAGCCAAAAAGAGTTTTGTCTTAGTACTTAATACATTGTAAACTAAGTTTTCGAATAGTTGTGTTTTTTAGAAGTCAGGAGATTTCTGGTGATCTGTAGAACATAAATGACGCTAACACTTAGTATCCGTATCAGTGGGCTTTCTACCTAATTCGTTTGGTAGTACTTCCCCGGCATTGAAGGGAAAAGCGTTAAGAATTTCATGTATTGAGCCGTTAAAAATGATTTTCTTTTTTGAGCTTTAGCGAGTTTAAAATCATTTAGGCGAGAGGAATGAAATTTAGCTTTTGCGTTCAAAGCCTAGATTTTTTGCTTCGTTTTTCATCAATGGAAAAATGAAGAAGAAGGAAGATTGGAAGTAGAACATAGAAAGCTTGCAAAAATATTGATTGGTAGTGAGTGATGGGAATTTAGTTTACAATATGCTTAATATAAAAATATACCCACTTAAACACTCTCATTTCTTGTAGAAGGAATAAGGTGTTTATTAATCAAGAAAAAATGAAATTAGATATCTTAGTAATCTGTGCTCACCCTGATGATGCAGAATTAAGTTGCTCAGGAACGCTGGTTAAAGCTATTAACGAGGGGAAAAAAGTTGGAATAGTTGATCTTACAAAAGGAGAAATGGGGACAAGAGGTACTCCAGAGCTCAGAATGCAAGAAGCACAGAAAGCTTCAGAAATCATGGGCTTGGCTGTAAGAGATAACTTAGGCTTTGCAGATTTTTTCTTTAAAAACGATGCGGAGCATCAAAGAGAAGTTTCAAGAATTATAAGAAAATACCAGCCTGATCTTATTATCACTAATGCACCAGAAGATAGACACCCTGATCATGGTAAAGGAGCACAGTTGGTAGTTGATGCTTGTTTTATGAGTGGTTTAAGAAAGGTAGAAACATTTGAAGATGGAAAGTCACAGGAACCTTGGAGGCCAGTAAATGTATTCCATATGATTCAATCTAATTTCTTAATGCCTGATTTTGTGGTGGATGTTACGAATGAATGGGATACTAAAGTTGAAGCAATCAAAGCATTTAGTTCTCAGTTTTTTGTTGGAGAAGGTGCTGATGCCGCACCGGGTGAACCACAGACATTTATCTCTACACCTCAGTTTATGCAGTTCTTGGAAGCAAGAGCAAGAGAGTATGGTCAGAGAGTAGGAGCTCAATTTGCAGAAGGGTTTATCAAATCAGCACCGATAAAAGTAAATAGCCTTTTGGATTTGATTTAGAGAAAGTTTCACTAAAAGTGAATTTTCACAGAAGTCCTCATAGTCATTTTATTTGCTGATGTAAGTTATTTGAATTGTTTATTAATTTGATTATCAATTAATTAATGTAAATAAAATTGAATCATTTTGATAAAATAGTGCTATTTAGCTTAAAAATTGTAATTTTGTACCGAGAGATAATGCACCTAGTTCTATTTATATGCAACGTCTAGAATCTTCTTTAAACAAAATGTTCAATCAAAAGGTTTTGGCAAACCTTTGCCCTTACCACCGTCAGCGTATTTCTACTTCATTGGAAAGTACGAAGTTAGAGATTCGTTCACTGTTTATGACTTTCGTAAATGGAGAGTTGGATCGCTTCAAGAAACAAATTGGAGAAGACTCAATCGAAATTACAAGAACAGTGGCTGAAGGTTATATTGATAACATTGTAGATTTACTGGAAACAAGAATGGCTAGTGATGGAGAATATTTCACTTCAGAAGAGCTGATTAATGGAGCATTAAGCGTTTTTAATACAGAAGGATGTCCAGTATTTCATCATAAAAAATAGTACATATTTTACATATATGAAAAATAACCATCAATGTGAGAGCATTGGTGGTTTTTTTTTGTCAAAAAAAAGAAAATATAATATGTTAGTAACTGATTGATTATGAGTTTTATGTAAAAATTAAAGTTAAAAATATTGTCAATGTTTTTTATTTTGACATTTATTTGTTTATGTTTGTAGCATACAAAAACAAAGGAAACATGAAAACTGTTGTAAGAGGTATATTGAGCAATGTTCAGGATAATGGCAAAAATGCTTTTGCTGTGCTGAATACTTTTGATGGACAGCAATTAGAATTGATTTTAAAGCCAGTAGGCCTGAAAATTTTGAAAGGATATGCCGAAAGAGCATTTACAGTGAGGGTGAAAGGATGGATGCAGGAGGAAGCTTATCATACAGGTTTTCACGTAACAAACCTTACAGGCTATTTAAAAGCCAGTTAAAGAAGAGATCAGTAATTTTTAACATAAAGATGATTAGTACGTTCTTAGGGGATAAGAATTTACGCATAGAAAAAGCGGCTCATATTGTGAGACCGCTTTTCTTTTTGAGATTTAAATTTCTTTTTAGAATTGGAAGGTAACACCAATTTGTGCACCTGAGCCAATAATAGCTTGCAAGCCGAAGCTTTCACTGATATGGAACTTACCGCCAATACCAATACCCCACCATAAACCGTTAGGCGCATTAATATTGAAACCAATATCACCGTTGGCAAAAACATCCCACTTTGGGTGAGAAATGTTCAATACCCGATCTGCATACCAGCGGAACCTTGCACCAACAGCAAAAGAAGATCCTTTGTACTCATTATTATCCCAGCTTTGAAATGCAGCTGAAACACCTACGGTGAAATCTTGTCCAAGTTGAGCAATTTCATAATCAGCTTGTACACCAAAATTGTAGGAATTGAATCCGGAGATCAAACCTACATTCAGAACCTTCGGTCCTTGGTAGTCTTGTGCAGAAGCAGAACTGAAAATGCCAAGAGAAGCAATTGTAAATAGTAAAAGAAATAGTTTTTTCATATTTAGTGGTAATGAGTTATTGTTGTAATAAACTAAGTGCAAAGAAATGTATTGTCTTGATTTAAAAAGACGTTGTATTGACTAAAATTTGCACTAACTAAAGCTAAATATTTACTTTTGAAGCATGAATAATTTCTTTAATAGTTACTTTTTTTTCTTGATAAAGGTCAAAAAAAGCAGTCCAAATACTTGAACTGCTCTTTTTGTTATCTATTCGAAAATAATTTTTTTACAGACGAACGGATTATAATTGGAATGAAACACCAAATTGTGCTCCCGAACCAACAATTGCCTGTAAGCTAATACTTTCATTAATATGGAATTTACCACCAATGCCAATGCCTAAATAAACAGGAGAAATAGAAGTGGCAATTTGATCTCCTGTAGCATTGTTGTTGTTTAATCTAAACCCAACATCGCCACTTGCAAAAACATCCCATCTCTTGTCAGTAATATTTAATACACGGTCAGCATACCACCTTACTCTAGCACCAACGCCGAAAGAACTGTAATTGATATTGCTATTTGACCAAGCTTGATAAGATGCTGAAGCACCAATTGTAAAGTCTTGTCCTAATTGAGCGATTTCATAATCGGCTTGAACACCAAATGAATTATGAAGCAAACCTGAAATTACGCCAACATTTAGAGTGTTAGGACCTCTGAAATCAGCACTTTTTTGAGCAAAAACTGAGCTTGATAATGTTACTAATACTAGAGTGACTAGTAGTTGAATTGATTTTTTCATTTGTATGTTTAGAATAAAAAATGGAGTTAAGGCAATGCTAAATTAATAAAAGACTGTCATTGCCATTTACCAAAGTGCATTCACAAGAACTCTCGTAACAAAATATTTTATTCAAATCTAATGAAAAAATATTCACTGTAAACAATATTACAGCCTAAAAGTAACACCAAAGTTGCCTCCACTGTATTGTGTACCTCCACCAAACTGAAGGTTCAAACCAAATTTTTCTGTGATAAACCAGCGTCCGCCAATTTGTGCACCAATTCTAAAGTAAGACCAGTTGTCAATAGGATGGTTACGTCTATCATTGTAGCAGTATAAACCAACATTGAGGCCTGCGTAAAAATCAAAGTTATTCGGAATATTTAAAATCCTATTAAAATGATAATTACCATTGAATGACAAATTCCATGCACGGTAACCATGATGGTAGTTTTTATGGTAATGCTTGTAATTATGAATGCCAAAACTACCTCCAATGGAAATGTCGGGGTGAACACCATTGTAGTCTAAGCCTAAATAAAATGGAACACCTCTAGTGTTTACGCCAACACCAGTGTTGATATAAAAGTTGGATCCATTCGAATAATTACTTGAAGAACGTTTTTTGGTTGAATTTTGAGCAGTACTTTCTAATGAAAATAAGACGGTAATCAGCAGTACAATTGGTAAAATAAATCGTTTGGTCATTATTGAATCATTTTGATTGATATTGTTTAATCATACAAATATAAATCCTACAACTTAGCCTCGTCTATTAATAAAATTCAATATTTCGAATGCTTGTTAATTGAGAGTATAAAAGAAAAAGGTACTCCATATAGTAGAGTACCTTGTTGTATAATGTTCTTGAAATTAATTCTTTAAAGTCCAAAAGTAACACCAATTTGTGCACCTGTGCCTATGATGGCTTGAATTCCAATTTTTTCACTGATGTGATATTTGGTACCGATACCAATTCCCCAATAAATAGGAGAAACATTATTGCCTCCTTGATGTTCTCCATAGTAATTTGAGTTTGTGATCCCGAACCCGATATCACCACTAGCAAATACATCCCATTTGTTAGATGTAATTCCCAAAACTCTGTCAGCATACCATCTGAATCTCACGCCAAGCCCAAAAGTATTATGTTTTGAATATCCGGTGTCCCATCCATAATAAGAAAGTGCGGCTCCCATGGTAAAGTCCTGCCCTAATTGCAGAAACTCATAGTCGGCATTAATACCGCTTGCTCCGTGATTAAATCCCATCCCAATGCCAACATTTAAAGAGCCAACACCTTGATAGTTAGTGTTGTTACTAGATTTTTTTTGAGTGTTGTCTTGGGCAAATCCAAAATTAGTAATGGTAAAGAATAATACAGTAACAATGATTTTATACATGTTTTTCATAACAAAAATTAATAAAGTAATATAGGTTTTTATTTATAGTGTTTTTGATTACAGAATATAGATACGGGACAATATTGTTTTAGGTTAAACAAAGTACATTGTTAATTCTTAATGTTTGTTTATGAAATCGAGTATTGATGTAGAGTAAGTACACTGTAAGTCTAAATTTCTAAAAATCAGGAGATTTCTAATGATTTGTAGTACGAAAATGACGTTTTTACTTCGTTTTGTCTTAATACAAAGATGAAGAAGAAGGAAGTTTGAAAAGAGATCTTAGAAAACTTGTAGAAATGTCGATTGAAAGTTAATGTAAACTTATAGCTTACAGTGTTATAGGTAGAGTAAAAGGAGAGGTAATGTTTTAGTTTGTAAATCAGAGATTTAAAGTGGTGTGTTTTGTGGGGAATTGTATTATATTTATAAAACATAATAGGCCAATTTTCAACAGAATCTATTTTACTGAATAATATATTTTCTAGTCGCTAATCTAGAACTCTTTTTAAATCGAAATTAACTATACAAATGAAAAACTTTATACTAATTTTCTTTCTTTTCTTCAGTTTTAATGCTTCAGGACAACTAATTGAGCTCCAAATGAATTACAGAATATGTACGTTTGCGATTTCATCCCTAACCTCCACCAAAGTATATAATTTAACTGCAGGGGAAAGTTTCTCAAATAAGAAAGATTACAAAACTCTTACTTTAGCTAATCAAACAGGAGTTTCTTATACTAAAAAGACGATTACGGTACCTTCATTGAATTCAACTGTAGATGATAAAGTTTACTTTATGTATGATCCCAGTAGAGTAAGTGAAGTCACTGCAGCATTGAGTTATGATAATTATAGCGGTTATAATCATGGAGGTTGTGTAACATCTTCTCCATCAAGTAGTTCAAGTAATAAAGCATTTCCACTTCACAACGGTGAAAATTTTAATGTAACTTTTACGACTAGTGATGAAGGTAAATTACTTTCCTCTCCAGGAGCATGTAATGTAGTTTTTCATTTCTTGAATTTTAAAAACAGATCTATTTTGATTAATGAAGTAAAACCAACCCGTAAAATGGGTTTCAATAACAGAGGAACAATTCCATATTTATATAAACCAGAAGTTTTTAATCAACTTGATGAAGACAATAAATGGGTAATACTTTTTTCTGATGGTTCTACTGTTGAGGTGGGAGAGAATTTAGATGAGTTTGACTTCTCGAATGAAACAATGGTTGCAGCCTATGTGAAAGGAACTTATTTTAAATCACAATCATATGTAAAAGATCTTGAAAGAGAGCAACTTATTGCAAAATAAAAAGAAATAAAAAAAGCTCAATGACTACAACAAGAGTCAATTGAGCTTTTTTATGATTGAAACTCTAATAGAGCTTACGCTTCAACTAAAAGTTTTGCTAAAGTTTCACCAATGTTGGCAGGAGACTTTGATACCGCAATACCACATGACTCCATGATACGCATTTTTGCTTCTGCAGTATCATCTTCACCACCTACAATAGCACCTGCATGACCCATTCTACGTCCTTTAGGAGCAGTTTGGCCAGCAATAAAACCTACAACAGGTTTAGGGTTGCCTTGTTCTTGGATCCATTTTGCAGCTTCAGCTTCATAGTTACCACCGATCTCACCAATCATTACGATGGCATCAGTATCAGGGTCTGCCATTAATAATTTCACAGCTTCTTTTGTAGAAGTACCAATGATTGGGTCTCCACCAATACCAATAGCAGTAGAAACACCATAACCTGCTTTCACAATTTGATCAGCAGCTTCATAAGTTAAAGTACCAGATTTAGATACAATACCTACTTTACCAGGTTTGAAGATAAAACCAGGCATAATACCTACTTTTGCTTCACCAGGAGTGATAACACCTGGACAGTTTGGTCCGATAAGCGTTACATCCTTACCGTTTAAGTAGTTTTTGGCTTTAACCATGTCTGCAACAGGGATACCTTCTGTAATTGCAATAATTACTTCGATACCAGCGTCTGCCGCTTCCATGATTGCATCTGCCGCAAATGCTGGCGGTACAAAAATGATAGAAACATTAGCACCTGCTCCTTTTACTGCATCTTCTACAGTATTGAATACAGGGCGATCAAGGTGAGTTTGTCCTCCTTTACCTGGAGTTACACCACCTACTACGTTTGTGCCGTAAGCAATCATTTGCTCGGCGTGGAAAGTGCCCTCAGATCCAGTGAATCCTTGAACAATTACTTTAGAGTCTTTATTGACCAATACACTCATGGTTGCAGTTGGTTATTTGTTAGTAAATATTAATATTACTTTTGCAGTTGCAATTTATATAATTACATTGTCAAAGTGAATAAAGATCATCCTTTTTATTACATTTTATCATTGGATCGCTCTAAAAAGGCTAAAAAAGCAGTTTTTTATAGCGACTTGTACCCGAATAAGCGAATATGAATAAGGTATTTTCAAAGGTTTTAGTGATTTTGGTTAGAGGTTATCAGTTATTGATCTCACCTTATACTCCCGCATCATGCAGGTATGTACCTACATGTTCAGAGTATACAATTCAAGCATTAAAAAAGCATGGAGTTAAGAAAGGTGGTAAGCTAGCCATCAAAAGAATTAGCAGCTGCCATCCATGGGGAGGAAGTGGATACGACCCAGTTCCCTAATGATGATGAACAGGCACTTTCAGGTTGCATTCTTCAAGTAAGTATTAAATATTTAGGCCAATTGAGGGGGGTAATTTATGCTTCATAAATTAGAGTTTGCGCTAAAATAAAAGTATATTGTATCTTTGTTACCGATAAATGGTACTATTTATCTAAAATATATAAACATAAGAATATGAAAACGCTATCTTTTAAAAGTGTAGTGGCTTCTGTATTAATGGCTGGTATTTCAACTGTCGCTGCTTTTGCCCAAAATGACGCAATTGTTGATGGAACACAACTAAAGGTAGTTCATCAGGTGAAAACCACGCCCGTAAAAAATCAAGGGAGAACGGGGACTTGTTGGAGTTTTTCTACAACTTCATTTATCGAGTCTGAGTTGATGAGAAAAGGAAAAGGAGAATTTGACCTTTCAGAAATGTATTTTGTTAGAAATACCTACCCAGAGAAAGCGGAAAAATATATTAGGAGACACGGGAAAACACAGTTTGGAGAAGGAGGACTGGCTCATGATGTCATGAATGTGATCAAAGAAGGAGGTTTTGTACCAAACAGTGTTTATGATGGGAAAGGAGGAAGTAAAGGAATCCATGATCATCAGGAGTTATTTGGTGTGATGGAAAGTATGTTAAATACTTTAGCTTCCTCAAAAAAGCTTTCTACCAAATGGAAATCAGCTTTAGAATCAGTTTTAGATGCTTACTTGGGAGCAAAGCCAACTTCTTTTACAGTAGATGGCAAAGAATATACTCCTCAAGAATTTGCTAAAGCAATGGATTTCAATCCAAATGATTATGTAGAGTTGACTTCTTTTACTAATCATGAGGATTATAAGCCATGCGTTCTTGAAATTCCAGACAACTGGTCTGATGGTATTTATTATAATCTTCCTTTGGAAGACTTACAAGCTGTGATGGACAATGCCTTGGATAAAGGTTATTCTTTAGCTTGGGATGGTGATGTAAGTGAGAAATCATTTTCACACCGAAATGGAAAAGCAACTATTGAAGATACCAACGGTGTTGAACCTCAAGTAACAGTAGAGGCTCGTCAAGAGGCTTATGAGAATTATGTGACTACTGATGATCATTTGATGCATATTGTAGGTATTGTAAAAGATACTGATGGCAAAAAATATTATGTCACAAAAAATTCATGGGGTGCAACATCCAATGATTTTGGTGGTTATCTATACATGTCTGAAGGCTATGTTCAGATGAAAACCGTATCAGTAATGGTACACAAAGACGCGATTCCTAGTTCAATTAAGAAAAAGATTGGACTTATTTAAGATATTTATTCCCTAGTGTTATTAACCCACTAGGGAAGGCTATTTATTATTTTGTGCGATGACTCTCAACAAAAAAAACACTATTAACACTTTGCCTAGGATTATTGAATTAGATGAATTTGGTTCATATGATCGAGGTTTTATCACTGCCGTAAGCGAATTATCTCAGGTTCCTTTTAATATTAAACGTGTATTCTGGACACATGGAGCAAACAAAGATACAGTGAGAGGCAATCACGCTCACAAAGAAACGGAAGAAGTGATCATAGCCATTAATGGCACTATAGAAGTAGAAGTAATTCTAGAAGATATGAAACGATGCGTTTATTTATTAGATAATCCGCGTCAAGGTTTATACCTGCCTCCGCACGTTTGGAGAACTTTGTATTTTTCAAAGGATGCAATTTCCATTACCCTTGCTTCTACAGACTATGATAAGGATGATTACGAGAAAGATATGGTGAATTGGCTTCAGCAAGACTTTTCTGACGATAAATTTTACTCATAAATTTTATAGTCAAAATAATAATTGGAGTTTTTAATTCGTTATAAATCCAAAAAAATCCCTTATTTTAGAGGGATACAATTTTCTAATGACGTGATTTTTAGTCAATACTAAAACTTTTGTTTACTAGACTCGCAAAAATATTGGAGGCACAAACTCAATGTACTCGTTTATTATGGCTCGAACACTATTCAAAATATTTATACTCTTAGTATTTTTTGTTACATCTACCCCTTTGTTTGCTCAGACAGACAAAGCATTGGATCATTTTGTAAAAGCTGAAAACCTTTTTAATAGTAAACAATTTACAAAAGCAATTGATGAGTATACTTTAGCAATTAAATACGATTCCACTCAGGAAAAATATTTTTTAAGAAAAGCAAAGTGCCAAGTGGCATTAAAGCAGTTCAACAATGCAATTGATACTTTTTTGGAAGGACTTTCTGTTTTTCCTGATAATGGTGTGATGAACTTTCAGATCGCCAATCTTTACTTGAGAAAAGACTATTTGGATGATGCTATCTATTATTTTGATAAAGCATTCAAATTCAACGAAACCGAAAAAATAAAAGTAGTAGCAAAGAATCAGATTATTATGATCCTGTTTAAACAGGAAAAATATGATCATGTTCGTTCTCATATTAATGATGTACTAGCAGTTGCTCCTAATAATTACTTGGCACTTTACTACTCAGCCAAGCTTTATAACATGAATGAAGAATTCCCTAAAGCAGTAGATGACATTCATAAGGCATTAGAGTATGTGAAGTCCAACAATAAGAGTCATCTAGCAAGATTTTATTATGAATTAGGGTATGCCTATTATAACCTTGAGGAATATGACAAGCTAGAAGGTATTATTGAAAAGGCTAATTACGGCTCTTACAGGAAGTTGGTGTTAAAGTTTACTCCCGAGTATAAATATTGGATAGCTTTATGTTATTACGAAATTTATGACTTCGAGAAGTCAACGGATTTATTATACACTGCTTTGAAACAAGATCAAAGTAACCTAAAGGTGCATGAACTTCAAATTAAGATTGCAGAAGTGACATCTGATAAAACGGAGCAAATCCAAAAAGCACATCATATGATTGATAATTTGGATGATGACCAAATGAAAGTGAAGACTTATCAGGATGTAGCCACTTGGCAATTGGGTTCTGAGCATTATGAGGATGCTATAAAATCTTGTAATGAGACGTTGGCCATTGATGAATATAACTACATTGTAAAGTATACAAAAGCGGTTGCTTTATTTAAACTTAACCGTACAAAGGAATCAATGGAGGTACTTAAGGAATTAGTAGATTACAATGGCTTGGATGTGAAGACAAAGTCAAAATACTACTTCACTTTAGGTATTGTGGCCATGAAGGAAAAGGAATATGACTTGGCATTACATTCTTTCAAGAGTGCAAAGCTTGATAAAACATATAAAGTTGCTGCAGATGAAGTAATTTCTTATTTAAAATCAAAAGAAGATAGCATCTGAAGGTAATTTTTATCCATAAAAAAACACCAATAAGCTTCAAAAGCTTATTGGTGTTTTTTTTGTGCTTAATCTCTTCTTTCCCAACCGCTCTCATCTGGTTGTTGGATTCCTTCACCAGTTTCATTATTCTTAGGTTTCTCTTTCCATCCGCTGATTGGAATGAGATAAGAGAAGGAAACTCCTCCCAATACAGAGCTAGAACGTTCAGTTGAAGTTCTTCTTTCGTTTTCTAAAACGTCCATCATACTAGCAGCAAAACGACCTTCTATTTGAAAATGACCAAATTTTGTAATCAAATTCAAACCGGCACCACCAGCTACTGAAACAGTGAAAGGATTGACAGGTTTTTCATAATAATCATAGGACTGATCATTGATATCTGTAATGATTTCTTTCGATTCATTCAGTAGAATATCCAATTGAGGTCCCAGTGTGATAAAAAACTGAAGGTTCTTCTTACCAATATATATATGTGTCAGGAAAGGAATTTGAACGTATTCAAACTTCCTCGTGTAAATCTCTTGTGTAATGTCAAAACGATTGACTTCAGTCCAGCCAATTCCATTGTAGTTGACTTCTAGTTGGGCACCAAAATACTTTTCGCCATGGTATTTGGCCACAACACCAAAACTAGGAGTAGTTTGTGGCAAAGTACTGATAGCAGGGAAAAATCCAATTGATGTAGAGTAATAACCTCCTTTTATTCCAGCCGAAATTCTAGCTGGTTTAAGAATGTTTTTTTGTGCAAATGTTGAAGTTGACAACAAAAGAACGGAGATGATGACTAAGAAGGTTTTATAAATTAGATGCATGTAAAAAATAATATATCTAGCATAATTTTTAGTAAAGATAATATCAAATTCTAATGTTTGATAAAATCTGAACTATAAATTCTCTTTTCGAGAGGTTTAGAATAAGTAACTATTCTTTCAATTGATTAAATTGAAATATTGACAGTTTTAAAACATGCTTCTAAAATTTTAATGTAATCGTCTTATGCAAACAGATCCACATGCTTTTTATCAATCTTTATTACAGAAAGAATTAGGGAGACATCTTCAGTTACAAGAACTCTCTTCCATTTCTGGAGGCTGTATTAATGAGGCTTTCAAGGCGGTTACCAATCAAGGTGTTTATTTTTTGAAAGTAAACCAGCAAATGCCGGTTCATTTTTTTGAGGCTGAAAGGGAAGGGTTGGACTTGTTAAGTCAAAAATCCCGTTTCACGATCCCCAACACCATCGGTCTGGGTACTTTTGAAGAACTACAATATATATTGATAGAGTACATTGATAGCAGGAGGACATCTGTAAATTACTGGGAAGAATTGGGAGTGAGGTTAGCAGATCTGCATCAAAAGAGTAATGCTACATTTGGAGGTGTAAATGATAATTATATTGGAAAACTTCCGCAGTCCAATCAGGATAAGGACAATTGGTTGGATTTCTTTATTGAAGAAAGACTTTTGCCTCAAGTGAATTTGGGAGTGAAAAATGGAACAATTCCTTTAAAATATATTGAAAGTACTGAAGCACTTCGTCAATTGCTAGAAAACTATTTTCCAGAAGAAAAACCAGCATTGTTACACGGTGATTTGTGGAGTGGAAATACAATGTATGACAACCAAGGTTTACCCTGTATTGTAGACCCTGCTGTATATTATGGACATAGGGAAGCTGAATTGGCATTTACCACTTTGTTCGGTGGTTTTGATAAGCTTTTCTTTGAGGTTTATAATGAGGTTTTCCCTTGGGAAAAAGGGATTAAAGAGCGTTTGGAAGTCTACAATATTTACCCGCTTCTAGTACATACCAATCTATTTGGAGGTGGATATTTGGAGCAAGTCAATGCTATTTATAAGAGAATTGATAAAGCCTTAGGATATTAATCGAAAGAAATAGTGGGTTTGTCGAAAAAAGAATCACATTAGGCGAAATAACAAGAAAGTAAATATTTAATAATGTAATTTTACATTACACTTAATGATTAAGTGTCTTGAGTTTTAATTAAAAGCTCACCTGTTTCAATACAGAATAGATATTTAATTACATTATTTGGTTTAATTGTTAAGGGGAGAGAAACTCACTGTTTTGCAGTGAGTTTCTTTTTTTTGTTAAGAGCTCACGTTCTCGTTTTATTTCATTTCATCGTAAGTGAAATCCACTGGATTTTCATACAAGAATGTAAAGCCTATTTTATCTGTAATTTTCTGACTGTCCACAATTTTAAAAGGAGGAGCAGATGCAGGTGAAATGAAAGTAGGAACAATATATTCTCCATATTTAGCAGTAGACTCATAAACAGTCCTTTTGGGAGGATGCTCAGGAGCCACCAAGTTGAATACCTTATTCCAGCTATTGTGGTCGTTTACCTCAATTACTTTCATGATCGCTCTTATAACATCATCTCTGAAAACATAGTTCACTGGAATGTCTCCTGTTATCAAATCTTTTTTGCCATCAACATATTTTGCAGGTATTCTATCGTAACCCATTAAGCCTCCACAGCGGAGAATTGTAGCATCAAGATCGGTGTTGATTCTTAATACTTCTTCTGCTAATAACACTGATTTTGAACGTGGATTGTCAGAAGTTTCACCATTTTCATTGACATGATCATTAACGTCCTTATAAACGCTTGTTGAACTGGTGTAGATCACTTTATTGACTGGAAGGTTTTCGATTTCGTCTCGAATCACCTTGATCTGTTCTGCATGAAAAGTCATCATTTTATGTTGGCTGAAACGTGGTGCCATGCAAATTATGACTGCGTCTGTATCTAAAAGGTCAATCAAGTCTTCAGTATCATTACATGTAGGATCAAAACGAAGATAATAACCCTTCGCACCTAATTCTTCAATGGAAGCGACTTTAGATTTTGTTCCCGTGCTTGCTTTGACTTCAAAACCATTTTTTATTAAAGTAGAAATGAGTGGTAGACCTAGCCAACCTGCTCCAATGATGCTCACACGTTTTATTTCGGGGAAACTCATAGTTGTTTTTAGTTGATGTTAAAAAGAGCTTTAAAAAAAGAGCATGTTCTTATCAGGCTCTTTACACAAAAAGTATTGTTACAAGGAAATATACATATTAGGAAAGTAAATTCCATCTTTCAACCTGCATTTCTTATTACTTCTATAAAATAAGAAAGTACTAGAGCTCCATCTATGCCCTAGTACTTAATAGCATAACTGTCTACTGTATCAGTTTTTGTTTTTAGCTATTTTTTTGATTCACAAAACACTATTTCTAAATCATTAGATTCGTTTAATTTTTCGTCTTATTGTTTTTTACATTAGCTTAATATTTTCGCTATTCGTCCTCAAAATTATAGAAGTAATTTCTTATAAAGCTAAATGTACTTGCAATGGTTTTTGCACCTTTTTGGCAAACTGTTCCAAGTACTGATTCCATTCTTTGTCAGAAGAAAATTGCTTGCTTCGTTCCCAGCCATAACCGGCGTAATAATTTACTTTAGCTTCATTAGGTGTAGCCAACACTAATAGATGACTGGCATCTTTGTGTTCTACCTTTCTTTCGAAAGCATCGTTGAGTTGTTCTTTAGGTAAAACAATACCAAGTCCCAACATATCTTTATCAATTTCTTCCCAATAACTGTACACTCCATCTTTATTACTCAGATACGTTTTTCCTGATTTATCATGCAAACTGATGCCAATGGCCACAGGAGGTAATTTTGCATCACTTTTAAAAGTGGATTGGAAATGACACATGTTGCTTCCCAAATCAAGACTGATTAATTTCTCTTCAGAAATACTTACCCCATTCACATCCCAAGGTTGGTATTCAAGAATGAAAACAGTTCTGATAGGGCCTTCTGTGATTTTTTTATAAGAAGAAAAGTTTTTGGAAGTATACAGTGAATCTGCAGTCCAGAAACCAATTCCCCCAACTCCTCTGCTTGGTCCTACATGGTAAGGATCATATCCTTCTCCTGTATCAATATGATAAGATCCTTGTTGCTCTTCATTATTTTTATACCACTTATTAATAATAGGGTAATCTACACGTTTCAGCCAAGCATCAATACCACTAGTAAGAGTACCGCCAGGTTGATTATTTTCGATTCTTTTCTGGGCATCTGGTCCGAAGGTTCTGAAAGCAATGCGGTCGTTTTCCCAAGCATAATCATCCGTTCTTTCCGGAACAAAACGAGAATACGTCATTTTTGATGATTGAGGTTGAGATTCTCCCTCTTTTAGAGGACGTACAATAAACTCCTGTTGTCCCATTGAATGGATATCAGTCTGAAACAGCCATTGGTCTTGTGTCCCATCACCGTTCAAATCTATCCATTGGTTGACTAATAAGTTGCCTGTTTTCTTATTGATAATTGCTAGTTTTTCATAGCCATACTGTTGGATTAAAGCCTGGAAATCGTGAGCATTCAGTTCAATAGTCTCTGATTCCCGATTCATTTCAATAGGGTTTTTGACAGTTACAATCACCTCGTGATTTTCATTACACCCTATAAGATTCGATAGTAAGGCTGTGGTAATTACAGCGTAGTATTTTATAAACTTTTTCATCTTGTTATGGGAAAAAAATGGTCGTTTTTATTGATTGATTTTAGCCATTTCTAATTTAGGTAATATCAAATGAATAATTCCTAAAATTGTAAGGTAAGAACAGCCTGCAATTAAAAACATCCAGAAATAGGCTGCAGAACCTGATCCATCTAACACTTGACCTAAGATAAAATCGATGGTCATCCCTGTTACAGCACCAACCATACCACCAAAACCTACTACTGAGGCCGTTGCTTCTTTTGGCATTGTATCAGAAACGACTGAAAATAGATTAGCAGACCAAGCTTGGTGCCCTCCAGATGCTAAGGCGATTAAACAAGCGGCTATCCATTGATTATCCGTTGTGGTAGCAAAAACCACCGGAAGGATACACAATGCACAAATTAACATTGAAATTTTTCTGGCTTTATTCAGTGTCCAGCCCTTATCAATAAAGAAGCGTGACAGATAACCACCGCCAATACTTCCTAAGTCAGCCATAACATATACAATAACCAATGCGGCACCTAATTCTTTGATAGAAACACCAAATCGATCCGTAAAGAACATTCCTGACCAGAACATAAAGAAGTACCATACTCCATCTGTCATTTTACCAATAGAAAATGCCCATGTTTGTTTCAGCTGAATCACTTTTTTCCAAGGAAGTTTTGTGACTGCTTTTTCTTCTTCGTCCATAGTGAGTTCATCTTGCTGTATGTAAGCTAATTCTTCAGCATTTACGTGAGGATTTTCTTCAGGCTTCTTATATACCTTCAGCCAAAGTACTACCCAAATTGCACTCAACACTCCTGTTACTAGAAAGGCATATTGCCAGTTTGTACCGTCTTCCATTACGATAGCAGCAACTGCTATAGGAGCTAAAATTGCACCTACATTTGAACCAGCATTAAAAATACCTGTAGCAAATGCTCTGTCCTTTTTAGGAAACCATTCCGCTACGGTTTTTACAGCGGCAGGAAAGTTGCCAGCTTCACCAATACCTAAACCAAACCTTGCCAAAATGAATCCGATAAGACCAAATGCAGGTCGTAATGCTGCATGAAGCATTCCAAATGTACTCCAAATGGCAATTGATAACGTATACCCGATTTTTGTTCCGAATTTGTCAATAATCCCTCCCATTGATAACATACCTATTGCATAAGCACTTTTGAAGGCAATATTGATAGTAGCATAATCTGTTTTGCTCCAGTTGAATAACTTTTCTAATGTAGGAGCCAAAACACCAATAATACTTCGGTCCATATAGTTGATGGTGGTGGCCATGAAAAGCAAAGCTAAAATTCGGTATCTATAATTTCCTTTTTTAGCGGGAGTTTGCTTTTTGACACTATTTTCAACCATGATATCTTGTTCGGTATTCATAGCAGTATATGTGTTGTGTTGTTATTAATTATGATTTAATAAAGAAGAGCGTGAAAAACATCATTCTATACAGTAATGTTTTTTACTTTTTCACTCTCAAAAATTACCTATTAGAATAGAATCAGGAATTCATTTCATGGTATAAAATGGACTCAATAGGCCTTTTTTGGAAGTAAAACTTTTGAAGTGAGATAAGGAGAATTGAAAAGCAGATTAGGAATAGGTTATAAGAAATGGATTTAATCAATTCCATTTTCAATTCTCCCTTTATGAAGTTCTTTAATAGGTAAGGGGAGAGACTTATTCCTCTCCGTGAGGTTTACCGATTGTGGCTAAAATACCTCCATCCACATATATTACTTGCCCATTGACAAAGTTGGATGCGGCAGAAGATAAGAATACAGCCGTACCTGCTAGATCTGATGGATCACCCCATTTTCCTGCAGGTGTTCTGTTGAGAATAAATTCATTGAAAGGATGACCATCTACACGGATTGGGGCTGTTTGTGAAGTGGCAAAATAACCTGGCCCAATTCCATTAACTTGAATGTTGTATTTCGCCCATTCAGTGGCAAGGTTTCTTGTCAACATTTTAAGTCCACCTTTAGCAGAAGCATAAGCACTGACACTGTTTCTTCCCAACTCACTCATCATTGAACACATATTGATAATTTTACCTTGTCCTCTTTCTACCATTCCCTTCGCTACATATTTTGACATGATAAATGGACCTACAAGGTCAATATCAATTACTTGTCTGAAGTCGCTTACTTCCATTTCCAATGCCGGAGTACGCTTTATGATCCCCGCATTATTCACCAAAATATCAATCCCTCCAACTTCAGCTTCAATTTTTGCGATTCCTTCTTTTACTTGTTCTTCTTTAGTAACATCAAATGCGTACGCTGCCACTTCAATGTCGTTTGCTAAATATTCTTGTACTGCAGATGATAGTTTGTCTTCAAATACATCGTTGATTACAATTCTCGCTCCTGATTTTGCTAAACCTGTTGCAATAGCCATCCCTAGGCCATGTGTACCGCCTGTTACCAAGGCAACTTTACCTGCTAAACTAAATGCTTGTGTCATAATAATATTGTTTTGTAGATGATAGAATAATAGAAGCCACAACAACCATAATTTTAAGATCATAGCTTGTTGTTAGTTTAGTAATGTTGTTGTGGCTTAATAATAAAGACTAACTGTTTTTTGTTCTCTGTTAAACTAAAGAGTAATAGTAGTTAGGGTAATTATTTTAATTCGGTAATGGCAAACTTATCCATGTCGTCGTAGTCTAAGTTTTCACCTGCCATTCCCCAAATAAATGTATAGTTGCTAGTTCCTGCTCCTGAATGCATTGACCAAACTGGCGAAATAACCGCCTGCTCATTATGCATCCAAATATGTCTTGATTCTTCTTTTTGTCCCATAAAGTGACAAACTGCTTGCTCTTTTGGTACTTCGAAGTAGAAATAAACTTCCATTCTTCTATCGTGTACGTGACCTGGCATTGTATTCCAAACACTGCCTGACTTTAACTCTGTCATTCCCATTTGCAATTGACATGTATCTACTACAGAATTGACCAATAATTTATTGATGATTCTATGGTTTGAAGTTTCAGGAGTACCTAGTTCTACTTTTTCCGCTTCTTCCTGTGTGATTTTCTTTGTGGGGTAAGCTTTGTGAGCAGGAGTAGAGTTTAAATAAAATGATGCAGGTTGTGCAGTATCAACACTTTTAAAAGACACTTCTTTCACGCCTCTTCCTACATAAAGTGCTTCTTTGAAGTTTAAAGTGTAAACATCTCCGTCTACAATAACAATTCCTTGGCCTCCCACATTGACAATACCTAGCTCTCTTCTTTCCAAGAAATAGTCTGCTTTCAAAGGATCGATTGGTTGTAGCTCCAATGTTGTATTGACAGGCTTTGCTCCTCCAACAATATATCTGTCTTCATGAGAATAAGTCATTTTTATACTGTCTTCTTCAAATACCTTTTCAATTAAAAAATGCTCTCTTAATTGTTGAGTGTCATATTTCTTGGCATCCGAAGGATGTACCGAATATCTACTTTCATACTTCATGTCTTCGCTATTTAAAAAAAAAAATACAATCGATTGTACAATAATTCAAAAATAAAAAACCATGCTTTTTGGTTTCTTTGATGATGTAATATTACAAATGATTGTTTTACAATTCCAAATTTTTGGCAATAAAAATACAATCGATTGTATTTTTCGGAATTTAATTTCATCTTTGTTGAAGTTATTTATTGTTCTTAAACCTTATGTAAACTCTATTAATTAGTATTTTTGTGAGGAGTTTAAGTCAATGATTGACAAATCACCATTAGTCAATAGATTAAGTCAAACAGCTAGACTTTTTGTGTACTTACACTTCATCAAAAAGGACAGAGCAAGTAATTATGGAGAATAAGAAATCGGTCACTATACATGACATCGCAAGAGTATTGCAAATAGATAGTTCTACAGTATCAAGAGCATTGAATAACAATCCTAGAGTATCTGCAAAAACAAAAAAGATTGTGCAGGATAAAGCAAAGGAAATGCACTATAGACCGAATACTTTGGCCTCAAATCTTAGAACTCAGAAGTCTAATACGATTGGAATTATTGTCCCTCATATTACGAAATACTTTTTCTCAACTGCAATCAGCGGTATAGAAGAGGAGGCTCACAAAGCGGGTTATAATGTTATTATCTGTCAGTCAAAAGACTCTGAAGATTTGGAAGCGAAAAATATTAATACATTACTTTCCAGTAGAGTAGACGGGATTTTGTTGTCGCCTGCGATCAAAACCTCCACTATTGATCATATACAGAAAGCAATGGAAAGTAACATTCCGATTTTCTTTTTTGATCGATACATCAAAGAAGTGTCTACCACAAAGGTCATTACTGATGACCGTATCACTTCTAAAGAGTTGGCGTTACACTTGTTGTCTCAGGGAATTAGAAAATTGGCGGTGCTCACAGGTGATACAAAGGTGAGTATTTATGATAATAGAGTAAAAGGTATTTATGATGCT
Source organism: Flammeovirga sp. SJP92 (assembly GCF_001583495.1). GTDB lineage: Bacteria > Bacteroidota > Bacteroidia > Cytophagales > Flammeovirgaceae > Flammeovirga. The sequence continues at coordinate 118,239 of NZ_LQAQ01000019.1, read as the reverse complement.
TTCAAAGAATCTGGTTTAAATACAGAGAGCAAGTTGATTATGCAGCAGATCAAACTTGACATTGATGAAGCACATGAGGCCATCAATAAATGGGTTGAAAAGAAAGTAGATTTTGATGCTGTATTTGCCATGAATGATATGGCGGCAATTGGAGCACAAAAAGCATTGCAGGAAAAAGGATTCAAAATCCCAGAGGATGTTTTAGTCGCTGGATTTAGTAATGAACCTATTGCCAAGTTGGTGAGCCCTCCAATTACGACAGTGCATCAACCTGCGGCTGAAATTGGAAAATTGGCCGCTAAGAAAATCATCAATCATATTCAAGAAAGCGATAAAAGTATATTGGCGTCTGAAACTGCTGTTTTGGATAGTGAATTGATTATCAGGGAGTCTACCTTAAGAAAAAAATAAGGATAGACAGATTTACGGCAAGGCTCCTTTCAAAAATAAACAACACTAATTTTTTTAATAATGAAAAACAAAATCATATGCTTTGGGGAAATAATGCTGAGGTTATCCCCTCCAAATCATCAAAAAATTGAACAAGCTGATACTTTCAATGCCACTTATGGTGGTGCAGAGGCTAATGTAGCTGTATCATTAGCACATTTTGATCAGTCAGTCTCTTTTGTAAGTAGAATTCCCGAAAATCAATTGGGTGATACTGCTATTGCTCAATTGAGAAAACATGGAGTAGATACAAAAAATATTGTGAGAGGCGGTGAAAGACTAGGGAGTTACTTTCTTGAAATAGGTGTAATGCATCGTACTTCTCAGGTGGTATATGATAGGGCATACTCTGGATTTGCTACTTTAAAAGAAAATACAATCGATTGGATTAAAGTATTTGAAGGAGCAGAGTGGCTTCACTGGTCAGGTATTTCTCCTGCCGTATCAGCAACGGCTGCAAAAGTATGTTTTGAGGCACTTTCAGCAGCAAAGAAAAAAGGACTTACAGTCTCATGTGATTTGAATTACAGAAGTAAGCTTTGGAAGTATGGCAAAGGTCCAAAAGAAATTATGCCTCAATTGATTGAACTGACAGATATCGTATTAGGAGGGAAAGAAGATGCGAGAATCATGCTGGGTGTTGAATTTGAGGAGAATGATGGATACGATAGTGCGCCGAGAAGAATCAAAGAACATTTTCCTCACTTGAAAATGGTTGCTACAAGTTTGAGAAAGTCTTATTCGGCCTCTCATAACAATATTTCTGGTGTTTTATTCGATGGCATTGAAGAATTCCGTTCCACTGCATATGATATGCCTTTTATGATCGATAGAGTGGGAGGTGGAGACGCGTATATGGCAGGGTTGATTTATGGCTTTATAAATTATACTGATGATCCACAGAAAATAATAGATTTTGCTGCCGCCGCGTCTTGTTTGAAGCACACAATTCATGGTGATGCAAGTTTGACAAAAGTAAGTGAGGTGGAAGGTATAATGGGAGGTAAAGACGCAGGATTGGTGTCAAGGTAAATTGATGCTCAAATGTATCAAGTCAAAAAACACGATTTATGTTTTTATTATAATGTTTGTATGTAATTAAGGTTCTTTCCCTGGGTTTTATGAGCCTCTAATCGTATTTCAAGTCAAATTGAAAAAGGGTTAGAGGCTTTTTTGTTATATATATTAAACTACTTCATTTTAGCGTGTAATTCATCTTTTTTGTCTAATTGTCTTTGAAAAATATTTAAAATTTTGATTAAATATAAAAATGCTCTGTATATTTATGATGTAATACATCATTTGTGTATAATTAAAAACACATAAAATGGCAAAACTAGCATTTACTGACTTAAAAGATAAAGTTGTGGTTGTGACTGGAGGGGCAGGTGTATTAGGATTAAGCATTTGTAAAGCATTTGCAACACATGGAGCTAAATTGGCAATTGTGGATCTTAATCAGGAGAAGGCTGAGAAAATGGCGGCGGAGATTAGAGAGGAATTTGGGAACGTTAATATTGGTTTGACGGCCAATGTATTGAATAAGCAATCGCTGTTGGACGCAAAAGATATTATTAATAATGAATTGGGAAGTATTGATATTTTAGTCAATGGTGCTGGAGGAAATCACCCTAAAGCAACTACACAAGTAGAGCAGATGGTGGAAGATAATGAAGAGGGAACATTCTACGATCTAGATTTAGAAGGCTTTGATTTTGTATTTGACCTGAACTTCAAAGGTACGTTGCTTCCTTCTATGGTCTTTACTAAAGATATGATTGGGAAAGGAAACAAAGGTGTGGTATTGAATATTTCTTCGATGAACGCTTATAAGCCTTTGACAAAAATTCCAGCTTACTCGGCAGCAAAATCGTCGATCAACAATTTCACAGAATGGTTGGCGATGCACTTGGCGCCACAGGAAATCAGAGTCAATGCCATAGCACCGGGTTTCTTTATCACGGATCAGAATAGATTTTTAGTGACCAATGAGGACGGTTCTTATACCGAAAGAGGTCAGAAAATTGTAAATGGAACACCAATGGCAAAGTTTGGGGAACCAGAAGATGTTCAAGGAGCAGTCCTTTATTTATGCTCTGATATTTCTTCTTTCGTGACCGGAATATGCATTCCAATTGATGGTGGTTATAACGCATATAGTGGAGTATAATGAAAAATTTAGGATTAGAACAAACATGGAGATGGTACGGGCCAAATGATCCTGTATCGTTATTGGACATTAAGCAGGTAGGTGCCACGGGTATTGTTTCTGCATTGCATCATATCCCTAATGGAGAGGTTTGGACAGTAGAGGAAATCATAAAGAGAAAGGAAGTGATTGAGGCAGTGGGGTTGACTTGGTCAGTGGTAGAAAGTGTACCTGTTCATGAAGACATTAAGAAGCAGACGGGAGATTACAAATTGTATATCGAAAACTATAAACAGTCGATCAAGAACTTATCGGCTTGTGGTATCGATACGGTTTGCTACAACTTTATGCCGGTTTTAGACTGGACAAGAACAGATTTGTCTTATAAAGTAGAAGATGGTTCGGAAGCATTGCGTTTTGATGTGTATGAATTTGCCGCTTTTGAGTTATTCTTATTAAAAAGAGCAGGAGCAGAGGAAGTGTATTCAGCAGAAGATCAAGAGAAAGCAAAAGCTGTTTTTGATCAGATGTCAGAAGGTAAAAAAGCAGAGTTGGTGAAAAACATCATTGCAGGTCTTCCAGGTGCAGAAGAAGGATATACTTTAGAACAATTCCAATCTGTATTGGACAGTTATAACGGCATTGATGCTCAGAAATTAAGAGAGAATTTAAGGGATTTCTTGGCTGAAATTGTTCCAGTAGCCGAAGAGCAAGGCGTGTACTTAACCATTCACCCTGACGACCCTCCTTATCAAATTTTGGGATTGCCAAGAGTGGTCAGTATAGCGGAGGATGTGGCTTGGTTGTTTGAGCAAGTGCCATCATTACATAATGGCTTGACTTTCTGTACAGGTTCTTTTGGTGTGAGATCAGATAATGATTTGGTGGAAATGGTGAAACAATTTGCTGATAGAATCAATTTTATCCATCTTAGAAGCACAAAAAGAGATGATATCGGTAACTTCTACGAAGCCAATCACTTAGAAGGAGATGTGGATATGTTTGGTGTGATGAAAGCACTTTTAGAAGAACAATCCAGAAGAATAAACGAAGGGAAAGGAGAAGTGAGAATGCCAATGCGCCCTGATCATGGACATAAAATGTTGGATGATTTGGTGAAAAAGACAAATCCAGGTTATTCTGGTATTGGTAGACTGAGAGGATTGGCGGAGTTGAGAGGACTGATGCATGGAATAATTTTATCTGAACAAAAAGAAGTATTGTGCATAGAAGAAAGTCTATAAGAATTCAAGAGATCGCAGAAAAGGCAGGTGTTTCAGTAGGTACCGTGGACCGTGCGCTTCATGACAGAGGAAGAGTGGCACAGAAAACAAAGGACGTTATTATGAAAATCGCCGCCGAGTTAGGCTACGCCGTTCCTAAAACCCTTGATAGGAAAATGGCCATTGGTGTTTTACTCCCTGATCCGAAAACCAATTCGTACTGGGAAAAACCATTGGAAGGTATAGTACAAGCTGCTGATCTTTTGAACGATACAGGCTTATCCATCCACCTTCAACTTTTTGATTACAACAGTGAAACAGACTATTTAGAAAAGGGTCATCTGCTATTGAATGAGAAGCTGGAGGGGATGATTGTCCACCCCAAATATAAAGAGGCCACTTTTGAGTTGATTCGAAAAGCGGAGCAGGAAGAAATGAAACTGGCTTTTATCAATTCAAATATTACGGAGATTGCGCCTGATTATTTTATTGGTCAGAACATCGAAGCATGTGGTGCATTGGTAGGAAGATTAATTGAGATTTCTACCAGAGAAAAAGAGGATATTTGGGTGGTGAACCCTTACCATGATGAACGTTTGCCGATCTCTTTCCAAAGAGAAAGAGCAGTGGTGAACTTCCTTACAAAAAGAGGACAGGATAGATCCAATATTGTGATTATTGACCTTCCACTAAAAGACGAAAAGGCATCTTCTATTTTTGAAGGTAAGGCAAAACCAAAGGCAATCTATGTTACAAATTCCAGAGTAGCGGAATCCTATGCTCTGATCAAAGAAGTACAGCATTTTGATGATCAAGACACTGTTTTTATAGGTCATGATTTATTGGAAGAAAATAAAGCACTTTTGAAATCAGAGAAAATCGATTTTCTAATCACTCAAGACTCTGTAAGGCAGGGAAGAGAAGTACTGGAAAATCTCTACAAAATATTAAAAAGTAAACAACATAAGAAAATAGAAACACTATTGCCTCCATCATTAGTGACAAAGGAGAATAGCTAAATCTTCATCATCAGCCCACGACTTAAGTCGTGGGCTGGTGATGAAGCAAAGAGCGTACTTACACAATGGTGTTGTGCGGTGTATTCTATTTTCAGATACTGATCTTTTTTTGAGTTAAGAGTTAAGGTGGTTCGTACAGACTTGGCAATACAACTTCCGAACCACAACACGATCCACTTTCTTCATTCTTAATTCTTCACTCAAAAAAATGTTCGTGTCGTATTATAAAATACTAACATGAAACCATTTATACACGAGGATTTTATTCTCGATAATCAATACGCTAAACAACTTTTCCACGATTATGCGAAGGATATGCCTATCATAGACTACCATAATCATCTCTCTACAAAAGATATTGCGGATGATAGACAATATCAGAATATCACGCAAGCATGGCTGGAAGGAGATCACTACAAGTGGAGAGCGATGAGGGCGAATGGTGTCAGCGAAGATTACATTACAGGAAATAAGTCAGAAAAAGAAAAGTTTTTGAAATGGGCGGCGACGGTCCCTCATACTTTAAGAAATCCATTATTTCACTGGACACATTTAGAGTTATCGACTTATTTCAATATCAATACTTTATTATCTCCTTCTTCAGCAGAAGAGATTTATGAGCAAACATCACAACTATTACAGCTTGAAGAAAACAGTTGTAGAAATTTGTTAGCTCAAAAAAATGTAAAGCTAGTAGGGACTACAGATGATCCAACAGACACATTAGAAGATCATCAAAAAAATAATAGAGAGAATAAGGCAACGATGGTTTGCCCGACTTGGAGACCTGATAATATATTGGGGATCGACAAAGGACAAGATTTTTTAAACTATGTAAGTCTCCTGGCAGAAGTGGCCAATAAAGAAATTACTTCCTATGAGATTTTATTGGAAGTGCTGAAAGAAAGAATGGCTTATTTCGATACTGTGGGATGTAAAATGTCAGATCATAGTCTATCAGAAGTACCTGTAGGAGATGCTGAAATTGAAGAAGTAGAAGGTATTTTTAAAAGAGCGTTAAAAGGTGAAATATTGACTAAAGCAGAACAAAATGCTTATAAGAAGCACCTTTTGATTGAGATGGGGAAAGAGTACCACCATTTAGGTTGGGCGATGCAGTTACACGTTGGTGCTTTAAGAAATAATTCTGAAAGACAGTTTAAAAACTTAGGTCCAGACACCGGTTTTGATTCTATTTCAGATGTCAACCATGTTATTCCACTTTCAAAGATTTTAAGTGATATGGACTTGAAAGGTCAATTGCCTAAAACTATCATTTACAATCTCAATCCCGCGGATAATTATCCCATGGGTACGTTGGTTGGAAACTTCCAGGACGGCATCACTCCAGGTAAAATTCAATTGGGTTCAGGTTGGTGGTTCTTAGATCAAAAAGAAGCCATGGAATGGCAAATCAACACCCTGTCCAATATTGGTCTATTAAGCCGATTTGTGGGGATGCTCACCGATTCCAGAAGCTTTTTATCTTTTCCAAGACACGAATATTTCAGAAGAACACTGTGTAACTTATTAGGAAATGATATTGAAAAAGGACTGATTCCAAATGATATGAAATGGGTAGGTGGATTAGTACAAGATATTTGCTATAACAATATCAAAGAATATGCATTCTCTGATTTAGAGCTTAGTACTAGTACATGAGGAGCTAATAAAGATTTGTAATGGAAGAAAAGTAGCTGTAAGTCTGGGGTGTGATCCAGTCTCAGAAATAGGACAAGCTGAAGAGTTGAAAGTGGAATTAGTCAAAGTATTTCCTGTAGCACAAGTTAGAGAATCAGGTTTGGTAAACCATGTCTGTGATCGAGTATTATGTCACCAGGAAGGGAAGAGATAGAGAAGGGAAATCTTGCTTCATGATTCAATGCAGGAGTATATTTCGTAGGAATTAGTTCCAATTTGATGGTAAAAGATGATAGAAACAATATCGATTATAATGAAATAAAAACTTAGACAGCACAAGCCATTAATGACTTTAGAGATATCCAACAATAAATAATGGTAGGAGGTAAGAAATTTAGTTTTGATAGGGGATAATCTACAATTCTGAATAGAAAGTCATGTAATGTTGAAATTAATTGAAGAAAAAATGTAATCTTTCATGGGTTATTTTTAATTTCAAGTTGTTTTAAAAATGAGAGTATTTTAAAACCACTCAATAATTATCTAACCGCGTTAATTGATTAGACTTAAATAAGTTTTCAATACCATCGACTAGCATGAAATAGGATGAATTACAAAACACTACTACTATTTTACTTTTTTCTGACTTTTTTGAATTTTTCAGGATACTCCAATTCGGAAAATGGAGAAATGGTTTTTAAAGTCATTTACCTTCCTGAGTTCACACCTGACTCCTCTGAAATTTATTTAGCATCATCATTGAATGAATGGTCACCCAATGACGAGCGGTTTCGGTTAAAAAGAAGTCATGACGGGTATTATTACCTCAAAATTCCAAAAATTAAGGAGCCTTTTCAGTATAAATTTACAAGAGGGTCTTGGGCCACTGTGGAAGCCAACGAAAATGGTAACCTCAAAGGAAATCGTTATTATGATCCCGAAAGTCCTTCATTGATAGAAGTTCAAATCTACTCTTGGCAAGATTTAGCAGATGAAATGGATCAGAGAATTCAGTTGATCGTCACAGAGTTGCCAAAAGAAACACCTTATGATGCGAGTCTCTTTGTGGTGGGCGATTTTAATAATTGGAAACCGTTGGATTTGGAAAGTAAAATGGTCAAACATGCGGATGGATTTTATTATTTGACTTTGCCGAAAGACTTGAAAAAGTTTGAATATAAAATAACCAGAGGTTCATGGGGATCAGTAGAGGGAAGAGATAACGGTAGAGCAATTCCTAACCGTGTATATGATGTAGAAAAAGACGGTTGGAAGAAAACAATAAAAATAAGTTCTTGGGAAGATTTGTCTGGGAGCACCACTACTCCGTATATGTTTTTATTACTGTTAGGAGCCTTTCAGGGGTTACTTCTGATTTTCTCTATTTTTGGTATTCAAGAAAATAATAGAAGAGCCAATGTGGTTTTAGCGGTATTGATTTTATTTACATCCATTGCTCTAATGTCAAGAGTGGCAATGTACTACAGAGATATTTTTCAGCTCTTTCCAAAGATCTATCTCATTCCAGAGATGATATTATTGATTTATGGACCTTTGTTTTTTATTTACATTAAGCAACTCACAGAGTCTGAATCAAAATCAAAAGAAATATTTTTTCGATTGATTCCATTTGGCATTCAAGTGTTGTGTTACTTGCCAATGTTTGCCCTGTCTAATGATGAGTTTGAACATGGGGTTTTAAACCTGCATTACAGCTTATTTTTCAACATAGTTGGTGGAGTAGGATTGGCTTTCAGTGCCTATTATTGGTGGAAATGTAAGTTGTTCTTAAATTATCAACATCAGCATAGCATGAATATCCTTTCAGAGGAACGTAATATTAATTACCTCAATGGTGTAATGTTGGTCTATGCCACGTGCCTGATCATTTGGTTTTTGATGTATATAGTGGGAGCCGGCGCTATGATTTTCAACTATGATCCTCAAGATATCATTAACATGCTGACGGATACGTTATGGTTAATTATTGCATGTATTTCATTCATTATGGGTTACTATGCAATGAATCAGCCAGAGATATTAAGAGTGGCAGAGGAAGAGGAATTGAAAAAAATAGTGGAAGCAACTGTAGAGGTAGAGGTGGAAGAAAAAGCACAGCAAGGCCTTACAGATGAGCAACTTCAATTGAAAGAAAAACTAGCTCAGGAAATGAATGAGCATAAATTATATACCAATTCAAGACTGACTTTACCGGAACTTGCTCATCATCTCAAAACCAGTACGCATGACATCTCGAAGGTGATAAATGATGGCTATCAAAAGAATTTTTATGATTTTATCAATGGGTATAGAATTAACGCATTTATAGAAGAAGTTAATAATGATAAGCAACAAGAGTTAACTTACTTAGGACATGCCTATAATGTTGGATTTAACTCAAAAACAGCCTTTAACAGGGCATTTAAGAAAGAAAAACTAAAAACTCCAACACAATATTTTTCAGCTTCAAAGAGTTTAGTATAGCCTTGAAATAAGTTAATTTTTTATAATTAAATGATTTATTGAGGAATATTAATCTTGAAAAATTTAGTTCCCAATGTTTATTCTATTATATTTATAATTAATCTAAATAAGAATAAGGTTTACAACATCTTTTGTATTATTTTTGTGCCAACAAATATCCAAATCGAGGAAAAGACAAGTATGGCATATACGCAAGATGATATTATAAAGGCTTTATCAACTGTAGAAGAGCCAGATTTAAAGAAGGATTTAGTTTCTTTAAATATGATTAAGGATGTGGAAGTAGAAGGTAATAAAGTATCTTTTACGGTAGTATTGACTACTCCAGCATGTCCATTGAAAGAGTTAATAAGACAGCGTTGTGAAGACGCTATACATAGAGATGTTGCTGAAGATTTGGAAATTACGGTTAATATGACGGCCGAAGTGACTTCTCTTCAACAACGTGGACCGGTATTGCCGGGCGTAAAAAACGTGATTGCAGTTTCATCTGGTAAGGGTGGTGTAGGTAAATCTACAGTGACTGCAAACCTTGCTTTAGCACTTGCTGAGTCTGGTGCAAAAGTAGGTGTGATGGATGCTGATGTTTATGGACCTTCAATCCCAACAATGTTCAACTGTGAAAATGCACAGCCGGGGGTTGTACAGAGAGGAGAGAAAAACGTCATTATTCCTATCGAAAAATACGGAGTAAAGTTATTATCGATCGGGTTCTTAACTCCTTCAGATAACGCTGTAGTTTGGAGAGGACCAATGGCAAGTTCTGCTATTCGTCAGTTCTTTATGGATACAGATTGGGGCGAATTGGACTACTTATTGATAGACTTACCTCCAGGTACAGGTGATATTCATTTATCATTAGTACAAACTGCAAAAGTAACGGGTGCGGTGATTGTATCAACACCACAAAAAGTAGCTTTAGCAGATGCTGTGAGAGGATATAAAATGTTTGCTTCTAAAGATGTGAATGTTCCAATCCTTGGAGTAGTTGAGAATATGGCTTACTTTACTCCTGCAGAATTGCCTGAGAATAAGTATTATCTGTTTGGGCAAGATGGAGCTAAAACATTTGCTAGAAGATATGAGTTACCATTCTTAGGTGAGGTGCCATTGGTACAGAGCGTAAGAGAAGGTGGTGATGACGGAGTGCCAGTAGTGATGGAAGAAGGAAATCCTGCCGGTGATGCTTTTGTAAGTATCGCAGAGTCATTGGCAAGGAGTGTAGCCATCAGAAATGCAGATTTACCTGAAACAGACCGAGTTGAAATCAAGACTTGGGAATAATTTGATATAAACGCCTTAATTGGATTACATATATGAGTGAAACATTAATTAATGAAGTAGAAAAAGCCTTAGAAACAATCCGTCCTTATTTGGAAGCGGATGGTGGAAATGCCAAAGTAGTGGAAGTTACTGAGGATGGTATAGCTAAAGTGGAGTTGTTGGGTGCTTGTGGTGATTGCCCTATGTCTGCAATGACATTGAAGGCAGGGATTGAACAAGCTATAATTAATGCAGTGCCTGAAGTTACAAAGGTTGAGGCTATCAATATGACAGTAGAGTCTTAGGACTTTTTGACTGTTCTTTTCATGAATAAGCCACTTCGCTTACTACAAGTGAAGTGGCTTATTGTGTTTAAAACATTCTCTTTACCTGCCCATAATCCAAGAAATAACTTAATCGGATGGAAACAGTATTCATTTGAGGTTCTTCCCACAGTTCCTTCATATTATTAGAAAAATTGATGTCTGAATTATGATTAGATGACGCTAATTCATTTCTCCACATTGCTGTTAAGAAGCTTCCTGGGAGAAATTCCCAACTGTAAGAAAGCTCCATATCAAAAGTATTGTAATTGGTATTTTGAGTATGTTCACCTTTTTCATTCAGGTCAGTGTAATCTGTTGTGAGCAAGTCACCCGTAGAAGATAAATCGAAAAACTCATCATAATCTACTCTTCTCCAATAATGTCTTAAACGAAGTTTCATTGACATTTTAGGATTGAAATAATACTTGGAAGTGAAGTTGTTTTCTAGCGTTTTCACATCTCTATTGCCATAAATAACACTTTCGACCTCTCCGTCTTCATCATGAAGTGTGGTTACATATCCTTTTTCATCTCTTTGATTATTCCAAGAAATGGAATGTGTCAAGTCAAAGCGGTCTGTAGCACGATAGGTTTGATTATAAGAAATAAAATTATCCAGCTGAGAGAATTCAGGTCTTGCCCAATAAGAGACTCTTAAGCTACCAGTGTAAAGACTTCTACTATCAGAATTCAAAGTAAAGCCACCTCCATGCGACATATATTCTTTAAAATAATAACCTTGTTCCCTTGGCCCAAAGTAATCATAGGAAATACCTGGATGGATATAACTATCTAAATTCATACTCCAGAAGTTATTGAATTGAAAATAACTGTCTGCCCATACCTTTCTACTCGTAAAAGTTCGAGGGTTATACAACCAATTTTCATCATAACCTGCTCTCAGCCAATAACGCTGAAATAACGGGCCTGCTTCAAATTGATTGTAAGAGGCATTAGTATAAAACCCAATCTTATTGACCGCACTATTATAGCCCATATCATTCGGGTTATACGTATCTGATTCAATGTTGGAAGAAGCCCAATAACGCCATTTACCACTCACTTTACCACCACCTATATCAATCCTATGGCCAAGTTGTGTATAGCCGGCTTTTTGTGCAGATTCAGTTTCTTCGGAAGGAAAAAACTCCTGACTCAATGCTCCAAAACCTCTCACTTGATAAGTATTGGAGCGGTCAAAGAAATTGAAATCGGTTGAAGTGACATTGGAAGATTTGAATCCTTCGCCTCGATAGACATTCGAATTCATAAACCCAATTTTAGAGTTGTTGGGTAGAGCCTGCTCAAGGGCGATAATATTAAAATTGGTCACAGGATCTGCTAATTCTTCTCTTCTTTCACCCGTAGTGCTATCTTCTATAATAGCATACGTTTCATTAGTGATGGAATTCAGAATACCCACACCAAGACCTTTTTCAGTAATACCGGTAAGTTTTGTGTTATTTAGAATAGGAGCATCAGTAGGTTTATAAATAAAAGCTTCGTGCTCTCTCAATATATTATCACTTGGGTTGTTATGGTTCTGCCCGATCCTTCTCGAATAAAACTGATCCCATCGGTTGAAGATTGTCGTGCCTTGGGTGAAGAAATCTCTGAATTCTCCAAATTGCACTTCATAAGCAGAAAGGTTGAGTACCTGATTATCGGCCTGTACTTGTGAAAAGTCAGGAATTAAACTCACATCCAAAGTAAAACTCTGTCCCAAACCGACCTTAATATCAGCTCCACCTGAAAAAGTATGAGCATAAGGACCGCCTTGTTGACCAGCGGAGACATTACTAATATAAGGTGTCAACGAAAGTCGAAGTGGAGGGTTTACATCATAAATACCTCTCAAGGTACCAAATTGATTCACATATCCTTGTTTATTCGCATCAATCGCATTCCAGTAAGAAGTCTCACCCGAACGGGCAATCACACGACCAAAGTTCAAACCCCAGATCTGCTCCTTTCCATTCGGCATTCTCAAAGCCCTGTAAGGAATTTCCATTTCCACAGCCCAACCTTCTTCATTGACCTTCACAGCACTGTTCCATATCTCATTCCAGTTGCCATCCCATCCAGAAGTACCTTGTATACGATCACTCTGCACACCTGATGCACTGACCACAAATTCATACGTATCTTGTTGTGTGTTGTAGGTATCAAAAGAAACGATAAAGAAGTCGCCACCATTACCGCCAGAATCTCTTTCTCCCATATTGGTTCGGATAGAATCGGGGGCAGTATCATACAGTTGAGCACTGATATAAATGGCATAATTATCATAAGCCACCTGCACTTTGGTTTTTTGAGATGACTTTTGAAGGTTATTCGGTGAATTTTGGATAAAGTAACCTTCTGAAACGTATTTACTTGGTGTGTCCTCAAAGTAAATGACATTTCTGGTACTGGCCGTCAGCTTATTGATTTGTAAAGGATCTTTCCATAGTTGATCATCCAGCACTCCATCGATTTTTGGTGGTGAACTGGCGGGCCAAGCATGTAAATTTTTTCTACTAATGTGCTGTGCGTTTAATTGCTGAATTGGTAGAGTTATTACAAATAATAAGGATAAAATCAGGTTTCTGAATTTAGTTGTCATGCTAGTTAATAAGTTGCGAGTTTGATCGTTGAATAGCTAATTTCAGCAATTATTTCCTAGTATTCAATAGTGATTAATATTAGTTAAGGAAAAGAATTGTGTACATCGTTCTTTTATGATTTTTTGCATTTTTTGAGCAAAAAAACACCTTGACTTAATGTTGATAGCATAAGTCAAGGTGTCTTTCGATTATTTATTCAAGTATTTTATGTATTGGAAACTTCAACAAATTCATCTACTGTATTTTTATAAATATTGATATTTTCAAGTAAACTTTCATATCTAGGACCAAGTCTTTCAATAGGGAAGGCTCTTTTTGTTACTTTTTCTCTTTCTTTTATTCTGTCAATCAACTCTTCAGGTTTACCATTGAGGTAAAACATTTTAGTTGTATAGCCACTTTCTTTGAAAGCATTGATGATCTCAACATGTTTTGGATTAGCACCACCATTATCAAGAATAACGGATAAACCTTTTTCATAAGCTTCTGCTAAAATTTCATATCCTAAGATTCTGGCAGGAATTTCCCAATTTGAAAAAGCTATTGTAGTATTTATTTCTTTATCAATTTGATAGTAAGATATTTTCTCCATTACATCATCAAATCCTAAGTAGACAATTTCTTCAGTGTCATATTCTTTTAAGATATTTTCTTTACAATAGGTTGTTTTACCACTTCCAGGTAACCCCGCCATATGTATGAAGATTTTTTTATCACGTATAGCAATATTATCAAGAAAAGATTTTTTGATCTCTTCAAGTTCAACCAAAACATTGTCAATTTCATTGAAATCTTTAGGAAGTGATTTTTGGATTTCTTGATAACTAATATCAGAAAACTTTGATACTATGCTATTAATTTGATTCATCATTGTTTTTATATATTATACCATCTCTATGTTTATAGCCGTATTTTGACTTGATAAAACTTAAGGATTTCTCATAACGGGCATTGACTTTCGTGTCAAAATTAACTTTTTCATTGGTGGTTATCCACCTTCTTTCTGGATCAATTTTAATTATTTCTCTACCATTATAAAAATAGTCCTTGATTACATCTTCATCTTTAAGTTTTATTATTCTAATTCCGTCTTGTAAATATTCATCATCACCTTCTTTAGATTCTATTTCGTTATAAAATCCACCTTCTTTATAATAAGGTTTATTATCTTCTTGTAGAAGAGTCTTTATTTTTTCTGATAACTCTAAGAGTTGATAATATAATGGGTGTTCTTTATCATAGTTTGTGTCAGAAAAATGAATGAAACAATCATCGTTTTTAGGTGGTTCTTTTTCAAAAACTGTTTTGTTATTTAGTATAACTTCTTTTATCTCAATTAAATCAATTAAATTATATAGATCCTTTTCCTTTTCCTTTTCTTTTTCCTTTTCTTTTTCTTTTTCCTTTTCTTTTTCCTTTTCTTTTTCTTTTTCCTTTTCTTTTTCCTTTTCTTTTTCCTTTTCTTTTTCCTTTTCTTTTTCTTTTTCCTTTTCTTTTTCCTTTTCTTTTTCCTTTTCCTTGTACTTGTATTCTATATATTTACATACTTTATCTTTATACAAATCATTTATTGTTGATAATGATATTTCTATTGAATTATTTAGTTCAATTAAATCAGTCATATTATTCTTTTTTGATTTAATTTTTTTGATTAAATCATTAAATACATTATCCTTTTCAAATTTAATTTCTATTTTAATCTTTTTGATTAAATCATTAAATATATTGTACTCTTCTAAAGAGTTTGGTTTTTTCTCAAAATTTTCGAGATATTTATTTTTTTCATCTTTTATTTCATTGATACCTTTTGATTTTAAATTATCAATTTTTTTTACGCATTTATACTTTATATTCTTATAAGGATATTTAATTAAAAAAAAATATGAATATTTTAAATTAGAACATTTTATTTTTATTAATACTGTCTTTAATTTAATTATATAAATTAAATAATCCATTACCTGATGAAGTGTTTTTTTCTTTTTAAAATCCTCTAAAGATTCTGTTAATATTTTTATGTTATTGTTGTATATTTCTTGATTGTTGTTGATTACTTGATCATTGTTGTTGATTACTTGATCATTGTTGTTGATTACTTGATTGTTGTTGATTACTTGATCATTGTTGATTACTTGATCATTGTTGTTGATTACTTGATCATTGTTGTCTTCTTGATCGTTTAATTCTTTTAAATGAATTAAAAATTGATATAATTTTGTATATAGTTCTATTACAATATCCTGTACATTAACCTTAGGATTAATTTTTTTTTCACTTTTATAGTCATTTATAATTAATAACAATATATTAATACTTTTATCAGATTTATTAATAATTTTATTCTTGCAATTATCTGTTTTTATCTTTATTAGTATTTCTTTAAGTTCTTTTGTGTCTTTTACTACTTTTAATTTTTTAAATAGTTTATAGCTATGTGTGAGTTTTTCTTTTTGCTCTAGTAAGTAAAAATAATTTATATGTAATATTAATTTTTTTAGTATTTCTTCTAAATTTTTTGACGAAACAATAAATTTATTAAGATCTTCATATTTATAAGAAGTGAGAGGTTTCTTTGTTATTGAAGCCTTTAATTTTCCTAGACTATATAATTTATTTAGCGGTGAATTTTTTGTGTTTAATTTGTAATCTATTATAAACTCTTCCTTTTTATCACTCAATTTCTCGATAACATCATTAAAAACATTTCCAGCATATACAGTTTTCCTGATAAGATTTTCAATATTACGTTTTATTGAGTAATCATCTAATTGATTTGTATCATAAAGTTTGACAAAGTCCTCGAATTCTAAGTTTGCATTCCTAATTTTAGCTCTCATATCATGCAATAACTTTAAATAATCTGAGTTGATTGATTTGTAATTATCCTCATTGAAAAAGAAGGAATCTTTAGGTATTTCTAGTTTTTGGAAATATATACTTTGTGGAAGTTTTTTCCTTATCAAAAAATCATCATAAATAGTAAATAACGTTTCAATACCTACTATCGAATGCCTTCTTCCATCCTTTAAACTTTCAATTATTCTTTTTTTTGTTTCTCCTTCATTTTTCTCTTTTTCTTTTTTTTCCCTTTGTTCTTTTAACTTAGGCTCTGCAATAAATTTGTAAAAGACTAAAGAGAAAGTGAATATTCCTAAAATAACTTTATAGTCTACCTTTGTAACATCATAATCTATTATCCATATAAAATGAATAGATAATGCAATAATTGATGTGAAAATTGTAGTCAAGAAATATAATAAGTTAAAGTAGAGGTAATTTTGATCATTAAATTTCCATATTCTTTTGGCTAGAATTAGTAGGGTGACAAACAGAATTAGTAGGATGACAAAAGAACAAACTGATAAATTATTAATTGTATCTTTCGTTGAATTATCGATTGTTGATGTTTCTTTCGATGTGTCTTTTGTTGAATTGTTGAAGATTAATGTGTAATTCAATGTACTATTCATTGAATCGTTTCTCATTAAGGGGTGACTCGTTGTATTCTCATTTTGTAGTGTATCTTTATTATTAGCAAAGTTGAGATTACAGATTAGCATCATTATTAGTAATGATATAGTAAAAGGAAACTGTTGATTTTTAGTTTGCATAATTAGTTTAGTAAAAAGTTAAGTCAGAAAAAGTTGTCAATTAGCTGATTGACAACTCTAAGTTAGTTTATTTTTTTATTTCACCATAATGCTTTTGATCTCCTTCATCTTGATTGGACTATTTTTTATCGATTCAAATGGATTGTCTAATACATTAGATCTAATCTTAACAATAGCATTTCCTATGAATATTTGTGTTAATAAAAAAAACACCCTAGCTCAATGTCTCACATCAAACTAGGGTGCAATAATATATTAAAGCTCTAAAGTGAATTACTTCGCCATAATGCTTTCAATCTCCTCAATCTCGATTGGAATATTTTTCATCAAGTCAAATGGCTCACCTGATTCTTGGATAACGAAGTCGTTTTCAATTCTGATACCCATGTTTTCCTCTCTGATATAAATACCTGGCTCCACTGTAAATACCATTCCAGCTTCAAAAGTTTTATATCTGTTGCCATAGTCATGAACGTCTACGCCAATGTGGTGAGAAGTACCGTGCATAAAGTATTTCTTGTAAGCAGGCCATTTTGGATCTTCGTTCGCAATATCTTCACGAGTGATCAAACCTAAATCGACTAATTCTTCTGTCATCAATTTACCAACTTCCACATGGTAGTCCATCAAGTTGTTGCCCGGAACAAGCATTTTAGCTGCTGCTTTGTGTACTCTCAATACAGCGCTGTAAACTGCCGCTTGACGTTCTGTAAACTTACCATTTACTGGGATGGTACGTGTTAAGTCAGAAGCGTAGTTACCGTACTCACAACCGAAGTCCATTAATAACAAGTCACCATCTTGACAAACTTGATCGTTGTCGATGTAGTGCAATACACAAGCATTGAAACCTGAAGCGATGATTGGCGTGTAAGCATGTCTTCTTGAGCCATTGCGAACAAACTCGTGAGTGATTTCTGCTTCGATTTCATACTCCTTCACACCTGGCTTAGTAAATTCTAATACTCTTCTGAAACCTTTCTCAGTGATGTTACAAGCTTTTTGCATTACATCAATCTCAATTTGTGACTTTACAGTACGTAAGTCGTGCATGATTGGTGAAATACGCTCGTATTTATGAAGAGGGAAGTTTTTCATGCATTCCACTCTAAATCTATCATCCGGCGTTTCAACAGTAGTGTCAGCACGAAGGTGCTCGTTTGTATTCAAGTAGATGTGTTCTGAATCGAAAACAACCGTTTTGAATACCGTATCGAAATCAGATAACCAGTAAACCGACTCGATTCCAGAAACTTCAGTAGCCTGTTCTTTTGTCAATTTTGCTCCTTCCCAGATTGCAATTTCCTCATTCGTTTCAATCAAGAAAAGCATTTCTCTGTGAGCAGGATCTTTGGCGTCAGGATTGATCACAAGAATACTCTTTTCTTGATCAATACCACTTAAATAAAAGATGTCAGTTTGCTGAATAAATGGCATTGTACCGTCAGCACTAGTAGGCATGATGTCGCTTGAATTGAATACAGCAACTGAATTTGGTTTTAATCTCTCTACTAGACGCTTACGGTTCTCAATGAACAATGTCGAGTCGATTTTTTCGTATCTCATGATTGATCTATGTGTATATATTAATATTTATGATTAACTTTTCGTCAAGTTAAGCGGCAGGACGCTTGTACTGCTAAGTACTAGGACAGAAGTAAAGGGGCACTTTTAAGTTTATATTTTTTATTCTAATCAAGGCAGATTTACAGAGCATAGCCTTAGTTACGCGATAAAAATCTAACGAAGAGTAGGATAAAAAAGATAAGATAAAATGTCCGTTTATTTTTGTACTAGTACTTACTTAATTCGAATTTACTTCTTCCATTGAATTTTCAAAACTAGATGACAATAAGACTGGATAATTATTCTGTTTTTTTTTCAGGAGAAAGACGGCTTAGAAAGGTATTCCTAGGCTATTTTTTCATCCTTTTTACTGTTTTTCCAGTTTTCGCAACCGAAAATCAACGCTTTTGGGTAGTTTTTGTAGATAAGTGTAATAATGAAGATTTAGATATTTTTAACCAATCTATCTGCCGGGAATATACTGAAGCGTTACATCAGCAAGGTTTTTCTGCTCAAACAAAATCCAATTGGCTCAATGCTGTAACAGTAGATGTTGCTTCAAAACAAGAATTGGAACAACTCTCCAACCTTCCGTTTATTAAAGAAATCAAACCCGTTAATCGTAATTGGAAACTAGCGGGAATTCGTCAAGATAAAGATTTTAAACAGTCCTCTTACTCCGTGAAACAATTACAGCCAGAAAGTATTTATGATTTAAACCTAGATGGCAGTGGTGTGACGGTTGGTGTAATTGATGCAGGATATTTCAATGCACCCAAAAATGATTATTTAAAACACCTTTTTGATGAAGATCGCATTTTAGGTTTTAAAGATTATTTATCAGGACCAGAAACTTCCAGTCAAACTTTTTTCGGACAGAAAAGAACAGGTTCAGATAGTCATGGTACAACAGTGCTGAGAATGATTGCTGGGCATGAAGGCAATATGCGTTATGGTTTAGCGGATAAAAGTGAGTTTTATTTGGCTAGAACTGATCATGGTGACAAAGAGACAAGGAGTGAAGAAGAAAACTGGGTGATGGCATTGGAATGGATGGTAGATTCATTAGGTATTAAATTAATCAATAGTTCTTTGGGGTATTCCAGTGGCTTTGATTTGAAAGAAGAGGATTACCTTCCGTCACAGATGGATGGGAAAACTTCTATGGTGACAAAAGCGGCAGAAATTGCAACGCAGGAAAAAGATGTATTACTGATTGTCTCCGCAGGAAATGAAGGAGATTCAAAATGGGAAATCATAAGTGCGCCAGCAGATGCAAAAGGAGTATTGAGTGTCGGTGCTACAACAAAATCAGGTGTGAAGGCGAGTTACAGTAGTTTAGGTCCTGATTTTCTGGATTATGTAAAACCTGAAGTATCTTGTTATTCACTATTTGGAACATCTTTTTCAGCTCCAGTAATTACAGGTCTAGCGGCGTGTTTGTGGCAGTTGAAACCTGAAGCTTCCGCAAAAGAAATAAGAGGTGCAATTATTCAATCTTCATGGTTTTATCCTTACGGCAACAACTATGTAGGTTATGGAGTTCCTAATGCTGGCAAAGCAGTGGCTATTTTAAAAGGACAGCCTCACGAAAACGATGCAGAGATTATACATGTGAAGAAAGCCAAGAACATCGAAATCAAACCTCAAGCTGGAGAAGGCACTTTGTTAATTGCTTATCATAAAATGTCAGAAACTGTTGTTATTAAGCAAGAATTCATATATTTGAATAACGATGCATGGAAAGTTAAAAAAATAAAAAAATCCATCAGCACTACTTTATGGACGGGAGACCGTCATATAGAAATTTTTTGGAAATAACTTTGAGTACTTATGTACTTCTCTACTATCATATTTAACTAAATAGCATGAAATTGTTCGTTCAGATTACCATTATTTACTTTACACTTAATTCTTTATTTAGCTGTGCCCAATTAGACAAAATTCAAGACACTGAAGAAGTTTATAATTTTGATTTAACAAGTGTCGTAGACTCAGCCGTCAAAGATTTAAGTAAAAGAGCACCCTCCGTTGAAAAAAAAGTTTTTTATGATGGAGTGGAAAATACTGTAGCTTCTTCTGAAATAAATTGGGAAGAAGAGTTGGAAGTTTTTGAAGATGCTGACATCAACAAACCTATCTTAAAAAACAGTTATGAAAAATCTACACTCAACAAATCCGATGGAAGCACGCTTACACGCTTTGAAGCAAGTGGTCCTAGAGAATTAGTACGTTGGGTAGAAGTGGAGAAGAATTCAGATGGAGAGCTTTTGAAAATAGCTTTTAAAATGCTGACAGATAATTCTTTATATGCAACAGAAAAAGAAGGGCAATTGGTCTTTTCAGAAGGTCAAAAGTTAAAAAGTTATGCAATTCAGGGCATTCAAACCATCGTCTTTTTAGGTGATAAGCATTACACTGTAGAAGGTAACTTGGTGTATTAGAGACACTTATAAGGAGGTGTTTTTTGAAAAGAGATATTTACGAAAAGAGCTTGAAATAAGCTCTTTTTTTGTTAATGATGGAAAAAATGTGAAAATAATTGCCCTCATTTATAAACGTTTATCGCGTTGACTAGCAAAACCAAAAATAAATAGACTACCTTTGCGGTTCAATTAGGAAACTGTAGCGCTTTTGTCCGCATCATCATAACTGTTGGTTGTCCGCCGACAATAAAATAAGAACTTAGGGAGAAGTAATATTCAATCTAGTACTTAAAGTAGTATGGAAGGAAGCGTCTTAAAAAACAAAAAATGACAAAATTTAGTGAATTAGGGCTTAAAGAAGAATTGCAAGAAGCAGTAGCAGAGCTCGGTTTTGAACAACCTACACCAATACAAGAAGAAGTAATCCCAACTTTATTAACAGAAGAACTTGATTTAGTAGGTTTAGCACAAACAGGAACGGGTAAAACTGCAGCATTCGGCCTTCCACTCCTACACCGTGTTGATGTCTCAAACAAAAAGGTACAAGGGTTAATTCTATGTCCAGTTCGTGAACTTGGACTTCAGATTGCAAAAGATCTTGAAAACTTCTCTACAAAACTTAAAGGTTTAAAAATCGTTGCCGTTTATGGAGGTGCTCCAATTGACCAACAAATCCGTCAGTTGAACAAAGGTGCTCACGTGATCGTGGCTACTCCAGGACGTATGCATGATTTAATTCGTAGAAATAAAGTAAACATCTCTGAAGTAGAGACTGTGGTACTTGACGAAGCGGATGAAATGTTGAAAATGGGTTTCAAAGACGAGCTTGATGCAATTCTTGAAGAAACTCCAGAAGACAAAAATGTATGGTTGTTCTCAGCAACTATGCCAAGAGAAGTAGCTCGTATTGCTTCGAACTACATGACTGAACCAAAAGAGGTAACAGTTGGTACGAAGAATACAGGTAACAAAAACGTAAAACACTACTGCTACACTGTAAGAGCTCAAGATAGATATGAGGCCTTAAAACGTGTAGTGGATTACAATCCAAATATATATGGTATTGTTTTCTGCCGTACAAGACAGGAAACAAAAGACGTTGCGGAACGCTTGATGCAAGACGGTTACAATGCTGATGCTTTGCATGGTGATTTATCACAAGCGCAACGTGATTATGTGATGGGTAAATTCCGTCAGCGTACTTTACAATTACTTGTAGCTACTGACGTTGCTGCACGTGGTTTGGACGTTAACGATTTATCTCACGTAATCAACTACAATTTGCCGGATGATATTGAAACGTACAATCACCGTTCTGGCCGTACGGGTAGAGCAGGTAGAGATGGTACTTCAATTGCGATCATTCACATGCGCGAAAAGCACCGTTTGAGAGCTATCGAGCGTGTATTGAAGCAATCATTCATCATGGATCCAATTCCTTCAGGTCCTCAAATCTGTGAGCGTCAGCTATTCCATTTAGTAGACCGTATGCACAGTGTGGAAATGGTGGAAGAGGAAATTGAAGAGTACTTGCCAAAAGTATATGAGAAATTAGAGGATCTAAGCCGTGAGGAAATCATCAACCGTTTCGTTGCTTTAGAATTCAACCGTTTCTTAGAATACTATAGAGGTGCAAGAGATCTTAATGTTCACGACCGCAGAGATAATTCTAACTCTCGTGAAAGAGGTGAAAACTTCAGACGTAACGCAGAGTCAGGTTTCACTCGTTTCTTTATCAACTTAGGTAAGCGTGATGAAGTATCTCCAAGAGACCTTATTGATTTGATTAACAAAGGTGTTCGTGGTGACCGTATCGATATCGGAAGAATTGACTTGAAACAAAACTTCTCGTTCTTTGAGGTAGCTCAAGGTAGAGAGGATGATGTGATCAAAGGAATGGGTACTTTGGAATTCAATGGTAGAAAAATTGATGTAGAAGTATCGAACGCTACCGGCGGAGGCGGAGACCGTCGTCGTGGTGGTGGACGCCGTGGTGGCGGAGGCGGAGATCGTCGTCGCTACAATGGTGGCGGAGGAGATCGCCGAAGAAATGGATACGGAGGTGGAGATCGTCGTAACAGTGGCGGTGGAAACAGACGTAGAAACAGCAACAGAGAAAGTCACAAGGATTAATCATCTTTGTCATTAATATTAAAAGAAGGTCATTATTTTTCGAAATAGGGCCTTCTTTTTACTTTCAACTCAATACTAGAATATAACAAGCAAAATGAATTGGGAAGTCTTATTCTATAAGTTTCTAAAGTTTGGTGTGGTTGGTTTTTCGGGTCTGTTTGTCGATTTTGGAACGACATACTTAGTCAAGGAAAAACTGAAAGGGCATAAATATTTAGCCAATAGTCTTGGTTTTATTTTTGCAGCAACAAGCAACTACATTCTCAACAGAAATTGGACATTTGAAAGTCAAGATGCTAATATTGGCCTTCAATACATCAAATTTTTTGGTGTCTCAATTATTGGACTATTCTTCAGTAATGCGATCATATGGTTACTACATGAACGCTTTAAAATGAACTTCTACATAGCCAAAATTATAGCGGTTGGTGTAGTAATGATCTGGAATTTCTTTGCTAACTTAATGTTCACATTCGTTGAATAGCAAGTTATTATGATACAAGATAAAAGAGATTTTCTACAAAGAATGATCCGTAACCTTGAAAAGGTAATGCTCAAGTTTACAGGTTTGGACCTCGAACTTCATTTTGAGGAAATGGCATTGACCATTGATAAATACCTAGTGGAGGTACTAAAAGTAAATGAGTCTGATTCAGAAGAAGAAATAACATTAAAAATGATGGACCTCTCTTCCAAAACAGACTTCAAAGAATTAGAACTCCTGACCGATGTTTTGATTTATAAAGGAAAATTCACCCAAGACAAAAAATACCTTAGTGCCGCTTACAAAATTTTATCTGAAATAGAACAAAAAGACCTGATGACTTTTTCATTTGTAAGACAACAGAAGCTAACCGAATTACAATCGCTTATTCAGAAGCAGTAGTTAGTAATCAATACCGAACTGTTTTACATATACTTCCATAGGTTCTAATCCGACTCTAGCCCTTCTTTTATTGACATTTTTGGGATCTTGGAGCGTATAAACTTCCATTTGACCAGTGTTTTCATTGTAGATAATCTGAGATCCATATTCTTGGGGTTCTCCACTGTCTTGATGCATTCTATCTTCCATTACAGCAATTTTCCCAGGTTGTAAATCACCTCTTTCTACTGCCTTCACAAAAAGAGGGTAATATTTAGAACGGTATAAAGGATCTGCATGCTGAATGATCAGCCACAACGTATTGACGCCATTTTTGCCGACCTCTTCTACAGTAGGCATTCCACATTTTTCAAGAATACTGACTACCTTTGTGAGGTTTTCAAAATCAATTTCCTCATCAATTCTATCACTTGCTTTATTTTCTTGATTCATAAAAAGAATTCTAGCCAGCATTTTATCAATAGCATGACAATCAATGTCCACAAGTTCAATCTTGGGACGTTTTTTCTGCTCAATTGCAAACGCTAATTTTCTTTGGAAAAGAGTATCTTCCTTGGTTGGCTTTCTGAGTATAACTACCTGAATTTCATTATTCATATTGGCATAATAGTCATATCCCCACTTCAAAGGGCTGTACTGACGAATCGTATCCAAAGGAGCTACTTTGCCATTATGGTACCTGTAAATGATCCTTTTATGCTCTTTACCAGCATTTTTGACTGTAATTTCAAAGGCTTCTTGAAGAGATAATTTTTGGAGCCCTTGAATTCCATAGGGGTCTTGATTGATACATGAATAAAAGGCTATACTTAGAAATAGCGTAGTTAATAAGTTTTTGAACATGATAGTAGGTTTTGGTTTGAACTTAATTTACGTAATTATTCCTTTTATGAGTAGTTATTCGGTGGAAAATTTTTGATGAAGTTGGAGTGTTAAGTGTATGATTTTTTGAGATGTCTATTGCTATTACTTTATCAATTCGCTTATTTTACCATAACTATAGTGTCAAATATTAATTAAAGAAAACTTACAAAAACTATGAATTCAAAATTACTCCTTAGTATACTTCTGTTGTTAAGTATAACAGGAACTGTATACGCACAATCTTCTAAAGAAATCAAAGGCATAGTAATGGATAATGATGGTAATTCTATTCCATATGCTCATATTTTGATTTCCAATTCATCAAAAGGAACATTCTCTAATCTAGAAGGTGCTTTTTCTATTACTATTTCAGAAAAATATGCAGAGCAGCAATTACAGATTTCTGCTACAGGTTTTGAAATGGTCAGAGTCAATATTTCAGCTCTTTCTTCCAAAAAGAAAAACAAAATCACTTTGAAATCTTTTGTGACGGAACTGGATGAAGTGGTGATCACACCAAAGGATATGAGAGAAATTCTTCGTGAAGCCCTTCGTAAAATACCTGAAAACTATGCCTTGGAACCTGCTAAAGTACATGGCTTTTATAGAAATAGAACACTGTTGAATGAACAGACATCAAGTTATATAGAAGCGGCAATGGATATTTACCTTCAGGGAATTCGAGAGGATAAAAAGAAAAATCAATTGGAGTTGGTGAAAGCAAGAAGTGTCACCGACTCTACAGCTTGGGAGAGTTTTTCGTTTGATGATGATTCTGCAGATATGGACATGGATATGACCGGAATGGCCCATGAAATGCTGGAGTCTGACCTTGTGAAAGACAATGGTAATTTATTTGGTGATGATGAAGAAATGACATCAAGATTTGTGATGTTTTTGAATGATAAAACGATGGACTATTACTCATTTGAGTTTGTCAAAATGACCACTTACCAAGGCCGTTCTGCAATGGTGATTGATTATAAACCAAGGTGGAAAATGGACCTGGGAATGTTTGAAGGAAGAATTATTCTGGATGAGGATACTAAGGCTTTTTGTCATGTAGATTACAATGTTCCAAAATCATTTCTGAAATACATAGTTCCTATAAGAGGAATTGGAAAAGGTCTTATGATTGGAGCTTTAAAGTTTTTTGGCGGATTGACCTTTAATTTTCATATCAATCATATCAGAGGGAGCGAGTCGTACCAATTTGTGGATAATAAATGGTACCCCAAATACAAAAATGGCGACTTCTCCTTTTTCCTGAAGGTGAAATACCCCAGAGAGAAGATCAATATTGTAGC
The DNA here is from genome assembly GCF_001583495.1 of Flammeovirga sp. SJP92. Classification (GTDB taxonomy): domain Bacteria; phylum Bacteroidota; class Bacteroidia; order Cytophagales; family Flammeovirgaceae; genus Flammeovirga. The sequence goes on along the minus strand of NZ_LQAQ01000019.1, from coordinate 92,285 downwards.
AGATATTGGTATCAAAGCAGACTTCTTTATTACAGATGTCAACACAGAAGAAATTGATGAAATAGCCGAGGAAAACAGATTGAAAAAAGAAGATTCGCTTGTTGAATTAAGTGATGCTTTTGATGATCCGTTTTGGAGTAGTTATCCATTAATTCCTGCTTCTGAGGACGTTCTGAAAGATGTAGAGCAATTGAATTAACTTTTCTTCAGATTTACTGTTCTTAATTTTTATCGAGAAACGCTATTTTCAACCTAATTCTTTTGTAATTTGCGTGATCATAGTAAGATCATGTTTGTATTCTAATTTTTAGAAAAGGACTTCTCTTCGCTTTATATCTTGAAGAAATTTCCTTTTTAAAGAGATGCAAACATGCTCATAAGACAGTATAGAACAAACAGAGAGGATCTTTTAATGAAAACGTATTTTCTAATGTTGTTAATGTGCCTTTTTGCTTTGGGTACATTTGCACAATCTGATAGGTGGCAACAAAAAGCAGATTACGAAATGGAGATTGAACTTGATGTGAAAACACACAAGTTTGGAGGGACACAAAGATTGGAGTATTATAATAACTCCCCTGATACACTTCATAAAGTATACTATCACTTGTATTTGAATGCTTTCCAGCCCGGAAGTATGATGGATGTACGTTCAAGAACAATTGAAGATCCTGACGGTAGAGTAAAAGACAGAATTTCAAAATTGAAGCCAAATGAAATTGGTTATCAAAAAATAACGTCTTTAAAGCAAAACGGCAAACCACTAAAGTATAAAACGGTTGGGACAATTTTGGAAGTAGAATTGAGTAAACCAATTCTTCCAGAAACCAAAACCGTCTTTGCAATGGAGTTTGATGCTCAAGTGCCTATTCAGATTAGAAGAACAGGTAGAGATAACAAAGAAGGCGTTGCTTACTCTATGGCACAATGGTTCCCTAAGTTGGCTGAATATGATTATGAAGGCTGGCATCCAGACCCTTATGTTGGTAGAGAGTTTTATGGTATTTGGGGTGACTTTGATGTAAAACTTACTTTGGATGAAAAGTATATGGTTGCAGCCACGGGTTATCTTCAAAATGCAAAAGAAGTAGGTCACGGTTATGAAGGCATCAAAAAAGGACAGCCCAAAAATGGAAAATTGACTTGGCATTTTGTAGCACCAAACGTACATGATTTTACATTTGCAGCAGATCCTGATTTTCAGCATAAAATTGTTCCTATGGAAAATGGTCCAGAGTTGCATTTTTTCTGGAAAAAAGATCAAGGTATTGATGAGGTATGGAACAAGCTTCCAGCTTATTTAGAGCAGGCCATTTATTATACTAACAAACGAGTTGGGAAATATCCATATAAGGTGTACAGTGTGGTACAAGGTGGTGACGGTGGTATGGAATACGGCATGTTGACTTTGATTACCGGTAAAAGAAGTTTGAACAGCTTGGTAGGAGTAACAATCCATGAAATGTTGCATAGCTGGTTCCAATTTGTATTGGCAACGAATGAAAGCCTTTACGCTTGGATGGATGAAGGGTTTAACTCTTATATTGGCAACGAGATTGAAGCACATGTAAATGGCAAGCAAGATGCTCATGGCGGGTCATATAACTCTTATTTCTATGTGATAAAAAGAGGAATTGAAGAGCCATTAAGCACACATGCAGATCACTTTGAGAAAAATGCGGCGTATTCTATTGCCTCTTATTCAAAAGGAGCTGTATTCTTGCACCAGTTGAGCTACATTATGGGGCAGGAGACATTTGACAGAGCCTTTAAAAGATATTATGAAGAGTGGAAGTTCAAGCATCCAAATGTCAACGATTTCATGCGTATCATGGAAAAAGAATCAGGCCTTCAATTACAATGGTATAAGCAGTATTTTGTCAACTCAATCAAGACAATTGATTATGGAGTGAAAAATACTTTTACCGAAGGAGATACAACTTATATCACTGTGGAAAGAATTGGTAAAATGCCAATGCCAATGGAAGTGAAAGTAACATTGGATAATGATGATGAAACCACTTATTATATGCCATTACGTTTGATGCGTGGTGCGAAAAAATCTGAAATTGCAGGAAAATGGGTGCAATTAGAGGATTGGCCGTGGACACATCCAACATATACTATTGCTATTCCAACAAAAGGTGCTAAATTGAAGAGAGTAGAAATAGATCCTTCGGGCAAAGTGGCGGATATTGATAGAGGAAACAACATCTTAGAGGTATCTTATCTTGTAGAAGAAGGTGCAGGTCTATAGAATTTTAAGTGATGAGAGAAAATAAGCAACTTAATTCAACAAATTATCCGGATTGGCTTAATTATTTTAAAAATTTTTATGTACTTGTAGGTACATTGTTCTTAGTGTGGATGTTATTCTTTGATAGTGACAACTTCATACGAAGAAGAAACCAAAAGGAGAAGGAATTTGAATTGAAAAGTCAGGAGGCTTTTTATGAGAAGGAGATTGTTGACCTTCAGGAAAAAATGAGGGAGTTGCATACCAACAATCAAGAGTTGGAAAAATTTTCACGAGAAAAATATATCTTCCATAAAAAAGGAGAAGATGTCTATGTGATAAAAGACCTTTCTAAAGAAGATTAAATATTAGCTATATACACTGACCTTTATTTGCATTGCGGATAGAGGTCTTTTTTTTGCCTAAAAATTGATTGTTAACAGTGGATTGGGTGAACGTTGTAATACAATGAAATTTCATATTCTCATTTTACTACCTTATTCATTACCACCCTTTCAAAATATCAAACCCAACTCTAACTCCCGCCATAATAGTCATCTTGTTGAAGTATCGCTCATCTCCATGTGAGGGGTTGCTATTATGGAAATTTCCATCTGAAGAATAACTGCCGACTAAGTGAAATCTTAAGTTTTTATCAGCAATAGGATAATATTGCAAGGCAAATTGTACTGTATGTGCTTTTGTTGTTTCAGGAGCAATAACCTCATCTCCTATAGTACTGCCAATTAAATCAATCTGATCATAGATATATTTGATATAAGGTTTAAATTTCTGACCATTATACATCACTTTTATTGGTATTGATCTATAGAAAGCGTTGTCTTGAAAATTAGGCATGTTTAAAGCATACGCATAATCAGTATCTATGATCCATTGTCCATACTTCCATTGAATACCAATGTTGATTGCATAAGGAGTGTTGGTAGATAACCCCGATCTGTCATTAATATAAGTATAACTGACATAGGTTTTGATCTTATCTTTTTTGATAAAGCCATACCAATAAAAGTTGTATTGCAAGTTGAGTTGATTGCCTAATGAATCTTCATTGGCATTGACAACTTGTAGACCAAATTGCTGTCCGCTTGAAGTGCTGTATTGTGCGGTGACACCTGTCTTGAAAATATCTAAATTATTACCAATAATTGAGTAAGTATATACATCATTCGGATTGTAGCTTTGTTCAATAGTACCTACTTTCATAAAGTTTCGACCAGCCTGAAAAAACCAATGGTTATTCTGAGTACGGTATGTCACATTAGCTTTTAGAATATTGCCTGAAATCTTATTGATAGCCACTCTAGAATCATTAGGTGAGTAGAGAAATTCAAAACCAATATTTTTATTGAATTTTCCTTCTAGACCAATTCTAAAATCTGAAAATAGAAAGCGCTGATCATTTGTGAAATCATCCAACTGATTTTTATAACCAATATGTCTGAAATCTAATCGGCTGTCTAAAGTAAAACTTAAATTTTTTTGAACTCCTTGCCATGCATGTTTTAAACTATCCTGTTTTGGATCATTATCTGCCCCGAAAGCACTCGTCAAAAACAGTAGGAAAGTAAAGTGAAATAGAATAATTTTTCTCATGATGATAAACATTTAGTAGGAGATGAATAGAGGTGCCTTTTGAGTGTAGAACTATAGGAGAGAAAGGAAGAGTAGAAACATTATCTACTCTTCCTCTTACTTTCAAATTCTTAATTTTTTATTTCCACAATTCATTTAAGTTGATCTCAGTCCAGTCTGCGAAGTACTTTGCAACTGGTATTTTCAAATACACTTTTTGATTATGAATATCAAATACTGTTTGGTAAACTGTGATGTCAGCATCTTGCAATTCAGGCTTAGTACAGCCACCATTTTCTTTGAATGAATCATCTTCGTTGAATAAACGGATATCCATTAAATCCTTTGTCATTTGAGCATCTACCTGACCTTTAGTTTCCGCTAAACGATCCTCCATATTTGAATATCTTCTTAAAGAGTTACTAACTGTCTCTCTAGTACCTAATCCCCAGTCATCCGCTAAGAAAGTATTTACTACAGTAAGTGCATCACCTTTTGGCAAACGAACTCTGTTGCCCGCTAAAGAAGAAGCTTCAACTGATGCTGCACTTTTACTGTCAGCTACTGTGAAAATGATAGAAACACTATTGTTGATTCCGTTGAATCTAGCTTTTACAGCCTCAATAGATGGAGATTCACTAACAATATCGACTAAAGTATTTAGGATAGAAGGTCTTTCTTTGTAAACTAATGAACCACCCATACTTGTACCATCATGAACATCTACATACACACCTTTTTCGTTCATGGCAGTAAAAGCAGCATACATACCAGCCCATCCAGTAGTAGCCATTTTGTACGAACCGTCATTTGGTTTTCTTACCGTCATGATAGTAGGGAAGTTTAAGAAAGCTTCTGACCAGTCCATGTTACGACCGATGTACATTTCCCCATCTTTAGATTGCTCACCCCAAGAAGCGATTGAAGTACAACCTGCGAATGAGTGAAGTTTACCATAGTAGATACCAAATTCCATTACTTGATCAAGGAAAATAACATCATTCAATGACCACTCAGCACCTTTTGCAACACCTTCATAGAATTGTTTCGTTCTTACAGAACCAGATCCGTAAGCTCTGTCAGCCCAGAATTGAATCGTTTCTTGATCAATTTTTCCTTCTTCAATTTCTTTCTTTACTAGAGCGTCATATATTTTTTGCATTTCATCTTTCATCAATGCTCCATATTGTTCGCCCATTTCTTCATTAGAGCCTTCAAGAACAGGAATTAAGAAACCGTTAGCTTCATATAATTTACCTCCTTTGTATTCTTTTTGAAGGTGTAAATTGGTAAGGGTATTTTCAATATTTTTTTGTGCAAAAGCATTAACTGATAAAATAAAACCTAGAATAACTGACAAGTAATTTTTAAAATTTTTCATTTGTTTTTTGAATTATATTATGATGAAATAAATTTTTATAATCTTCACTTAAAGAGTGTTTTAATGCCTCTTTCCGATTGATTACATTACAAATATCAGTGTTTTGTTAGGCAATGATTTGTATGAATTCTTCAAGCGGTTGTCAATAATCGTCAGATTGAAATGAAGGCTAATTTTTTTGTTGTATAACAAAAAAAACGGACTCCAATCTGGAATCCGTTTTATCTATTAAATCAAAAACTATTATTTCTAAAATTATAGTGGAGTGAAACCAATCTGGGATTGAAAGAAAGTGATTGAATTTCAACTCTGTTTTGTAACCATTGAGATATTTCCCTTTTGATTACATTACAAATATCTTGATTTTAGATAGCAATGAGTTGTAAGATCTGATCATCTAGTTATGTAAAATCGTTAAACTACAATGTGTTATTGGTGGGGTGTGGACAAACACAAAAAACGGATTTCAAACTGAAATCCGCTTTCTATAATAAATCAAAAAACTAAATTCTTTTATTTCCAAAGTGTTTTAAGATCAATCTCAGTCCAGTCTGCGAAATATTCTGGCACTGGGATTTTGATCCATACTTTTTGATCATTGATATCAAATACTGTTTGGTAATTTGTAAGGTCAGCGTCTTGTTTTGTAGGTTTAAGACATCCACCATTTTCTTTGAAAGTACCATCTTCGTTGAATAAACGAATATCCATCAATTCACGAGTCATTTTAGCATCAACTTCACCACGTTTTTCAGCTAATCTGTCAGTCATGTTAGAAAAACGTCTTAAAGAGTTACTTACAGTTTCTCTTTTCCCTAATCCCCAGTCTTTATTTAAGAATGAATTTACCACTACAAAAGCATCATCTTCTGCAATACGGATTCTATTACCATTCAGCGAAGAACACTCTGCAGATGCAGCATTCTTTTTATCTGCTATAGTGAAAATGATTGAAACACTGTTTAATGTACCATTGAATCTATTTTTTAAAGATTGTAGGTCAGCTGATTCACTCATAAAATCAGTAAGGGTATTTAATAATGAAGGTCTCTCTAAGAACACCAAAGAACCACCCATACTAGTACCATCATGAATATCAAGGTAAACACCATGTTCGTTTACAGCTGTAAAAGCAGCATACATACCAGGCCAGCCAGCAGTAGCCATTTTATAAGAACCATCATTCGGTTTTCTCACTGTAAATACTGTAGGGAATTTATTGAAAGCTGGGCTCCAGTCTAAAGTGCGTCCAATGTACATGCCTCCATCTTTTGATTGCTCACCATATGAAACAATAGAGGTACAACCCGCAAACGAATGAATCTTTTCTTTATAGATACCATATTCCATGATTTGATCTAAAAGAACTACATGTTCTAATGGCCAACCAGTACCTAACGCCACACCATCATAAAATTCTTTCGTTCTGATCGAACCTGAACCATATGCTCTATTGACCCAAAGGCTGATTGCTTCTTTGTCTAAATCTCCGTTATCAATTTCTGGTTTAACTAATAGATCAAAAGTAGGTTGCATTGTATCTAACATTAACGCACCATATTGTTCTCCCATTTCAAGGTTTGAACCTTCTAATACTGGCACTAAAAAGTTATTTTCTGTATAAAGTTTACCCGCTTTGAATTCTTTTACTAATTTCATTTTCTTTTCTTTTTAACAATGATAAATAATTAATGTAACGTTCTCAGGTGAAGAGATTTAATTGTTATTCCCGATTGATTACATTACAAATGTCGGGGTATTCTGAAGGAAATATTTGTACGTTTTCTTTAAGCGGTTGTCCAAAATCGTTAAGTATATTTTGAATGAAGAATGAGGTTGTTTAGTTATTCTATCATAGTATCATGGGACACAAAAAAAACGGATCCCAAAATGGAACCCGTTTTAACAATATCAATCTAAATTACTGTTTATCATTATCTATTACTCTTGATTACCTTACAAAGATCAGCCTTTTGAAAAGGAATGATTTGCAGAAAATCTTCAAGTAGTTATCTAAAATGATCAGATCTAAGCAGTTGCACATTTGAAATTGGTAGAAGTTGGATTATTATTTTTTTAGTCTAATCAAGGCGGAATAGAAGAGCATAGCCGAAGCTACGTGATGATATTCTAACGCAGAGTAGGCTAAAAAAGAAAATTCAGAACTTCCGATTTTAATTGTACAACTGCTTAATAAGAAAGTAGAGAGCACAAAAAACGGGTCCTAACTGAATAGAACCCGTACATCATTACTATATCTGAAACTAGATTATTTCCATAACTCATTCAAGTCAATCTCAGTCCAGTCAGCGAAGTATTCAGCAACTGGAATTTTTAAATATGCTTTTTGATTATGAATATCAAAAACTGTTTGGTAAACTGTGATGTCAGCATCTTGTTTTAGGGGTTTAGTAGAACCACCATTTTCTTTGAATGAACCATCTTCATTGAATAATTTCATGTCCATTAAATCTATAGTAAGCTGAGCATCCACTTGTCCTTTAGTTTCTGCTAAACGGTCTTCCATATTAGCAAATCTTCTCATAGAGTTACTTACAGTTTCTCTTGTACCTAATCCCCAATCTTCTACTAAGAATGTATTCACTACAGTAAACGAATCACCTTTTGGTAAACGAATTCTGTTACCCGCTAAAGAAGAAGACTCTACAGAAGCAGCGCTTTTGCTATCAGCGATTGTGAAAATTACAGACACACTGTTGTTGATACCATTAAATCTTGCTTTTACAGCATCTAGTGAAGCTGACTCACTTACGATATCAATGATTGAGTTAAGGATAGAAGGTCTTTCTTTGTAAACAACAGAACCACCCATACTAGTACCGTCATGCACATCCATATAAACACCTTTTTCGTTCATGGCAGTGAAAGTTGCATACATTCCAGGCCATCCAGTAGTTGCCAATTTGTAAGAACCGTCATTAGGTTTTCTTACTGTCATGATAGTAGGGAACTTCAAGAAAGTTTCACTCCAGTCCATATTACGACCGATGTACATTTCACCATCTTTAGTATTTTCACCCCATGCAGCGATTGAAGTACAACCTGCAAAAGAATGAAGTTTACCATAATAGATACCATATTCCATTATTTGGTCTAAGAAAACTACATCGCTAAGTGGCCATCCCGTTCCTTTTGCAACACCTTCATAAAATTGTTTCGTTCTTAGTGAGCCAGATCCATAAGCTCTATCTGCCCAGAATTGAATTGTTTCTTGATCTAATTTTCCTTCTTTAATTTCTGGTTTTACTAAGATGTCATATGTTTTTTGCATTTCATCTTTCAGTAAAGCACCATATTGCTCACCCATTTCTTCGTTTGATCCTTCAATCACAGGAACTAAGAATCCGTTGGCTTCATATAATTTACCGCCTTTGTATTCTTTCTTTAAGTTTAAATTACTAAGGTTGTTTTCAACATCAATATTATTTTGTGCCACTGCACTAAATGAGAAAATAAAACCTAGAATAATGGAGAAGTAATTTTTAAAGTTTTTCATTTTTAATTTTTTTAAACAATGATAAAATAATTATTGTAATGTCTTCGGGAGAAGAGATTTAAGTATTATTCCCGATTGATTACATTACAAATGTCTAGGTTTTATAGGGCAATGATTTGTACGAATTCTTTAAGCAGTTGTCAAAAATCGTCAACTTCAAAAAAGTGCTATTTCATCATATTTGATATGATTTAGAAAGTGAGAATGTTATATTAGATAAAGGATTTCAATTAAGAGATATGGAAGATAAATATACTATTACTGCTAGTGATACAGCACATCATAAAGGATACGAGAAAATAGCCAAAGATTTGGGTGGTACTTGGGATGGTGAAGAATTATTGATCAATAATAGTTGGTGTGATATTCGAACTAATTCAATCTGCTTCTTAGAAGATATGTATGTGGATATTTTTAGTATGTATGCCAAAAAGCCTATTGTGGTGAAATACGTACCTGATGAAGAAAAACATTATATTATTGTAAGAATTGGTTTTACAGGTTCATTCTACAGTAAAGAGGAAACGAAAAGCTTTGATAGCTTTGGCATCTTTATCTATAATTCGAGCCAGCCTTTTGAAATAGAATTTCCAGTGAATGCTCAGTGTCAATGGATCACTTTACGTTTTTCAATCGACTTATTCAATAGCTTCAATACCCCCAACCCGAATTATAAACTCAAAACACTTTTTGATGATAGATCACCTTGGTTCCAATATTTTTCACTTGATGTAGAAATTGAAAGCTATGTCAAAACCCTTATAGCCAATCTTGATAAAGTAAAGCGTAGACATATTACATTCTTTAGTAAGTCTGCGGATATAATGGGGGCGATCATAGAAAAAATGGAACAGCAATCTTCTAAGGCCAAAACGAACATTCACCCGGATGACCTCAAAGCTATGGTGCAATTAAAAGATACTTATCTCTCTGATTTTTCTGAACAACCCAACCTTACTGAATTAAGTGAAGAATACGGAATGAGTGTCTCTAAACTCAACCGAATTTTTAAATCTATTTTCGATCAACCCGTTCTTCAATTTTATAATCAACAGAAAGTAGAAGAGGCACACAGACAAATTACCTACAGTGATAAAAGCCTTACAGAAATCGCCTTTGATCTTAATTTTAGTCACATCGCTCATATGAGTAAAGTATTTAAAAAACACTATGGACATGCTCCATCAGAATTGAGAGATAAAAACAAGCAAATATATGCTTAATTTAGTTTTTAACTGTCTGTTTATAAGTGTTTTGTGTTTTAAGTATACCGGATAACCGCAATTTGTATTTTCAGTTTTTTTGGTATGTTTTCTAACTTATTAAAGTTTATAATCTAAGGTTTCATATCCGTTTGTTGGGGTATCATTGAACAACATTTGTAGCGGTACCCTCTACAAATAGAAAATATCTCCTACTTGAAAATCAATATTTTACCTCTTTTTATTAATAAATCTATCTAACAGCCTTATTTTTTAACAGCATTAGGTAAAAGAGTGAATGATAATCAGTAAATTTGCAGGCTCATTTTTGTGAGGAAATGAGGTTCAATTTTGTGGGAAACAAATAGTCAATGGATAAAAATTATCAGATTCACCGTTTAGCGAACGGAATTCGACTAATACACAGACAAGTAAAAACAACTAAACTAGCACACTGCGGTGTTGTTTTGAATGTAGGGAGTAGGGACGAAACTTTAGAACAGCAAGGCATTGCTCACTTTTGGGAACATATGGCTTTTAAGGGTACGAACAAGAGAAAAACGTATCATATCCTTAATAGTATTGATTCTGTGGGAGGAGAGTTAAATGCTTATACCTCTAAAGAAAAAATCACTTTTTATACCTCCACTTTAGTAGAACATTTTGAAAAGTCCGTTGATATCCTTTCCGATTTAACGTTCAATTCTAACTTCCCTGAAAAGGAAATAGAGAAAGAGCGTTCGGTTATCTTGGAAGAAATGTCTATGTACAAAGATGATCCTACTGATGCCATTGGCGATGAGTTTGATGAAATTATCTTCCCCAATCACCCTCTTGGAAGAAACATCTTGGGTACAGTAGACAGTGTGAATAGTTTTCAGCAAAAAGACTTCTTTAATTTCTTAGAGCAGAATGTGGATACGCATCAAGTGGTGATTTCTTCTATTTCCAACTTGCCTTTTGAAAAAGTGGTGAAATTGGTGGAGAAGTATTTTGGAGGAATAAAGGAAGCCAAGAAGGACCGCAAAAGAGAAATATTCACGGGATATAAACCACAGTTTGTCGAAAGATATAAACCAATCAATTCTGCACATGTTATGATAGGGTCGGATGCTTTTGAAATGCATCACCCTAAACGTTTAACTTTTTTCTTGCTGACCAATCTCTTGGGCGGACCAGCCATGAACTCAAGATTGAATTTGGGAATAAGAGAGAAGTACGGTTATGTTTATGATATTTCGGCAGGGTCAACGTCGTATCTTGATTCAGGACAATTCAGTATTTACTTCGCTACAGAAGATAAAAGTTTGAGTAAATGCTTGAAGTTGGTACATAATGAATTATCGAAGTTGAGAGATAAGAAATTAGGCGTACAGCAACTGAGAAGTGTAAAGCAACAAATCATGGGACAAATTGCCATGTCGGGTGAAAGTAACTTGTCTATTATGTTAGGAATGGGTAAGGCACTGTTAGACAAGGAGAAATTTGAAACAATTGAGGAAGTCTTCCAGCAGATCAAAGCTATCAGTGCTGAAGATTTACTTGAAGTTGCCAATGAAATGTTTGCAGAAGAAAGGATGAGTACTTTAATTTACCATCCAGAATTAAAAAGTCACTCTTAGAACACCTAAATCTTTGAAGTGCGAAAATTAAACAACAATGGTAAAAAGTAATTTACGTATTTTTTTATTTGTAGGGTTTTCAGTCTTTACAATTTCGATATTAGTCTATATCTATCAAGTTTTTTACACGGCTAACATACAAGTTGACAAAGAACCTGCAGTCATCAGAATTCCACACGGAGCAACCATCGAAAATGTATCGGATACATTACAGAAGTATGACATTCTTTCAGAATTAGTGCCGTTTCGTTTTGTAAGTAAAGCATTAAAATATAATGAGAATGTAAAGCCTGGTTTGTATGTACTACAACCCGATATGACCAATTTGGAGGCAGTACGTTATCTGAGATCAGGAGCACAAACTCCTATTAAAATCACTTTCAATAATGCTAGAACGATTGAAGATGTAGCAGAAAGAATTACACCTCGTCTGGAAATGACAGCAGACCAATTTTATGATGCTGCTACTGATCCAGCATTATTGAAAGAGTTAGGACTAGATTCATTAACTGTAAAAGCATTATTCTTACCAAACACTTATGAAGTGTATTGGACAATCTCTCCAAAACAATTGATGAGAAGATTGAAAAAAGAATATGATCGTTTTTGGAACAAAGACCGCAAAGTGAAAGCAGAAGCAATTGGATTGACACCTTTTCAAGTGTCAACATTAGCTTCAATTGTGGAATCAGAGACCATAAAGCCAGATGAAATGCCGAAAGTAGCAGGCTTGTATGTCAATCGTTTAAATAGAAATTGGGCATTGCAATCTGATCCCACTGTAGTTTATGCGGCAGTTCAAGTAGGTATGGTAAAAGAATTTACAGATGTAAAAAGAGTATTGAATAAGCACTTGGAGGTGGATTCTCCTTACAATACTTATAAGTATTCTGGTTTGCCTCCGGGACCGATCAGAATACCATCTACAACTGCAATTAATGCAGTATTGAATGCAGAGAAGCACAAATACATGTATATGGTGGCGGACGCTGATTTTTCAGGTTACCATCACTTCTCAAAGACATTGACAGAGCATAACAGATACGCAAGAATCTATCAGAATGCTTTAAATAAAAAACGAGTATATAAATAACAAATGAGACGTTACAATGGTATTGTAACGTCTTTTTTATTTCCATTTATGGATAAAATTAAAGATAAAGAACAAGAGGAGTTAGCAAAGAAAGTGATTATTCACCCTGACGATACTCCTAGACTGGAATTGGGACTGGAAGATGCAGTATGTACAATGGATGTGGCTTATACAGAAGATTGTGCATTTGTATCTTGTGATATCATGAGAGGAAAAACAGGAGAGTGGGTCAATACCTTTGTGACCATTCATCCCTTACCTACTACTCCATATACCTCAGGGTATTTTGCCTATTATGAAGGTCCTTTATTAGTAGAATGCCTAGAACAATTAGCATCTGAATTAAAATTAAAACCTGCATTGATCATTGTTGATGGTCATGGAATTGCTCACCCAAGAAGATTTGGAATAGCAAGCTGGCTTGGTTTAAAGTTGAACATTCCTACAATTGGCTGTGCCAAGAAACCGCTGATTAAATATGAAAGAGAGTTAGGGACACAAAAAGGAAGTATATCACCAATGCTTTTAGATGATGAAGTGGTAGGAGTGGCTTTGAGAAGTAATACAGGTGTGAAGCCCATTTTTATCAGTCCAGGTCACTTAATTAGTATCGAAAACACTATTCATATCATTAAAAAGTACCATGGAGAGTACAGAATCTTTGAGCCAGTACGAAGAGCCGATCAAGCTGTGAGAAGAGCTTCTAAAGGAGAAACTGGTGATTTTGAATTGATTTCCTGAGTAAGGTCATTAAATACAATTAACGATAATTCATAATCCTTTGGGATGTCTATACGTATATTTGTTTGATATTAAATTAGATAAACCCGAAAGAAAGATTGAATTATGTTTAAAGTGACGACTAACTCTAAATATGACAGTGAAGAGAGAGGTAAATCAAATAGAGTCCATAAAACTGTTTCCAATATTCCCTTTAAGTATCGTCCATACCTATTGTCAGTAGTTTATACGCTTTTGATTGTTGGATTTGCATTATTATTAAATGGAACATTAGAGGTTACCTTTAATCAGACTGTAGGTTTTAAGGAGCCATTTTACTTTACTGTTCTATTTATGATTGTGCTTTCTCTTCTGTTACCTTACTCAATACCCGATAAAACATTGGCGGTGCATAAAGTCAATATGGATGGTTTTCAGGTGGAGCAAGTAGTATTAGAAAGCAAACATAAAAATAGTAGACTATTGATCATCGGTGCCAAAATATTGACGTTGGTTTTTAGTATTTCTTTGTTTTTATCTTCCTATACTTCCAATAAAGGAGTAGAGAAATACGAGCGTATCACTATTCATAATGTACCCATCAAAGGAGTAGATAGTGTACAGATTGCTATCAGAATGTCGAGAAATACAAGAGATTCAGCCACTCCAGGTCGTTTCAAACAAGCTTCTGAGGCTTCTATTTCAGAAAAACAAACCTATGTTTATGAGGAATATACTTACGGTTTTCCTTATCAATTATTGAAACCCATCAAACGCAGGGATATGGAAGAAGGTAAAAAATATTTAGATGGAAAAAGAGCTAAAATACAAGTGAAATGGTATGGAGATGCAATTCACCCAAGGGATGTAAAAGGTAAAATCAATACTATTTTTAATAGCGAAGCCATGAATGATTTATTATTAGAATCTTTTGGGGTAGAAGCGGAAAGTAATAATGCCCGTTAAGATATAATCCTTTCGTAGAAGCGTAGTCCTGCTACACAACTCACCCAATAAGAGAAGATTATAGTCAATAACAATTCACTAGTTGGTATCCACCTGTAGCCACGTAGCTTTGCTGCGTGTTTGTTCAAAAAGTAGTAATCAAAGGTATCTTCCTTAAAAAATCAAAGATTGCGTTTTTCGTTATAATTAAATTTCATTAAGTACTAAATCAAAAATAAATCATAGTTAATTCTAATTTATTTTTTGTGAGTACAACGCTAAAAAACGTAATATTGGTGGTTCAATTAAAAGTTTTTTGAAGGAAGTAATCGCAAAACAACAAATAGAATTATATAATTTTGAATTTGTACTTATTTGAAATACCTTCATCGTTTTTGCGTAGCAGGCTACGCTTCTACAGGTGGTACCAATAAAAAACGAGCATCAAGAAAAATCAATCTTGATGCTCGTTGTATATTTTTGGGAAAAGGTCAATGCCAAAATGAACTGGAGACATTTCCATCTTCATTCTTCCCTCACTATATTCCTTTAAAAGTTCTTACTAATTTGTTTGAGAATAAGAAATCCTGAAGTTCTTTTGGTTCAGCATCCAAGATTTCATCCTTAGTACCTTCCCATATTTTCAGTCCTCTATACATAAACATGATGTATTCTCCAATCTCCATTACAGAGTTCATATCATGTGATACAATGACAGTTGTAAGGTTATACTCTTGTGTAATTTCATGAATCAATTGGTCAATCATCCATGCTGTTTGCGGATCTAGACCAGAGTTGGGTTCATCACAGAATAAGTACTGAGAGTTCATAACAATTGCTCTGGCAATACCGACCCTTTTTTGCATACCACCACTAATTTCTGAAGGCATTTTATGAGCAGCATTTTCCAAGCCCACTCTTTTTAAGTAAAAATTCACTTTGTCATCTTTTTCACTTTCTGACAGGTCAGAGTGGATGTTCAATGGGAAGCGTACGTTTTCAGCTACTGTCAATGAGTCAAATAAAGCACTGCCTTGGAAAAGCATACCAATTTCACCACGGATAATTTTCTGCTCTTTGATGCTGGAACGGTGGAAATCTCTACCGTCATATAACACAGACCCTTTGTCTGGAGAGAAAAGCCCTACAATGGTTTTCAACAATACACTTTTACCAGTACCAGATGCACCGATGATCATATTCGTTTTTCCTTTCTCAAAAGTGGCACTAATATCCATCAGTACTTCCTTTCCTTGGAAAGATTTTCCTACGTTTTTAATCTCAATCATTGTCTACGAAAGTAAAGTGTCTGCTAGAATAAAGTCTGCTGCAAGAATAGCAATACAAGAAGCGGTAACGGCGTCAGTACTTGCTTTACCTACTTCTAAAGCACCACCTTTGACATTATAGCCTTTAAAAGCAGAAATCGAAGTTACGATAAAACCGAAAACAAATGCTTTGATAATGGCAAAAGGTACTTCAAAAGGTACAAAAGTATTTTGAATACCATATATATAATCCTCAGTAGGAGATAAATTACCGAAAATTGTAGCCAAGTAACCACCCCAGATTCCTAAAGCGGCAGATAGTATAGCTAACAGCGGCAACATGGTCATTCCTGCCAAAATTTTAGGTAGTACCAAATAAGAAGCTGAATTTATACCCATGACTTCCAAAGCATCAATTTGCTCAGTGATACGCATTGTACCAATTCCACCTGCAATCTGTGAACCTACTTTGCCTGCAAATACAATGGCCGATAAAGTAGGTGCCATTTCTAGAATCATCATTTCTCTTGTAGCCAAACCAATAATATACTTTGGTAATAATGGACTAACAATATTGTAAGCCATTTGCAACGCAATTACAGCTCCTACAAAAAGAGATACGAATCCTACTAAAAAGAGGGAATTGATACCTATATTGATACACTCCTGAAAAAATAAACGAACGTAAGTGGTAAGAGGCTCCCTGTTGGAGAACATCTTTTTTAAAAAGAGAATATATTCGCCTAAGCGTCTCATGTGATTAGTCTTATTTCTAAAAAAATTAGAAATCTTTAATTAGGATGATCAAAACATCCTGTCAGATTTCCACCCTACAAAGATAAAGATCTTCTTGTCATAACATATTTTTTTAGCATTAACTAAAGTGCAATTTCGGTTTATTTGTTCATTTTCATAAAAATTAATTAATTAGAATATAAATCCTTTATTTTTTGAGGGTATATTCACCCTCTTTTTTAATAAACCATCAATCCACCATTTAGGGTAAACACCTCGTTTTATGGCTTCATTTGACCTTACACACTTCGAACTATTAGACAAACCTATTTTTGGAAAAGCAGTTTTTGAGCCCCCTTTCAAAGCCAATTCGTCTTTTGTAGATGAAGCCCGTTTCGTTTTTATCATCAAAGGAAAATCAAACCTTTATGTTCCAAACGATACACTTTCGTTAGAAACTTCAGATTCTTTTTTAATGAAATGTGACAACTTTGTGAATATTTGGGAAAAGAATGAAGATGATGAAAAAAGTCAGGTGATGGTGATGCATTTTTATCCTGATGTTTTAAAACATATTTATGATAATAATATTCCAGATGTGTTTAAATCTTCTGAGGTAAAACCACATGGGCCAGTGGCGAAGATAAAGACCAATGAGATGCTGATAAATTATATCAAAAGCTTAGAATTTTATTTCCAGAATCCTTCTTTGATGAATGATGAATTAATCAAGCTAAAGGTAAGAGAATTGATTCAAGTGATGTTGAATTCTGATCAGTCAGGTGTTATTAAAAATATGTTCAGTGACTTATTCAAAGCCAACGCTTATGACTTTAAGGAAATTATTCATGCTCACCTATATGAAGATTTAAGTTTGCAGGATTTGGCTTTTTTTACAGGACTCAGTCTATCCACTTTTAAAAGAAAATTCAAAACCGTCTTCAATACCAGCCCCACACAGTACATCAAATCAAAAAGACTGGAAAAGGCCGTCAGTTTACTTCAAACCACAGATCAGCGCATCTCTGAAATAGCATATGATTGTGGATTTAATGACATTGGCTATTTCTCTAAACTCTTTAAATCGGCCTATCAAGTATCGCCTTCCGACTATAAAAAGTCATTGGTCTAATTTTCCAAATCATTGAACTTTTTGTCACTATAAACCACTCGTAGACCCGCCATATTTGTAATGTCAACAAAAACAATTATAGCTTTTAAATACATTACACTATGAAAAATGCGGTCTATTTTACATTCTACTTTTTACTTTTTTCTGTAAGTCTTTTTGCTCAAAAGAAAACCCAATTTATTACGGTAGAAAGAACAATGAAAGCTCCAGCTTCAGCAGTTTGGAAAGTAGTAGGTGAGGAGTTTGGTGATATTCATAAATCACATCCCCTTGTCGTTAGTTCTAGTTATACAAATAATCAGCATCAAGGCTGTGAAGGAGCAGAGAGAGTTTGTAATTTGAATACAGACGGTTCTAAATATGTGAAAGAAACACAGGTGAATTATGATCCTGAAAATTATTCTTTTAAGGTGCAGATTACGACTACACAAGGTATTCCATTAGTTCCAGAATATTCATATGCTACTTACAAAGTAGTGCCTCTTGATGAAAATACAAGTAAACTGGTATTTGAATTCAATTACAGAACAAAACCTGCATTTATGGGAGGTCTTGCTAAAGGGAAATTTAAAAAACAATTGAGTAATTATATGCTAGCCGTGGAGCATTATGTGACTACAGGTGAGGAAGTGAATGCTGATAATTTTGATGCTATCAAGAAACAATACGAAACTAGATAAGGCCTTTTTATGAGTTTGTTAAGTTATGATCATTTTATGCTCAATGGAAAACCTGTTTTTGAAAAAGCAAGTTTCAACCCTCCACTAAAGAAAGATGCAACCATGAATAATGAGGCGTGTTTTATTCATGTTCTTCAAGGAAAAACAATGCTTTATGCCACCAATGAGCAATATACTTTTACTTCTTCGGATAGTTTTTTGATGAAATGCGGCAATTATATCAATCATTGGGTTGGGGAGCAGGCAGAGCAACCCTATGAAGCAATTTTAATTCATTTTTATCCAGATACATTAAAGTATGTCTATGATGAAGGGTTGCCGGAAGTATTGAAATACCCTCGGAAAGTCACTCACAATGTAGAGAAAATTCCATTGGATGAAATGATCACAACTTATATTGACAGTTTACTTTTTTACTTCAATAATCCCGCAATGGTCAATGAGGAATTGATAAAACTGAAGGTGAAAGAACTCATTTTATTACTCTCTAATGCTAAGGAAGGCAATAACGTCAAGGCATTGTTAAGTTCATTATTTCAACCTGAAGAAACACAGTTCAAGAAGATCATACATAGTCATTTATATGAAGATTTATCCATTGAAGATATTGCTATTTTAACGGGACATAGTTTGTCGACATTCAAAAGAAAATTCCGATTGACTTTTAATGAAAGCCCCAAGCAGTACATCAATAAAAAAAGGATTCAAAAAGCATCAGAATTATTGATCCAAACCACAGACAGAATTTCCGAAATTTGTTACGATTGCGGGTTTAATGATGTGGGATACTTCTCCAAAGTATTCCATCAGCATTATGGTTTTTCCCCTTCAAGTTTCAGAAAAAAAGAAATGATATAATAAGATAACACAGTTTGTAATTAGTTAAAAGGGAGAAAACCAACACTGTATTTTAGAGAATACAAAATATTTATTAGTGAGAGTAAAACTTCTACTTTTTTGAGTAGGAGTTTTTTACCGTTTATGAGGACATATACTATGTATTTTATTCAAAAATTAAAATATGGTATAAATATAAATGCAATATGCACTTAGCATGACTAATCCTTCCCAACGATTTAAATCGCGTCCTAATATCATTAAAGGAATAGTCAGTAATGTGATGACGAGCATCCAAACCATATCATAATTATGCATGATTTCGCTTACATTAATAGGAATGACCATACTTGTGATACCTAATATAGAAAGTACATTGAATATATTAGAACCCATTAAGTTGCCTAAAGCTAAATCGGTTTCTTTCTTAAAAGCGGCCACTGCAGAAGTGACCAGTTCAGGTAAACTTGTGCCAATGGCTAATACCAAAATGCCAACAATTCTTTCTTCTAAACCAAGCTGTTCCAAACAGATGGATTTTGCACCTTCTATAAACCATTCCGCGCCAAACTTCAACGCCACAATCCCTGTCACTAGAAATGCAATATCTTTAACCCAAAGCGTTACAGGACTTTTGAATTTTTCACTTTCATCCAATTGAAACTCTTCATTAGTAGTTTTTTGAAGTTCAATATCCGATTTTGTTCTTCTGAAAAGAATAAAAAGGTAAAGAATAAGTAATGTAAAGAAAATGGCCCCTTCTGTGGGAGAAATAACATTGTCAAAAGTGAGGAGAAACAGTAGAAGAGAAGAGCCCATTGCTACAGGCCAATCAAATTTTAGAGTGGTATCACTTACTTTAATGGGATAAATGATAGCAGTAATGCCCAATACCATTCCTAGATTACAGATATTCGACCCCACCACATTACCAATAGCCAAGTCTGCATTTCCTGCTAAGGCAGAATGTAAACTAATAAAAAGCTCAGGAGCGGAAGTACCAAACGCAACAATAGTAAGGCCTACTATAATTGGTGGAATTTTTAGACGTAACGCAATGTTTGTTGCTCCATTTACTAAAAACTCACCCCCACCTATCAAGACAATTAGACCCCCTATTAATTCTAGAATATTAATAATTAGTTTATTCTCCATAGTACTTTATTCAATATGTAGCATTTTTGATGATTGGTAATTTTACCATTTGAAGAGCATAAAAAGTGGAGTTGTCAACTCAATCGACGCACATTTATCCTTACTTTAGACAACAAGTTTAAAGTAATATACAACAACATTTTCAATAATGTAGCGTGTAGAAATGTAATATTGGGAATGGTTCTATTCATTTTTATCATTTTTAAATTGATCCAATAAATTGAAAAAGAAGAAAGTGAGTAGAGCTCTGAGTTTTATAAATAATTGCAATTGTGTATTTTCGTGTTGCATTAATTATGAAAAAGTATGGCAAGTAAAAATAAAGGAAGTCTAAAGAATCAGTCTTCATCGATCAGAGTGAATAAAGAACTGCACGATGAATACAAAAAAACAATGAAAGGATATGAGCAATCAATTCCTGATAATTATGACTTGTTGATGATCAGTACCATTCTACAGGAAATTCCTGAGTTTGAAGGTGGTTTTGAAGAAACAAAACTGATGAAGTTTAGCCGGATTGTTTTGAATCTTGCACAGGAGAATGAAAATTATGATTACGTTTCTGCTTTGGAATTAATGAAAAGCCAACGAGGAAAGGATATCTTTGATATGTGTACTACAATGGCAAAACTGAGTGGAAAACCTTTCAATGAGGTTATTCCAGTAATTGTTTCTCAAATTGAAAATAAATCATAAAACAGTAGCTTCCTTTCTATTTTTTTAGATCGAATGTATTGCGTTATCACCTCGTAAAAAATACTCCGAAGTCAAAATTATGACATTAGATGAAAGCCTTTTTAAAGAAAGGCTTTTTTTATGCCTAAAAATCTAAAAGACGAAAATAAGTTAAAATCAGTATACATGTGTAACTTTTTAATTTTTAAAAGCGTTACAAAAATATCAAAAATGAAACACAAAAAGTTTTAATTTTAATGTACATAAAATTAAAATTTTTTTTTCATGAATACAATCTGATTTCAATCAGTTCAGGTCGCTAAACTTTCTAAATAATCATTTATTAATCACACAACAATTGATATGAAAAGTAAAATAACAACAAAAATCCTTTATCTCATTTTTACTGCTTCTATGACATTATTCTTCGGGTCGTTTTCTTCTTGTTCAAGAAATGAGGAATCAGCATCTCAAAAAGCAGAAGCAATTTCAATTACTGCTCTAATGAAGAAAAAAGTGAAAATGACCATTTCATCTCCTTCTCAAGAGCAAAATAGCAGAGTAGGTTTTCATTCTTAAAGGCCCTTTCAAAGGTCTTAAAGTGGAGGAATCAACAATATACAATAGCATTAAACTAAAGAAATCAAAAAAATAATATTACAGTTATGAGCGAAATCAATAAAGTAAGAATGAAAGTAATCGCTGTTTTGGCAGTGTGGTTCAGTATCGTGATGTTTACATTAAATGCGTCAGTGGCAGGTATACCTCCTGTTTACTATCAAATTGAACTCAATGAAAGTTCTAATTACTATGTAATTGAGGCTGAAGGTTCACATTATGCTGTGGGCTACGAACACGGTAAAAAGTTTAAAAAAGAAATTCGTTATATGCTAAACCGTTTCAAGTATGAATTAGTGGAACCTATGATGATGAGTGTGGAGTTAGCTCCTAATTATGAAAACTATAAAAGTTTTTGCCTTCATAAGACCGGTATGCTTGAAGCTATTCAAAAATACACACCTCAATTGCATGACGAATTAAAAGGTATAGCAGAAGGCAGTGATTTGTCTTTAGATGATCTACTTTGTTTTAATATTTCCTTTGATGAGCTGTTTGCTGTAATGGAAGAAATGAGTGGTAAAAATCCAGCTTTTGTAGAAGGTAACAATCTGAGTGGTCATTGTAGTGCAGGTGCAATATGGAATGAAAAAAGTGCTTCGGTTTGTTATTCATTAGATTGGGCAAAAATGTTTGAAGGAGCACAATGCTTGATGAAATACAATGTGGATGGTGACGTATTATTGC
Source organism: Flammeovirga sp. SJP92 (assembly GCF_001583495.1). GTDB lineage: Bacteria > Bacteroidota > Bacteroidia > Cytophagales > Flammeovirgaceae > Flammeovirga. The sequence goes on along the minus strand of NZ_LQAQ01000019.1, from coordinate 70,189 downwards.
TGACCGGATATGTTGGAACAGTGGGGATACAAGGTGTGCATCTTGAAAACGGTTTTTCATTGAACGCTCATTCTAAGTTTGATTTGAAAGCGAATATTGATGGAGGATTGCCTTCAGTTTTTTTTGCAAGAGAAGTACTGGAAAGCAAAAGTAAGGCAGAGGCTTGTGCGAAATTAGAAAAGTTGCCTATTGCTGTGGGGATTGGTTATGTGATTACTGATAAAGAGGGAGTTACAGCTTATGAGCTGAGTGGAGAGAAGAAAGTAAAGATTCAAAATAAGGAGCACTATTTTGCGATAGCCAATGACATCAGAGCAAATGATGATTTAAAGGAATCTGTAAAAGCACATTACAATATCAAAAAAGTGGACGTAGAGCACTTGCCTAAAGAATACTGGAGGAATAATGAAGATTCAAATGCGCGTTACACTATGATTTCTAATTATTTAAAAGGAAAAACTGTAGATGGTATTGACTGGGGTGGTGTATTCAATAAATATCCAGTGTGCAAAGCAGTATCAAAAGAAGTTCCTGTTACGAATCTATGGATTATTGTAACGTTTGACAATGAGTTTATCAATATAAAAACAGCACCTTCACATCCAGGAGGATTGCCGTTGGAAGAATACAATGTAAAGTATAGTAGTATTAACTAAGTTTAGTTTTGTTAGAGTGATGAAAGGCTTATAATCATATTATTCGTTTTTCATAAAAAAGGCCGTTGAATGTAAGGTTTCAACGGCCTGATTTTTATCTAAATCTTTGAATAGACTTTATAGTTTCTCTCCGAAGCATAAATCACCAGCATCACCCAAACCAGGAATGATGTATGATTTTGAATTTAGCTCAGGATCCACAGCCGCCATCCATAACGAAGCAGGCACTTTAATATTTTCCTGAATGTATTTTACACCTTCTTCACTGGCAATTGCCGCCATAATATGCACGTGTTTCGGTGTTCCATTTTTCAGTAAACCTTCCAACGCCAATAATAATGATTTACCTGTAGCAAGCATAGGATCTGCTAAAATGACCACTTTTCCATCTAAATTGCCTGAAGCAACATACTCCATATTGATTTCAACATCATTTCCAGGAGCATTGGATCTATAAGAAGCCACAAAGCCACTGTCAGCGTGGTCGAAAACGTTCAGTACGCCTTGGTACATTGGCAATCCTGCTCTCAAAATAGTGGTAACAACAAGTTCATCAGTGATTGTTCTTGAAGGAGAAACACCAAGTGGTGTTTGTACATCTATGTCTTTATAATCTAATGTCTTACTGATTTCGTAGCTCAATAGCTCTCCAAGTCTTTCAAGATTTCTTCTGAATCGAGCTCTATCTGTCTGGATAGATGGATCTCTTAGTTCATTGATGTAATTTGAAGCAACATTGGCCTCTTTATTCAAAATAAATAAATTTGACATTGTATCTATTAAATATGGTAAGTATCAGATTTACGCCTCGTTGGGGTCTATCTCTCTAATATATCAGAAATCTAGGTATCTTTTAGTGGAAATGATAAAATTTTAGGTGAATACCTTTTAACAAAGGACAATACAGCTGATTTTGGAGGGTATTTAAAAAAATTAAGAGGGCTTATAATACAAAAAAGCAAACATCATCTGATATTTGCCTTTTCCAACCAATTCAATTATTTAAACTTTATCTTTACGCGAGACCTTCGTAAGGTTCTGCGGTATATATCTTTTTGTGTTTAGTTATGCCAAATTAAAGCCTAATGTTGTAACTTGCACATAATCATATACTTAAAAAGTAAATAAAAAGTTTCAATTTGTGCGAATTTGAACACTTTTAAGGCTAAGTGTACGATTTACGTTCTTTTTTAGTCCAAAAGTCGGTGTTTTGACTCATTTGGTGCCTTCAAAGTTTTATTGATATCATAATCCGGCTCCGTTACAATCGTTTCAATATTCTCTAAACGTTGTTTTAATTGTAAATTCTCTACTCTTAAAGCCTCTATTTCCTTATAAATTTTTTGAGTCTCTTTTTTACTTGTTCTCCCTTTGGTTAAAATGGCAATGATTGGGATTGATAATGCCATAATAGGAATGATTAGCACCTCCATATTGAATAATAATTAATTTAATACTAGTTTATTTCTAAAACGATTGCCCCGGCTAAGAGTTTCTCAATTCCGTTACTTTTTGCAGGACTTGGAAGATAACTGTCCAATAAACTGCCGTCTTTTGCTATAATATAGTAAGAAGTAATTGCTGTTTCATCAAAATGAGCTGATAAAAAGCAGTTATTACACCCCTTGCTCATAGAGGGAAGATAATAAAATTTTCCTTTAAGCCCTTTACTCTCTGCAAAAGATGTCCAACGTTCAGGAAGGTCTCCAACGATATACATAAATTCTACATTTTTTGAAGAGAATAAACGCTGCAGTTCTTTTACTTTATTGAGGTCGTTGTTGAATTCTAAATCCCATGAAGCTGTAATAATGATTAGCACCACTTTTCCATAGAAATCTTCTTTGGATACTCTACCGTATTCATATTTTTTCAAGGTGAAATCAACTGATTTTTTGTAGAGTTCTTGCCCAAAAGAAATACTTCCAAAAGCACAAATAAGGCATAAAACCAGAATACTATTTATTACTATCTTTCGCATTACATAAATCCGAATGGTTTATTGGAAGAACTCTTCTTAGAAGCGGGTTTAGTGGCCGTATTTTCCATCATATAATCCAACCCTGAAGGTGGAATTGCAAATTCAACATCCAAGTCATTCGCTATTTTTATGATGCTTCTGATGATTTCATGTCTAAAATGCAACTCATCACTCCATGTGGGTGCTTCAAAGAAAATATAGAACAAAATATCATAAGAATAAAGCCCTATGTTGTTGAGGTTGACCACAAAAAAGTCCTTACGAGTATGAGGGTGATTTCTGACGACTTCTTTTAATCTCTCCACAAATTCATCCAGCTGATCTGGTTTGGTTTCATAACTGACCCTCAAATACGTTTTATATCTTCTGAAAATTCTCATGCCCATGTTGTCAATTGTAAAGTCAGCCATACGACTGTTCGGAATTGAGACAACTGAGTTTTCGAAAGTCCTGATTCGAGTTGATCGAAGACCAATTTGCTCAACAGAACCACTGACGCCATCGGTTTTAACCCAATCACCAATTACAAAAGGTCGGTCCATAAAGATCATAATGGAACCGAACAGGTTTTTGATGGTATCTTGAGCGGCTAAGGCTACAGCAACACCACCAATTGAAAGCCCCGTCAATAGACCTGAAATATCATATCCTAAGGCGCTGACCGTGAAAATCAATCCAATTAAGATCACAAGAAGTTTGGCAGTCATACCAAAGAATGGGGCAAAACCTCTCTGAATTTGATCGTCCCTTTCATTAGCTTTTCTCAACCAAAGCTGTACCCAAAGGTCAATCATATTATAGAAGAAACGGATCACCTGATAGATGCTGTATACTTTCAGTGCTATAATGACATATTGCAATTCTTGGATAGTAAGCTCCAAACTTGGAGAAATAAGGCGATAATAATAAAGTATAATTATCATCATACCTGACTTGATCAAGTTTTGAATGTACCTGCTTTCGTCTTTTGATTTTGGAATCCAGGAGACCACCCACATGATGGCGGATGAAATAAGCATAACCGCAAGCCAAGCGGCAATAATCATGGCCACCATACTTGTAATTTGCCACAATTCTAGCCCTAAAATTTCTTCTCTAGCGTAGTTCCCTAATGGTTTTCGCAGTATGCTGCCCACTGTTTCAAGGCCTTCTTTGCCAATCGGAAATACTTGTCTATGCTTGTTTTCAATCAGTTCAATACTGGATTCAGAAAACATCCACTTTCCTTTGAAATTTTCAAGGTAAAAATCAGGAAGCTGCTTATCTAGCACATATATTTCTTTATTATGACGCGTAGAGTCTCTGTAATTGGCATCTTCAGGAATATCTTCAATTTCAATCCAAAGTCCTAAACCATCATAAATTTGCTTTAGTTTAATAGCCAAAGTGATGCGTTCTTCTAAAGAAAGCTCAATACTTTCAAAAACTTTGGCAGCAATTTCGGGGTGATAATTATTGTCTTGCTGAAAACCAAAGAAAGTAGTAACAGCGTCTTTAGGAGTGCTGATATTGAATTTGATATTCGGTTTTTGAACAATTGGAGTTTCTTTTTTGGGAGAAGGTTTTCTAATGGTAACTTCCTTTCCAGTGGAGTCTTTGGAGGTTACGTCAACACTATCTGGTTTGTCTCTTTGAGGTCTTTTTGGGGGAATAGCGGCAGGGTAATACCTTCTAAATACAGTATTGATTTCTCTAACAGATTTAGGAGAATAAAGCCAGCTGGATCCCTCTTTGATCAAATAGATTTCTGGTATATCCTCAAAGATAGTGTAGATCTGATCATCATCTTCGTTTTTATAATTTCTCCTATTCGATATATCACTCAGGTCCAAATCTCCATGTTTGTCGTAGATTTGTTTTAATTTTATGGCTAAACCTATTTTTTGTTCAATAGTATAGTCCTCACCACCTAGCGTTTTGGCCGCCACTTCCGGATTATAAGACCCTGAGGAAGGACTTAAGTAACCCAAGTGTGAAACGATGGTTCTGTAGGGTGTTTTAGTGCTGAATTTTAAATTATTAAATTGAGCATTCGAAACAGTAGAAAACATGAGAAGGAATACAATTCCTAAAACTATCGAACAACTATTAGACTTTTTGAATATCATATATATGCAGAATACCCCTTTAGTTACTATTATCTGTTTGAGTTATAATCACGCACCTTTTATTGAAGACGCAATAGCCTCTATTGCCCATCAATTTTATCAAAATATTGAAACGATTATTATTGATGACGGTAGTACGGATCAATCAGTAAATAAAATTACTACTTCATTACAAAAATACAATCTTCAAGCTCAATTTATTGCATTGCCTCACAATATAGGGAACTGTAAAGCCTTTAATATTGGTCTTAAAGAAGCAAAAGGGAAGTATGTAATTGACCTTGCTGCAGATGATATGTTGTTGAAAAACAGAGTGTCGGATGATGTGAACACTTTTGAAAGCAGGGGGGAGAACTATGGTGCTGTATTCTCCGATGTAATATTTATTAATGAACAGGGAAAGCAGACAGCAGATTCCTATTATCAGCGTGACAGTAATGGGAAACTATTGGAAAAAGTACAAGAAGGAGAGGTATACGAAAGGGTATTGAGAAATCCACCATTATTTAGTGCACCAAGTATTATCTACAGAACATCTTATCTCAAAGCTTTGGGAGGTTATGATGAAACTTTGGCCTATGAAGATTATGATATATGGATACGGCTTTCAAGAAAATATCAATTTGCTTTTTATGATAAAGCCAACACACAAAAAAGAAAAGTGAAAAGTTCATTGTCTCAACGTTTTTATAAAAGAAGAGGAAACGAACTCTTGAAATCAACCTTGAAAATTTGTTTGAAAGCCAAACGTTTAAATCAAAATAAGATGGAGGATTTGTCGCTGTCAAAATCAGTAGCGTATCACTTGAGGTTGGCGTATTACACAGAGAATTTTTATTTAGCGAAAGCTTATTTTTATCTACTGAAAAAAACAACAAAACCCTCTTTTATGGAATCTGTTTTTTATTATTTATCAAAGTTGAAAGTGAAGGTGTTTCCAATTTATTATCAATACTTGAAGCTTAGACAGTAATACTATTTTTACCTCAATTTTGAGTTGTGAGAAATAACCCCAAATAGTCATTCAGCATTGAAGAAAATTGAGTTGGCAATGCGTAAAACACCCAATTGCATTTTTACTAGTACTTAATTCAGGTAACTTCACTAAATAAATCATGTAATCTGAAGCTTATAAATATTTCTTTCTATTTTTGCGACATGAAAACCAAACAAATAAACCTACTTTTCGCCATCCTCACTTTTTTTATGATCGGATGTGGACCAAGTTCTTCAGAGCTTACTAATCAAGGGAAACAAAAACTTTCTGTCAATAAATTCAAGGAAGCCATTTCATTATTTGATGCCGCAATAAAAGAAGATGCCAATAATATGGATGCTTATAACGCAAGAGGTTATGCCCATATGGCTTTGGAAGAATACAGCAAGGCCAATGATGATTTTACTTTAGCTATTGAATTGTACAAACAAACAGAGGAAGATGTTCCTGATGCTTATAAGTATTTTTATAATAGAGGAAATGTAAGACGCTTCTTGAAAGATCAAGAAGGTGCTGTCAATGATTATACACAGGCCATTCAGTTAGACTCTACCATTTATGATATTTATTTGAATAGAGCATTGGTCAATGTAGAGGTTGTTGGGCTGTCTTCAGCATTAAAAGATTTCGAAAAAGCTGTGAATTTGTCGGAAGGTAAAGATAAAAGAGTATTTTTACATAAAGCTAGAGTGTTAATGCTTACTGAGAACTTTGATGATGCCATTCAAGACTTGGATAAAGCTATACAATTAGACGATAAATACGCGGAGGCTTTCTACTATAAGGCCTTAGCACTAAGTGGAACTAAAGGAAAAGCAGACGAACAGGTATGTAAAATGCTTTCAATGTCAGAAGCATTAGGATACGCACAAGCTACAGCTGCACTGCAGAAATACTGCGAATAAATGACTATATGAATTCATCTGAACTGAAAATATTTGCTTTAGAGGACAATGCCGTTTTCTCCAAAATGCTTCATTATATCCTATCTATGGATGATGAACATGAGGTGAAGATGTTTGTTAATGGTAGGGACCTTCTCTATGCCTTGGATGAAAATCCATCGGTGATCACTGTCGACTATTCCTTGCCAGACATGACAGGAGAGGAGGTGATTCATAAAATCAAAGCAAAATTACCTCAAGTTCCGATTATTGTAATTTCTGGTCAAAATGATATTCAAACTGCTGTCAGTCTCTTTAAACTGGGGGTGTATGATTACATCACAAAAGAAGAGGATATCAGAGAGCGGCTTCTGAATGCTTTGAATAAAATAAAAACAAAGCAGTCGTTAGAAGAAGAGGTGCAGACACTGCGTCAGGAACTTTCAAATAAATATGAATTTGATAATTCAATCATTGGTAATAGTACTCCAATGAAGAAAGTTTTTCAGATGCTTCATAAAACCACAAATAATAATATCACAGTTTCTATTACAGGAGAAACAGGTACAGGTAAAGAAGTCATTGCGAAAGCAATTCATTATAATTCCAACCGGAAAAATAAACCTTTTGTTGCTGTCAATATCGCCGCAATTCCAACATCTTTATTGGAAAGTGAATTATTTGGCCACGAAAAAGGTTCTTTTACTGGGGCGATTGCTAAAAGAGTCGGGAAATTTGAAGAAGCAAATGGCGGAACAATATTCCTGGATGAAATTGGTGAAATGGACATCAACCTTCAGGCAAAGCTGTTGAGGGTAATTCAAGAAAGGGAAGTAGTACGTATTGGAGGTAATAAGACACTCAAATTAGATGTGCGAATTATTACAGCCACGCACAGAGATCTTTCCCTTCGTATGAATGAAAAGTTGTTCAGAGAAGATCTTTATTACAGATTGTTAGGTTTGCCAATACATTTACCTCCGTTGAGAGAAAGAGAAAATGATGTGATTCTGATCGCAATGTTTCTGGCAGATCAATTTACTGCTTCAAATGGTATGAAGAAGCTCACTTTTACCAAGGAAGCGAAAGAGAAATTACTCAAATATCATTTCCCTGGAAACATCAGAGAATTGAAGGCAATTGTAGAGTTGTCAGCCGTAATGTGTGAGAATGATACAATCTCAGATACTGATATTCAGTTCACTTCATCCCAAGATGTAAACTCTTTATTGAACAAAGACCTTACATTAAAGGAGTATACTTTCGAAATTATTCGTAGTTTTATGGATCGATATCATGACAACGTTGCTACAGTGGCAAAAAAGTTAGATATTGGTAAGGTAACCATTTACCGTTATTTGAAGGAAATGGATACAAATAGCTAAATTCAATCTAAAAATCTACTGCATGACACCTATTCAACTTAATGTCATTTTTGCAGGTAGATAAAATGCTAATTAGTGTGTTTATTTAAAAATCATGGGAAATTCTAGGGTAGATTTGTCTTACCTCGAAACCTTTTCAGGAGGGGACAAAATACTGATAGCAGAGATGATGGAACGTTTTGTACTTGACGCCCCTGATCAACTCAAAAGTATTGATGAGAGTATCAATCTTGGGGATTGGAAATCTGCGTACAAAAATCTTCACAACTTTAAGTCTACTCTTAATTTTATTGCAATACAAGAGATCAAAGATCAGGTATTGGCAATGGAGAAGATTGCAAAAGAAGAAACATCTGTGAGTACATTAAAAGAGAAGTACAAATTACTTTTCGACGAGTGCAAGCTATTAGTGGAAGAAATTAAAAAAACTTTATCACAGTAAAACTAAACTTATCCCTTTTATTTTGTAGAAGATAAAAGGGGTTTTCTTTTAATAAAACTTATCATAAACTACTCTTTCGGATTGTTTGTTGTATTTTTGCATCCCGAAAAATAATAATAGATTTTCTGAACAACGACTTTGTTATCTCGTGGAATGCTAGTTAGTTTTTCACCTTAAAGCCCAGCTGTCCAGCTGCCAAAATAACTATGCAGGAGAGGTAATAAAGGGGAAGGTCTCGTCTGTTTCAATTCAATTTTTAAAACATTTAAGAAAATGCAATTGAAAAGACAGTGGAAGGAGTACAATCCTTTATTCTCTACAATTTTAAAACTCGGTTGGCCTGTAATTCTAGCTCAAGTAGGCCAAATTTCTGTTGGATTGGTGGATAATATGATTATCGGCCAGCTCGGAAGAACACCCTTAGCCGCCGCCTCATTCTCCAACACCATTTTTAACCTGGTGCTTCTTTTTGGAATGGGATTCACCTTTATTCTTACACCCAAAATTGGTGAAGCCATTGGTCTCAACAATAACAAAAAGGCCACAAGTGCATTAAAAAACAGTTTTATGGCCAATGGAATTTTGTCGTTGGTATTATTACTGCTCTTAGTTGTACTGTATTTTTACATGCCTTATATGGGGCAACCCGAAACAATTATAGCTTCTTCTCAAGCTTATTTAATCATTTTGATGGTTTCACTCATTCCTCAGATGATTTTCTTGACCTTTAAACAACTTTTTGAGGGAATTGGAGACACTAAAATGGGAATGAAAATTACTTTGGTAGGTAATATTGTGAATATCATTGGTGATTTTGTATTTGTATTTGGTTTAATAGGTGCTCCAAAAATGGGATTGATTGGAGCCGGAGTAGGTACACTTCTGGCCAGATTGGTGATGGCCGGTGGGGCCATTTATGTTTTCTACTCGTATAAAAAATATGCTGTATTTGCTTCACTTTTTAATAAAGTGACAGTTACTGCACATGAGGTAAAAGAATTTTTTACCAATGGTATTCCAATGGCTTTTCAGTTATTGATGGAAAGTGCCGCTTTCTCTATCTCTACAATAATGATGGGCTGGATTTCTGAAGTAGGATTGGCAGCACATCAGGTTGCAATCAGTTTGAGCACTTTAGGGTTTATGGTATATCAAGGAATAGGAGCCGCTACAGGTATTCTAGTCAGTCAAAGTTTTGGTAAAAGAGACTTCAGGGAGGTGAAAAAAGTAACCTATGCTTCTTTAATCATTGTAACTTTGATGTCTTTTGGAGCTGTTGTTTTCTTTTTGACTGGAAGATCATGGATGCCTTATCTTTTTACAGATGATCAGGAAGTGATTCAATTTGCACAGCTATTTATGGTATGGCTGGCATCTTATCAAACTTTTGATGCCATTGAGATCGCCTATTCAGGAGCTTGCCGTGGTTTGCATGATTTTAAAGTACCTATGTGGTTTATTTTCTCTTCCTATTTCATTATTGCCATTCCTTTTTCTTACATGTGTGCGTTTCATTGGGGACAGGGAGAGCAAGGTATTTGGATGGGATTCCCACTTGGTTTAGGAATTATTTGCCTGTTTTTTGTCAAAAGATTCAGTTATCGACTTCGAAAAGTGGAAGAACAACATATTCCTTTTGAAAGAAAAATAGCATAAAAATATTGAGGCCTGAAATGAAAATTTCAGGCCTTTTTTGTAAACTATTGTTTGTCTTTGTAAGTACTAGGACACAAGAAAAGGGATAATTTTAGTTTAATATTTTTTATTCTAATCGAGGCAGATTTGCAGAGCATAGCTATAGCTACGTGATAAAAATCTAACGAAGAGTAGGGTAAAAAAGATAAGATAACATGTCCGTTTATTTTTGTCCTAGTACTTAATATACCTATTCTTTTTTACCTTTGTATAAGTAAAATCAACGAACACAAGTAAACTATCGATTATGGACTTCTATTTTAAACTTAAGCATTGGCAAGTATTTTTCATTCAAATTATTGGATTAGTATTACTTTATGTTTCATTTTCAGATCCTTTTCTTACTAAAATTGTACACTCTGTTTCTTTTGTTTTGATCCACCTTTGGATAATTATTATAGGTTTAGAAACCAATAATTATGTATCAGAGGCAGAGGAAAAAAGTAATGCTTTTTTTCTTTTAAATATAGTGTTGGTGATTGGACTTTATATCTTTTTGATAATGTCAGGGATCAATAATATTACCGTGACAGGTTGGTATGCATTGATTGGTTTTTACTTCATTTTTGCATTCCTTCAAATTTATATTTTTGGTGCAAATTCTTTAAATAGACTCTATAGAACAGCAGGTAGAAAAGAAGAAGAATCATCTATATCATTATTTTTTATGTTGCTTTTTTGGCCTATAGGAATCTGGATAATTCAACCAAAAATTAATAAAGTTATTCAAAGAGTGGAATTGATAGAAAGAGAGGAGGATTAACAATTCTAATTAATAGATCAATCATTAACTAATTATGAAGGACATAACAAAAAAACTGGAACAACACGTTCATCAATGTGTTGAATTTTTATCAAAAGCCTCTGTACTGGATTTGGAAACAAAGGTAAACCCTGAAAAATGGTCAAAAAAAGAGATTTTAGGTCATCTTATCGATTCAGGAATTAATAACCTTCAGCGATTTACAGAAATTGAATTCAGTAGTAAACCCTATAAAGTGGTAAGTTATAGTCAAGATGATTTAGTAAGAGTGAATGATTATCAGAGTGCTGATATAATGGAATTGGTTGCTTTTTGGAAGGCAATAAATATCAGAATTAAAATAATAATGGAAAAGCAGACTTCTGATACCTTAGCATATCCTATTTTGCTTGGTAATGAAGAGGTGAAAGATTTAGAGTTTTTGATGAAAGATTATGTAGAACATTTAGAGCATCATTTACATCAAATCATAAAAGAATAAGGCAAAAAAATACCCTTGCAGTTTTGAAGAATTGCAAGGGTATTTTTTTAGCTTTTAAATTTTATAAGGAAGAATATCAGTAATTTCATTTTCATCTATTACTTTTCCTTGGTAAGCTTTTAATTTATTTCTTGAGGATTCTATTTTTAAAGTCAGTGTGCGGTCTTCATTGAAGAAATGCCATGTTTTAATTGACTCTCCAAGAGGTGCTGCCACTGTTTTAGAAATTCTAAACATCAGCCCTTTTTCTTTATCTTCTTTAAAGAAACGATGACCGTTCAGGTATAAAATGTTGGCAGGGCTTCCATGTACTTTAATTTTCTTTTCTAACTCAGGGTCGATCTGAAATACACTGACTGCTTTACTCCAAAGTACTTTCTTGAAATACCCTTCATTAGAATACCTTAAAAACTTCTCTTCTAAATCATGATGACAGATAAAAAGACGTTCTGAATTTTTATTTTCAAAATCCTGCTGATATTCTTCTACAATCTGCCAGGTTTTTCCATCCAAGTCAAACATAAAGCCTTCTTTTAGATGATCTAAAGTTGGAAGTGTTGGGTCAAACTCAGGAAGGTTTAATGCTTGAGGTTTTACAATTGCTTTAGTAGGCACATGCTTGTATTTTTTCTTGAACCCATATTTTAAAGCAATATCTTTAAAAATCTCCTGTGCTACTTTTCTATTGAATTGTTTGATTTCTGAAGGGATAGTGAAAAGTAGAACAAGCCACCAAACCCCGAATCCACCTGCTGTAATCCAGAATAAAAACTGTTCAATCCATTTTCCTACATAACCTAATGACACATGGAGCGGAAAGAAATGCAATAAATACATAATGACTTTTGAACGCTTGAATTTTTTCATTTCATGAAAGAACTCATATTGCGCTTCTTCAGGCATTTCTTTAAACTCTACTATCATGGAGTAGGGCAGGTATTTTAGGTCTTTTTGTGATAATATTAAATTTGACATCTAGTAAATTATTTTGATAGTGATTTTTCCATATGTGTTTATTTTAGATCAAGATATATTTAATGTAAATTATCTCTGATTGAGTATTAAGTAATTAAACAAAAAAATGACTTAATGTAAAATGTATAATATGGAAATGTAAGTTAATTGTATAAATAAACTAGACGTTAAATTGTTTCATTGAGTTTCATTATCTTAAGACAAATATTCAAACCAAAGACATACTCCCTGATACGCTGTCTAATACACTTCCTGAATACCTTTTTTATTTTATCTGAAAATGAAGCTTTTATGAAGGATAGTCTTCTCCAATTAATGCTTTTGCTTTGCCTTGAATCACTTCTTGAACAGATTTTTTCTCGATCTTTCCTTCCAGCCACGAAATAATATCAAAGTACATAAAAGGGTGCTTCTCAAATTGATCACTTTCCAATGGCTTTAATAAATCCTTCAGTTCAATAAAGGCATTTGTCAGTTCATAATCGTTCATATTTCTAGAAAGCTTTTTCAAGAATTTCATAATGTAAATCTGAAATTTGAAGAGATTGTCTTTGCGAAGCATGAAACGGTAAGTGGACTTTACATAATAATCCACCAAGTCAGTATTTCCCATTTCATAATGACAAATCAGATTGACAATTCTTGCATAAACGTGGACATCCTCACGCACGTCCATCTCTAGTGCATCGGAATTTATAATTCTGTTCAGCCATTTTGAAGAGAGTCTGAAGTCACTTGCCCCAAAATACAAACAGGCAATTTTGTAATATAAAATAAGTCTTGAGTGCTTATTCAATTTCTCAATAAAAAACTCAATATTATTTAATAACAGATTTACCCTTTGTACCCCCCCGGTGAAGTCGCCGAGCATAAACAGTCGGTTAAATTCATGTACATAAGAGTATTTCAGCAATTTCATCTTAATGTTTTCACTCAACTCAATTTTTTCATTAGAACGGATTTTTCTGAACAAAGACTTTGTATCGATAAACTCTTTGTATTTATAAAGCTTATATTGCCCTATCAGAAGATTGTTGATAGTTCTAATGTAAACGTCCAATCGGGAAGGAATCAGGTCAGGATCGTTATGGAAAATGTTGAGGCATTTCTGTGCATAAGCATGTCCTTTTTCCACATTGTGAGTGAAGTAATAAAACCCGATATACAACTCATACAATGATAGCTTCTCGTTGATTGAAAATTTATTTTCATCAATAGATAAGATATCATTATTGACAAGGTCGTTGACCTTCTTAAGGTCTTTTTCACTTTTAACATAGCCTACCTTTAGATAAAAGGCATTCAGCTTTGCGGAAATATTAGAAAATTTATTGATCTGATTGATTCGGTCATTGGTATCCTGTACCTCTTGAATCAATTTATTTACCCTTCTCTGATTATGTTTGTCGAGCGTATGTGTCAGCAAACTTTTCTCCCATCTCAAAATTTCCAAGAGCAATTCTAGATGATCACTCTTCTGTGCTTTTTTCTTACTCTTTCTTAAGATGTCCGCACATTGATCATAAAGCCCTCTGTTATATAATAATTCAGCATGATCAATCATTTCTCTGATTTCGGCGTCTTCCATTTTTGTCAAATGAAACTGCCTTAATGCCTGTAAAATTCGTTTGTAAAGATGAGCTTTAAGATTTGAAAATTGTATAGGTTTTAACTCGGGAGTGGAAGCTAATAATTGTTCTTCATCAAAAATATCTTGCTTGTCAATTAGTTCAAAAAGAAGCATGAATTTCTTCGAAGAATTACTCTTCGATTCGTTAGAAACAAGTTTAAAATACCGTTTCTCACTTCTCGACATTGATTTAATTAACTGATATAAGTGATTTGATCTTTCTTTAGGCATCGTATTTATTATGATCTTTAATAACCTTACACATTGCCAAATTTACATTCTATTCACATAAATATTAAATTAAACATCGTAAAATGTATAATTTTTTGTTTTTGATGCTTTTGATCACCCTTTACATTAGCAAAACAATACCAATAAAATTGTTTTAAAAATAGATTATAACAGACACCTTTCAAGAAGTGTTTAAGCCTATGAACGATAAAGTATTTATTTTCGACACAACGTTGCGAGACGGAGAACAGGTACCAGGGTGCCGTTTGAATACAGAGGAGAAGTTAGTTATTGCACGTGCTCTCGAAAATCTGGGCGTTGACATTATAGAGGCGGGTTTCCCGATTTCAAGTCCTGGTGACTTTGAAGCAGTAAATAGAATTGCGAGAGAAATTAGAAACTCGACGGTCTGTGGTCTAACAAGAGCGGTAAAAAAAGACATTGAGGTTGCGGCAGAGGCATTAAGACCTGCTGCAAAACCAAGAATTCATACAGGGATCGGAACATCCGATCAGCATATCTTCACTAAATTGAGATTAGACAGAGATCAAGTGATCGAAAGAGGAGTTGCAGCAGTGAAGTTAGCCAAAACTTTTGTAGAAGACGTGGAGTTTTATGCAGAAGATGCAGGAAGAACAGATAATGTCTATTTAGCTCGAGTCATAGAGGCTGTAATCGCAGCCGGGGCCACAGTGGTAAACATCCCAGATACTACAGGATATTGTATTCCAGAAGAATACGGAGCTAAAATCAAGTTCTTAAAAGAGAACGTTAAAAATATTGATAAAGCAATCATTTCTACACACTGTCACAATGACTTAGGTATGGCAACAGCCAACTCTTTAGCAGGTGTAAGCAATGGTGCTAGACAAATTGAGTGTACAGTAAATGGTATCGGTGAACGTGCCGGAAACACTTCAATGGAAGAGGTAGTGATGGCAATGCGCAAGCACAACATGTTGAACTTTGACACTGCTATTCACACTCAAAAGATCTATGAGATCAGTCGTTTGGTTTCAGGAACTATGAACATGCCTGTTCAGCCAAACAAAGCGATTGTTGGGGATAATGCATTCTCACACTCCTCTGGTATTCACCAAGACGGTGTAATTAAGAGTAGAGATAATTATGAAATTATCGATCCTGCAGAAGTTGGAGTTTCTGAATCATCGATTGTATTGACAGCAAGAAGTGGTAGAGCAGCATTATTCTATCGCATCCAAAAGTTAGGTCATACGTTAGATCACGACGCTTTAGAGGAGGCTTACCAAGCTTTCTTGAAAAAAGCAGATACAGTGCAAACTGTAGAAGATGAGCATCTTGAAGAATTACTTCAAGTGCTTAAGGTTGCCTAGTGCAGCCCTTAAAGAGAATTTATGTTTATATGTGTTTATATATGGTTAAAAACCATTTATGGTTAGTATGTGGTAA
The DNA here is from genome assembly GCF_001583495.1 of Flammeovirga sp. SJP92. GTDB lineage: Bacteria > Bacteroidota > Bacteroidia > Cytophagales > Flammeovirgaceae > Flammeovirga. The sequence continues at coordinate 54,530 of NZ_LQAQ01000019.1, read as the reverse complement.
GTGCGGCTTCCGATTGGAGGCCGTTCTTTTTTTGTCCAAACTTTTGAAGGTGTAAAACAAGGAGTCTACAGCAGATGAAGCTTTCGTTCCTTGTTTTGAGTTCTTTTATGATTAATAAATAGTTTTGTATTGTGGTACACGAGGGCGTTGCAATACAGCACCTCTATAGAATGATAAGAACAATATTACTTTTAAAGCAATAGAAATAAGTTTATAGAATACTTGATGATTTCTCCTCATTTCATTCTAATTAATAGAAAACCTTTCCTAAAAACGTTAAAATAACACTTGTGTAATTGCTGTACTTTTTCTCTTCCAGCACAGCTAAAAAACTGTGTTCTCAAAAAAAATCTTTGATTAATTCTAACTTTTTATAAAATATTACTCTTTTTCCATGCAGATTGTGAAGAGTGTTGTTATGTTATTTGTAAATAAATAGTGCTTTTTGTAGTGATTTTTTAATAATAAGTATCATTGAATGGTGAATTATATAAAATATATAAAAACTGATTTTTAGCAGTTAGGTGTATGGTTAAAAAAAGCATTGAAAGGTGTTCATATCCCATAAATTGCTCTTAGGAAACTCTCTACATTTGTAATGTACAAAAACAAAAAATATGTATTTCATTTCATACTAGATAGATTTATTGATAATAATAACAACAACAATCGGAATTAATGTAACAGTAATGTTCTCATACTTTTTGCCATGTAAATAGTTTGAAGCGTTTATTAAAAACGTGTTTTTATTCCAATTCAATTATTTATTAACTTATCATCAAAATTGTTCCAACATAAGTATTACCAATAATGACACTCTTCAAAATTTGAAGGGTGTCATTTTTTATATCAAAATAAAAGGCCAGCGTAGTGTGTTACAACATTGACCTTTCTTTTGACAGTACTTGGGTATCATTTTATCCTTACATATTCAGCCAAGTCTTTGCTCGCTCTTTTTCGCTTTCTTCAAAGTGTTCCATATTAATACCCGGCGTGAAGATATCTCCAATTCTAACAAGGAAATCCATCCACTTACCACTGTTGACTATGGCCACCTTTTTAATGTCTGAATAATATTTAATTCCTGTTTTAAAATCATCCCACATGGCTAAGATATTGCTGTATCCTTCAAAACCAGCAAATTCCATATAAAGGTTCAGAGGTTTTCCAGAATTGATTTGAGCAGCAAACTCACTATCAAGGCCAATGTATTCTTGAGGATTGATTTTTCCAGTAAAACGGTAAGCAAGGAAGTTGTCATTTTGTTCCACTTCAATTTTATGAATACCAGGAACAAATGCCTCTTCTTTTTGTAATAGCCAAACTAAAGCATCATCACGTTCTTCTGTCTTAAACATTTTAATAGGGATATTGGGAATCATAAAATCCATCATGCCAGATACTTTTTGCATCCATTCTGTATTGCCCACAAAAGCATATTTCTCAAGGGCTTTGATGGCCATTCCTTTTGCTTTTAGAATATCAAAAAAAGCTTTAAAATCTTCGATGCCACCCATGGCTTCCACTTCACCAAGAAGCTTTATTTTTCCATTTTCATTCTTTTTTTCTTCTAATGCTTTGAAAAATTCTTGAAGTCCTTCATCATCAATTTTACCGTTAATAGTGAAGCCAATGACATTTGAGCCTAGTGTTGAATTAATTTTTATCATATTTTTTTCTTTTTTGGGATTTAAATACGCCTTCAAGTTCAATTTGTTACGTTTAAATTAGTAATAATCACTGAATATATTCTCCCCAAGGAATAAAAAGACAGAAATTGATATTTCGTGATTTCTTTTTGATAAAATAGAACGTACTACGATCAAAATCACTTTTTATATAGTAGTGATTTGAGTATTTTCGATGTAGAAGAAAACCAAATAAATCATATGAAAGTAGCAGTAATTGGAGCAGGAATATCAGGCTTGTATGCCGGTCATATTTTAACGGAGTTAGGTTATGATGTTTCACTTTTTGAAGCTTCGAATAGAATAGGTGGTAGAATTGCCACTCAAACAATACATGAACGTTTGTTTCTGGAAATGGGTGCTGCTGAAATACATGGCAACAGAAGTGTTATTTTTGAAATGTTGAAACACTTGGATCAAAAACTGGAGCCTATTGCAGGAAATGAGTATGTATGGTATGATCAAAAACTAACTGACATTGATGAGGCAGAACGACTTCCAGATACATTGCAGAAATTATTGGATTATTTTTATTCCATAGAAGAAGAGGAATATGATGGTTCTATTTTGGACTCTTTAAAAGAGAAAGGAATCTATCATCCTAATTTGAAATTTATTATAAGAGGAATGCTCAGTGAGTACAGTGCTCACGTAGAAAAAGTGCATGCTTCTACATTAGGTGAAGAGGAGTGGCGTTGGTCTTCTGGGGATAAGAATTATTTTAGCTGGGGAAAATACAGTGCTGCAGTCACTTATTTTGAGCAAAAATTAAAAGATAAAATACAGCTGAATACTCCTATTGTAGATGTGAATTATGAAGGAGATCAGGTGAGTATATTAACACAAAAAGGAGAAACACTTCCTTTTGATAAAGTGATTGTAAGTGTTTCTTTAGGCGTTTTGAAAGAGAAGAAAATCAATTTTACTCCCGCACTTCCAGCTGAAAAGCAAAAAGCTATAGAAGATATTGGTTTTGGAAAGGGACGTAAACTATTTATTGAATTTTCTGAGGCTTTCTGGGAAGGCGATTTAGTAGAAATTATTGGAGGAAAAAAATGCCCTAGCTATTTAGTCCGACCTTCTAACCCTAAACATATTGTAGCTTATTTGATGGGTGAAGCATCAAAGGAATTGGATCAGCTGGAAGATGATGAATTAGCTGAAGTTTTGTTAAATGATTTACAGGAAATTTTCCCACACGTTGAAGTGATGTCCATGTATGTCAGTCATCACGGAAAAGATTGGACCAAAGATCCATTTATTAAAGGGACCTATTCTTATTCCACGAAGGGAACACTGGAAGGAAGAGAAAATTTAAGACATCCAATTAGCAATAAAGTGTTCTTTATTGGAGAAGCTTGTAGAACCAACGGACATAGTGCAACGGTGCATGGTGCCATGGAAACGGCGGAAGAATTAGCGAATAATTATTTTCCCGATCTAAAGAGTGTATGATTTTTGCGTAATCACTCATACATATCTGAACTGACGTTTTAAGAGAAGAGGAAGGAGTGATAAAGAAAGTGATGTTTCGTAGTACAGTATGTAAAGCAGCCATCACTTTCTTTATTACTCTTTTTTTCATAGTGCTTAAAATACTTAGTTCAGAAAGTGTAAAACTTGATGTGAAAAGAAGTACAACCCTTTTTCATCAAATGTGCCATCTATGTTAAATACTAAATAATAGCTATGCGTAAAATTTTTGTTATTGTTTTAGGTGTTCTTTTAGGATTGGGGATTTTAGGATATTTCGGTCAGAAAATGATGATCTCAGAAACAAAGAAACACAGCCCGGAAATGGAGCAGAACTTTGTGGATGGAGACACTAAAATTGATATTCATTATTCATCTCCTTATAAAAAAGGAAGGGTAATTTTTGGAAACCTTGTGCCTTACGGTCAAGTATGGAGAACTGGAGCCAATGAGCCTACGACATTTAAGACAAATGTTCCTTTGAATATAAATGGTAAAAATTTACCAGCAGGAAAATATACTCTATGGACTATTCCAGAATCGAAAACATGGACAATTATCTTCAATGATAAACATTATAATTGGGGAGTTAGCTTTGGAGGGAAGGCAAGCAGAGATGAAAACTTTGATAAAGTGGTCATTGAAACGGATGTTATTTACAGTGATAAGACCATGGAAAGCTTGAGAATCTGGATCGAAAAAGGTGATAAATCAGATGAATATAACTTGAAATTAGGCTGGGATCAGACTTTAATTGAAGTTGATGTAGACAAAGCATAATAAAAATAATTAAAGGCGGTTTATGCTTTTAATTTGTATTACATAATCGTAAAAAATGAGGCAATCTTTGTATGGAATTGAATAATTCTGATGGGATTGCCTCTTCTTTTTATCATTTTACAAAAGTATTGTTTAACTTATAGTAAAGAAGTACCAAGACAAATTTAATTCAGACACTATTCTTGTTATTGTTTCACAGTTATTACTGTCAAAAAATTGAATCGACTAAACATTACAGTTGTGTGTTTTTAGTGTGACATTCATGAAAAATTAATGGAATAATTACTAATAAATTATTTTTGACTTATTACTTCAGTAATAGTTCATAACTTTGCTATTGGATTCTATAAACGAAAAAATTATTTCATCCATCTAATAGAAAAGTAATGACAGCAGCAAAGATCACTTTAGAAGAATATTTGAACGGAAAAGAGGTAACATTTAAAAGGTTGCCGAAGTTTTTTAAAGAAGGCTCTAGAGTGATGGGAGCAATGTGGGAAGCCATTGAAGGGATAGAGGAATTTCAAGAAAAGGGAGACCCCTCTCAAATTTTCATCACATTGTTTTTTGAAGAGGAGACTAATAGTATTTTAATACAGGAAACAAGATACGCCATGTCATCTCTTTTTGAAGTGAAAGTAAAAGGAAATCATGTAACAATAGATATATTGGATTTTGTTTCTGCGCTGAGAAAATTTGCTGGGAAATTACCTGTTGAAAAAGACCCAATTCCGGAGATATTGGAATTTATCCTTTACTCTTCTTATTACGGATACAATCAAAAAGAGGCTGATGATGTTGCAACTCGCATTGTCAATGCTGCTTACCTTAGCGGAAGAGGTGAAGTAGATGAAAATGACTTTTATGATATAGTAGACGCCTTGTATGAGCCGCCAAAAGAGTTCTTTGTTGATAAATATATGGATGAAGACGTATTGGAAATCATTGAGGTGCAAGATACAGTTTATGACAATTTACCGTCAGTGCTGTGGATTTTAAGAAAACATTTAGTCCAAGATAGACATTAACTCAAGACAGAAGACTATGGTTGAATTATCAAAGAAAGACAAGTATTTAAGCTTAACAATCGCTGACCTGCTTATTAATGATCAAGGAATTCAGTCCGAAGATGAGGTGGAACAGTTGCCCAAAGAACATATTGTTAGAATGTTGGATAAACTACAGGAAGGAAATGAGTCAAAAGTAGTCATTACAGATACTTATTTGCATACTTTTAAGGCCATCTTGAAGTTTGATGTAGCTTATTTATTACGTTCCAATCGCTGTTGTTCATAAACTGATTATGAAAAACAGCGATTTATTCACATTTCTTTTATTCAAAGTCTGATTCTACCATGGTTTTTAGGGGAGAAGCTTAAATAAGTGTGAATAACTATTGAACAAGTAGCTTCTTTGTGAATAACTTTCCATTTTGACTTTTCAACTGAACGATATAAACACCTTTCACCCAATTTTGTGTTGATAACTTAATTTTTGAGAGAGGTAAAAGTTTTCCCTGTGTAATTTGAGAAGACTGCATTGATAATACTGTATAATCCAATAGTTCATCACTCTTATTCTGTAAAGTGGCATCGGAGTGGGTCGGATTAGGATAAATCGTTACATTCAATTGAGCAGAAGGTAAAGGGAGAATACTTGTTGGAGATTCATGAATTCCAATATTCGATAACTGTAATCCGCCTCCTTCAGATCCTGATATAATATAATTTCCAATCTTAGTTCCTGACGTTTTCTTTCCTAAACTTATAGCTTGAAAAGCATTGGTTGAAGGATCAAAAAGTACTTCTTTCTGATAGTTATTTTCTGATACGTTATTGTATCCTCTCCAAATTCTAGGCAGGCCTCCTTCATCAAATACAAGTAAGTCTTCACTTCCATTATCATCAAGGTCTTCTATCAGTAAATTAGGGTATTTTCTTAATAAATCTGCTTCAATTTGCGGGAATAAATTATCACTACTTTCTTCAAAAGATTGACTGTCAGTTTGTAGAAATGTTTTTAATTCTCCATTAAATGAGCCAATAATAATATCAATAAGGTTATTTTTATTTATGTCATACATTGAAACGCTCTCTTCTGGTCGATGACTGACGAGTTTAGAGGCATTATCAAATAGTGCTTTATTATCATCAATCGGTATTAAATAAACAGCCGCTTCATTAGAATTTGGAGTTCTGGCACTGACCAGTAATTCCTTAGAACCATTGTTGTCATAATCCACTAAAAAAGGAATAATATCAATTTTACCCCAATCGGATAGCGACAGGTAATCTCTATTTACCACTTCAAAACTTGGGTTTTCATTTGAACCTGTATTGCGTAAATAGGCAATACTGCCGCCAAAGCTTTCAAGGTTTTCGCTAAAAGAGTTTCTATACCCGACCAAAAGGTCAAGGTTGCCGTCTTGGTCTACATCGACAGCAAAAGGTCTGCTTCTTTCTCCAAAATCCAAGGTTTGAAAGAGTTGAGATCTTTTGTATTCCCATTCTTTTGTACTGTTGTTGAAAGCATACATCCATGTACTGTTGCTGAAATCAGTTTGATCACCTTCATTGGATGTTAAATTTGGAGAAATCAACATTTCCTTCTCGTTGTCTTTTGTGAAATCAACAAAAAAGGCGGCTGGAAAAATAGGGATACTGACAGGATCTTGGCTTGGGAAATTGGTGATACTCTCATTGAAAAGCGGAGCGTCGTTGTTTCCTTTGTTCGGAATAGCAACTAGGTTGGAACAACTCATTTCGCCAATTAAAACATCACCCAGTCCATTTTTATTAATATCGTAAATAGTCACAGCAGAACCAAGGTGCATTATTCTGTCATTGGAAGAGCAGTTCTGATCATCAAAAATATAAGTGGCACAATCACCACATTCGTGAAAATCACCCCAATTGTTAGTGACTTTTTTATATGTCGGAGCACCTTGATCATTTAGCCCAACATGCTGATGATACTCAATAGATCCACCCACAGAAGGTACAAAAGTGAAGAAATCTAAAGCTCCATCATTATTAATATCATAAAAGGCGGGAGTGTCTAAAAGTGATGATAAAAGTGGAACTGCAGCACCTGAAAAAGAAGTAGTTTCTATTAATAACCCATTAGTAGAAAACGCAAATTGATTGGAACCTGAATTGTTTTTATAAAAATAAATGCCGTCTTCTTCTCCAATGATTAAGTCTTTTTTACCGTCACCATCTAAATCTTGTAAGTGTATCCAGAAACGGATAGATGAAGGGAAGAAAGATAAAAACTCGGGTGTATATACCCACTGTGCTTCTTGGTATTGATAAGGTAAAATTCGTCGGCTTGTTCGGTCAAAAAGAATCAGTTCATTTTTGCCGTCTAAGCTTAAATCTATTTCAAAAAATTGAACAGCATTGATACCGCCGTTCCAAGGATCTGCGATGCTGTTTCCATTTTCATTAATGGTGATGTTTTGTTGTAATGTTAGTCCAATATGCTGACTCCATGAAAAGTTTGTAAAGGAAAGGATTAGAAGTAATGGAATTAATTTTTTGATCATAAGGGTTGCTCATTAGATTTAATTAGTAAACAAGTAAGAGGTACACATGAAGAGGAGTATTATTTCTTCCCGCTTTCTTTATACCTCTTCCTTCATCTATAAATCTACTTGAAAATCTAGATAGAAACTAATTGCTTCGTGAATAATTTCCTCTTCTGTTCGTCCTTCTTTTTGAGCAAGTGCAGTAATCTTTTTTTGTTGTGCATCAGTTAGCCCTAGTGTTGGACTTTTCGGAGAAGGAGGAATAACTTTTTCTTCTTTTTTTACAGGTTCTTTCTGAGGAGTCTGGGGAGTGGTATTACTTTTTGAAATAGGAGATCCTCCTAAAAGAGAATCCAATCCACCAGAGAAATTTTTCTTTGCCATAATGAGTAAGTAGTAAAGGTTTATGCGTTGATGACTGTTCTTTCAAGTACTTCCTGAGCTAAATCCCAGTAATCTTTTGCCCCGTTGCTTTTAGGGTTGTACCTGAAAATATTGGTTTGTTTTGATGGAGCTTCCGCCAACGCAACATTTTCGCGAATAACTGTTTTGAAGAGCTTGTCTCCAAAGTGTTTTGTGATCGCTTCTCTGACGTTTCTATTCAATATTTTTCTCTGATCGTATTGTGTAATAAACACACCACCTATTTCTAAATCAGAGTTCAAACGCTGTTGTACTTTTTCAATCACTTCCAGAAGCTTTGTTAAGCCTTGAGTGGCTAAAAACTGTGCTTGAAGTGGAAAAAATACTTGATTTGATGTGGTAAATGCATTGATGGTTAAAAGCCCTAAACTTGGAGGACAGTCAATTAAAATATAATCGTAGTCTTCTTTTACTTTATTAATGTATCCTTTCAAAATAAACTCTCTTCCGGCTTCCATGCTTAGTTCTAATTCCGCACCAGAAAGGTCCAATTCAGAAGGAATCATATGAAGATCCAATTCCAATTCTTGAATAGCATCTTCAATAGTTGATGCTCCTCTAAGAAGTTTGTATACACTGTTTTCAGGTTCAAATACACCAAGAGATTGACTTAAATTGGCCTGAGGATCCATATCAATCATCAACACCTTCTTTCCAAGCTGATGAAGACCTGCGCCTAAATTGACGACCGAGGTGGTTTTTCCAACACCTCCTTTGTGGTTACTGATAGATATGACTTGTGCTGACATTGTTAGTGATTTTATTAAATTAAAAAATTGTTACTACTGAATTATATCTTATTAAAATTAAGTACTAAGCCAAAAATAGTTAATAATTAATTTTTAATTATTTTTTGTGAGAACAACGTGAAAAAACGTATGAATAGTGGTTCTATTAATCGTTTTTTTTTAGGCAGTAATCGCAAAACAATAATTAGTATTAAATAATTTTGTCTTGATACTTATTAAGCAATTAACGTGCTTTAGTGCTTCTGTATTCGATCCATTTTGTTCTTAAAGCATAAATTACAGGAACAAGAATATAGGGAACCTGAGCATAATCGATATAAAAATAGGCAACAATCATTGAAATAAGTGCCAATAAAGGTTCCATCCATTTATCTTGACTTATTTCGTCTGCAATTTCTTTTTCTAAAGGCTCTTTCAACAGTCGGTCATGATGTGTTGCATACCGCCATGACGAGTAGGAGAAAATGCCAATGACAATCACATTAACGCTGTACAGGAAAATTGCAGCGTAAAAATCTGGAAATGCTGTTGCTAAACTATTAGAAAATGGAAGTAAAGCCACAAATGCTAATGTGATAATGTCTAACCACATGTATATACTATCGGCACCTTTCATTAAGCGGGTGGTAGTGGTATGTTTCAGCCAATACACAGCCAAAAGTATAAATGTAGTAAGGTAAATACCCAATATAGGTAGTTGATTAGATAACGCATTAAGCAGCTGTTTATTACTCTCAATGCCATCGATTGCTGAAAAATCAAATGCTAGAAGCAACATCGTCATGGAAGTGGCAAAGATGATATCTGAAAGTCGATTGATTCTAAAGAGCCAGCTTTCAGAGACAATTGCAGGTTTTTTGTTTTTCAAAGACATAGCAGAGAATATAATGTTGTTGTCAGGTTAATGGATAGCGTAGGGTAAGGGAGAGTTGAGTTAAGAGTAACGAGGTGGTTTACACTCGGTACTCTTGCCTCATATGTTGAATTATGGGAGCAGCATCTTTTCAAGATACAGATAACTGAATTCAATTATTCTCTTTTGCTGATGATCATTGTAATTTGAAACTCCTTTAGTAGGTTCAGTAATGATTATCCTTTCTGATCTAATGATATAATCGTTTAATGCATTGACTAGAAAACCAACAATCAGCTCTGCATCTGCCTCTTGATTGTAAATTCCTTTGTCTTTTCCTTCTTCAATTTTTTCCATAAAAAGAAGGTTGATAATATTGGCCAATTCATCGTTTTTAGTGATCACATCTTCTCTGATTGCCATCATTTCCTCCACATTCATAATTCGTGCGAGGTCTCTGTTTTCAAACGCAATTTTAAAGAACTTCAATAAGGCTAACTTCAAAAATTCAATACCTTCTTTATCAGAGTTGTTTAATTCTGTGACAACAGCATTTATTTGCTTAGAATAATTAGTAATGATTTCTTTTAGTAAATTTTCTTTCGATCCAAAATAATAATTGATCATTCCTTGGCTTACTTCAGCTGTTTGTGCAATATCTCTAGTGCTTGCACCATCAAATCCTTTTTGGGAAATTAATCGGGTTGCTACCTTGAGAACGTGTTCTCTATTGTTCTTCATAATTATAATTTAATCGTATGAATAATTGCTATGTAAAGTTACATATCTTGCTCAAAAAATAAAGTGAAAAAACTATTTCGTTGTTGGAATAGTTTATATTTGTGAGAATTCATTTAACTATGTTATGAAAAACTATAACTATACAATTAATTGGTTATTTTTCGCAACAATAATGAATAAAATTAAACCTGATTTCCTTCAGTGGAGGTGTGTTTAATGGAATTCATACCTAATTAAATAACTCAATTCCTTTATTTAAATAGTTACTATGAAAAAGATCTTATTCAATGTTTTTGCATTACTCATAATAGTGATGTGCGTTTCAGTAACGAACTCTTACGCTCAAGAAACTGCTGAAAAACCTTTGACAGAGAAAGAACAGCGAAAGCTAGCCAAAAAGAAGGCAAAGGAAGAGCGGAAGAAAGCAAAGGAACTAGCAAAGAAACAAGCAAAAGCAGAAGAACAAGCACGGTATCAAATGGCATTTGAAGCGATGAAAGGACAAAATTTTGTGCTTCAAGCCAATCAGGTGTATGATCGATATGGTAATATTGCACAGGTGACTAACACCATCAACTTCATTAAAATGGAAGGTGAAACATGTGTGGTACAGTTGGGATTTGAGGGAATTATAGGGTTTAATGGTGTTGGTGGAATCACTTTAGATGGTAAAATATCAGAACTCAAAGTGACAGAAAATGAACATGGAGGTTTGCAGTTGTCTTTTAATGTGCAAGGTTCAATGATGCAGGCATCAATTCGAATCAATTTGAATGGTGCTGACAATTGGGCCGATGCAACAGTAAGGGCACAAACCACAAATACTGAAGTGAGGTTTAGAGGAAATGTTATTCCTTCTAATCTTTCAAATGTATACCAAGGTGCAACTCCATATTAGCATCAATATATAGGGATAGATCTAAATGTGTCTACCCAAATCAGGAACAGGTCATGTCGTCTATCCAAAACGGGAACGGACGTCATTTCCTATTCAAAATGGGAATGAACATAAGCGTCATCTCGCAAATTTTTTTATTTATGTGGCAAATTTTTCAAAGAGAATTAAGTAGTTTTTTCAGTGCGGTATTGGGGTATCTAGTAATGGCCGTATTTTTAGTAATGATGGGAATGTTTGTTTGGGTTTTCCCTCAAACAAGTATTTTGGAAGGACGTTTTTCCACATTAGACCCATTATTTAATGTAGCCCCTTATGTGTTCATGTTTTTGTTGCCGGCCATAACGATGAGAGGTTTGGCAGAAGAGAAGAAAACAGGAACATTAGAATTGCTTTTTACAAGGCCACTAACCGACTTTCAAATTATTGGAGGAAAGTTTTTTGCCGCTTGGATGACCGCTATTCTGGCACTAATTCCAACGGTGATTTATTATTATTCGGTGTATGAGTTGGGAGCACCAAAAGGAAATATTGATACAGCAGCCGTTTTAGGATCTTATATAGGTCTTGTATTTCTGGCAGGTGGGTTTGCATCCATTGGCGTGTTTGCTTCCTCTATCACTTCAAGCCAAATCGTTTCTTTTATAGTGGCGGTCGTTTTTTGTTTTATATGCTATGATGGTATTTCATCAGTGGCCTCAATTCCTGCTTTGGGTGATTATGCTTACAGTATTGGTTTATGGGGAATTGATTTCCATTATAGATCATTAAGTAGAGGATTAATTGATTCTCGTGATATTCTATATTTTTTTAGTTTAATTGGAATCGCCTTAAGTCTGGCAAAATTATCTATTGGCAGCAGACGCTGGGAATAATTATAAAAGATGACATCATTTGATATAAAAGAAGCAGGTATACTACTTGCCAAAGAATTAGAGAAGAAAAGGTTTGGAGAAACACCAGAGAACCTTTACGAACCTTTACGTTACATTTTATCTCTTGGAGGGAAGAGACTTCGCCCGGCATTAACCTTATTAGGTTGTTATGTTTTCGATGAGGATTTTGAAAAAGCTATGGAACCGGCACTTGGGGTAGAAGTATTTCACAACTTTACTTTGATGCATGATGATATTATGGATGAAGCTCCACTGAGAAGAGGGCATACTACTGTTCATAAAAAATGGAATCCGAATATTGGTATTCTATCCGGTGATGTCATGTTTGTGAAAGCATATGAACACATTATTAAAGTGGAGGATAGTATTTTAAGGTCTGCCATTGAGTTGTTCAACAAATGTGCAATTGAGGTCTGTGAAGGACAACAATTTGATATGGACTTTGAGGAAAGAGATGAAGTAGGTGAGGAAGAATATATCAATATGATCCGTCTGAAAACGGCTGTTTTGGTAGGTTTCGCATTACGATTAGGAGCATTGATCGGAGGAGCATCAGATGAACAATCAGCGGTGATCGAAGAATTTGGTGTTAACGTGGGGCTTGGTTTCCAATTGAATGATGATATTTTGGATGTGTATGCTGATCAAGATAAATTCGGTAAGCAAGTTGGAGGTGATATCATTTCTAATAAGAAAACATTAATGCTGATCAAGGCTTTAAAACAAGCAGAAGGGAAGGATGCAGAAGAGTTGAATTATTGGTTGCATGACAATAATACTGATAAGGCTGAGAAAGTAAAAGCCGTTACAGCAATTTATGACCGTTTGGGCATTAAACAAATGGCTACAGACAGAGCTAATGAGTATTTTAATAAAGGTTACAAAGCCTTAGAACGATTAGACGTTACTGAAGATAAAATCGAGTTATTAAAGAATTTTGGTATCTATTTACAGAATAGAGATCATTAATAGAACTAAAAATAATTCTTGACAATGTTTGTTTGTATCTTGTTAAGAGTATTGTGAATAATCCTGAATAGCTGTGGCTGTTTGGGATTTTTTTATTGTAATATCTTTTATATTTAAATCGACTGAGTTAGCTTTAGAAATAATTTTGTGATTCAATCTATACAAACTTTTACTTTAAAAACTTCAATCACAAACACAACAACTATTTTCAAATTAAATATTTATTATTATGCTAAAGCGATCACTTATCGTAGCCCTATTATTCAATTTATTCCTGTTCCAGTCATGTTCTGATTCTAAAGAAGAAGTATTTCCTGAAGAGTTGCAGAAAGTTGCAGATATCTTAATTGGTTCTAAATGGACTGTGGAAGAATCATACATGAAATGTGGAGACAAAGAGTATGAAGCAGAGGTGACTTTTAACGCAGATGGAACCATGTTTACCAAAAATGTTTATGGGGAGTATGTTACTATTGAGGATGGTGAAAGTTGCTCTGTTCAAGTAGTCGAAGAAACAGGAGCCTGGGAATGGGTCGAATTTGGAAAAGTATTAAAAGTGACAAATGATGGTTCTGAATTTATTTTAAAAATAACTTCAGTATCAGAAAATAAAATTACACTTTACTTTGAAGTAGAAGATGAAACGAGTACGCTTGTAAAGTAAATCTTTCTTAACCTAAAGAAGGCCATTTTATCAGGTGATAATTCTGATAAAATGGCCTTCTTTTGTGAGGTAGTTTCAAATTATTGTACTACTTTTCCACCACCTTTAATTTTCAATACCAATTCCTTCTTGGCATAACCTAATTCTTCACTTCTTGCTCCTGGAGAAGCATCAGCTGCAATTACTTTTACTGTGTTAGAAGATTGTATTAATTGACCTTCATTGTTAAATACAGAACGATCCTCAGGTGTAAGCGTAAACGTGAGTGTTTTTGTCTCACCGGCTTTCAATATCACTCTTTCAAATTTTTTCAATGATTGCACAGGAGTTTCAAAATCAGCATTGTAATCTGTCAAATAGATTTGAATTACATCTTCAGCATCAAAACTTCCTGTATTTTTTACTTTTACCTCCAATTCAACATTTTCATTCGCTTTTACCTTTTCAACAGAAGCTGTTAAACTTTCAATCTCAAAAGAGGTATAAGTCTGACCATACCCGAATGGGAAAAGAGGTTGTTCAGTCATGTATCTATACGTTCTTCCTTTCATTGTGTAATCTTCATAAGCAGGAAGTTGCTCCAAAGATTGAGGGAAAGTGATCGGCAGTTTTCCAGAAGGAGACACCTTTCCGAACAATACATCACCTACCGCTTGACCACCCATTTGACCAGGATACCAAGCAAATAATATAGCATCAGCAATTTCCTCTACTTCAGGCATCACAATTGGAGAACCTCCAGTAAGCACTAAGATCAGAGGTTTCTTACTGTCCTTCTTAATTTTCTTCAAGAAATCAATTTGGTTTTGAGGTAAACCTAACGCAATTCTATCTCCTTTTGTTGTTGAAGCAATAGCCTCACCTTCTTCACCTTCTAACAATGGAGAAATACCCATAACTGCAATACAAGCATCAGCACTTCTTGCAGCTCCAGTAGCCCAGTCAATAGGGTTCTTATTCGGTTCATCCAGCAAAATACCTTGTTTGTATTCAATCGTTGTTCCCTTGCTTACATTACCCACAATACCATCTAAAATCGATACAGTATTTGCCGCTAATCCGTAGTAATTTCCTAAAAGAACCTCAGTTGAAGCGGCATTAGGACCCAACACATATAAGTTTCTAATGTCCTTGTTAAGAGGCAAAACATTGTTTTTGTTTTTCAGTAAAACTAATGATTTTACTGCCGTGTTATAAGACAATTGTTGGTGTTCTTTACTTTCAATTACTGATTCATCTACATTATTGAAAGGGTTCATATTGGCAGGGTCAAAGAAACCTAATTTGAAACGAGTCATCATCAATTCCTTCAAACGCTGATCCACCATACTTTCGTCTACTAAACCATCTTCAATAGCACCTTTCAAATGAGCCTGATAAACCCATCCACAGTTCAAGTTTGTACCCATTTTCAACGCTAAAGCGGCTGCTTCTTTTGGTCCTTTGGACGTTTTATGATACTTAAAGAAATCTTCAATAGCACCACAGTCAGAAACAACGTGTCCATCAAATCCCCAGTCATTTCTTAAGATCTGATTCAATAACAAATCACTTCCACAGGCAGGATCTCCGTACACTCTGTTGTAAGCACCCATAACGGATTCTACATCTGCTTCAGTTACCAATGCTTTAAAAGCAGGAAGGTAGGTTTCATAAAGGTCTTGCTTAGAAACGGTAACATCAAATTCATGTCTTAAAGCTTCAGGTCCTGAGTGGACAGCATAGTGTTTGGCACATGCAGAAGCTTGAAGATACTTAGGGTCGTTACCTTGAAGACCTTTCACGAATTGAATACCAATTTGAGAGGTCAAATAAGGATCTTCACCATACGTTTCCTGCCCACGTCCCCATCTTGGATCTCTGAAAATATTGACATTCGGAGTCCAGAACGTAAGCCCTGAATACATGGTACGATTGCCGATAGATTGCGAGATCTGATATTTCGCTCTTGCTTCCTTGCCAATTGCTGAAGCAACATCATATATCAATTCCTTATCGAAAGTAGCGGCCATACCGATAGCCTGTGGGAAAATAGTAGCTCTACCGTTTCTTGCAACACCATGTAACGCTTCATTCCACCAGTTGTATTCTGGAAGGTCAAGTCTTTCAATGGCCGGAGCAGCATTTCCAAGCTGCCCAATTTTCTCCTCTAGTGTCATTTCTTTCACCAATAAATCCACTCTTTCCTCCATCGGGAGAGAAGTATCGGACCAAGGGTGTTGTGCAAATGTTAGTGAGGTTACAGTAAATACATTTAAAATTAAAATTAAGAAAGATCGTCTGTTCATAATTCATTCATTCAGGGTTGTAGTTAATTGTCTCTTTCAATTTCGTTTACTTGCCTCTATCTTTAAAATTTTGGGTAACTTTTCTATTTTTTATTAACATGAAACCGTTTGCAAAAAGAACTTTTAAATAAAAAAACATCTTAACCGGAATTAAGATGTTTTAAGGAAGTAATATTTTTTTATAATGATCAAGATTAATTGATTAGTGATTTAATAATTCTAGCACCCATTGTTCTGTAATATCACTTTTAGAGATCTTAGTCGTTCCATCACCTTTGTAATAAGTAAATTCTCCTTCTTCTGTATAAGTGATCACATATATTTTATCTCCCTTTGTATTATAAAATGATTCTTGCTTTTTATGTCCATATCCATCCCTGTATCTAGAGTCAACTTTACTATTACCAACAAGTTTCAAATCAAAATTGTTATTTGTAAAATATTGCCTTTCATCTATTTTGTTTTTAGTATTTAATAGACCTTTAATTGCAAATTCTTCATAATAGTAAACAAAGTATTTAAGATTAGTAATCTTATCCATATATACTTCGTCTTTTCTAATGTAAATGTTTGTGCTATTTTCTGGTGGGTATATTTTTAGTGTCAGTTGATTATCTGTGTATTCATATTTACTAAGATATTCAGCACTTGTTCCTCCTAAACTTTCAGAAATTCGTCCTTGATTATCGTATTTATAATCTCTTTTATAGTTCCAATTCGATTTTTCAGAAAGTAAATACCCTTGAGCATCGTAACTGTAATTATAAGTGGTGAAAATGGATTCAAACTCTTCAGTTAAACTAATAATTTTACCATCTGTATTATATACAAATGAGTAAGTAACGTTATTATTAATATTTTGCTTTTTCATCAACTGATTCTTCTCATTATATTCATAGTTGTAACGATTCACAAGAATACCAAATGCACTTTCATTCATTGAACTGATTAGTCCTTTTTCGTCATAGATATATTCATAGGTAATCTGAGTGTCATAAATTTCAATTGTAGAGCTGTTAATTACATCTTTAGAGTCTAAGGAATGTTGCATCGTAACAACTCTATTCCCGAAAGAACCAACATATGAAAAATTCCAAAATGATTGATTGATTATACCTTCTTTATCGATGTCATGTGTCATAAACATTCTTTTTCTTTCAGAAGGGTTAAATAAAATCTGATTAATAGAAATCATAAAGTATTTCATATTGAACACTTGTCCATTTCCCAGGCTGATTTCTTTATCAACAACTTCATTGGAAGGTTTTTCCGTTTCATCTGTTGAATCGTCAACTTCCTCCTGACTATCAGAAGGTGTTATTTCCTCTGTAGTACAGCTATATATAAAAAATGATAAAGAGATAACGATTAGATAACTCATCCACAGTTTGTTTTTCAGTAGCATAATAGTCGATTTTAAAGATTGAATAAATAAAGTGTGTTTCAAAGTAAATTGAATAGAATGCTTAGTGATACACACTTCTATCTGTATTAAAAATAAGTTTGCAAAAAAAGTTTAAATCAAAGATTTCTGTCAAAAAAGTATGTAATACTTAATTGGTATGAGTCTCAAAATTAGGATTTTTATTTACAAATAACAATTAAATGAATTTCATTCTAAAATGGATTGTGCACTAAAGTTTGAACTAAGGTGCACAATTTTATATTAACAATGTTGCTTAAACTCACTTGGACTTTCTCCAAACTGTTTCTTAAACACAGTAGAGAAATATTTTGGATCAGAATAACCGCTTTCATAGGCAATTGTACTGATACTCTCATCAGATTCCATCAACATCTTCTTGGCGTGATTGAGACGTTTGGTTTGGATGTATTCTTTAGGTGAAAGATCGGTGAGTGCCTTAATTTTTCGATATAAAACGGGCCTACTCATCCCAATGTCTTTACAGATTTCAGAGACATTGTAATTGGAGTCTGTTAAGTTGGTTTCAATTAACTGTTTGAATTCGGTGAGGAATTTACTGTCAATTGTTTCTTCTACTACAGGCTGTACTTTGACAGGTTCATCCTCATGAATTTGCTTTCTGTACAACTGACTTAGTGCCTTTCTATTTTCAATCAGACTGATGATTCTATATTTCAGCATTCTGATGTCAAAAGGTTTGATGACATAGTGGTCTGCACCGTGCATATAACCTTCCGCTTTGTACATAGAGGCGTTAAGTGCCGTCAACATAATGATCGGAAGGTGGGAGGTAGCTACATTGCTTTTGATTTGATTGCAAAGTTCATAACCGTTCATCACAGGCATCATCACATCTGATAGTACTAGATGGAAATCGTTTTCTAGTAGAGCGTCAAAACATTCCTTGCCATTTTCAAAGACCTCGACTTCAAAACTGTCAGAAAGTGAAGTTTTGATAAATGCTCTCAACTCTTCATTATCTTCCGCTACCGCAATTCTATAATCGTATTTCTCTTTGTCCTTCTCCACAAACTCATCACCATAATGTGATATTTCTTGAGGAACGGCATCATTTCGCATGCCTTTCACTTTCAGTGGAAGCTCTAAGAAGAAAGTGGTTTGTTTGTTCTCTTCACTTTCAAAGAAGAGTTTACCGTGCATCATGGAAGTGTACTTGTAAGAAAGTACCAAACCAATTCCACTTCCAATTTTCTTATTCTTAATTACATTTTCAGCTCTGTAGAAACGTTTGAAAATGTGTTTTTGATTGCCTTTCGGAATTCCTAAACCATGATCAGTGATAGAGAACTTGATTTGATCTTCTACTTTTTTGATGTCAATAAAGATCTTATCATTTTCCTTAGAATATTTGATAGCATTGGATACTAAATTATAGATGATTTTCTCCATTTTATCAAAATCTAATTCTACCATGATTTTCTCTTTGGAAGAATCAATTTGTACTTCAATGTTTTTCTTCTGTAATAATGGATCGAAGTCACGGATCAGCACTTTGATGAGGTGAACAATATCAAACTCTTTGACAACCAATTCTTCATTGACTTGATTGATGCGCTCGTAATCCAATAATTGTGTGATACGCTTATTCAGCCTTGTGAGATTGCTACGGATCATACCAATTAGTCGAGTGGCTGAAGCATCTAAATCTGTATCTTCTTCCAGCTTTTGAAGCGGACCTTGTATTAATGTCAGCGGTGTTCTCAGTTCATGGGCAATCTCAGCAAAAACCGTATTTCTAGCTTGTAAATGTTTTTGTTGGATATAATCAGCATACGATTTGTAAATCAACCAAAGTAAGATCAGCACACCAATTGTATATAAAACTTTGGCCCATGTAGTGGCCCAGATAGGAGGTGCTACCGAAATGATTAAACTTCGTGCTACTTCCTCTCTGGTGTTTCTACCAGAATACATTTTGATTTTTAGCTCATAACTTCCATAAGGGAGGTTTTGATAATTGATCTCTTGAAGCGTACTTTTTTTGCTATAATTGTCTTCATAACCTTCCAGTTTCCAGCTGAAAAAGTTAGGATCGTCTCTGTATTCTGGAGAAATGATATTGAGTGAAAAACCACGGTCGGGGTGATTGAGTACTACTTCTTCAACAAGGTTGATGTCCTTGTCCAGCATTTTGGAATTAAGTGCTGTGATATCTTTACCATCAACGGTAAGGTGATTGAACGTGATTTTTGGAGCAGTAGTAATGTTTTCTTCAAAGTGAAGTGGAAATTGGTAAAAACCATCATATGAACCCAGAATAATATTGTTGTTATTCAAAATGGATGCTCCTTGGTGAGATTCAAACTTCTGAAGCGGTTCGTGGATATCCGATATTTTTCCTTTGTTGTAATGGAAAGTGAATAGCCCGTTGTCACCAATGATCACATACTTATTCAAATCCGTTTTCAAGATCTGTTTGATTCGTCTTGGCAGTAGGTTTCTCTGATTATCTTGAATAGGAGAGATTTTCTTTTTCACCACATCAAAAATCAGCACACCTTTTGATTCCGTTCCCAACATAAAACTCTTATCATCGATCGGCATAATTGCACTGACAGAAAGGTTGGGTGATTTGATGATTTGTTTCGGCTTTTCTTGGTCTATTTCATAAATTCCTTCATGATTGGCCGCATACATTTTTCCTTGCTGTGGACTGTAATAAATATACGATGTACTGCTCAGTGGATGTTTGCTAAACTGCTGATCAATGATATTCATACCGAATACAGTTCCTTTCACCAGTCTAAACCACAATTTATCTCCGTATAACTCCAGCTGAAGGATAAATTTACAATTGTAGTGCTGTTCTCCCACTTGGAAATTCTTGATGGATTTCAGCACTTTGAAGTTTTTGCCATCCAAGTAAAACAGACCAAAACCATAACTCGACACCCAGAAGTTGTGATGTCTATCTTCTACAATATTATTGACGACAAAACTTTCATTACGGTCAAATGTCTTGATGAAATGATTGGGTCTAAGATACCTTTTCTTCCCGTTTTTATCTTTGATAACCATCCCTTTATTGGTGCCTAAAAGGATTCTTTTCTTAGAATCTTTAAAAGAACTGTAGCCATGATCCGCAATCATGTTGGGATCGGGATCGGTATTGATTTTTCTTAAATAAGGTTTGTGAGGGTTGTGGAGGAAAAGCCCTTTTCCATAAGTGGCAATCCATAATCTTTGATGCTGATCCACGGTCAGACTATTAATTGGCAGTCCATTAATGGCTTTTAGATTCGTACCGCTGACTTCATGTCCATCATGATCAAACACCATAATACCATGTCCGTCCGTACCTGCAATAATCTTATTTTTATAAGTACTAAACTTGCTGATTTTATAGTCTACATTTTTCTTGATATGCTGGATTTTATTGTCTTTAATCAAGTAAATACCTTTGTTGTAAGTACCTACCCAAACGGCATTGTCAGAGCTTTTGTAAAGACATGTAATACCTGCGCCTTTTAGATTGATACCATACAATTGAAATTCTTTTGCTTCCCCTCTTTTAATGATTTGAAGACCGTTAGGACTCGCAATCAAAAGCCCTTGTGTACCGTATGGAGTGGTGGCTGTAATTCTCTTTTTCAGGAATATTTTTTTGAAGGCATTTTTTTTAGGGTTCCATCTTACTAGCATTTGCCAAGAAAGAAAGTAGTAATAGCCATTATGTTCTATGATAGAAGTATAAGCTCTTTTGTTATTGATGTCTGTGATTTCAAAAGGCTCAAAAGAATCAATTTCAGGATTGTAAGTGTACAGCCCAAATTGACAAAAGACCCATAGTTTTTTGACTTGGTCAATGTACAGCCCTGAATTGTGTTTATAGAAAATAATGTCATCACCGGCAGGGTTTTTAATGGTATAGTTTTTAAAGTTTTTTCCATCGAAACGTTGAATTCCGTTAGGAGTAATAACCCATGTGAAATCATCTTGATCATTGGCAATATCATAGACAATATGACTACTTAGACCGTCTTGAACATTATAATTGTCAAAAAGCAAGTTCTCATCCCATTGTGCAAAAGCAATGAAAGTATTGATAAAAAGGATAAAAAATGTAAGTAATATTCTCTTCAAATTCATGGAGTAGGTAATTGATAGTCGTTAAAAAAATCAATAAGTATTCAATCTCTGTTAGTAAAGTTAGTATTTAAGTAAAAGGAATCAACGAATCGGTTGATTTAATTGCTACTAACACCATTTTCTATAGTGTTAAGCGAAAGAAGTATTAATGAAGAATTAAGAATGTAGAATGAAGAAAAAATGGTTCTTAATGTTAAAGTAGTTTGTGAGAGCATTGTAATCTATATTCACACGAACCACAACACGGACCATCTATTCTTCATTCTTCACTCTTAATTCTTAACTCATTACTCTACCACTGCATCATACTTTGTATATGCCGTAACAACAATGTTGTTGAAGCCGAATGTATGACCCGTTTTGAAACTTTCAGGAATTTCAGTCATATCCTTATGTGCCAACCAAGCAATATTCACTTTGTTGTTGACAAGGTATTTAGCATCAATTTCTAAAAGACCAGAGGCTTCATAAGGCCCGTTGTCAATATCAGTTCCTACTCTTGAAATATTGGCATTGCTATCTTTCTCCCAAGCGAAATCATGAATAGCTTCACTGCCATTATAATCTGCATTGTAGTTGACAGAGAAGTAATTTTCAGTGTATTCATCAGTATCTCTTAAGTCTTTGTTTACACCGTTGTCAAAAGAAACAGTGGCTCTACGGATATTATCTACCGTATAACTTACCGCGATATAAGACCATCTTGTATAGTCACCCGACCAGATATTGGCTTGTGCTCTACAATATTCTCTTGAAGCTGTAGTGTTCCAGCTTGCGCCACTTCTTTCATCATCATTGATCACTACTTGCTGACGGATATAATCCGTTTTCAATACATCACTTGTCATATCATCTTCCAAAAGAATTTGTGCTTTTGTTTCAATAACGATTTGCGTCAGTGCAGTCAATGGCGTATCACCGTGGCTTGGCGTGTTGACATTGATGTCAATAGTATAAGTGGCATCTGCAAAGTTTTGCTCTTCCGCAATTGTAATAGATCCCGTTTCAGGATCGAAAGTCATGCCTTCTGGCAATACTGTAGTCAGTGTCACTACTGCATTTCTAGGAAGAGAATACAACTCTGGAGTGAAAGTATAGCCCGTCCAAGGAGAAAGCGTTACTTTGTTTTCTGCATAGGAGATTTCAGGGTTGATTTGAGCTACAATTTCAATTGTAATTGCCTCTTCAAAAGTAAAAGCCTGACCGTCTACTGTTGCAATTATATCTACCTTATACTCACCCACAGCATTGTTGTGGTTTTCTGGTAAAGTAATAACTGCATTTTCATCAATTGCAAGACTGTTCAATGTCAGATCGCCTTGTACTTTCAGTTCATAAGTAGCACCGTCTAAGAATTCTTTCACGGTTGGCGTCGCTTGAATGCTGTAATCTCCTTGAATTTTAAAGAAATTAGGCTGATATACTAATTCAGGAGCACCGTAGATTTTTACTTTAGCCACTTCCGTTAATGTAGTTTCACCACCTTCTGTCAATACTTTTACAGCAACATCATATTCTCCAGCTTCCATAAAACTTACTTTAGAGATATGTCCATTTGAAGCATCAATAGAAAGTCCTTTGTCTGAATTGACTAATTCATAAGATACAACAGCATTCGCTTCTCCAAAGAAGGCACTGTCTAAATGAAGCACTTCACCTTCGAAATTTCTTTCATATGAAGGCTGAGGAGTAGAGTAAAACAGTTCGCCTGTCACTTGAGTAATACCCATTGACCAAGCTTTTTCATGTACCGTTTTTCCACTTACCGTAAAAGTGGCAATGTTGGCGTGATACGTTGCTTCTTGATCTAAAAGAGAAGCATCTCTTACGCTGATAATACCTGTTTTCTTATCAATAGCTACATTATTGATCTGCGAGCTGTCTCCTTTGTCATTATAAAACTCTTCGATGGCAAAAGAAACGCCGTATTTGTTTTCAAAAACAGGTTCGGGAGAAATCATATCTTCTAATGGATAGAAAACACTAGCATCATAGTGTACAGAATCTAAATACTCTGTTTCTATGGTTCTGAGAGGGTCTTGCTTTTCACAACCTATGATCATGAAAAACAGGCTTATGAATGCGAAATATATAAGTTGTTTCATTTCAGTACTTTTTAGTTTGTGAGATCCTTAAGTTTTACTTTGATGTCGTTCTGACTGTCCTCTGCTTCGAATAATTTAGAGAAGGTCTTTCCATTTTGAGTGATCGTCACTTTATAAGTTCCCTTAAAACCTCTGAAGGTTACTTTTCCTTTTTTGTCGGCATTTGCTTCTAAAGAAGTAGACCATTCATTTAGTTTCTTTGCCCACACCTTCGCTTCTGCTCTTGGGTTGGCATCAAGGTCAAAAAATGCTTTTCGGTCTTCACCAAAAGGTGTCCAAACATAAAAACCTTCCACTTGAGGGTGAGAGAAGTAAACTGTCATTGCTTCCTCAGTGATTTGAGCTCTATCTGCTTCTGTAAATTTCTGATAAGGAGAATCTACAATTTCAAACTCGGTGCCTAGCATAGGAAGTCCAAAAGAGGCGAACTTTTCTAGTCTAGCGTATAAGTCTTCAGGTTTGATGTGTTGTTTCATTCTTGATTGAAAACCCAAAGCTTCTAAAGGGGCGTTGACCGCTAAGATGTCTTCAATCACTTTATAATGGAACTGAATATTTTTATCCGCCACTTTATAAGGAGCAGAAATGACTTTATTTTCATTCAAGTAGAATTTCACTTGCTTGTTTTTTCTTACTTTGTCAGCATATTCAAACCAGTAAGCCCATGTGTTTTGTTTTGTCAAGTCTTGCACTACATGACATTCTCTTGGTTCATTCAAAACATCCCATTCCATTACATCATACTCCGTCAAACCATATTTTACATAGTTTTCCAATTGTTGAATTAACGTAGCTGTATCCGTTTCATTCACGTATTGTTGAATGTTTTTCGGCATATTCTTCGTCTTTTCCCAAACCAATGCATGACCTCTCAATGGAATATTATTTTCCTTTAAGAAAGGAGCGATTTCTTGATGACGTTTATCGTAAAGTCTTTTGTGTTTGATTTTGAAGGCATTTTCATAACCGGCGTTTTCAAACAATGAAAGGAAGGCTTCTTGGTATTTTTCCTTTTTTTCAGAAGTAAACAATTGCGTATTGATCACTCCTCCAAAACGGAATTGATGTCTCACTTGTTCAATTTTTACTTTACCATTAAAAGGCTTCCCTTTCTTATCCAAAACAGTCAGCTTCACATCCCCTTTTCTATGCTCTTCAATTCTTGCTTCAGCTTCAATTCTCCAATCCGCCTTTTTACCATTTACAGCACCAAAACTATGAGAATGATAAGCCCTGTCATTTTTGAAAAACTCCATAAACAGATCTCTCATCTCATCTAGTTTTTGCTTGTAAGCTTTGTCTTTCGCAAGGTTTCTAGTCTCTAAAGGATCCGCTTTGTAATCATACAATTCCTCCGCTTTCAGTGTACATCCCTCTAGCGTTTTCTTCAATCGAGGATTACCATCATACCAAGCAGTATATCTGATATTTCCAGACTTTAAAGAATATCCGTTGATTTTTCCTCTTGCAATTTGCGTCATTGCATATTTTTTGATCGTCTTCTTACTGCCATCCAATAGCGGTTTTAAACTTTTACCAGATAAACCTTCAGTAGGAACAGGAAGTCCAGCCATATCAGCCAAAGTAGGGTAGATGTCGACAAACTCAGTGACACTGCTTACTTGCTTCACCGTTTTTTGAGAAGGATCAACAATGATCATTGGCGAACGTGTAGCTTGCTCAAAGTTAGAGTGCTTGTTCCATAATAAGTGATCTCCCAAGTGCCATCCGTGATCACCCCAAAGGATGATGATCGTATTTTTGTCCAGTTTATTTTCTTCCAATTGAGTAATCAATCGGCCTACCAGAGCATCTACATAAGAAGTAGCCGCATAATAACCGTGAATTAACTGACGTTGTCCTTTTTCTGAAATTTTGACAACACCGTCTACCTCACTGATATCTAAACCTTCCGTTTTATATCCTTGAAGCTCACTTGAATTATGATATGCTTTCTCATAACCACCTTCCACTTTTTGTTGGAATTTGGCTAATGGAACTTCATTTTCATTATACAAATCCCAGTATTTTGTAGGCGCTGCAAAAGGTAAGTGAGGACGTTTGTAACCTACCGCTAAAAAGAAAGGTTGGTCTTGTTTTGCCAATGCTTTGATGTAAGCCTCACCTTGTTTTGTGATAGCACCATCGATATAAGCATCATCAGAAACATCTGCTTTTTCGAAAGCAGGTTTAAAACGCTCTTGTACCCACTTGTTGATTTTCTTTTTCTCAATGCCTTTTGCTTCTGCTTCTTTTCTCAATTCTCTGACCCTTTTTACATTTTCAGGGTTTTGATAATAAGAAAGGGCAGGGGCTTGCTTCCCTTCAGGGTATCTTAATTGATTTGGCAACGTGTACTCTGTCCAAGACTGTTGATCTTGTTGTTTATCAACGCTTCTAGGGTCATAAATTTTACCCACACCATACGTCAAATAACCATTGTTTTTGAAGTATTGAGGTAAAGTCACCACATTAGGGCGTTGCTTTCTGATTTTTGTTTTCAGATCCCAAACCTTTACAATATCCGGTCTTAAACCTGTCATCAAACTGGCTCTTGAAGGGCCACAAACTGCTTGCTGACAATGGTTGTTTAAGAATACAGTTCCTTTATCCGCCAATCGATCCATATTGGGTGTTTTAGCATAGTCATCACCAAAAGCACCAATAGTAGGTTTCAAATCATCGATAGCGATAAAAAGAACATTTTTTTTATCCTGACTGTACCCCGTAGAGAGTACAGTCAGAAGAAATAAGCTTAAAAAATACTTTTTCATGTTAATCATGGCTTAGTAGCCAGGGTTTTGATCGTCAGCATTAATTTCCAAGTTGGTGTTGATTTCCGCCATTGGAATTGGAAGCAACATTGCTTTTTCAGGGTTTTCATAAAGAAGATCAAAATCCTGAAAGCCGTCTTCTGCAATTCTGTTGTTGTGTACATCAATCACCTCCGTTTTGAAGTAGTCTAAACCTCTTCGTCTATTTCTATACCAAGCACCGCCTTCACCAAGCAATTCGTACTGGTATTCTCTCATAATTCTTTGTCTGAACTCATCCTGTGATAAACCTGCCCAGTTTTCTGGAGCAATACCATCACCACCTGCAGAGTTTCTAGCTCTAGAAATCACTTCATTGACATAGATTTCAGCCGCCGCAGGGCCATCTACTTCATTCGTGATTTCTGCCAGCATCAATAACAACTCACCATAACGCATCACTACAAAGTTGGCGTCAGAATAAGGTGTAGGTGTTTTAGGATCAGTAATCCAGTGTTTTGCCACAAATGGGAAAGCTCTAGCTTTTGAAGTTCTTGCTGCTAAAGGGTAAATTTTTTGCTCTCCAGCTTCTGAACCATCCGCATTGTACTTCATGTAATTGTACATAACAGTAGCCTCAAAACGAGGATCGTTAGGATATTGACTCTGATGAGCATCAATTACTTCAGGATTCAACATAATTCTACCCCAAGACTGACCGATAAATGCATTACTCGGCGTATGCAAACGGATCACATTTCCGCTATTGGCTTGGTTATATTGAATTTCAAAAATGGATTCTGTATTATTATTTCTACTGCCAGATTCCCATAAAGAATTAAAATCACTCACTAGCGTATATTTACCATATACTTTCAAAGCTTCTTCTTTGGCCATTTCCCAATACGGAGAACCGCTTCCTTCATTACCTGCCAATGTCATATAAACTTGAGCCAGAAGCATGTTTGCCGCTTCTTTTGCAGGTCTTCCAATAGTTTGAAGGCCATTTTCATACAGATTTGCTTCCGCAATTTTCAAGTCATCAATAATCACAGTATAGATGCTGTCAGTTGCCACTCTAGGAGCATGCAATGTTTCACTGTCTACACTTTCTAATCTCAATGGTATATCACCGTATAATCTTACCAAATTGAAATACACTAATGCTCTCAAGAAGTGTGTCTGTCCCAGTTCATTCAACACGGTTTCAGAAGGTTCTGCTTGAAACTCCTTGATACCTTGGATCGTTGAATTTGCTCTGTTGATAGAAGTGTATGAAGATTTCCAAACGTTTTCAACAAAAGTAAGGTTAGGCAAGGGGTTTAATGAAGCAATGCCATTCTGATCCTGATTTCTGCTGGACTGAAACATACCAGAGTGGAAGTTGGTCAGCTGAATTAAATCAGAACTGTAATACGTAAAACCTGCAACGGAAGAGTAAATACCATTCACTGCTGTTTTTACGCCTTCATCTGTGATAAAAAGATTTTCATCACTTAAAAACGGAGGGTCCTCTTTATAACAACTCGAAGTTGCAATAAGTAAGGAGGCTAAGAATAGGATTAATCTATTTTTCATAAGAATTGATTTAGAAAGTGACATTAAGACCTAATGAAAATGATCTCGCGTTAGGGAAAGAGTTCCAATCAACGCCCATGATGCTTCCATCGCCCATGAATGTTGTCAATTCAGGATCGTAACCAGAGTAATTTGTCAAAGTGAATAAGTTTCTTCCTGCAAAGAAAATATTCATACGCTCTATACTTCCTGATTTTAAAGGAACATCATAACCGATAGTCAGGTTGGATAACCTCACATAGCTTCCGTCTTCTACAATGCGGTCTGTGAATACCGTAGGATCGTTGTGTCCTAATCGTGGAGAAGTGGCATTAGTGTCACCCGGTCTCCATGCATTGTAATACGCTTCCGGTCTTACATTTTTGTTGGTTTGGTAAGCATCTGTTTCAATTAGAAGGTTACCATTAACAATATCGTTTCCATACGCTCCTGTAAACAATGCACTCACTGTAAGGTTTTTGTAAGTGATTTTTGTGTTGAAACCAAAAGTGAAGGTAGGGTTTGGATTACCAATGATGGTCATGTCGTTAGTATCGATATTTCCGTCTCCATTTTGATCAACAAAAGCGATATCTCCAGCTTGAGGAGTGTTGCCGTTTACAGTAGGACCATTTGCGGCCGCTTCATCTGATTGGTAAATACCATTGGTTTTATAACCCCAGAATGCACCTACAGCTTGTCCTTTCATAAAGATATTGGCAGGTTGCTTGAAATAAGTTCCTGAAGAAATATTGTTGCCTAAATAATATGAAGCCATTTGCTCTTGACCATTGATGTAAACAGGAGCTTCAGGGATACCTAAATCCAATACTTTTGTTCTTACGAATGAAATATTACCACCTACAGTGATCGTCCAGTCTTTCTTCGCATAAGCCACAGTTTCCAACATCAAGTCAATACCTTTGTTTTCAATAGAACCTCTGTTGGTTAGGTAAGCCGTAAATCCTGTTGATGGCGGAATTTGAATTTGCTGTAATAAATCATCCGTTGTTTTATAGTAAGCGTCAATCGATCCGTAGATCTTTCCGCCAAGGAAACCAAAGTCTAAACCAACATTAGTTTGTTGTGTTGTTTCCCATTTCAAATGAGGATTGGCAATGTTGTTTGGTCCTGCACCAATAAGGATATTGTTATTATAATCAGTGTAATAAACAATACCGTAGTTGTTGAAAGTCTGGTAAGGCGTAATACCTTGGTTACCCGTCAGACCCCAAGAACCTCTTAATTTTAGGTTAGAAACGATATCGCTTGCCTTCAAGAAAGTTTCTTCAGAAATGTGCCATGCAGCCGCTGCTGAAGGGAAGTAACCAAACTGATTTTTTTCCTTGAACTTTGATGAACCATCAGCCCTCATTGTTGCTGTTACTGTATATCTATTATCATATGTATAAGTAACTCTACCTAATCCAGAAAGCAACTGTTCTGTACTTGTCAACTCTGTATAAGGTCTTACGATTGTCTGTCCTAAATGCGGAGCTCTTGCTTTTAGTGAATGAACAGGGAAGTTTTCAGATTCTGAATTACTTTGTGTACTCGTAATTCCATCCACTACAAAACCTACAACAGCATCTACTCTGTGTTTTTTATTGAATTTTTTATTGAACATCAATAAGTTATCAATCGTGTAAGAGTAGCGGTTTAAACCAGAAATACCTAAAGCACCATTTGTCTGACTACCCTTCTGCGTATCTTTTCCGTACCAGATCGAACGGTCTTTGCTTCTATAGCTTGTACCTGCTCTTACTTGGTATTTGAAGTATTTATTGAAAGAATAAGTAGCATTTAATGAAGCTAGAATTTTTAACTCATTGGTGAGGTCCTCGTAATCTTGGATGAAAGAAAGCGGGCTTGATAAACCGATGTCTGAGATAGAAGCATCATTTTCATAAATCGGTTGAAAGTTCACTACTGATTTAGTAAATGAACGGCTACTGCCACCTTTAGAACCACTTTGAGCAAATTGACCTTGAGAATAGAATGCGGACATTCTTGCATCTACTTTTAATTTATCAGTCAGGTTGCTTTGGAGGTTCATTCTCAAATCACCACTTTTCATGTTGGAATTCTCTACAATACCATTCAAGTCATTAAAACCACCTGAAATGTAGTATTTCGTTTTGTCAGAACCACCAGAAGCAGACAGCTGTGCCATTGTGCTTACACCAGGCTGATAGATTTCGTCTTGCCAATTGACCTGTGTAAGAGGAGAAGGATTTATATTTCCGTTTTCAATAGGATAAATATTACCACCTTCCAAATGGAATTTTGGTTGTAAACCTTTCAAGATGGCTACTTCATTGGTCATTTGAGCATAAGCAGGGGCATCAAGTACGTCTATTTTTTTTGAAATAGTTGCTACTTCAGTACTCACAAAAGCATTGATTTTGGCCGCGCCTTTACTACCTTTTTTAGTAGTGATCAAAACGACACCATTGGCACCTCTTGAACCATAAATAGCCGTAGCAGAAGCATCTTTCAATACTTCAATGGATTCAATATCTCTTGGGTTGATCCCCGCTAGACCGTTATGTACGCCTTGGTCCTCGTTGCCATCCGAAAAAGCACTGTTCGTGTCTTCACCAGCAGAACTGATCACAATACCATCCACAATATAAAGAGGCTCGTTGTTGCCACGAAGTGAATTCACACCTCTAATTTTTACGCTGATACCACCGCCAGGTTGACCAATGTTGCTTGTTACCTGCACGCCTGCCATTCTACCTTGAAGTAAACCGTCTACGCTTTGATATTGTCTTACTACATCATCTGATTCCTTCAATTGGGAAACAGCACCTGTAAGGTCACTGGCATTTTGGCTGCCATAACCTACTACTACGATTTCATCGAGTAGTTCTAAATCTTCTTTAAGTGTCACCTCTAGATTGTGGAGAGAAGTATCGAAAGCATCTACTTCAATTCTTTGCGTTTTCATTCCAATAAAAGAAAAAACGAGTGTCGTTCCTCTTTCAAGCTGGATTTTGAACTTGCCATTAAAATCAGTTTTTACTCCTTTTCTAGTTTCTCTATCGTAAATATTAACTCCGGGTAAAGAAATACCGTTTTCATCTTTTACTATACCTTCTACTGTATAGTTTTCTTGATTTTGTGCAAAAGAGAAGTTAATAGTGTAGAGAAACAAAAAGAGAGTTGAGAGTATAAATTTATACTGCTTCATATTCGTATTTGTTTTACAGCAGGCCTATTATATAAGGGCTACTGAGAGTATCTTTAGTTATTAAAAAAATATATCAGATCGTGCTGATAACATGTAGTTAATAATGAGTTTAGCGTCTGAACTCATACATTAATAAGTGATCATTTCATTCCATTTCGTAGTATCTTTTCATTCCAAAATTACTGTTTTTTAATTAAACTTTATTAATCCATTATGTTAATGTTCTACTGCAATATTATAAAGTGTACTTCAAACGCTAGTATGAGGAATAGTTCCGGGAGGTTTGAAAATAGTTCAATGTTTAAAAATCGACTTAAAACACTATTTATCAGTGAATAATGATGAATGTGTGTGATTCTTCAACCCAAGGGGAAGAACTTTTTTCAAAGTATTAAGAATTATTTCTGAACCTACTTATAGGGAATAATCAAGAGCTTTGTGAACATGAATTATTATTTTTTTGGTGAGACTATGAAAAGATTAATGACAGGCATTGTCATTCTGGCAATGGCATATGGTATGGTATCATGCGAGACGAGAGCTAGTAATGATCAACCAATTTACAAGAGCAGCGAGGTAGCTGTAAAAGATAGAGTAGCAGACTTAATGTCTAGAATGACGCTAGAGGAAAAAGTAGCGCAGATGGCACAATATGTTGGTTTAGAACATATGAAAAAGGCAGAGGAAGATCTGTCACCGGAAGAGTTACATAATAATGATGCGTTAGGTTTTTATCCTGGTTTACATTCTTCGGATATTGCAAAAATGACTGAAGAAGGTAAAATAGGTTCTTTTTTACATGTTATCTCTGCGAAGGAGGCCAATCACCTTCAAGGTTTAGCAATGAAATCACGTTTACAGATTCCTCTATTAATAGGTATCGACGCGATTCATGGTAATGGCTTAAATTATGGGGCAACGATCTATCCTACACCAATTGGTTTGGCAAGTACTTTTGAAGAAGAATTGTCATACAGAGTAGGAAAAGAGACGGCAAAAGAAATGAGAGCAACGGGTTCTCACTGGGCATTTACTCCCAATATTGATATTGCAAGAGATGCTCGTTGGGGTCGTGTAGGTGAAACATTTGGTGAAGATCCTTACCTAGTAGGTAATATGGGTGTGGAAATGATCAAAGGTTTCCAGCAAGATGATTTTACGGGTTCTGAAAAAGTAATTGCTTGTGCGAAACACCTTATCGGTGGTGGTGAGCCATTAAACGGTACAAATGCTTCTCCATTAGACCTTTCTATGCGATCTATCCGTGAAGTGCATTTACCTCCTTATAGAAGAGCAGTACAAGAAGCAAATGTGTTCTCTATCATGACAGCACATAACGAAGTTAACGGTATTCCTTGTCACTCTAGCAAAGAGTTTATGACCGATATTGTGAGAAAGGAATATGGATTTGAAGGTTTCTATGTGTCTGATTGGATGGATATTGAGCGTATTCATACGTTACATGGTCAAGCAGAAAGTTTAGATGACGCTTTCCGTATGTCAGTGAATAATGGTATGGACATGCACATGCACGGTCCTAAGTTTACAGAATCAATTGTTGAAGCAGTAGAGAAAGGAATCGTTCCTGAAGAAAGAGTAGATGATGCTGTAGCGAAGATCTTGGAAGTGAAGTTCCGTTTAGGTCTTTTCGAGAACCCTTATGTATTAGAGGAAAAAGCAGAGGAAGTCGTTTTCAATCAAGAACACCAAGCAACAGCTTTAGAGATTGCAAGAAAGTCGATTGTGCTGTTAAAGAACGATGGTATTTTACCTTTACCAAAAAATAAATACAAAAAAGTATTTATCACTGGACCAAACGCTAACAACGAAACAATTTTGGGTGACTGGCACTGGTATCAGCCGGAAGATAGAATTATAACGGTAAAAGAAGGTTTAGAAGCAGTAGCAAAAGACAAAGGTTTTGAGTTGGATTATTATAACAGTGGTGAAATCATTGGTAAAACAACAGACAAAGCGATTTCTACAGCAGCATCAAAAGCTTCTAAAGCAGATATTGCCATTGTAGTAGTAGGTGAGAACTCGTTACGTTATGATTGGAAAAACAAGACTTGTGGAGAAAATACGGATAGAGCACATATCAATCTTCCTGGTCGTCAGTTAGAATTGATCAAAGCCATCAAAAAGACTGGAACGCCTGTAGTAGCAGTATTAGTAAACGGTAGACCAATCGGTGAAGAGTGGTTAGAAGATAACATGAGTGCAGTGTTAGAAGCATGGGAGCCAGGTAGTTTTGGAGGCCAGGCCATTACTGAAATCTTATTTGGTGATGTGAATCCAACGGCAAAATTACCAATCACGGTACCTCGTACAGTAGGTCAAGTTAAACTATATTATAATCACAAGCCTTCGCATTACTTCCATAAGTATAAGTTTACAAACAAAGATCCATTATATGCGTTCGGTTTTGGTTTGTCTTATACACAATATGAGATTGGAAATGTCGCTTTAGATAAATCAAAAATCAAAGGTGATGATACATTTACAGTGACTTGTGATGTGAAAAACGTAGGTAAAGAAGACGGTGAAGAAACGGTACAAGTCTATATCAGAGATGATTATTCATCAGTTACTCGTCCGGTGAAAGAATTAAAAGCGTATAAAAAAGTAGCTTTAAAGGCAGGGGAATCAAAATCGGTATCGTTTGAATTAACGACTCAAGATTTGGCTTTCTTTGATCAAAATATGGAATGGGGTGTAGAAAAAGGAGCGTTCACTATTATGGTAGGTAACTCTTCAAGAGATAAAGACCTGAAGAAAGTGAAGCTTGAAGTAAGTGAAACGAAGAAGTTGAACTTAAACGACTACAAACCTAATTATCCATCGATGTAACCGTAGGGGCAGACTTATGTGTCTGCCCACTGTTGGTTATTTGTTGATAATTTTATGGAGTAATTATGTATATTTAAACATGTATTTATTCCTGTAATTTGGAATGTACAAACGTAAACATGGGTAGACACATGGGGCTACCCCTACAAGATGTATGACAATGAAACGAATATTATTACTACTAATTAGCTTCTTTATTTCTTTTTCAATTCAAGCCCAAAATGTAAGTCCTGATGAAAAAGTGACTTATAGAGATTTGGATTCTTTGCAATTGAAACTTCATATTTTTAAACCTGAAAAAATGGCATCATCGAAAGGTGCAGTAGTTTTGATTCACGGTGGAGGTTGGAATAATGGTAGTCCTTCAGCCTTTTATTCGCAAGCAAGACATTTGGCGGATAGAGGGTTAGTTGTTTTTTGTCCAGAATACAGAGTAAGAAAAAGAAATAACACGACTATTTTTGAAGCCGTGGAAGACGTACAAATTGCAATGCGTTATGTGAGAAAACATGCTAAAAAATATGGAGCAAATCCGAACAAAATAGTAGTTGGAGGTGGTTCTGCAGGTGGGC
Organism: Flammeovirga sp. SJP92; assembly: GCF_001583495.1. Lineage (GTDB taxonomy): Bacteria > Bacteroidota > Bacteroidia > Cytophagales > Flammeovirgaceae > Flammeovirga. Next base: position 20,013 of record NZ_LQAQ01000019.1, on the reverse strand, counting down.
AACTCGCTTTAAGTTTAGCTTTTATTGAGCCATTAACTGATGGAATCAAAGCAAAAGATTACAAGCCTAATTTGTTGATTTTATTTAATCCAGTGATGGGAATGAGTAAAGAAGGATATGCACATAGGTTAGTGGCAAAAGAATTAGAGGAGAAAGGAAGAACTTGGCAATCGTTTAGCCCTCGTCAGAATATTCATAAAAGTTTTCCAGATATGTTGGTGATGTTGGGAGATAGAGATAAAGTCATTCCATTGCCATTAGCCAAAGACGTGCAATCAAAATGCGAAGCACTCGGCGTAAAATGTGAGATGAAAGTCTATGAAGGTGCTGAACACTCGTTTTTTAATGAAGGCTATTGGAGAAAAAAAGGATATGAAAAAGGTACAATCAATAGATGGTACTATGAAACAATGCAGGAAATGGATGATTTCTTGGTGACTGAAGGTTATTTAGAAGGAAGCTTTGAATTCAGCATTCCAGAAAAAGCCATTTATCCGGTACGATTAAAATAGGTTTAGTACAAGTGTTTTGAGCACCATAGTTAAAACTATGAGCAAGTGATATTGTAACCTAATCAAGACTAAAGTCTTGAAGGTTCAAAGCGGAAACAACACTTTAGTATTGGCGGAGTTAGTATCACAAGCCCATAACTTCAGTCATGGTGCACGGTATTTTGGTTTTTACCAATGTTTCAAGTGATACCAGTCGGCGTAACACTTGCGACATATAATTTGAAACACGGGTAGACACATAGGTCTACCCCTACATAAAAACAAACGAAATGAAAAATATATACAACATCATTTTTCTTTTACTGTTCAGTAATGTGCTTTGGGCACAAGAGAAGAAAAATGTCTTGATTTTTTTAGTAGATGATCTGGGGTATTTCGATATTTCGCATCACGATGCAGATTTTTATGAAACACCTAACATTGATCAATTAGCTCAAGAAGGAGTTGATTTTACCAATGCATACGTGGCGCACCCAAGGTGTTTGCCTTCAAGATATGCTTTGCAAACAGGACGATATCCAGCAAGAGCGGGCATTCCTGCCAAAAATGAAAATACGATCAAGGGTAAGAAGTTTTATGACAATGAAAAAACAATCGGTCAGGCTTTTAAAGACCAAGGATATCATACGTATTTTGCTGGAAAATGGCATTTGGGTCATGAAGAAGATGAATGGCCTCACAATAAAGGATATGATATTAATGTAGCAGGATGTGCGGCGGGAGCACCCCAATCGTATTTTTATCCTTACAACGTTCCGAAAAATCCAAAGAAAATTGGTAAAGGGCATGGTAAAATCATTGGATTGGATGAAGGTGAAGAAGGTGAATATTTGACGGACCGTTTGACGGATGAGACGATCAAATTCTTAAATACAGATCATGATGGAAAACCTTTCTTTGCAGTATTGAGCCACTATGGGGTACACACTCCTTTTCAGGCAAAAAAGAAAGACATTAAAAAGTACAAAACGAAGTTAGAAGGAATGACCTTTGAAGGGCCTGAATATACCAAGCAAGACGGCACGATGAAAATGCATCAAAACAACCCTGTTTACGGTGCAATGGTAGCTTCAGTAGATGAAAGTTTGGGCAGAATTGTAAAGACTTTGAAAGCGAAAGGAATGTATGAGAATACAATTATTGTATTTACTTCTGATCACGGCGGATTATCTAACAGAGGTTTAAACAGTAATAGAGATTTGGCGACTTCAAACCTTCCATTAAGAGCTGGAAAAGGACACACTTATGAAGGCGGAACAAAAGTACCGTTGATTTTTGGTGGAGCGAAGATTTCTAAGCATGGTGTTGTCCATCAAGTGACAACGAACACGGATTTATACCCTACATTGCTGGACCTTTGTGGATTAAACCTTTATCCTACAGAGCATTTAGACGGTATTAGCATTAAAAATAATATCAAAAAAGGGAAGTCAGAAGATCGAACTATTTTCTGGCATTCGCCGAAGGCAAGACCCAATTCAACCGGAGATATACATGTGACGGTAGCAAGAGATGGCGACTTCAAAATGATGTACTTTTACAAAGAAGAACGCTATGAGTTGTATAACTTGAAGACGGACCCTTACGAAACCAAAAATATCTACAATGCCAACGATCCAAAGTCAAAACAAATGGCTCAAATGATCACTTCTTGGATTGCAGAAACAAAAGCTTCTATCTAAAATGAAACGAATACTCTTATATATTTTAGCGGGGATGCTTTGTGTCCCTGCTATGACACTCGCTCAAGATCAACCGAATATCTTATTGATTACAATTGATGATTTAAGACCCGAATTAGGTTGTTATGGAAATGAGGTAATCAAAACGCCCAATATTGATCAGCTCAGTCAGCATTCTACTACGTTTAACAATGCATTTTGTCAAGTTCCCGTTTGTGGAGCCTCAAGAGCTTCTATGCATACTGGCGTGCGTCCCACTTTGAAAAGGTTTGTAGATGCGGGAGCAAAAATCGATAAGGAAATGCCTGGAGCAGTGACAATTGGTCAGCATTTCAAAGAAAATGGCTATTATACATATTCGATTGGTAAAGTAATTCATGGTAAAAAAGACACCTCCGAAAGAACTTGGTCGGAGTTAGTGGTTGCAGAAGATATGTTTGAATACCACTCCGATGAGTTGGTAAAGGAAAGCGAAAACCCAATTCCTCCTTACAAACGTCCCCAACCTTATGAAAAAGTAAAAAACAGTAAGGATACAGACTTTTTAGATGGCAGAACGGTCGCAAAAGCGAAAAAGAAGATGAAAGAATTGAAGCAAAAAGATCAACCGTTCTTTATGGCGGTAGGTTTGGCAAGACCGCACCTTCCATTCGTAGCACCGGAGCGTTTTTGGGATTTATACAATGAAAATGACATTCCTGCACCCGATAATAACTTCCTTCCTGAAGGAATTCCTAACGTAGCAAAGACCTCTTGGGGAGAACTAAGAGCGTATAATGGCGTACCGAAGAAAGGTGATGTGGATGAGCAATTGGCCAAAACGTTGAAACACGGTTATTATGCTTCAGTAAGTTTTGCGGATTATTTGGTTGGTGATTTAATTGATGAATTAAAAGCTCAAAAGTTGTATGATAATACGATTATTGTCATTTGGGGCGATCACGGTTGGCAATTAGGAGAACACACTTTCTGGTGTAAGCATTCTAACTTTGATATTGCTTTGAGAGTTCCTTTGATGATCAAACCACCCAAAGGAAAGAAATTTAAGAAAGGATCTGCGGAAGGTTTTGCTGAAATTGTAGATATTTTCCCTACACTATGTGACCTTTCTGGTTTATCGCAACCTGCACAACTTCAAGGGAGTTCGTTGGTTCCAGTGCTTCAAGATCATCAAAAAGAGATCAAAGAATATGCATTAAGCCGTTGGAAATTGGGAGACACCATCCGTACCAAAGGTTTTAGGTATACATTATTCAAAAATAAAAAAGGTGTCGTCATTGCTGAAATGATGTATGACCTGACAAAAGATCCTGATGAAAATAAAAACATCGTCAAAGATCCGAATTACAAAGAGGAAGTAGAGAAGCATAGAGCATTGCTAGCGAACGCTCTAAAAAAGACGAATATCTAACCGCGTAGGGGTAGACCTATGTGTCTACCCTTCTTTACACGTGTCTAGCCTTCCTCTCAAATATCTACGCTCTCATTTATTTACACATAATTAATTTCACCTGCTACCTCAAAAGAGCCAGCCGATTTCAAGGTTTAAAAAATAAACAGTCTTATTTTCCATCGAAAAAAACGTGTCGTTACATAAAAATGACGTTTTGATCACTTAAATAACATATTGAGACAATGTTAGAAACATTTTTAGAGGTGCTAGAACGGAAAATACACCCTAAATAAACCTTAACAGACCTACTTTTGACTATGACTAAAGCACCAGATAATAAAGTACAATATCTGACTTGGTAGTGAACTACTCTGAAATGATAATCTGGTGATAAACACAGCACAACTTCCGATAAGGAAACTTGTCATTTACTTATAACAAAGTATGAATTATATGAAATTAACTTTTACAACCTTTGTCCTGTCATGGCTGATGTGTCTCTCTGCATTTGCAAATGACAATTTAATAACCAACCCAGGGTTTGAGGATGAAATTATCTCAAACGAATGGACCCTAACAATGAAAAATGGTTTGACGAACCCTCCCACTTTTGAGAGAGTACAAATAGAGGGAAACTATTTTATCAAAATTGCAATTCCTGACACACCTGAAAATGCAGGATTAAGCAGAAGTAATATTCAATTAAAATCAGGAAGTTATACCAACTTTGAATCTCCATTAGCAGAAGATACAGAGTTTGTATGTAAAGTAGATGCTTACGGTACAACAGGGCAGAATTTTCGTTTTGCGTTGAATTATAATGGACCATCTCAGATTACAACGGAGGTATTCAACAATACTGAATCAGTTCAGACTTTTGAAACAACCATTACAGTTCCTGCTGGGGCAGAGAAGTGGTATTTGTTGATTCAAGTAGGAAAAAACGTTGGTGACTTCTATTTTGATAATGTCTATTTTGCTCCCAAAAACACAAAAACGGATGCGGAATCAGTACAAGAAGCCAAAGATGTTTTGGAGTTGTCTTTCAATAGTTTAGATCCACAAGACGGAAATGGTATCTTATATGATGTGACTTTGCCAACAGAAGGAGTAAATGGAACTACAGTTGCTTGGACTTCATCTGATGAAAATGTGATCAGTACTACTGGAGAAGTCAAAAGAGCCAATTCTGCCACTCCTGTAACATTGCAAGCAACGATTTCTTTAAATGATGAAACGTTGACAAAAGACTTTACAGTAAATGTATTGCCAATGATGGATGCTCAAGGCAACTTAATTGTGATCAACGCTGATTTCGATTTAGGAGAGAATGCAGGTTGGGAAACTAACTTTAATGCATCTCAAGCCATTGACTTCACATATCAGTCTGTAACACATAAAGAAAATGGAACATCAGCTGTAGCTTTTGATATTGTTAGCGGTGGTGTATCTCTTCCCAACTTGGTGTTAAGAACATTCTTGTATCCTTTTAATGATTTTACAACGGAAGAAAAATATTATGAAGTGTCTTCCAATATCTATGGAGACGTAGAGAAAGTACGTTACCAGTTACAAGGTAAAAATGCCTCTAGCAGTTTTGTCAACAAGAACAGTACAGAATTTTATATCAATGATACACCCACAGACTATACCGCAATTTTAAAAATGGATGCAGGTATTGGCTCGTTCCGTTTCTTTGTTCAGGTAGGTAGAAACACTGGAAATGTTGTAGTGGATAACGCTATGGTCAAAGAAATCTCTAAGGATGAAGCGGAAGCGAAAATGGTAAAAGAAGACTTAGCACTTATTTTTGCTGAAGGAGATGATGCCAATAATGTGACATCGAATATAATATTACCGTTGACAGACGACACTTATGGAACAGTGATTTCTTGGGAATCTAACAATACAGATGCAATTGTCATCAATGGAGGAACTGCAGAAATTCAATCTGTAGCTGGAGAAGAAAATGTGACACTTACGGCTACTATTACAAATGGAGGTGCATCGGTGACAAAAACTTTTGATGTAAGGGTAATAAAACCGTTATCAGATTTAGAGAAATCAGTAAATGCACTTGAAATTACTTATACTGAAACAGAGACAGCTTCTACTGTAAAAAATAATATTACACTGCCTTCCACTTCCACTTTCGATGCCACAGTAACTTGGGCAAGTACAGATGAAACCGTGATTGATACTGAAGGAAATGTATATAGAAAAGATACAGACCAAAATATCACATTGACAGCTACAGTGACGATTGACGGTGAAGAGACATTGGATAAGACCTTTGAACTTACTGTGTTAGCAATCACAGCAGAAGAGAAAGTTCAGGAAGCGAAGTCGGCTTTATTTGTAAAATACTTCTATTTAGATCCTTCGGATGGAAATGGTATCATGTTCGATATTGTGGAATTGTCAACAGAAGGAAAGCATGGTACAACAATCTCATGGGCTTCATCTGATGAAGAAGCAATCAGCATTACAGGTGATGTAAATAGAGGTGCAACGGCTCAAAACGTAACATTAACCGCTACAATCACTTCAGGTGATGTGTCAGATATAAAAGAATTTAATGCTGTTGTTTTACCATTCGCAGACGAAAACGGTAATATTATTTTAGTCAATGCAGACTTTGAGCAAGATGAGTTAGACGGGTGGAATGTAGGAATTTTAGCATCATCAGATCCTCCAATCGATTATACATTAAGCAAAGTAACGCATAAGGATAACGGCACTGGCGCTGCACAAATGACAATCAATTACGGTGGTGTTTCTTTCTCAAACCTTGTATTTAGAAATTCATTCAATTATCCTTTCAATGGTTTATCAACAGCCAAAAGATATTTTGAAGTAAAAGTTGCTGCTTATGCAGATGCTGAAAATACAATTCGTTATCAATTGCAAGGCAAAGATGCAGAGAATAAAAACGTCAATGTGAATTCGGAAAGCTTTACAATCAACGAAACAACAGCAGATTATGTGCAGTTGATGGAAATGCCGGCAGGTATCTCTTCGCTTCGTTTGTTGATTCAAATTGGTGGAAACGCTGCAGGTAATATTGTTTTTGATGATGTGGTTGTGAAAGAAATCAATGCAGATGTAGCTCAAGTAAAATTCACAAAAGAAGCATTAGATCTTGTATTTGCAGAAGGTGATACGAAAGATAATGTGACGGCTAATTTTACATTGCCTCAATCCGATGAAATGGCTTATGGTACAACGATCACTTGGGAATCAAATAACCCTGCAATTGTAATCAATGAAACTACTGCTGAAGTGGTAGTTGCAGAAGGTTCACAAAATGTACAGTTAACAGCAACTATTACAAAAGGCGAATACCAAGAAGAAAAAGTATTTGAGGTAACGGTAGTAGAAGATACTTCTTTGAAAGATGCTGTAGAAGCATTAGAAGTGGCTTTCCATTATTTAGATCCTCAAGACGGAAACGGTATTTTACACCCATTGACTTTACCTGCTGAAGGAATCAATGGAACAACAGTGACATGGGTTTCATCTCACCCTGAGGTAATTTCAACAGAAGGAAAAGTAGTGAGAGGAGCACAACCTACAGATGTTGTATTGACGGCTACGGTAACATTGGGAGAAGAGTCGATGACGAAAGAATTCAATGTGAAAGTATTAGAATATACAGACGCTGAAGGTAATATGATCATTGTGAATGCTGGTTTTGAAGCAGAAGACTTAGTAGGATGGGAGTCGAACTTCAATGCAAGTCTTGATCCTCCAGTAGTATTTACTGTGGACCACATAACACATGGTTTTAATGGTACAAAAGCAGTGAAATTGAACATCGAAAATGGAGGTGTATCATTGCCAAACCTAGTGTACAGAACACAAACTTATCCATTCAATGAATTGACTTCGGAAGGAGGATACATTACAATCAGTGCTGAAGCGTATGGCTTTGAAGGAGCTAAAATCAGATACCAACTTCAAGGACATGATGAGGAAGGAAAAAATGTATCAACGAATGGTGAAACATTTACACTCGGAACAGAAAGCAAAGAATACACTTCATTAATTGCAGTACCGGCAGGGCTAAAATCGTATAGATTATTGCTTCAAGTAGGTGGCAATGTGGGAGAGATTGTATTCGATAATGTAAGTATAAAAGAGATGCCTGCGGACAAAGCACATGTGATGTTAGCATCAGTAGATTTAAGCCTAATGTTAGAAGGGGAGGATACAAAAGATAGTGTGACTACTACTTTTCCCCTTCCTTTAACCGACAACTTAGGACATGCTACTACCATCACTTGGGTTTCTGATCATGAAGCGATTACAGTAGAAAATGATCAGGCTGTAGTAACACAACAAATTGCGGATCAAGCAGTAAAATTGACAGCAACAATTGCTAAAGGTGAATACGCTGAGACAGTAGCATTCCCATTGACAGTGGCTTTAAGATCTTACTTAACAGACGCTTTAGCAACAGTGGAAGTAACGTATGCGGAAGGTGAAACAAGCAGTACTGTGACATCTGATGTAACTCTTCCAACTACAACAGAATTTGGAGGAACAATCACATGGACTTCTTCAAATGATGCAGTTGTATCATCAAACGGTGTTGTGGTAAGAGGTGCTGAAGATCAAAATATCACATTGACAGCAACGTTATCATTGCTTGGTGAAGAAGGTACAAAAACATTTGATTTAACAGTCATCAAAGAAGAAGATACTGGAAAGCCTGTGGAGGAATTATTACAGGAAGCTTCAGTAGCATTAAGTGTTGGTTATTCAGAAGGTGATCATGCAGAAAGCGTAACACAAAATATTTTATTACCAGCGTCTTCATTACATGAAACAACAGTGACATGGGTTTCTTCAAATGAGGCAGTAATTACATCAAATGGTACAGTGATCAGACCTTCTGAAAATACAACGGTAACGCTTACAGCGACATTAAGTTTAGAAGGAAAATCACAAACAAAAACATTCGACCTTACAGTCATCAAAACAGAAGATAATGGAGGTGATGAAACAGCACAACAGTTAAAAGAAGCAACTGAAGCATTGGAAATTACTTTCGCAGAGGGTGATGATGCAGAAAATGTAACTTCAGCAATGGTACTACCAACCACTTCGCTTCACCAAACTACAGTGACTTGGGCTTCATCAGATGAGGCGGTTGTTTCAACTTCTGGTGAGGTAGTAAGACCTTCGGAAAATACAAGCATTGCACTGACAGCAACAGTAACGTTGAACGGTCAGTCGGAAACAAAAGTATTCGATATTGTAGTGCTTAAAAAGGATATCCCTACTTCAGTAGAAGATGATCAATTGATCTTAAGCGTATATCCAAACCCAACAGTAGATCACTTGTTTGTTGCCACTCCTCAGAGAGATGCAGAAATAGCAGTGTATGACTTATTGGGCAGAGCGGTAAACAACTTTACAACTGAGAAAACAGCCAACGGTTACAAACTGAATGTGCAGTCATTGCCAAACGGTAAGTACATCGTGAAGGTGAACACTCAAAGTAAGCTGTTTATCAAAAAATAATCCATCAATTGGAATAAGTAGACGACATTTAATGAATGAAGAATTAAGAATGAAGAGTTAAAAATGGAAATGGTTCGTGCTATGGAACTCAGGTAATTGGTATCACTTCTCATTTATCACCTGAAAACTAATCTGGGTACCATAACACGATCCATCTTCATTCATCATTCTTAATTCTTCATTACTATACCCTTCTAGTACTTACAAGTATTTTTTAATATTCGACAGATGAAAAAAATTATACTACTTTATATTTTATTCTTTTCCTCTTTATTACTTCAAGCACAAACACCCGCTCATGACATGGCCAAAAAGCTAGGCAATGGCTATAACTTTGGAAATGTGATGAGCGCCAAAAATGAAGGAGACTGGGCTGATCCCATTACAGAATTTATGATGGATGATGTGGCCAATGCAGGTTTTGATCATATACGTCTACCCGTTCGATGGGGAAGTCATACGACTGAAACGGCACCTTATATCATTGATGAAGCATGGCTGACGAGGGTAGAAGAAGTGGTGGATTGGGCAACGGAGAGAGGATTGATCGTGGTGTTGAATGCACATGGTGAACACTGGTTTATTGAGGAAGTAACAAAGGAAGATGAAGTTTATACTGATCCTGCAAAATGGGAGAGGTTTCTAGCTATTTGGACACAGGTCAGTGCTCATTTTAAAGATAAAAGTAATGATGAATTAGTATTTGAGTTGATCAATGAGCCTTACTTTAATATGAATAAAGGATTGGTGGATCAGCTGAATGTTGAATTAGTAGAGACAGTAAGAAAGGATAACCCTGATCGTATTTTGATGGTTGTTGGAGGTGGTGATAATGCCATTTTTGCTCCTCAGCAAATGGATCCAGCCCTTTTTGAAAATGACGACAAACTCATTCCTTGGTTCCATTATTACTGGCCCAACACATTTACAAAATACCCTGAAACCAATAACAGTATTCCAGATTGGGGAACAGAACAAGAGTTTGCATCCCTTAGAGCTGATTTTAAAAACGTAAAACAATGGGCTGACAATTTAAACTTGCCATTGTACTTAGGTGAATTTGGCTCCAACAACTTATGTTCTCCATTGAGTAGAGCAAAATACCATCAAGCGGTAGTTTCTTTAGCGGAAGAATTAGAAATCCCTAGAGCCATTTGGTGTGCGGGTCCAAAAGCCAATAAAACCGTTTATAACCGTAAAGCAGGCGATTGGGTAGAAGGACAATTAGCACCTTTATTTCCAAAACCAAAAAGAAAAAATATCCTGTTTATCATGGTAGATGATTTGAACACCGACCTTACAGCCTTCGGGAATGAGGAAGTGATCACACCTACTTTTGATAAGCTATCACAACAAGGCATTCAGTATGCTAATGCTCAATGTTCTTATCCCGTTTGTGGTCCTTCAAGAGCAAGTTTCTTAACCGGAACTTACCCTGAAAGAAATGGCATTACCAACCTTACATTAAAACTAGAAGACACCGCTCCAAACCTGACGACATTACCTCAATTCTTAGCGTTGAATGGCTATAGAACAGGTGCTGTAGGAAAAGTTTTTGATCCTAGAAATGTGGATGATGGTCATAATGCGAACTCATGGACGGAAAATTATAAAGACCCAAGCCACTATGAATACCCTGAAGAATACGGTGATTTTGTATCGGGAAACAATTACAGAGTGGAAGAAGGAATGTCGTATGAAAAAGGACCTGAAGGCGTAGGGGATGATGGCTATCAAGATGGTCAGTTTACATTGGAGGCCATCAGAATGATGAACAAGTTTTCGGTCACTGAACAACCGTTTTTCTTGTCAGTAGGTTTTAAGAAACCACACTTGCCGTTTATCGCTCCACAAAAGTATTTTGATTTATACAAAGACAAAGAAATCACTTTAGCAGACTATCAAAAACTGCCAGAAGGAACGGATATTATTGCTTACAAAGAGCCTACAGAACTGTTGGGGTACAAAGATATTCCTCAGACTTGGGATGATATTTATAAGGATGCAGAGAAGGTATTGGACCTTGAAAAACAAAAGGAATTACTGACGGCTTATTATGCTTGTGCTTCTTATATCGATGCTCAAATTGGTATGTTGGTCGATCATTTAGAAGCAATTGGTGAGAAAGAGAATACCTTGATTGTCGTTTCTTCTGATCATGGTTTCAACTTGGGAGATCATAATATGTGGGGCAAACATAATCTTTTACAGAATTCAGCACAGGTGCCATTGATCATCATTGATCCTTCAAAACGATTAAAAGAAACGGAAAGAGCGGTGCAGTTGATAGACCTTTATCCTACCATTTGTGACTACGCTTACTTACCAAAACCAACGTTTTTACAAGGCAATTCGCTGTATCATAATGATGAGGAAGAAAGAGCTTATCCATTAGACTTGGCAGTGACTTACTATAAAAAGAACGGTAAAAACGGTTATTCATTTAAGAAAGGGAATGAGCGTTATACGCTTTGGACTAACGATAAAGACATGACGCCATTGAACGTTCCATTTTCAGAAGTGACTGCCTTTCATGAAGAGTTTTATGCTTACGCGAATAACCAGGCTCTTGAGACCAAAAATGAAATCAATAATGCAGGATATAGCATTAAGATAGCTCAAATCAAACAGGATGTAGAGCAGTGGTGGAATCAATATTATGCTACAAATGAAGAGAAAATCAGTGGTAATATCATCAAGACCAACCCTAGTTTTGAGAGCGGTGTGGAAGAAGGTTGGATTACGACTGTCAAAGATGGATTAGGGATTGAATACCAACTTCAAAATGACCTGCATCCTGTCACTTCATCAAAATCAGCGGGTTTCCATATCACTGCCAACGGCGGTAATTTCTCTAATTTGGGGTATAGGACTTTGGATCATGTCATTGGTTTTTCAATTCCAGAAGCACAGAAATTTATAGTTAGATTTTCCGTTTATTCCGATGTAGATACAGAGATTAGATTTCAGTTGCAGTTGGATAAAGGAGCAGATAAAATCAACAGTGATGCGATTGTGATTGAGAAAGACAGCCTCTACACTATTGAAAGAGAAATCACATCCAATTTAAAGGGAATGACAAATCTCCGCTTGTTATTTCAGTTAGGTAAAGTGGTGGGTACTATTCACATTGATGATGTTTTTGTTTCTGTAGATGGAGCGTTAGATGATAACCTTTTCTTGCAAGAAGCCATCAATGCCACGGTGATCGGGTATCAAAATGGAGATCATAAAAATAGCGTGACTCAAAATATCTATCTCCCTACACAATCAAGCTATGAGTCTACCGTAACATGGACCTCTTATGCGGAAGATTTTGTGAAAGTGGAAGGGGATTCAGGTTTTATCACTACACCAGAGATTGAACGTTCAGTAAGATTAGATGCGGAAATAAAATACAAGCATTTGGTAGGACACAAGACATTTGTTATTAAGCTGAAAGGGGATGTGTCTAGTGAATTAAAAGCATTGGAAAAGGACGTTTACATTACTTTCCAAGAGAGTGACAGTGCTCAGTCTGTCACTCAAAACATCAATTTTATGATACCAGAAAGTGACGGTTTAGAAGTGGAATGGATTTCGTCAGACAATACAATCATTACTGTAAATGGCACTGAAGGTGTTGTCCAACAATCAGAACAAAACGAAAATATTCTAGTCACAGCCATCTTGAAAATGGGTGATGATGAATTGATTAAAACTTTCGACTTAACGGTGATCAAAAAGGAGACAGAAGAGCCTCCAACATCCATTGCACCACAATTACATTTTAAATTATATCCTAACCCGGCCAGCGATTTATTGTATATCCAAGGTCTAAATCTAAATAAAAAATACGTCTCTATTTATAGTATTGACGGTAGAAAAGTAAAGGAATTTCAGGTCTCAAAATCATTAGAAACGTTGGATATTTCAACCTTCCAAAAAGGCATTTATATCCTTCAAATTGATAAGACCCGAAAGAAGTTTATTAAAAACTAAGTATTCGAATATTTATAACATTTAGAAATCAGGAGATTTCTAATGATCTGTAGGACACGAATGACGCTAACGCTTAACATTCGCACCAGTGGAATTTCTACCATTTTAGTTTGGTAGTGCTCCCTCGGCCTTGACTTCAAAGCCTTGAATTTTTTGCTTCAAGACAAAAACGAAGAAGAAAGAAGCTTGAAAATAGATTATCGACAATTTGTAAAAAAGTCGATTGAAAGTTGACGATAATTTACTAAGTACTAGGACAGAAGAAAAGGGATAATTTTAGCTTGTTATTTTTTATTCTAATCAAGGCAGATTTGCAGAGCATAGCCTTAGTTACGCGATAAAAATCTAAAAGGCAGATTTGCAGAGCATAGCCTTAGTTACGCGATAAAAATCTAACGAAGAGTAGGATAAAAAAGATAAAATAAAATGTCCGTTTACTTTTGTCCTAGTACTTAAGTGCTAGAGCAGAAGAAAACAGATGTTTCGTGCACACAATTTTGCATTAGTACTTGAAGATGATTTGTATACGATTTTCATCACAAAATTTCATTCATTTTAAATATTTATAATCATGAAAACAAAACTATTGCTAGGAACTCTTTTGATACTTTCCACCACCGTTTGTGGACAAACAGCAGAACAGGAATTATACGCCAGGAAATTTACAGACTGGGTCAACAAAGTAGTGCATCTTACGCCTGAACAGTATAAGGAAATGAAAGCATTACGACTACAGTACAATATAAAAAAAGACGCATTGGAAGCCAAGACTTACTATAGTCATGAGGAAAAAGTGAAAATGAACAAACAATTTTATAAAGACCGTGATAAGATATTGGATCTGAACCAACAATCTGAATTGCTTTCTTTTTTGGTCACCTCTAGAGAAATAAAAATCATTACCTCTGAAATTCCATTAGAAAAAGAAAAAGTAAAGGAACTCAGATCCAAAATGCAATTGGTCAACAAAAGAATGGTAATTCATATCATCAAGCTTGGGAAGTTCAATATCAAGTTTCTAGAAATGGAAAAATCATTCGACATTGAAAAAGACCTGATCCTAGGAAGTGTTCTTACGCCAGAACAATACAATTATTACACTTCTATCAGAGACAAAAAATTAAAAGAACATGCCACTTCCTCAGTAGACTACATGAATATGAAAGCAGATTCAGTCTTGGAAGGGTACAATGTTCTTTTGCCAGACGATATTTAGAATAAGTACTATTAGATGTAAACCTTCAAATTCGAAAAGTCAAACTATGATTAGTTTGGCTTTTTTTATTCAAGAATAACAATTTATACATTATTTTAGACCTTTAGGATTATAAAAGGTAGATGAAAATGATGTCTAGTGCTCGATTTTCTCAACCCGTCAATGCTTCAATTCTTATTTACAATGCAAAGAAAACTTCCATTTAAAGATCTATTTATTCTTTATGTCAATGGTAAATACGGTACAATACCCATTGCGACTTTACTATTAGGCCTCTTCTTGATTTCACAAACACTAAATGAAATTGATTTTGCAGAAATAAGTACTAAGCCAAAAATAGATGATAACTAATTCTGAATTATTTTTTGTGAGGACGACGCTGAAAAACGTATTAATAGTGGTTCTATTTAAAGTTTTTTGAAGGAAGTAATCGCAAAACAATAAACAGAATTAGTATTAAATATTTTTGTCTTAGTACTTAAGGTATTTATATGGTGAAAATCAGATAGGAAAAGGAGTCATTACAAACATTTTTGAGACCAATACCTTAATCAACGAGGAATATATTTATGGTTATGATTATATCTTTTTTTCAGAAATGGGTAATTTCAACTGGACTTCCTATTGCATTGGGCACATCTATGATGTCAATGATTCAGTGGTAATTGAATACAGTTCCATTAGACCAGATGTAAATCGTATTAAGGGCATGAGCAATACCCCCGGAGGTCGCTTATCTCTACTATTTACTATTCCTTTTTGGGTAGGATTGATCTGGATGATTTTTAATGCCGTCAATGGTCATAAAAGATATAGATTACTGAAAATGGGTAGGTTTACAAACGTCAAGCTAATTAAAAAAGAACCTACTGTTATCGAAATAGAAGGTAGTAAAGTATATAAATTTACGTTTTCATTCTTAGATCAAACAGGTCAGAAACATCAAGTTACAACAATGACAAGCAACCCAAGTAAATATATCTATCTTGAGAAAGTAACGGCGGTTTATGATCCCCACAATCCTAATAAGTCATTTTTGATTAATAGTTTACCCGAAAGTGTCGCGAGATATATAAATGAAAACTGGAGAAAACATTTTCAATTATCTTAGATAAAAAATTGAATGTAAACCATTGTAGAGTCACAATGCTTTGTGGCTGAAGAACCATATAGTTGCAACAGAATAATAACCAAATAAAAATATGCTAGACCTCATAGGAGACATCCACGGACACGCCGATAAACTCGAAAGCCTTTTACAAAAACTGGGTTACAAAAAAGTATCTGGAGTATATGGACATCCCGACCGAAAAGTACTTTTTGTAGGTGATTACATTGATAGAGGTCCTAAAATCAGGGAGACACTTCAGATTGTAAAAAGCATGACCGAAATGGGGCATGCTATTGCATTGATGGGAAATCACGAATACAATGCCATCTGTTTCCATATGCAAAACAAAGAAGGCGGGCATATCCGAAAACACTGGATCAAGAATATCATTCAACATTATGAGACTTTAAAGCAATTTCAAAACCGACAAAAAGAATACAATGAATATATCGAATGGTTTTTGACTTTGCCTTTATTTTATGAAGATAAAAATCTCAGAGCCGTTCATGCTTGTTGGGATGAAAAAAATATAACGTTGCTAAAAAGTAAACTGAAGCAAAACCGATTGACAAAATCTTTAATTGAGCAAGCCAATACTACAGACGAAACGTTGAACGATGCCATTGAGCAAACATTGAAAGGAAAAGAGTTGAGATTGCCTGATGGACTATCGTTTAGTGATAAAGACGGCAATATTCGTAAAGATATTCGATACAAATGGTGGGAAGACCCCTTGCAGATGACTTTCCAGTCGATCAGTGTTCTTGCATTGGACAACCTTCCGACGGTACAAATCAAAGCGTCAGATGTGAAAGACCTCAGCTACTACAGAGAAGTGGAACGCCCTGTGTTCTTCGGTCACTACTGGCTCAAAATTCAACCAATGTTTTACAAAACTAATGTTTGTTGCCTTGATTACAGCGTAGCGAAAGGTGGATTGTTGGTGGCGTACCGATTTGATGACGAAAGGGAGTTGGATGAAGAAAAATTTGTGACGGTTTAAAATCAAAAATGAAAAGAACTGATTGGTGTGATCAGAATTTTTTTTTCGTTTTAATTCGTGAGCAAATGCAATTTCCCTTATCAAGACAGAAAATTGTTGATGATCCGCCCATTATAGAAAAGTTTAGACATAAAAAAATCCCTAAGTCGGGAGTTTTGAAAGAAGAAGTAAGAGAAAAGAGGAGGGAAAAGGGAAGATGAAGGCAATTTTTGGAGTAAAACGAATGGATTAGACGCACTTCTTCTGTTTTAACACTACGGTTGGGTTCTTCCAGAGTGTAAAGTTGTCTTTTTCTTTGATCAACTCACGCATCCAATAATATTTTGGGCCGGATTGCGATTGCCGTGCTATGATAAATTGAAAATGTTCCATCCAAAGATCATAGTATTCCCAATTATCTTTATGATGATGATATTTTTTACCAATACGGTAAGCATAATGTTTGGGAACAAGGTTCTCCAATTTCCACCTATTAGGAACTTTCATGTCATAATACTGATCAGAATACCAATAGATATATTTTCTTTCAGCATAAAGTTGATAATCATTTTTTCTGAACGTATGATGTATAAACTGATTTTTCTTTTTAGAACCGGCTAGCTTTTTTCTAGCAAGGTATAGTTTATGTGCATACTCCGCATCATACTTTTGTGTAAAAGGATTTGTATTGCGTTGGAGTTCACGGTAAATGGTAGAGGGAGATACTTCCAAACCTTCTGCTATTTCAGCAACAGTAAAGCGCCTGTCTTCAATCAAGGCTTGTAATACTTTTCTATGGTAGAGTTGAAGGTTTTTCATGACCGTTAAGAATAGAATTGTTATGCAGTTTTTGTTGCTATAAATTTTGCGAAATAATAAGCAGAAAGCCACTATTTCAAGCTTTCAAAGTTCCATCTTCTTTGATGGTAAATAGTTTTTATTAGGAAAGTGATAGATAGAGGCGTGAAAATGTTTTAGTTGAACTACATTTTAAGAGCATGTTTCAAACATGCTCTTAGTAGTACTAACGCTTTATTTACTGTTGGATTAATCTACAATACGTTGTGATCCCCACCAATCTGAATTAGGCTGGAAGTCATCACCAAGCATTTCCATTCTCTTCTTTTCCAGGGCTGACATTCTCTTGGTTCTGACTTTATTAAGAAACTTCTCTTCCTTTTCTTTCGACCAAGTAGTATCTCTTTCAGGGTATTGGGCATCAAGACCATTTAAATATTCAAATAAATCGTTACTAAGTGTCTTAACCATTTCTGGATATCTATTGGATAGGTCATGTTGTTCTTGAGCATCTTCATTCAAATTGTAAAGTTCCTCGCGGTTGTCCTCATAATAATGAATCAACTTCCATTTTCCAGCACGTATAACAGAAGACGGTTCACCACCCTGATTGCCATAATGTGGGTAATGCCATACAATAGAACGTTCATCAATCGTTTCTCCACTGAAAATTGGAGCCAAGCTGACACCATCTTGATGTTGGTCGGGGTGCAATGGAAGTCCAGAGAGTTCCAATAAAGTAGGGTAGAAATCAGTATGAGTAACAGGAACATTAGAATGTAGGTTTGAATGCTTCAGCCAAGGCACTTTAATGATGTAAGGTGTTCTTAATCCACCTTCAAATTGATAACCCTTACCTCCTCTCAGCGGATAATTGGAAGTGGAGAAAGCATCGCCCGCAGCAACGCCACCGTTATCACCTGTAAAGACAACGATTGTATTTTCACTCAATCCCAATTCTTCTAAACCCGCCAACACTTCACCTACAGCATCGTCCATTGATTCAACAAGACCTGCATACACGGGGTTATCTTGATGCTGACGAATAGGAAGAAATTTACCCATTTTATAACCTACGCTGTCAACTCCTTGAGCGACTGCTTTATCCTTATATTTTTTCCATTTCTCCTCCGTAGTCTGAATAGGACCATGCACAGCATAAAAAGATAAACAAGCAAAAAATGGTTTCTCTTTATTTTCTTTCATAAAATTAACTGTCTCCTGTGCTAATCTGCTGCTTAAGTTTTCACCTTTCGGACCGTCTTCCAGTCTTGGGTTTTTATAAGGAGAAAAATAACCACCTTTAGGGCTCCCTGCATGGAAGCCACCTTTATTAATATCAAAACCATGATCTTCAGGCAGTGATCCTTCACCGCCCACATGCCATTTTCCTGCAAAGAAAGTAGTATAACCATGTGCTTTAAATGCTTCCGGCATGGTCATATAGTTGGTGTCTAATTGATGTTGATAATAGGCTGGAAGTAATTGATTAAATCTTTTCTGAGTTCTCCATTTTTCTCCTTCTTTCGCCCCAATCCAATCGGTGATGCCATGTCTTGCAGGAGATTTACCTGTCATAATACTTGCTCTTGAAGGACTGCAAACCTGACAAGAGGCATAGCCTTGATCAAACTGAATACCCTTCGCGGCGATTTGATCAATATTTGGCGTTTCGTAGTATTTTGAACTGGTAGTTGAGAGATCATGTGCTCCTAAATCATCTGCAATAATCAGAAGAACATTTGGAGTTTTTTCAGTGTTGTTAGACGGATATGGTTTATTCTGCTCGCTTTTACAAGCAATAAATGACGTCAAAAAAAATATCCCAATTAGAGATCTAGACAAATGTATCATTGATAGTGATGAATTAATGATTAGTAAAAATACCGTTGCAAGGACTATTACAAATATAAGCTGATAGCAGTTCTTAAAGGGTCAACAAATTCATCCTATTAGGTCAACAGATTCGTTATTTTTGGCTTAGTATTTATGATCAAAATTTAGCAGTTTTATATTAAAACTATTGAAAATTAGATTCTTGTATAGAATGATTGTGGATTGGTGCTGTATTCACATAGATGCAAGCTATGTTTTGTATTACGAGTGTTGTTGTGTTTGAATCTTTAAAACAGCATTTGAAATAAAATAAACGTAAGATAGATTTAAGAATCTATTTGGATGTAATTAAAAAATAAATTGGTCTCCATTTTGAATAGCAATCTTTAAAAGAATTAGATCAGAAGAAAAATATCATTATCACTAATAAATGAAATACGTTATCTCCCTCTTAATATTCTATGTTTTATCTACAAATATATATTCTCAAGGTTTAAAAACAGATTGTTATGAACACATGAGTTATGCTCAAAATGAGAGTTTTTCAGATACAATATTTCTTCAAAATGGATCTTTTCTATACTATCAATGGAACTGTGATTCAACTTGGCTAACTTTTGAAACAACATCAAAAAAGGTATTAAAATCATGTAGGGAATCAGAGCCTTATCTGTGTTCAAGGACAGGTTTGACTTTTGTAAAAGAATATCCTAATTACTTATGTTTTATCCATCAATGGAGTTCAGGCTGTTGCAGTTCCCCAGATTTGGTTCTTATTGATAAAGAAACTGGAAATGAATTAGAAAGAGTGGTAAGTGAATTATTTATTCGGGGGAGTACAGAGGAAGATTATGCATTTTATTTCTCTGATTCTAGTTATAATAAAGCCTACTTTTTAGATCATCAGACAGGAAAAAAGACAGGTTATATTTTTAATGATGGAGAGGTACTGCACTCAAATAAATAATCCTTT